>NZ_JBEPEI010000003.1:0-641564 GCF_040300765.1 Streptosporangium sp. NPDC000239 | reverse complement strand
GACTTGCATGTGTTAAGCACGCCGCCAGCGTTCGTCCTGAGCCAGGATCAAACTCTCCAAACAATGCTTTTCGAGTCAACCCCGGCTGAAAGCACCCAACCCCGCTACAGGGTTGGTGCATCAACCAAAGGAATCCATCCCCGCACGGATCATGTCGCCATGTCGTGCGTTAGGACGGGTTTGTGCTTCATGCACTGGCTTTTAGCACACTGTTGAGTTCTCAAGAAACGGACGCGTTCACCGTCTGCCGCCACACCATCCGGTGCGACCACTTCAGGGGCACAAACTTCCGTGTTCCCATCCTATCATTTCCGGCCGGTCCGTGTCAACCCGCTGCCTTCGCAGCCACTCGACACCAACCTGTCAGACCCGCTAGGATCTCGCTCACCCCGTCTCCGGAGCAACCCTTCCAACTTACTCTGACATCCGGCTTCTGTCCAATCCCTCAGACAGGCTAGATCTTCAGTGATCTTTTGGAAGGGTGTGTGGGATCTCGTCCCACTTGAAGAACTCTAGCAGTCCATTCGGGCTCTCAGGACCAACTTGCCGGTAACAACTAAGTCTTCCCTGGGTCACCATGTCTCAAACGTGTGCCCGAAGCCGACACGCGAGAGCCCGGGACCACCAACCGATCCCGAGCTCTGTAATGCGATCGAGTGTTCAGCCGACGGGCAGCGCGTCGAGCTGGGCCGTCAGTCTCGCGATGTCCTGATCCGCCTGGGCGGCACGGGCACGCACCTTGGCCACCACGTCGTCAGGCGCCTTCGACATGAACTGCTCATTGCCAAGCTTGGCGGCCACCTGGGCGGCTTCCTTGCGTGCCACCGCGAGATCCTTCTCCAGACGCTTGCGCTCAGCCGCCACATCAATCGTCCCCGCGGTGTCGATCTCCACCTGGATTCCGCCGACGTCGAGGCGCGCGGTCGCGGCGAAGGAGTCGGACGGCTGGTCGAGGCGGAGCAGCGACCTGATCGCCCCCTCGTGCGGGGCCAGGGCCGTACCGGTGAGGGAGAGTCGTGCCGCGACTCGCTGGCCTGGCTTGAGACCCTGGTCGGAACGGAACCTGCGGATCTCGGTGACCAGCCCCTGGAGGGCGACGATCTCCTTCTCCGCGTCACCGTCGCGCAGCGACTCCTGAACCACGGGCCACGGGGCGACCACGATGGAGGGGGCCGCGGTCACCGCTCGCCACAGTTCCTCGGTGACGAACGGCACCAGCGGATGGAGCAGACGGAGCAGCGCGTCGAAGACGTGCCCGAGCACCAGCCGGGTGTGTTCCTGTCCCGCGGCCAGCTGGATCTTCGCCAGCTCCAGGTACCAGTCGCAGACCTCATCCCAGGCGAAGTGGTACAGCACATCGGAGACCCTGGCGAACTCGAACTCCTCGAAGGCCGCGTCGACCGTACCGACGACCTCCTGCAGCCGAGAGAGGATCCAGCGATCGGCCGCGGTCAGCTCCTCGACAGGAAGCTCACCGACCGTCGCGCCGTTCATGAGCGCGAAGCGGGTGGCGTTCCAGATCTTGTTGCAGAAGTTGCGGGAGCCGCCTGCCCATTCCTCGCTGATCGCCACGTCGGATCCGGGGTTGGCACCGCGCAGGAGCGTGAAACGGGTGGCGTCCGCGCCGAAGCGCTCGACCCAGTCGAGCGGGTCCACCACGTTGCCGAACGACTTGGACATCTTCTTGCCGTACTGGTCGCGGACCATCCCGTGCAACGCGACGGTGTGGAACGGAGGACGACCCTCCATCGCGTAGATACCGAACATCATCATCCTGGCCACCCAGAAGAACAGGATGTCGTAACCGGTGACCAGGACGGAGGTCGGGTAGAACTTGGCCAGTTCGGGGGTCTTCTCCGGCCAGCCCAGGGTCGAGAACGGCCACAGTCCCGAAGAGAACCAGGTGTCGAGGACGTCGGAGTCCTGGACGTAGCCGGCGGGCGGCTCCTCGTCGGGGCCGACGCAGACGACCTCACCCTCGGGGCCGTACCAGACCGGAATCCGATGTCCCCACCACAGCTGCCGTGAGATACACCAGTCGTGCATGTCATCGACCCAGTCGAAGTAGCGCTTGGCCAGCTCCGGCGGGTGAATCCGGGTGCGTCCCTCACGGACCGCGTCGCCGGCGGCCTTCGCCAGGGGCGAGACGTTGACGAACCACTGCAGCGACAGTCTCGGCTCGACCACTGTCTTGCAGCGTGAGCAGTGACCGACCGAGTGGAGGTAGGGCCGCTTCTCCGCGACGATCCGGCCCTGCTCACGCAGGGCGGCCACGACCGCGGGCCTGGCCTCGAAGCGGTCGAGCCCCTCGAACGGACCGTGTGCGGTGATCACTCCGCGCTCGTCCATGACGATGAGAGAGGGCAGCGAGTGACGGCGGCCGATCTCGAAGTCGTTGGGGTCGTGCGCCGGAGTGACCTTGACCGCTCCGGTGCCGAAGGCGGGGTCGACGTGCTCGTCGGCCACGACCGGAATGCTGCGGCCGGTCAGCGGGAGCTCGACCTGCCTGCCGACCAGGTGCGCGTAGCGCTCGTCCTCGGGGTGCACGGCGACCGCGGTGTCGCCCAGCATGGTCTCGGCGCGGGTCGTGGCGACGATGATCTCGTCCTCGCCGGAGCCGTACCGGATCGAGACGAGTTCGCCCTCGTCCTCGCTGTGCTCGACCTCGATGTCGGACAACGCCGTCAGGCAGCGCGGGCACCAGTTGATGATGCGCTCGGCGCGGTAGATGAGCCCGTCGTCGAAGAGCTTCTTGAAGATGGTCTGGACCGCGCGGGAGAGACCGGGGTCCATGGTGAAGCGCTCGCGGGACCAGTCGACGCCGTCGCCGAGCTTCCGCATCTGCCCGAGAATCCGGCCACCGGACTCTTCCTTCCACTGCCAGACGCGCTCGACGAAGGCCTCCCGGCCAAGGTCGTGGCGAGAGAGGCCCTCCTTGGCGATCTCACGCTCGACGACGTTCTGGGTGGCGATGCCCGCGTGGTCCATACCCGGCAGCCAGAGCGTCTCCTGCCCGCGCATGCGGGCGCGGCGGGTCAGCGCGTCCTGGATCGAGTGGTCGAGGGCGTGGCCGATGTGCAGGACACCGGTTACGTTCGGCGGGGGCAGGACGATGCTGTACGGCTCGCGCTCGCTGCTGGGGTCGGCGGTGAAGTACCCCTCGGACACCCAGCGCTCGTAGCTCCGGGTCTCCACGTCGGCGGGGGTGTACTGGGTAGGCAGCTCTGGCGTCGTCACGGTGTCCAATTCTAGAGACGTCCGGACGGTCGATGTCCCCGACTCGCGGCCGTCGTCAGGTGTCCGCACACCTTCCGCCCTGTCCAGACATGTCTCTCTTCGGATGGCGGCCGGACTCCAGCCACCGGAAAGACCCGGAAAGACCGTGGACACGGCGACGCCCCCGCGTAGAGGAACGCGGGGGCGTCGCCGCTTCGGATCGTCCGGCGCTGAGGTCAGGCGGACTTCTCGCGCGGCGTGCGCTGCTGCTTGTTCAGCTGGTCACGGGGCACGAGGGTCGGGTTGACGTGCTCGAGCACCGACTCTCGGGTGATGACGACGCGGGCCACGTCCTGTCGGGAGGGCACCTCGTACATCACCGAAAGCAGGACCTCCTCCAGGATGGCGCGCAGGCCTCTGGCACCGGTGCCCCGCAGGATCGCCTGGTCGGCGATGGCCTCCAGGGCGTCGTCGCTGAACTCCAGCTCGACGTTGTCCAGCTCGAACAGGCGGCGGTACTGCTTGACCAGGGCGTTGCGCGGCTCGGTGAGGATCTGGATGAGCGCGTCGCGGTCAAGGTTGTGCACGCTGGTGATGACCGGGAGGCGGCCGACGAACTCGGGGATCATGCCGAACTTCAGCAGGTCCTCGGGCATGACGTCTCCGAAGATGTCGGAGGTGTCGATGTCGTCCTTGGAACGGATGATGGCGTTGAAGCCGATGCCCTTCCTGCCGACCCGGGACTCGATGATCTTCTCAAGACCCGCGAAGGCGCCACCACAGATGAACAGCACGTTGGTGGTGTCGATCTGGATGAACTCCTGGTGGGGGTGCTTGCGCCCGCCCTGGGGCGGCACGCTCGCGGTGGTGCCCTCCAGGATCTTCAGCAGGGCCTGCTGCACGCCCTCGCCGGAGACGTCCCTGGTGATCGAGGGGTTCTCGCTCTTGCGAGCGATCTTGTCCACCTCGTCGATGTAGATGATGCCGGTCTCGGCCTTCTTGACGTCGTAGTCAGCGGCCTGGATCAGCTTGAGCAATATGTTCTCGACGTCCTCGCCCACATAGCCCGCCTCTGTCAGGGCGGTGGCGTCGGCGATGGCGAACGGCACGTTCAGCATCTTCGCCAACGTCTGGGCGAGCAGTGTCTTGCCGGAACCGGTCGGGCCCAACAGCAGAATGTTGGACTTGGACAGCTCGATGCCGTCGTCACGCCCGCGCTCGCCGGACTGCACCCGCTTGTAGTGGTTGTAGACCGCCACCGAGAGCGCCTTCTTCGCCTGGTCCTGACCGATGACGTAGGCGTCGAGGAACTCGTAGATCTCCCTCGGCTTGGGCAGACTGTCCCACTTGAGCTCGGAGGACTCGCTGAGCTCCTCTTCGATGATCTCGTTGCAGAGATCGATGCACTCATCGCAGATGTATACGCCGGGTCCGGCGATGAGCTTCTTGACTTGCTTCTGGCTCTTCCCGCAGAAAGAGCACTTCAGCAGGTCTCCCCCGTCGCCGATGCGTGCCACCCCAGATACTCCTTTGCGTGGGACCGCCCTGGCTTCGCGGTCCGTTTCTTCCGACCGGACCGATACCCGGTGCGAAAAGTCATCCCGCTCAGGTTTCGACGTTACCGTCTTCTGAGCCCTCAGTGAGCCCCCTAGCGGCGAGTCGCACCGGAAGGTGCCCAATTGGGCACCGTTCCGGTGCGATAGACCTCATTAGGAGGCTATGGCCTTGGCGAGCTTCTTGCGCGACGGGATGATGTCGTCGATCAGCCCGTACGCCTTGGCTTCCTCGGCATCGAGGATCTTGTCCCGCTCGATGTCCTTGCGGACCTCTTCGGCGCTCCTGCCCGAGTGCCTGGACAGGATCGACTCCATCTGCGTGCGCATCCGCAGGATCTCACGCGCCTGGATCTCGATGTCGCTTCCCTGGCCGCCACCCTCGGTTGAGGGCTGGTGGATCAGCATGCGGGCGTTGGGCAGGGCGAACCGCTTGCCGGGCGTGCCGCCGGCCAGCAGAATCGCCGCCGCCGAGGCGGCCTGACCGAGACAGACCGTCTGGATCTCCGGCCGGACGAACTGCATCGTGTCGTAGATCGCCATCATGGCGGTGAACGAGCCGCCCGGCGAGTTGATGTAGATGCTGATGTCGCGGTCGGGGTCGATCGACTCCAGCGTCAGCAACTGCGCCATGACGTCGTTGGCCGAGGTGTCGTCAACCTGCACGCCGAGGAAGATGATGCGGTCCTCGAAGAGCTTGTTGTACGGGCTCATCTCCTTGACGCCGTACGACGTGCGCTCGACGAAGGTAGGGATAACGTAACGGCCGTTGATGTCTCCCGGCCGGATCAACTCACTCACCTTTTGCCCCTTCAGGAGACGGCGCCCGTTGAGGGCACCTGCCGGGCGCTGCGCACGACATTGTCGATGAAGCCGTAGTCCTTGGCCTCCTCGGCCGTGAACCAGCGGTCACGGTCGGAGTCGGCCTCGATCTGGTCGAGCGGCTGACCGGTGTGGAAGGCGATGCGCTCGGCAAGGGTCTTCTTGACGTAGAGCATCTGCTCCGCCTGGATGGCGATGTCGGCGGCGGTGCCACCGATGCCCCCGGACGGCTGGTGCATCATGATGCGTGCGTGCGGGAGCGCGTAACGCTTGCCCTTCTCACCGGCGCAGAGCAGGAACTGCCCCATGGAGGCGGCCAGTCCCATCGCGACCGTGCACACATCATTGGGCACGTATTCCATCATGTCGTAAATCGCCATACCGGCGGTCACCGATCCGCCCGGCGAGTTGATGTAGAGCCAGATGTCCCTGTCGGGATCGTCCGCGGCGAGCAGCAGCAGCTCGGCGCAGATTCGGTTGGCGATCTCGTCGTTGACCTGGGTGCCCAGCACGATGATGCGCTCACGCAGCAGCCGCTGATAGAGCTGGTCTTCGAGCCTGAACGAGCCGTTCTGCTGGCTCATCGACTCGGGCCCGGAGCCGGTCGGCTGGTAGAAGGTCGGCGGGCTGGTCACAGCGTCACCTTCCGATGCGTCGTAATCGATTGGCTTTGCTTGTGACCTTAACGCGCGGCGCCTACCGGACATGCCCCCTCCACGTGCTGTTCGCTGACGGCGCATGCTCCCCGCACCGTCCCACACCCCTTCGCCTGGTCCGAGCCCCTACGGCCCCGCCGCCGAATCCGCCGTGTAGGACGGCGTCCACGGCGCAGGAAGGCCCCTGGAGGACATTCGGGGCGGCCCCCCGGACAAGGACGGCGCGACACGCCGGGACACCTGTGCGGGCGCTCAGCCGTACCTGACTGCCCGGATGGGGGTTTCCCGCGAGTGGGAAAGCGTGACGCCTCCCCGGTGCCCGGCACCGGGGAGGCGTCACGTAGGTCGTGGAACCGCCTTGTGGCCTACTCGGCGGCCTTGTCGGCGTCGCCCTCTGCGGCCTCGGCGCCCTCAGCGGGCTCCTCGACCACTTCCTGGCCGTTGATCTCGCTGTAGATGGCCTTGAGGTCGACCGTCTCGCCGGCCTCGTCGACCACCTTGGCCGCGTCACCGACGACGCTCTTGGCCTTGTCGCGGACGATCTCGACCATGGCCAGCGTGAGCTGGTCGTTGTCGGCCAGGTGCTTGGCGAGGGCGTTGGGGGCGACGTTCATCTGCATGGCGCGGCGCACCACGAAGTCGGTCAGCTCCTGCTCGCTGACGCCGAGCTCCTCGTTCTTGACGATCTTGTCGAGCACGAAGCCGGTCTTGATCGCCTTGGCGGAGCTCGTGTCGAACTCGGCGAAACGCTCTTCCTCGGTGGTCTGGTAGAGGCGGAAGTAAGCCTCCTTGCTCAGGCCACTCTCGGCGATCTGGTGCTCAAGGTTGTGCTTGCGGCTGTCGACCTCGGCCTTGAGCGCGCTCTCCGGGATCGGAATGTCGAGCTTGTCGAGGAGCGCGTCGAGGGCGTTCTCGCGCGCCTGGACGACCTGCTCGATCAGCTTGGTGCGGCGCACCTGCTCGCGGACGCTCTCCTTGAGCTCGTCGAGGGTGTCGAACTCGCTGGCCAGCTGGGCGAACTCGTCGTCGAGCTCGGGGAGGACCTTCTCCTTGACGCTCTTGATGGTGATGGTCACCACGGCCTCCTCGCCGGCGTTCTGCCCGCCGACCAGGTTGGTGGTGAACTCCTTGACGTCACCGGCGGACATGCCGACCAGCGCGTCGTCGAGGCCCTGCAGCACGGAGCCCGCGCCGACCTCGTAGGAGACGTCGCCCGCCTGCTGCTCCTCGATGTTCACACCGTCGATCGCGGCGGCCAGGTCCATCACGACGTAGTCGCCGTTGGCCGCGGCGCGCTCGACGCCGGTCAGCGTGGCGAAGCGCTGGCGCAGGCCGTCCAGCTGGGCCTCGACGTCCTCGTCCGTCACCTGGGCGACCGGGACGGTGACCTCGATGCCCTCGTAGTCGGGAACGTCGAAGTTCGGGCGGACGTCCACCTCGGCGGTGAACTCGACCTGCTCGCCGTCATCGATCTTGGTGACCTCGATGCTCGGCTGACTGACCGGGAAGATGTCGCTCTCGTCGACGGCCTGGCCGTACAGCTTCGGCACCGCGTCGTTGAGGGTCTCCTCCAGAACCACCGCGCGGCCGAAGCGCTGCTCGATGATCCGGGCCGGGACCTTGCCGGGGCGGAAGCCGGGGACGCGCACCTGCTGCGCGACCTTCTTGTACGCCGCCTGCATGCTCTCGCCGAGCTCCTCGAACGGCACCTCGACAGTGAGCTTGACCCGGGTCGGGCTGAGCTCCTCGACAGCGGTCTTCACGGGGTGGTCTCCTTGATCAAGCTTCGAGTGATCGCGGGCGCGTCAAGTCGTACGGCTACCGCGGCAAGCTCGCGCGCCGCGCCCACATGAGCGGCACCGGACACAGCCGTTCAGACATGCGATATTAGGGCATGATCAACTGTGGCGGGTGTCCAACGCCGCTGGCCAGTCTAGGGCAGAGCCGCGCCTGGGAGCGACCGGCGCTCGTTCAGTTCTCCTTGATGATTCTCCGCAGGATGTCGGTCGTCTCCCCCGGAGTGGTGCTGACCGCGCACAGCCGTTCCATGACCTCGCTGTAGCGGTCGACCTCCTCACGCTTGTCCAGGTAGAGGGCGCTGGCGAGCTGTTCGACGTAGACCACGTCGGGAAGCTCGCTGTCCTGGAAACGCAGCACGCTGAAGGCGCCGCCCTCGGCGCTGTGACCGCCGAAGCTGAACGGCATGACCTGAATCGTGATATTGGGCTGGCGCATGAGGTCGAGCAGGTGTTCCAGCTGTGCGCGGGACACCTCGGCGCCACCGATGGGGCGACGCAGCGCGGCCTCGTCGATGACGGCCCAGAAGAACGGGCCGTCCGGGCGTTCGAGCACCCGCTGGCGCTGCATCCGCAGGTCGACGCGGCGCGCGATCTCCTCGGGGGAGATGCCCGCGCTGCCCGCGGTGATGACCGCCCGGGCGTACTCCTTGGTCTGGAGCAGGCCCGGCACGAACTGCACCTCGTAGGTGCGGATGCGGGAGGCCGCCTCCTCAAGGCCGACGTAGGTCTGGAACCACGAGGGGAGCAGGTCGTTGAAGCGGTGCCACCAGCCGGGCTCGTTGGCCTTGAGCAGCAGCTCCATGACGGCCGCCCTGGCTTCCTCCTCCTCGACACCGTAGAAGGTGAGCAGGTCGGCGACGTCGCGTTCCCGCAGGCCGACCCTGCCGAGCTCCATCCTGCTGATCTTGGACTCCGACCCCCTGATGAGGTGCCCGGCCTCCTCACGCGACAGGCCCTTGGCCTCGCGCAGCCGGCGCAACTGGGAGCCCAGGAGAATCCGCAGAGCCGTGGGACCCGAGCCCGGTTGAACCTGCGTCACTTCGCCTCCCTATTCAGTTGGGCCAGCGCACACAGTGTCACCACTTCCAGGCGCAATGACAAGGTCCCAACTCCGTGTCCGGTCCGACAACCTCTTCTACTGTTCGCCCATGCGCCTGCACGATGCAACTGCACGTGCATTTGGGTCTTGCAGCGGGCGTTCCGGTGACCCATGATGGCCTAGTGCATATTGGGCTTATGGTGCACAAGCTCTGAAAACTCACAACCAGCGCGGAGACTCACGATGAGAGCGGGAGATACCGGCAGGATGGTGGAGGAGCCGAAATCGGCTGCCGGCTACCTGCAGGCGACTCGCGAGGTGAGCTTCGACGACCTGCTCGCGGCCAGGCACTCCGACGCCACGGCGTGCCCGCTTCCCCACCAGGCGGACTCGGTGAAGACCGCCCGCGAGGTGACGAGGTCGAAGCTGCGGGAGTGGGGCCTGTCGGAGCTGAGCGACGACGCGGCCCTGGTGGTCTCCGAGCTCGTGACGAACGCGGTGCGCTACGCGCTGCGTCCACCGAGCACGATGGAGGCCAACCCGATCACCCTCGTGCTGCTGCACCTGTCTCCCCACGTGCTGCTGGCCGTCGCCGATCCCAGTGACGAGGTCCCCACCCCCAAGGAGCCGGACTTCATCTCGGAGAACGGCCGTGGCCTCTACATCGTGGAGACCTACAGCAAGTGCTGGGGCTGGGACCACCTCAACCGCGGCGGCAAGGCCGTCTGGGCGCTCTTCAGCGGGACGCACTGACCCACCCGACAGAGTCGGATGAGCCAGGCGAACCAGATGAAAAGGCCGACCCAGATCGAATCCGATCGGATCGGCCCCCACCAGCGTCGGGGTGACAGGATTTGAACCTGCGGCCCCCTGCTCCCAAAGCAGGTGCGCTACCAAACTGCGCCACACCCCGTACGTCGGTGCGCGCTCGCTCCGGATCTCCGGTACGATTACGCCCTGACGACCGGATGAAGTCTAGACCAGACTGACACCGGCTCGCGCGGACGTAGCTCAATGGTAGAGCCCCAGTCTTCCAAACTGGCTACGCGGGTTCGATTCCCGTCGTCCGCTCAGATGGCGAAGGGCCAGGTCACCTCCATGGTGTCCTGGCCCTTCCGCTATCGGGAACCGTCCGATCCTCTGTGGCCGTTCTCACGCTTCCGATCTTTCGTCCGGCCGTGTCGCGAAGGATGACCATCCGTCCGGCGGGGAACGGTCCGCACTACGGGGGACGGCCTCGTACGGCACGGACGTCGCGCGAGGCCCGGGACCGGCCGCACCGGATTGGGGACTCGACGGCCATCGGGTTTACGCTGCGGAGAAATATCGGGAAATCTGCGCCAAATGCGGATACGGGATATAGATCGTTCTTTACGATTCTCCATGAGCGGCAGTCAAGTCACCGGAGGGAACGTGGCGGGGTTCGAGGGCGTCATGATCGGCCGCGCGGGCGGTCACCCCGGCGGACCGGGTCCGGTGACCCCTCGCTGCGGCGCCCGCGGGGCCGCCGGAGTCCCGGCGCACAGCGGGAGGCGGGGCACGGAGCTGCGGTGGAACGGGTGAACCGCCGTTTCGTCGCCAAGGATCCGGCGTCGTCGACCCCCAGGATGAGCAGCCCGGCGACCATGCACGAGCAGCTCTCCCTGCTCAACGCGGCCAGCAAGCGGATCGGCAGCACGCTGGACATGTTCGAGACCGGCAGGGAGCTGATGAACGTCGCCGTGCCGCGCTTCGCGGACGCGGCGGGCATCCTGGTCCAGGACAGACTGCTGACCGAGGGAGAGTTCGCCCAGCGCAGCATCGACGGCTCGGCGCTCGTACGGCGGATCGCCGTCGGGGTCTCCAGCACGACCCCGGACGAGTACGCCGAGGCCTTCCCGGTGGACGAGGTCACCAGCTACGCGGCGTGGACGCCGTACGCCAGGTGCATGGCCACCGGAAACCCGATCCTCTACCCCCGCCTCGGGCGCAGGACCTCGGAGGAGATCGGGCGCTCCTCCAAGCGTGACTCGGTCGCCCGGGTCCTGGAGGAGAGCTCCTTCCTGGCGGTGCCGCTGAAGGCGCGGGGCCGGGTGCTCGGCTTCGTCATCTTCACCCGCAGGCCGGACAGCGAGCCCTTCGACGAACAGGACGTCAACCTCGCCGAGGAACTGGCCGCCAGGACCGCGGTCTGCCTCGACAACGCCCGGCTCTACAACCGCGAACGCCGTACCGCGCTGACCCTGCAGAGCAGTCTGCTGCCCGCCGACCTCTACCAGCCGCTCGGTCTGACGATCGCCTCCCGCTACCTGCCCGCCAGCGACCTGGTCGGGGTCGGCGGCGACTGGTACGACGTGATCCCGCTGCCCGGCTGCCGGGTCGCCCTCGTCGTCGGCGACGTGATGGGGCACGGCATCAGGGCCGCCGCGACGATGGGCCAGCTGCGCACCGCCGCCCGTACGCTCGCCAGTCTCGACCTGTGCCCCTCCGAAGTGCTCTTCCGGCTCAACCGGATGAGCCAGGACCTGGACACCACCCAGATCGCGACCTGCCTCTACGCCACCTACGACCCGGTCACCCGGGCCTGCGCGATCTCCTGCGCCGGCCACGTCCCACCCGTCCTCGTACGGCCGGGCGGCGAGACCGAGCTGCTCGAACTGCCCGCCGGTCTGCCCCTGGGCATCGGCAACGAGCCCTTCGAACGGCGTGAGCTGGTGCTGCCGCACGACTCGATCCTCGCCTTCTACACCGACGGCCTGGTCGAGAGCCGTGACCGGGACATCGACGAGGGCATCGGCATGCTGCGCGACCTGCTCACCGGCGGGCGTCACGATCTTGAGGAGCTCTGCGACCTCACGATCGGCGCGCAGCGTCCCGGGCACGAGCGCGACGACATCGCGCTCCTGCTCGCCAGGGTGCGCGAGCTGGACGAGGACGACGTCGTCGACCTCCTGTTGCCCCCCGACCCCCGCTCCGCGGGGCAGGCCCGTGCCTTCGTGCGCGCCACCCTCGCCGAGTGGCGGCTTGAGGCGATCGTCGACAACGTCGAGCTCATGGTCAGCGAGCTGGTCGCCAACGCCGTCGAGCACGGTTCGGGAAGCGTCGGACTGCGCATGCTGCGCGGCCCGACGCTGGTGTGCGAGGTGAGCGACCGCTCCACCGTGCTGCCGTCGATGCGGGACGCGGGCAGTGACGACGACACCGGCCGCGGCCTCCACCTCGTCAACTGGCTCGCCCACCGCTGGGGCTCCCGGACGACCGCCAAGGGGAAGGTCGTCTGGGTCGAGCAGCGCCTGCCGTAGGTCAGGACAGGGCTTTTCTCCTGAGGGAGGGCATGCGCCCGGCCAGCCTGAGCGCGCCCCTGAAGGCCACCCTGGCCAGGCGGCTGTCGTCGACGAACTGCCTGGCGGCCCTGAGCGACCTGCGCACGGCGGCGAAGCCGTACTCGCGCATCTCGGTCTCGTAGCCGGCGATGGCCGTGACGGGGTCCGTTCCGCCGCGCAGGGCGCGGGTGAGCAGGCAGGCGTCACGCAGGGCGGCGTTCGCCCCGATCCCCCGCATCGGGGTCATGCTGTGCACCGCGTCGCCGAGCAGGGTGATGTTCGTCGCGGGCCAGGGATCGACGGGGACCGCGGTGCGGATCGGCAGCAGGGAGACGCTCTCGGGTGCCGAGGCGGTGACCAGCCTTCGCAGGTCGGGGTGCCAGGTGGCGACCAGCCCGGCGACGGTGTCCCTGAGTTCCTGACCGTTCATGCCGGACAGTCCGGTGGGGAGGCGTCCCGCCGAGGCGCCGAAGACCCACATGACGTAGTCGCCCGCTCCGTCGCCTCCGGCGTCCCGCTGTCCGAACTCCTGCGGCGCGGTGAACATGCCGCACCCCCTCGGCGGGATGATCATGTTGGGGCCCCGCCACAGCCGGGGGGCGACCTGGGCGCGTGTCTCGCCGGTGAGCGGGAACCTGCCCGCGACCGTGAGGATGCCGGTGTCGATCCGCCGGGCGTGCGGGAGGTACTGCTTTCTGACCCGGGAGTTGCCCCCGTCCGCGGCGACCACGACGTCCGCGTTCTCGGTGGTCCCGTCGGCGAAGTGCAGGGTCACGGTCCCGTCCGGTTCACGGGTGTAGCGCTCGTAGGTCCTGTCGAACCGTACGACGTCGGACAGGCCGGTCAGCAGCAGCTCCCTGAGCGTGACCCGGCTGATGGAGTGGTGGTTGTCCAGCGGGTCCGGCCCGCGCGGGGTCTCCATCACCATCAGGGGGTTCATCCTCTCGGTGAGGAAGCCGAAGTCCCGCCCGCTCCCGGAGGCCGACGCCAGGAACGTCTCCCATAACTCCGGAGGCAGACACTCGTTGAGCGCGCGGGCCCCCGTCGGGTCGATGTGGATGCGGTAACCCTGGAGCCGGTCGCCGGGAGTGCGGTCACGCTCGTAGACCGTCACCTCCACGCCCGCCCGGCGCAGCCCCTGCGCCAGGCACAGCCCCCCGAGGCCGCCACCGATGATCGCCACTCGCGAGTTCGTCATACCTCACTATCGGCCATCGTGAGGCTCGTCGAGCGAGTCCGTCACACCCCGGTGTCATGCCCGACAAGCGCGATGACTACTGGCCTCCCAGGAGTTACGGTCGAAATGAGGAGCTGGGAGGGCATGATGATCACCGACGTACGCGAGGCCTACCGCCGCGCGCTGGACGACTTCGGCGCTCTCGTTCACAGGATCACCCCGGAGCAGTGGCACAACCGGACACCCTGTGTCGACTGGGACGTGCGGGATCTGGTCGAGCATGTGGTGGGCGAGAACCTGTGGGCTCCGGAACTGCTCGGCGGGCGGACCGCCGCCGAGGTCGGGGACGACTTCGACGGCGACCTGCTCGGCGACGACCCGTTGAAGGCGTTCGACACCTCCGCCACCGCCGCCGTGCAGGCCGCCTACGGGGAGGGGGCGCTGACCCGTCTGGCCAGACTCTCCTTCGGGGACGTGCCCGGCGGGGAGTACGTCACCGAGTTGTTCGCCGACGTCCTGATCCACACCTGGGACCTGGCCAGGGCGATCGGCGCCGACGAACGGCTCGATCCCGAGCTGGTCGAGGCCTGCGCGGCGTGGGTCGCGGGCGCCGAGGCCGGTTACCGGCAGGCGGGGGTCATCGGGGCGCAGCAGCCGATCGCCTCCGGCACCGACGCCCAGACCCGGCTGCTCGCCTCCTGGGGACGACGCGGCTAACGCGACGTCGGGCGTCTTCCGTGGTTGGCCTTGTTCCGTTTGCGGGCCCGGTTCTTACGCGCTCGTTTGCCCACGCGGCCTCCTTCCGTGAACCCCGCCTGGTGCGGGATCCGCCTCTTACGTTCCTCCCGGGGCACCCGCCGTACAAGAGGGCGGATCTAGGCTGCCTCGCATGAGCGAGAAGCTGATGGAGCGCTGGCGCCTCCTGGCCGGAACCGAGGCCGACCGGCTCGGCGCGGACCTGCTGTCCCGGTACGGCGAGCCACACCGTAAATACCACACGACCGCACATCTGACGGCCGTACTCGACCACGTCGACGCGCTCGCCGGCAGTGCCGCCGACCCGGACCTGGTACGGCTCGCGGCCTGGTTCCACGACGCCGTCTACGACCCCCGGCGCAGCGACAACGAGGAGCGCAGCGCCAGGCTCGCCGAGCGGGCGCTGCCCGAGCTCGGGATGTCACCGGAGGCTGTCGGGACGGTCGCGCGGCTGGTCAGGCTCACGATCACACACGCCCCCGAGCCAGGGGACGCCGACGGGGCCGTGCTGTGCGACGCCGACCTGGCGATCCTCGCCTCCTCTCCCCAGGAGTACGCCGTCTACGCGGCGGCGGTGCGGGAGGAGTACTTCTTCGTCCCCGACGAGCTCTTCAGGCAGGGCAGGGCCGCGGTGCTGCGCTCGCTGCTCGACCTTCCCGTGATCTTCCACGTCGCGGACCTTGAGACGCGGGCGCGGGCCAACATCCATGCCGAGCTTGAGCGACTGTGAGCACTTAACCCCCATAATCCAACATTCACTCCTGTGAGTCTGTGGTAATTTGCTGGAGTCTGGTGGATTAAGGAGGGGATCGATGCTCGCCCAGCAGCGGCAGCAGGTGATTCTCGAACGGGTGCGCGGCAGTGGCGGGGTCAGGGTCGCCGACCTGGTCCGCGAGTTCGGTGTCTCCGACATGACGATCCGCAGGGATCTTGAGGCGCTGGCGGAGCGCGGTCTCGTGGAGAAGGTCCACGGTGGGGCGACGGCCACGGGACCCGGCTCGACCGAGGAGCCCGGGTTCACCGCCAAGTCCGCGCGTCAGCAGTCGGAGAAGGAGGCGATCGCCAGGCACGCCGCCGGGCTCGTCAGGCCGGGCACGGCGATAGCGCTCTCCGCGGGTACCACCACCTGGACGCTCGCCCACTTCGTGACCGACGTGCCAGAGCTGACGGTGATCACCAACTCGATCCGGATCGCCGAGGTCTTCCACCGCGCGCCGCGCGCCGACCGCACCGTGGTGCTGACCGGCGGGGTGCGCACCCCCTCGGACGCGCTGGTCGGCCCGGTGGCCGTCGCGGCCATCAGAGGGCTGCACGTGGACACCCTGTTCCTCGGCGTGCACGGGATGAGCGCCCGCGCCGGGTTCACCACCCCCAACCTGCTCGAAGCGGAGACGGACCGGGCGCTCGTGGCCTCGGCGCACCGCCTGGTCGTGCCCGCCGACCACACCAAGTGGGGGACGGTCGGGATCAGCACGATCGCCGAGCTGTCCGAGGCCCACGTCCTGATCACGGACTCCGGGCTCGAGCGGGAGGCCCGCGAGGAACTCGCCGCCAGGGTCGGTGAGCTGGTCGTCGCCGGTGACGGGACCCGCGACCGATGAGGCGCACCGCGACCCACCTGGCCGACGGCCGCGAGCTGTTCTACTTCGACCTGCGGGACGACGCGGAGCGCGGCGCGGTCGACACGCGCGACCTGCCGCCCAGGCCCGCCGCCTCCGAGCTGCGCTACGACCCGCTCACCGAGGAGTGGGTCGCGGTCGCCGGGCACCGGCAGGGCCGTACGTTCCTGCCGCCCGCCGACGAGTGCCCGCTGTGCCCGTCGGCGCCCGGCCGTCCGACCGAGATCCCCTCCCCCACCTACGACGTGGCCGTCTTCGAGAACCGCTTCCCGTCCTTCTCCACCAACCTGGGCGCCTACCCGCAGGTCGGCGGCCTGAGTGAGGTACGGCCCGGCGTCGGCAGGTGCGAGGTCGTCTGCTTCACCTCCGAGCACGACTCCTCCTTCTCCATGCTTTCTCCCGAGCGGGTCGAGCTGGTGATGGAGGCGTGGATCGACCGCACCGTCGCGCTCTCCGCGATGCCCGGGGTCGAGCAGGTGTTCTGCTTCGAGAACCGCGGCCCGGAGATCGGCATCACCCTGCCCCATCCGCACGGCCAGATCTACGCCTATCCCTACGTGACCCCGCGTACCCGGACCCTGCTCGGCGCGGCGCGGCGGCACAGGGAGCGCACCGGTGGCGACCTCTTCGCCGACGTGCTCGCGGCCGAACGGGAGGCCGCCGAGCGTGTGGTCGCGGCCAACGAGCACTGGACGGCGTTCGTGCCCGCCGCGGCCCGCTGGCCGGTCGAGGTCCATCTCTACCCGCACCGCGGGGTTCCCGGCCTTGACGGACTCGACCCCGCCGAGCGTGCGGCGTTCGGACCGCTCTACACCGAGGTGCTGCGCCGCCTGGACGGGCTGTTCGGGGTGCCCATGCCGTACGTCTCGGCCTGGCACCAGGCACCGGTGCGGGTGGACAGGGACCTGGCGTACACGCATCTTGAGCTGTTCAGCATCCGCCGGGCGCCGGACAAGCTCAAGTATCTCGCCGGGTCCGAGTCGGCCATGGGGGCCTTCGTGAACGACATTCCGCCTGAGGAGACAGCTCGGCGCCTGCGCGCCGTTATCACGGAATGATCACCGATCGGTCTCGACTCGGGGTCGCGCGGTCACCTTTTTACCATTACTATCCTCACGCATCGGACAAACAGCACGATATGCCTAATCTCAGGTGCCTCACCTGAGAGCCGGGGACCCATGCATCTGGGGTGAACCACTTCGGTGGAAGGGCTTCCTCCAGCCCGAACCCGTCAGCTAACCCGGTCGGCGTGAGGAGAGGAGAGCTGTGACGGCTCTGTCCCCCGCTTTCCATCGACGTACGGCCGCCGCCTGCCTGGCCTCGGCCCTCACCTTCGCCTTCGCCCTCGGCGGCACGGGAACGGCGGGCGCCGCGCCGAAGCCCGACGAGTCCCGGCTCCGCGCCGAACTGACCCAGCTCAACAAGAAAGTCGACCGGCTCATCGAGGCGTACGCCGCCAAACGGGAGTCGTTGAAGAAGGCGCAGGAGGCGGAGAAGGTCGCGCAGGCCGACCTGCGCCAGGCGGAAGCGGCCTACGCCGAGGCGGGCAGGGAGGTCGCCTCCATCGTCCAGATCCGTTACCAGAACGGCCCCCTCGACCTTCCCTCGATCCTGTCGGCCCCCGAGGTGGGCGGCGCGGCCGTCATGGAACAGCTGACCGCCCAGCAGATCGCCCAGCTGCAGGGCTTCGCCCGGAGCCGGGACCTCATGAAACAGGCCGCGGACAGGACGGCCCAGCTCTCCAGGCAGATCGAGCAGGAGGCCAAGACGGTGCAGGTTCAGCGTGAGGACGCGGAGAAGGTCATCCGCGTGATCGAGGACAAGCTCGAACAGCTCGTTCCCACAGGCTCGGGGCGCCGCTCCGACGGCAGCTGGGCACCCCAGCTGCCCACCGGGTCCGACAACATCACCGACCGCACGCGGATCATGCGCGAGGCCGTCGGACAGGCCTTCCAGCTGCCCCACGAGGTCGGCTGCTACCGATCGGCGAACGACGGGGGCGAGCACCCCCTCGGCCGGGCCTGCGACTTCATGATGAGCACCGGCGGGTCCATGCCCACCGCGGCCAACGTCAAGCTCGGCGACGAGCTCGCCGTCTGGGCCCTGAAGAACAGGGACAGGCTCGGCGTCAAGTACGTCATCTGGCGTCAGCGCATCAACACCGGTTCCGGCTGGCGTGCCATGTCCAACCGGGGCGGTGTGACCGCCAACCACTACGACCACGTGCACATCTCGATGTACTAGAGAAGATCGGACCCCACGGCGGTGCGCTCGATCGAGCCGGCCACCCTGGACCTGGTCGAGTGGATCCGAGCCACCGGCTGGACCGCGCCCACAAACGTGGCTGGTTCCTGAGCCTCCGGCCGCCATCGTGCCCACGGTCTCGGCGCTCTGGGCGCGGCAACGCATCCGCCAACGGTTGAAGTGGTCACGAAGCTCCCGGGGCGTGCCCGAGGCCGACACCGGCACACTGGTCGTCGAGAGGCCGCCGGTCGACGGCGAGGTAAAGATCCACGTCCAGAAGGCCCCGGGGCGGCCTCAGGTTCTGCCCGCGCTCGTCTTCCCAGCACAGCCGGGCGCCCAGGTCGAGCGCCGCCCTCTATCGCCGGCCACTCCTCGACGACCCACGAGGTGATCACCCCCCTCGCCGCGCTCAACAGCCCGCTGCGCAGGGATCTGCGGACTCCAGCCCAGGCGGTGCAGAAGACACGACACCCCACGCAAGGTGTGGCGGACGTGAAACAACACCGCGATCAGGTCGGCGATTCAGGCCGGCGTCCAGCGCTGGTCCTCCACATATCCGTGCGCGGCCGGACCACGCTCCAACCCGGCCCGCAGCCGCTGCAGGCGCCGCTCGTCCAGCCGGCACCTCTCCCCGCCCGGCCCCTTGGAGGCCAACGCCTCCATGCCACCGCCCTGCCAGGTGTGATTTCACCGACCAGCATTCACACAGTCAGAAAAAGACTCTCCGCCACTACCGATCGCCCTGCTCATCCGGGCTTCGATGAAGGCGCCGGCCTCGTGCTTCCCGTACGCCGGCCGGGTCGCGAGACTGCGGTGGGCGCAAAACCGTTTGCCCTCGCGTGGCGGGCTCAGGGAACGTGGTGTTCATGGCGCCGTGTCCATGACGCTCTGACGGACAGCGCCCCGCCACTCCGAGACGCCACGGCGTCAACGCGCCCCGCGGCGCTGTCAGCCTGCCCCTTTAAGGGAAGAGAGCCTTTTGTCGCAACAACGCCCCCCTCTGCCGTCCACGGCCGCAGGCCCGGCCACCGTCGCCGTGTTCGCCTCCCCCGAGAGCTGGATCGAGTCCGACGCCCTCACGCAGTGCCACCAGGTGGCCGCCCTCGACGGCATGACGCACGTCGCCGCCATGCCGGACCTGCATCCCGGCAAGGGCGCCCCCATCGGCGCCGCCATGGCGTCGACCGTGCTGTACCCGTTCCTGGTGGGCTCCGACATCGGCTGCGGCATCGCCGTGTTCCCCATGAAGCTCAAGCGCGCCGTGCCCGAGAAGCTCGCCGCCCGCTTCCCCGACCTCGATCGCGCACTGGACCCCGAGCACGACGCCGACGATCCGGCCTGGGCCGTCGTGGAGGGCGACATCCCCGCCGGTCACGTCGAGGGCCTCGGGACGGTCGGCCGGGGCAACCATTTCGTCGAGCTGGCCCGGATCGGGACCGTCTTCGACCCCGGCCACGCGAGCCGTCTCGGGCTCGCCGCAGGCGACCTCGTCCTCGTCGTCCACAGCGGTTCCCGGGGGCTGGGCGAACGGATCCTGCGGGAGCACACCGCGATCCACGGCGCGGGCCCCGCCCCCGATCCCGGCGCCTACCTGGCGATGCACGACGACGCCGTACGCTGGGGATCGCTCAACCGGCGGTTGCTGGCGGCCCGGGTCGCCCACGCTCTGGGGGCCGAGCCCGCCGAGCCGTTCCTCGACCAGTGCCACAACCTGGTCGAGGTCCGCGACGGGGTCTACCTGCACCGCAAGGGGGCGGCACCGGGTGACGGCCGTGACGTGCTCATCGCCGGTACCCGAGGCACCCCCTCCTATCTCGTGGCCGCCCACGCCGGGCCGGACGCCAACCATTCCGTCGCGCACGGCGCGGGCCGCAAGATGTCGCGTGCGGACGCCCTGCGCCGGGGCCGGGCCAAGCACACGGTCGAGGAGCTGCGCCGCACGCCGGTGGGCTCGCTGGTGGTGTGCGGAGACCGTCAGCTCCTCTTCGAGGAGGCGCCGACGGCTTACAAGCGCATCGAGCAGGTGATCGCCGACCTCGTCGGCCACGGCCTGGCCACGCCCGTGGCCACCACGGTCCCCCTGGTCACCTACAAGACACCCGACCTCGGGTCCGCGCCCCAGCGGGACCAGCGCCGCAGGCGAGGCCGGCGGTGAGGCCGAGGTGAGCGTCCACCTGCTCCTGTCGGCCGGACGTGGCCCGCAGGAATGCGCCTGGGCCCTGGCCCGGCTGCTGCGCCGCCTGGAAGTCGACGCCGCCCGGCAGAACCTGGAGACCCGCCGGGTCCAGGTCGTTCCCGGCGACCGGCCCGACACCTACCGATCGGTCCTGATCCAGATGTCGGGAGCCGGTGCCGAGACGTTCGCCGCCTCATGGACCGGAACCCTGTGCTGGCAGGCCGCCAGCCCGTACCGCACCGGCACGGGCCGGAAGAACTGGTACGTCATCGCCCAGCCGTGCCAGGTCGACGCCCCGCGCACGACGTTCACCGAGGCGGACGTCGACGTCGTCGCCTGCCGTACCGGCGGCCCCGGCGGTCAGCATCGGAACAAGGCAAGCACGGCGGTACGGGCGACCCACCGGCCCTCGGGGATCGTCGTCGTGGTCGACACCGAACGGCAGTTCAGCCTCAACCGCCGCATCGCCATGCGGCTGTTGCGGCAGCGCATCGAGGACGGAGACGAGACGGCGGAGCGTGCCGTCACCACCGCCCGCTGGCACGTCCACGACGAGCTCGTACGCGGCGACCCCGTCCGTGTCGAACGTCCGGAGACGCCGGAGCGGAAACCGGCCCGCCGACGGCCGTGACGGCCTGCCCGAGGTCAGCCCACGGCCGTCTCCGCGATGGCCTCCGCGATGAGCCGGTCGAGATGCGTCAGGTCCGGCGGGTGGGCCACGCTCTCCTCCGCGAAACGGGTGAGCAGCCTGGCGAAGACCTCCCGGTCTCCCTCGTCCCAGTCGGCGATCAGGCTGTCCACGTAGGCTCGCCTGGAGGCGACGACCACCTCAAGCACCCGTCGGCCTCGCGGGCTCAGCCGCAGCCTGGCCCGTCTGGCGTCCACCTCGGACTCCTCACGCTCGACGAACCCGGCACCGACCGCGTCGTTGACCAGCCTGCTCGCGGTGGAGGGGTCGACGTCGAGCTGTTCGGCGACGGCCCCCACCGTCACCTCGGGAACGCTCAGGTTCAGTTTGTGCACGGCGTGCACGACCATCACGTTCGACATCTGCACCGCCCGGTGCTGATCGGCGGCCCGGCGCGGACGCAGCGGCCGCGCCCAGATCCTGCGCAGCCTGAACAGCGCCACGTCGATCGCCGCTCCCGGCGTTACGTCCCTCACGACGCAACCTTACCGGTGCGCACGACCGGTTCCCGGAAGGATTCAGCCGGCCAGACGGACCGGGTTGACCAGGTCGGCGTACATCAGCAGACCGGCCATGATGACCATCACGAAGGCGATCGCGTAGGTCAGCGGAAGCGCCTTGGCGATGTCCACGTGCCCGGGCGTGGGACGGCGGGTCACCCGCGCGAAGGCCCGCTTGAGGCCCTCCCACAGACCGCCCGCGATGTGCCCGCCGTCGAGCGGGAGCAGCGGGATGAGGTTGAACAGGCCGATCGCCAGGTTGAAGCCCGCCAGCAGGTTGATGAAGGTGGCGACCTTGTTCTCCAGCGGGGCGGAGGAGGCGGCGATCTCACCGCCGATACGGCCCGCCCCGATGATGCCGATCGGGCCGTTCTTGTCGCGCTCCTCACCGGAGAAGGCGGCGTTCCACACACCGACCATCTTCTCGGGGAAGCGCATCAGCGAGCCCGCGGTCGCCGCGGTGAGGTTCCACATCTGGGTGGTCACCGAGCCGATGCCCTGCCGTTCGATGACCGTCGTGGGGCTGACACCGAGGTAGCCGACCCCCTTCTCGATCTTTCCCGGCACGTCCAGCGACTCGCGGTCCTGGGCGATGAGGGTGGCGTTCAGCGTGACCGCCTGCCCGCCCCGCGTGATGCCGATCGCGACCGGTCCTGCGCCGTGCCCCCGGATGGCCCGGGTCGCCTCCTCCCAGGTCGGGGTCGACTTGCCCGCCACGGAGACGATGACGTCGCCGGGCCGCAACCCGGCCGCCGCGGCGGGACTCGCCGGGTCGGCGGAGGTGCACTTGGGGTTCTTGGTGTACTCGGCGGTGGTCTTGACGCACTCGGGGACCGCGTCGACCCGGTTCGTCAGGACGCCGACGCCGAAGCCCATCAGCACGACCGCGAACAGCACGAAGGCCAGCACGAAGTTCATCGCGGGACCACCCGCCATGACGATGACCTTCTGCCACCACGGCTTGCGGTAGAAGACCCGGTTCTCGTCGCCCGGCTTGACCTCTTCGAGAGCCACGTCACGGGCGTTCTCGATCAGGGCGCGCCACGGGCCGGTCGAGACCGCGCGCAGCTTGTTCGGGTCGTCGGCGGGCCTCGGCGGAAGCATGCCGATCATCCGGATGTAGCCACCGAGAGGGATCCACTTGACGCCGTACTCGGTCTCGCCCCTGCGCCGTGACCACATCGTCGGGCCGAAGCCGACCATGTACTGGGTGACCTTGACCCCGAACAGCTTGGCCGGGACCAGGTGGCCCACCTCGTGCAGCGCGATCGACGCCATCAGTCCGAAGAAGAAGACAGCGATCCCGAAGAGCCAGCTCACAGGTTCCTACCCCCCGGTCGCGGAGCCGCGGACAACGCCCCCTAAGAGATTAGCCGAATTATCGCGGTTCCAGGCGTCACGGGCGAACGTCCCCACGTTCCGCCCCTTGCGCGGGCCTTGCCGAGCGGAGAGACTTCGTTGACAGTGAGCGACCGCTCGGTGACCCAGCGAGAGAGCTGTCGAGGGGGCGAACGTGATCGGGATCCTGGTTGCCGAGCACCGGCCGGTGGTCCTCCGGGGCCTGGTGGCCTCGCTGGAGGGCGAGGCGGGCATGAGGGTCGTCGCGGCGGTCGGCACGGGAGACGCCGTTCTGCCCGCGGTCCTCGAACACCGCCCCGAGACCGCCGTCGTCGATCTCGACCTGCCCGGCGCCGACGCCTTCGCCGTCACGCTCGATCTGCACGCGCGGGCCCCTGGCTGCGGGGTTCTGCTGGTCTCGCACCGCCCCAGGCCCGGTCAGGTCCGCCGGGCCTTCGCCGCGCACGCGCTCGGGCTCATGAGCCTGGGTGTCAGCCCGGAGCAACTCGCCTCGGGGGTTCGCAGGGTCGCGGCCGGGCAGCGGGTCGTCGATCCCGAACTGGCCGTCGCCGCCCTGGAGATCGCGGAGAACCCGCTGACCCGCAGGGAGATGGACGTGCTCAGGCTGGCCGCTCTCGGAGCGCGGTCCAACGAGATCGCCGACCAGCTCTTCCTCTCCGTTGGAACGGTCCGCAACCATCTGTCGCGGATCATGTGCAAGACCCGGGCCCGCAGCAGGCTCGACGCCGTACGCATCGCCAGCGACTCAGGATGGCTGTGAGCCCTCGCTCAGGGACGCCAGATGAGGATCAGCGCGCAGTCGTCGTTGTGCCCTGCCGACATGGAGGAGACCAGGCTGCGGGCCCCGCTGCGGAAGCCTGAGGGAAGCAGTCGTTCCGCCTCCCCGAGCAGGCGGTCCAGCCCCGCGTCGATGTCGCGCCCCGGCTGCTCGATCAGCCCGTCGGTGTAGAGCATGAGGGCGTCACCCTTGCGGAGCATCCCCCGGTCGGGCTCGCAGTGCAGGTCGGGGACGATGCCGAGGACCACGCCCTTGGCCGGGGAGACCCGCCAGGCGCCCGCCCCCGAGTCGAACTTGACCACCGGAGGGTGACCCGCCGAGGTGATGACGTACTCGCCGGTGGCGAGGTTGAGCCGTACGTGCACGGCCGTGACGAAGCCCTCGGCCTCGCGTTGACGGTGCAGGTAGGTGTTGCACGAGCCCAGGAAGTCGGAGACGGAGCCGAGCAGACCGCCGAAGGTCCCGGAGAGCATCAGCGCCCTGGTCCCGGCGTCGACCCCCTTGCCCGAGACGTCCACCAGGGCGAGTTCGACCGTGTCGCCCTCACGCATGGAGACCAGGAAGTCACCTCCGAAGGAGGAGCCACCCGCCTGGGTGAGCACGACCCGTGAGTCCCATCCCTTGGGCAGCCTGGGCAGCTCACTCTGGCGTTTGAGCCGGTCGCGTAGTTCGAGCAGCATCGCGTCACCGCGCAGCCCCTGCACGCCGAGCTTGCCCCTGGTGCGGGCCATCAGCGTGGCCAGCACACCGGTGAAGCCGAAGGTGGCCATCAGACCGGGGCCGATGTGCCTGAAGCCGAGGGCGATCCCCACGTAGAGCAGGCAGGCGGCGACCGCGCACAGCAGCTTGACCAGGCTGCGGAGCCTGAGCTGCAGGCCGCCGACGAGGGTGATCGGGATCATGAGCGCGGGTGAGAACCACTCCGCGGAGACCCTGGCCGCCAGGCCACCGAGCACCAGGGTGAGCACGGTCAGCGTGACGAGCAGGTTACGGTCACGGGCCAGCGGCCCGCGGCGCAGAAGCCGTACGAGAGGGACCAGAAAGGGCACCCTCACCAGGAACGCACGGAGCGCCGGAGGTATCAGCGGCACCGGACGGGAACTCATGATGCGCTCGACTGTATCGGCCCGCACCCCGTTTGGGCAGCCCACTTGACCAATGCCTTGATCATTAAGGACGGATATTGAATGGCCGGGAGGGTTTGTCCGCCATACCGTAGGACAAATGAGCCTTAACCTGCGTCCCCTGACCGAAAACGATTACCCGGCGTGGATCCGGACCGACGAAGAGGCCTTCGGCAATCCCATCCCTCCGCACCGGCGTGAGCTGTTCAAGGAACTGATCGACTTCGACCGGTCGCTCGGCGCCTTCGACGGCGAGGAACTCGTCGGCGCCACCTGCATCTGCGGTTTCACGATGACGGTGCCCGGCGGGCCGGTCCCGGTCGCGGGTATCACCGCTGTCGCCGTACTGCCCTCGCACCGCCGCAGGGGCGTCCTGTCCGGCCTGATGACCCGCCAGCTCGGCGCGCTCCGCGAGCAGGGCGAGGCGATCGCCGCCCTGTACGCCTCCGAGGCCGCGATCTACGGACGTTTCGGGTACGGCAGGGCCTCGGACAACCTCGCCTTCGACGTCCCCACCCACAGCTCGGCCTTCGTCAGGCACGCCCCGGTCGATCCCTCGCTGCGGCTGCGCGTCGTCGACCCCGTGGCGGCCAGGAGCGTCTTCGAGAAGGTCTTCGAGGCCCAGCTCGACAGCCGTCCCGGGCTCTACGCCCGCACACCGGCCCGCTGGGACACGTTCCTGTCGGACCAGGAGAGCGATCAGGGCGGCGCCGGCCCGCTGCGCGCCGTGGTCGTCGAGGACGACGAGGGTCCCCGTGGCTACGCGATCTTCCGGATCAAGCTGACCTTCACCACCCATGACGTGCCGGACGGCGAGCTGCGGCTCAAGGAACTTGTCGGCCTCGACCCGGCCGCCTACGCCCTGCTCTGGCGGCACGTTCTCGACCGTGACCTGGTCTCCCGGGTCAGGACGGCCCAGCGTCCCCCGGACGACCCGCTGATCCACCTGCTGGCCGAGCCCCGCCACCTCAACGCGGCGTGGATGGACGAGCTGTGGGTCCGTCTCGTGGACGTCGAGCGGGCGCTCCCCCTGCGGCGTTACTCGGCGCCCGTGGACGTGGTGATCGAGGTCGAGGACACGGTCTGCCCGTGGAACGCGCGCCGCTGGCGGCTGTCGGCCGACACTCGGCAGGCCCGATGCGTTCCCGCTGACGACGCCGAGGCCGACGTGGTCCTGCCGGTCTCCGTACTGGGCGCGGCCTATCTGGGCGGGCGTCCGCTGGCGGCGGTGCAGGCCGCCGGGGTGGTGCGCGAGCTGCGGGAGGGAGCGGTCAGGCAGCTGTCGGCCGCGATGTCGTGGGACCCGGCTCCCTGGTGCGGACTGATCTTCTGAGCCTCCCCCTGCGTCGCGACGCGGGTTAGGGTGAGGCATGGCACTGCAGAGCTTGCAGATCAACGCGACCGTCGCCATGCGGGCCAGGGACGTCTCCCGGCCGACGCGTGAGCAGCAGGAGGCCGCCGACAGACGGCCCCTGCGGGATGAGACACAGCGCGGACAGGCTTCCGCACGCCGCCGGGCCTCCACGTCGAGGCCCGGGGAGGAACGTCAGGGCAGCGGCGGAAGCTGACCGATCGTCTCGTAGGACGTCAGCTGGGCGATCCTGCGGTTGTGCCGCTCCTGACCCGAGTAGGGGGTGGTGAGGAACAGCTCGACGAAGCCGACCGCCTCCTCCTGCGTGTGCATCCGGGCGCCGACGCTGATCACGTTGGCGTTGTTGTGCTCGCGGGCGAGCTTGGCCGTGTCCTCGCTCCAGGCCAGGGCCGCGCGGATGCCGCGCACCTTGTTCGCCGCGATCTGCTCGCCGTTGCCCGAGCCGCCGATGACGATTCCCAGGCTGCCCGAGTCGTCGGCGACGCCCTGCGCCGCGCGCAGCACGAACACGGGATAGTCGTCCTCGGCGTCGTAGACGAACGGCCCGCAGTCCGTCACGTCGTGGCCGTGCTCCTTGAGCCAGGAGACGAGATGGTTCTTGAGGTCATAGCCGGCATGGTCGGCACCGATGTAGACACGCACAGGCCCAGTTTCGCAGGTACGGCTGGCCGCCTCGACCCCCACCCCGGATAAGGTAACGGTCGGCATACCGCTTCAGCCCTTACAAGAGAGAGTCCTCATGCGTGACATCCGAGTGGTCGGCGACCCGGTCCTGCGTACGCCGGCCGAGCCGGTCACCGAGTTCGACCGTGATCTGCGCCGTCTGATCGACGAGATGTTCGACACGATGTACGCCGCGCAGGGCGTCGGGCTCGCCGGTCCTCAGATCGGCGTCTCGAAGCGGATCTTCGTCTACGACTGCAGCAAGCGCAAGGGGCACGTGATCAACCCCGTGCTGACCGTCGACGACGACGCCGAGGTCCTCGAAGAGGAGGGCTGCCTGTCGATCCCCGGCAAGGACAGCGGCACCCCGATCTACGCCGGGACCCCCCGCGCCGCCGGAGTCACGGTGCGCGGCCTCGACCGGCTCGGCCGCCCGGTCCAGATCAAGGCCAGGGGCATGCTCGCGCGCTGCTTCCAGCACGAGACCGACCACCTCGACGGCATGCTGTACGTCGACCGCCTCGCCAAGGACGCCGCCCGCAAGGTCCTTCTCCAGGCTCGCTGAGCGCGCCCGCCCCTCAGGGGGAAGGCTCAGCGGAGGGGCGGCGGCGAAGGCGAAGGAGGGGCCAGGACATCAGGCCGAGCCCCGCGGCCAGCAGCAGGACGACCACGATCCACTCGTTGGAGCCGCCTTCGCCGTACACGTGGCCCTGGCGGCCGGTGTCGAACGCCCTGACGGTCTGGCCGGGGGTGAAGGTGCCGCGGTCACCTCCGTAGAAACCGACCTCCGGCCGGACGGCCCGGCCGCCTCTGAACTCCCCCGTCCAGGTGCACTGCTCGTGGCCGGGGTGGGAGACACACTCGACCCGCCTGGCGGTGAAGGTGCCCCAGGTGCCCACCCCGCGCAGTGCCGCCAGGGCGGGACCGAGGTTCTGCGCGGCCAGCACCACCAGCAGCAGTCCTCCGGCGACGATCACCAGGTCGAAGGCGGTCAGACGCGTGGTGCCCAGTCTCATGCGGCGCCCTCCGGCAGAGGCGATGCCTTACGTGCAGGTCCTTACGAATCCTTCCGGAGGGTTTTACCCAGGATGTCCCTTGCTGACCGTCCGATACCGGACATCGGCCTACAGTTGGATCGCCTTGGTCTCCAGGAACTCCTCAAGCCCGGACTGGCCCAGTTCCCTGCCGATACCTGACTGCTTGTATCCCCCGAAGGGTGCGAGCGGGTTGAACCTGCCCCCGTTGACCGTCACCTGGCCCGCGCGCAGCCTGCGCGCGACCGAGAGCGCGTGCTTCTCCTCCCCCGCCCACACCGCGCCCGCCAGGCCGTACGGCGTGCCGTTGGCGATGGCGACGGCCTCGTCCTCGCCCCGGCTGTAGGGGACGATCACCAGGACCGGGCCGAAGATCTCCTCCTGCTCGATGACCATCCCGGGCTCGACACCGGCGAAGACCGTCGGCTCGACGTAGAAGCCCCGCTCACAGGGGTTGTCGGTGCCGCCCGTGACCAGCCTGGCACCCTCCTCCTCACCCCGGTTGATGTAGCGCACGACCCGCTCGCGCTGCGCGGCCGAGACCAGGGGACCGAGCCGGGTGCCCTCGTCGAAGGGGTCGCCCACGGTGTGGGCCTTGGCGATCTCGGCCGCCAGCCAGACGGCCTGGTCGTACTGGTCGCGGTGGACGATCATGCGGGTCCAGGCCGAGCAGGTCTGGCCGGAGTTGAGGAAGGCGTTGGCCACGGTCGCCTTGACCGCGGTCTCCAGGTCGGCGTCCGGCAGCACGACACTGGCCGACTTGCCGCCGAGTTCGAGGGTCACGCGCTTGACGGTCTCCGCGGCCAGGGCCGCGACCCTTCTGCCCGCCCTGGTCGAGCCGGTGAAGGAGACCATGTCCACGTCGGGATGGGTGACCAGTGCCTCACCGACGACCGGGCCCCGGCCGCTGAGCATGTTGAAGACCCCGCGCGGCAGCCCGACCTCGTCGAGGATCTCGGCCAGCGCGAACACGGCCAGCGGCGCGACCTCGCTGGGTTTGAGCACCACCGTGCATCCGGCGGCCAGGGCGGGGGCGACCTTGGCCACGGCCTGGTGCAGCGGGTAGTTCCACGGGGTGATGGCTCCAACGACCCCGGCGGGCTCTCTCAGGACAAGGGAGTTGCCGACCCTGCCGCCCTCGAAGTCGTAGCTCTCGGCCAGTCCGGCGTAGGAGGACAGCACCTCCGCGGGCAGGAGCGTCTGCACCCGCGTCGCGATGCCGTACGGGGTGCCCACGTCGGTGGCGATGACGCTCGCGATCCGGTCGGCGCGGTCCCGGATCAGGCCGGCCGCGGCGTTCAGCAGGCGGGCCCGTTCCGCGGGAGCCGTGGCCGACCACGCGGGCAGGGCCTCACGGGCGGCGGCGACGGCGACCTCGACGTCGGCGGGGGAACCCGCGGGAACGCGGTCGATCGTCTCCTCGGTCGCGGGATTGACGACGTCGAACCCCTCGCCGGACGCCGACGGCCGCCATGCTCCGTTCAGGTACAGATGACGCATGTCTCTCATCCTCGCGCGAGTGGTGGCGGGACGAGGGCTCCACGGGCCGCGTCCGTCCGCCTTCGCGATGAGCGTACGGCCAGGCGCTCCCCCGAGTGGGGAATCCTTGAGATCCATGAGAACTCGTGACATCCGGGCGGCGCGCGTCCCGCCGGGCCGGGAGACGGCGGGACGCCGGACCGGCCGGGCTCAGTCGAAGATCGGAGGCCGGGTGCGGGAGCGCTTGAGCTCGAAGAAGCCGTCGATGCCCGCGACGAGCCTGACGCCGTCCCAGAGTTTGGCCGCCTCCTCGCCCTTCGGGGCCGGAGAGACGACCGGACCGAAGAAGGCGACGTCCCCGACGGCGATGACCGGGGTGCCGACCTCCTGGCCGACCCGGTTGATGCCGTCGTTGTGGGAGGCGCGCAGGATCTCGTCGAACTCCTCGGAGTCCATCGCGTCCGCGAAGGCCCGCTCAAGCCCGGCGGCCTCAAGGGCCTCCTCGACGGTCTCGCGGAGGCTGTCGAGTTCCTTGAGCCTGCCCTGGTTGTGCAGGCGTGTGCCGAGCTCGGTGTAGAGCCTGCCGACCGTCTCCGAGTCGTACTTGTCCTGCACGGCGGCGACCACGCGAACCGGGCCGATGGCCCTGGCGATCATCTCGCGGTAGGTCTCGGGGACGTCCTTGTCCTCGTTGAGGATGTTGAGGCTCATGATGTGCCAGCGCGGCTCGATGGGCCGCACCTTCTCCACCTCCAGCAGCCAGCGGGAGGTCATCCATGCGAAGGGGCAGAAGGGGTCGAACCAGAGGTCGACCGGAGTGCGCTCAGTCATCTCTCAGCTTTCTGATCGTGAGGGCTTCGCACAGCGACAACCCGCATCACCGAGTTTCCTATTCCTACGACGGGTTATCACCTTGACCGGCCCCTTTATCCCCGAACATGATCGACAGTCGACTCCCAGGCCGGCGGGGGCGACGATCCAGGGCCTCACGTGGCAGGATTCAGGCACCCCTTCGCAACGAAGCGGGGGAATTTGTTGACGAGGGAGCGGTAGTGGCAGGCAATCTGACCCGTGACGAGGCGCGGGAGCGCGCACGGCTGATCAGCGTGCAGTCGTATGTCGTGGAGCTCGATCTGACCGAGGGAGACGAACGCTTCGAAAGTATCACCACGGTTCGCTTCACCGGCACCCGTCCCGGCGCGGAAACCTTCATCGACCTGGCGGGGGCCAAGGTCAGGAAGGCCGTGCTGAACGGCGTCGAGCTCGACGTGGACACCTACGACCCGGAGACCGGACGGCTGCCGCTGCCGAACCTGGCCGAGAGCAACGAGCTGCGCGTCGACGCCGACTGCTCCTACATGCGCACCGGGGAGGGCCTGCACCGCTTCGTCGACCCGGTCGACGACAGCGTCTACCTGCACAGCCAGTTCGAGACGGCCGACGCACACCGGATGTACGCCTGTTTCGACCAGCCGGACCTCAAGGCCACCTTCGAGCTGACCGTGCTCGCCCCCTCCTCCTGGGAGGTGATCTCCAACGCGGCGCCCGAGTCGGCCGAGGAGCTCCAGGAGCACAGCGGCCGTCACGGCACACTCCAGGCCGCCAGGCGCTGGCACTTCCCGCCGACCCCGGCGATCTCCACCTACATCACCGCGCTGTGCGCCGGGCCGTACCACAAGGTGACCTCCGAGCACGACGGCATCCCGCTCGGCCTGTACTGCCGGGCCTCGCTCGCCGAGCACCTCGACGCCGACAACCTCTTCGAGGTCACCAGGCAGGGCTTCGACTTCTTCCACCGGGTCTTCGGCATCCGCTACCCCTTCGGCAAGTACGACCAGCTGTTCGTACCGGAGTTCAACGCGGGCGCGATGGAGAACGCGGGCTGCGTGACCTTCCTTGAGGACTACGTCTTCCGCTCGCGCGTCACCGACGCGATCATCGAGCGCCGTGCGGAGACGATCCTGCACGAGATGGCGCACATGTGGTTCGGCGACCTGGTGACCATGCGCTGGTGGGACGACCTGTGGCTGAACGAGTCGTTCGCCACCTACGCCTCGGTGCTGTGCCAGGCGGAGGCGACCCGCTGGGGCCAGGGCGCCTGGACGACGTTCGCCAACGTGGAGAAGGCCTGGGCCTACCGCCAGGACCAGCTGCCCTCGACGCACCCGATCGCCGCCGACATCGTCGACATGCACGCCGTCGAGGTCAACTTCGACGGCATCACCTACGCCAAGGGCGCCTCGGTGCTCAAGCAGCTCGTCGCCTACGTGGGCCTGGACAACTTCCTGGCCGGTGTCCGCGACTACTTCAACGAGCACGCCTGGGGCAACACGACGCTCGCCGACCTGCTCGGCGCGCTTGAGCGCACCTCGGGGCGCGACCTGTCCTCCTGGTCGAAGGAGTGGCTGGAGACCTCCTGGGTCAACACGCTGCGTCCGTCGTTCACCACCGACGCCGAGGGGCGTTTCCTGGAGTTCGACGTGCTGCAGGAGGCTCCGGCCGACTACCCGACGCTGCGTTCGCACCGCGTCGCCATCGGCCTGTACTCCCTGCGGGAGGGCGCCCTGGTCCGCACCCGGCGGGTCGAGCTCGACGTGGTCGGCGCCCGCACCGCGGTCGCCGAGCTGGTCGGTGAGCTCCAGCCGGACCTGGTCCTGATCAACGACGACGACCTGACCTACGCGAAGGTCAGGCTCGACGGGCGTTCGCTGCAGACCCTGGTCGACGGCGGCATCGCCAGGTTCACCGAGTCGCTGCCGCGCGCCCTGTGCTGGTCGGCGGCGTGGGACATGACCCGTGACGCCGAGATGTCCACCCGCGACTACGTCGCGCTGGTGAACTCGGGCATCGAGTCGGTCAAGGACATCACCGTCGCCCAGACGGTGCTGCGCCAGGCGCGCCTGGCCGTCCAGCAGTACGCCGACCCGTCCTGGCGTGAGGAGGGCCTGGCGTCGCTGGCCGCGCGCCTGCGCTCGCTCGTCGCCTCCGCCGAGCCCGGCTCCGACCACCAGCTCGCCTACGTCAACGCCCTGTCGGCCGTCGCCTCCAACGAGGAGGACCTGGCCTTCCTGAAGGGCCTGCTCGACGGCTCGGCCACCCTCGAAGGGCTGACCGTGGACGCCGACCTGCGCTGGACGCTGGTCCAGGCCCTGGTGTCCGCAGGCGTCCTCGGCGAGGAGGACATCGCGCGGGAGCTGCAGCGTGACGCGACCGCGACCGGTGAGCGCTCCGCGGCGCTGGCCAGGGCCGCGATCCCGACGCCCGAGGGCAAGGCCGCCGCGTGGGCCGCCATCACCGAGGGCGGGCTGAGCGGCGCCCTGCTGCGTTCGACGATCCTGGGCTTCGTGGACCCACGCCACCCGGACCTGCTCGACCCGTACGCGGAGCGCTACTTCGAGGAGATCGGCGGGATCTGGAAGTCCTGGACCTCCGACAGCGCCCAGAACTTCGCCAACGGCTGCTACCCCATCCTGGCGATCTCACCGGAGACGGTGGCCAGGACCCAGGACCTGATCTCGGAGAGCCAGCCTCCGCAGGCACTGCGACGGCTGCTGCTCGAGGGCGCCGACGGCATCAGCCGTGCCCTGCGCGCCCAGGCGAAGGACGCCTCCGCGGCCTGAGCGACCGGGTTCCGCGTGACGACCCGACGCCCCTCGTCCTCGTTCGATGAGGGGCGTCAGGTGTCAGGGCAGGATGTGGCTTCGCGTTTCGAGCAACGCCAGGTGCTCGGTCGTCACCAGGTCGTGCCGCAGCGCGAGGGACACCAGCGCGACTCGTCGCCAGTCGGGCCTCACCGGCCGCTCCGGCATCCTCACCTGGAGCTTCACCCTGGCGAGATAGTCGATGTGAAAGTTGACCGCGGAACGGCCCAGCCCGAGGTGGGCCAGCCGGATGATGATCTCCGGAATGGTCGGGACGACGCCGCAGAGCGGATCGCGCAGCCGTGGTTCACAGAGGGCGACCAGGATCAGGAAGTAGGTCGCGGTGGCGTCCAGCGGAACGGTCTGTGCCGTCTCCCGCTCGCGTCTGGGGGCGTCGGGGCGGAGAAGGACGTGTTCGGGGGCGAACACCAGGAACGACGCCATACCTCCTGACGGGTCCCCGGACAGCCGTACCCTGCCCAGCTCGAAGGGGATCGGGGCGCGCATCCGTCCCGCGGGCACCCTGACGAACTCACCGTCCCCCTCCGGGGTGTCCACCACGTAGGTGGAGCGGCGGCTCAGGTTGGAGATCGTCCAGTAGTCGTCAACCGCGTCGATCCGTCCGGCGAGCCGGGAGACGGAAAGGTCGGGCAGCACCAGGTCGACCGCTCCCCTGCCGAAGGTGACATGCTCGCCGGGAGCGAGCTCCAGCACCTGCTCCCCCCTCTGGACGAGGATTCCTGAAAGCTTACGGATACTCACGGTGACGATCCTCGCGTACCCGGTGACCCTCCGCAGAGGAAAGGGGAGGAAAACGGGACCGCGAGCCGCGCCGCGAGATGCGCTGACACACGGTCATTGCATGGTAACGATGAGTGCATGGAAGTCCCCCCGACCATCGGCCGCTACCGCGTGGAGCGGTTCCTCGGCCAAGGCGCGTTCGCCACGGTGTGGCTCGCGCATGACGACGACCTGAGCGCTCCCGTCGCGGTGAAGGTGCTGGCCGCCCACTGGGCCGACCACCGGCGGATACGCAGGCGCTTCACCCAGGAGGCCCGGATGATCCGCAGGGCCGACTCCCCTCACGTGGTGCAGGTCCACGACGTCGGCGCGCTGCCCGACGGACGGCCGTTCTTCGTCATGGGCTACGCCGACCGCGGCACCCTGCGCGACCGCCTGGCCGTCGGCCCCGTGCCGTGGGCGGAGGCGGTCGAACAGGTGCTCCAGATCGCCGCGGGGGTGGCCGCGCTGCACGACAACGGCATCGTCCACCGTGACCTCAAGCCCGCCAACATCCTGGTCCGCTCCCTGCCCGCCGGCGGGGAGCGGCTGCTCGTCGCCGACCTCGGCATCGCGGGTGAGCTCGCCCAGACCTCCGGGCTCACGGTCGGCGGCGGCACCCCCGGCTACATGGCGCCCGAGCAGCTGCGGCCCGGCTCCCTCCCCGACGAACGCGCCGACGTGTACGGCCTGGCCGCGGTGGCCCACCACCTGTTCACCGGCGGGCCGCCCGGCGCGATGGCGGGCTCCTTCCCCGGCCCCGTCGGCGACGTCGTCGCCCGGGGACTCGCCGACGACCGCGCGCAGCGGTGGCCGAACGTCCGTTCCTTCGCCGCGGCGCTGGCCCGGGCCGCCCGTGAGGAGGCCTCCTCCCCGGGCGGCGAGACCGCGGACGGCACACGGGTGCGGGAACGCGCACGACGTGTCCCCTTCAGGCCGGGGTGGCGTCCACCGGTCGCGCTCGCCCTGGCCGCGGTCGCCGTGGCCGGAGGTGTCGCGCTGGCCCTGACCGGGGACGACCAGGACTACGGACGGTGGCTGCGGCCGGACGCCGACCTCCCGGGGCGTTACCGCGCGGCCATCGTCGAGGCGGGCACCTGGTGCACCGGTGTCCCCGGCCTCAGCCCCGCGCTCGTCGCCGCGATGCTCAAGGCGGAGAGCGGCTTCGACCGTGACCTCGCCGACGCCACCGCCGGCGAGTACGGCATCGCCCGCTGGACACCCGACGTCCTGGCCGCCTACCTGCCGCCGAACTACTCGCGATCGCCCCTGGCCGGGGCGATGGACCCGGAGATCGCCATCCCCGCGATCGGCAGGTTCCTGTGCACGCTCGGCCCCCGGATACGGGACGTGCCCGGCGACCCCGCACTGAATCTGGCCGGTCTCTACCGCAGCTCGTCCGATGCCGTACGGCAGGCTGGAGGGGTGCCCGCGCGGTGGCGTGAGCACGTCGCCAGGGTCGGCCTCTATCTGAGGGCCTATCTGCCCCTGACGGGTTCCCGGTCACTGCCCCGTGGTCTGGTCGGCCGCCAAACGATGATAAGAATAGGCACTTCCTGGGAGGACGCCGAAAAGCCATATTTTGCGCAGTACGACATCGCCGTCGTTCACCGACCGTGAAAGGGTGATCAAGTGGAATCGGCCCGTGATCTGCTCGTGTCCCTGGCCCGGAGGTACGCCTTCGCCGACGTCGGGGCACTCGCGGCGGACGTCGTGGCCGGGGCGGACGAGATCGAGGCGGTGTGCGAGTTCGGGCAGCGGCTCATGTCGCTGGACGCGGAGGACTTCGCCGCCGAGGCGCGGTCCGTGCCCGCGGACCTGAGGCGGCGGGCACGGGCGTGCACCATGCCGCAGACACCGAAGGAGCAGCCGCGCGGAGCGCTTGAGTCACTGCGCCCGGCCTACGCGCTGCTGCTCGAAGTGATCGCGATCCGGTGGCACAGGCGTGAGCTGAGCCCGATGGTCGCCGCGCTGCACATCGCCAGCGAGTATCTCCCGCTGCTCGCCTTCGAACCGGTGCTCGGCAACGCCGGCGACCCGGCTCGCTGGCCGCCCGGACTGGCCGCGCCGGGCAGTCGTTTCGGGGTCATCGGCGAACGCGAGTGCGACCACACCAAGGCCGAGCAGTCGGCGGCCAACCGGACCCTGCGGGTCTCCGGGGAGCCGGGGGAGGGCTGGCGGGCCTACTTCGACCGCCAGCACAGCCAGGTCGCGGGCGCGCTCGCCACCTGTGTCGCGACCTGCCGCACCCCGTGCTCCGCGATGGAATGGATCGAGCCCTCCCGCCGCGAGGACCTGTCCACGCGGGCGAGGGTCGCGCTGACCTTCGCCGACACCCCCCTCGTACGGCTGCGCCACGCCGCCCCCGTCGGTCACGGGTTCGGCGTTCCCTCTCCCGAGGAGGTGCTCGACGCCTGGGAGCGCAGCCGTACGATCCTGGCCAAGAACGAGATCGGCAACGCCGCGACGGAGGACGACGGCTTCCCGCTCGCGGGCCTGCCCAGCCTGTTCTCCGCGATCGCCACCGCTCCGACGACGCCCTCGACGCTCCTGTCGGACATCAGCACCCACCTGGTACGGCTCCTGCGCTCCTGAAGGCCCTCAGGCGCCCAGGATGGCCTGGCCGACGGCGACGGCGAACAGGCAGCAGGCCGCGGCCACGAGGAACAGGAGCATCCCTCTGCGGATGTAGCGGTCCTTGGCCTGCGCCACGGCGCCGAGCCTCCTGATCCGCAGCACCAGGTCGTCGGCGCCGGCCCGGGTGTCCTGGCCGCCCAGTCTCGCCCACAGCTCGGCGAGGGCCTCGTCGGAGAAGGCTCCGCGCGACCTGCCGCTCCGCGTCCGGTCCTCGTCCTCCTGCCGGACGGGCGGGCTCCAGGTGTGCAGACGGCCCGCGTACGAACGGCGGCGCTCGATGCTCCTGCCCGCGAGTCCCGAGCTGAGCGGATGCAACGCGCCGACGAGCATCACCGCGCCCATCGTGCAGAAGAACGCTCCCGTCCACCACAGCCACTCCACCTGGCCGGGCAGGACTCCCGGTTTCAGCATCCCCGCGACGACCGCGGCGAGGACGGCCGCGACCAGCAGCGCGACCGCCTTCCTGTTCTGCCCTCGGTTGTCCGCGCGCACCTCCGCCAGGACCTCGTCGAGATAGGAGAGCACCTCGTCCCTCTCCTGGGCCACCTCGCCCTCCCGTGGGACGCCTTGGGAATCACGCCCGATCTTCAGCACGCCCGCATTATCCGAGAACTCACCTGCGCCGGGAAGCCAGATCGGCGAGCATCCACATTCCTGTGACAAGTCCGCCGACGAGGTTGCCGCCACCGAAGGCCGTCGCCATCGAGACCGCGGCGACGCGGCACTCACCGTCGCCCAGTCTCAGCCTGGCGACGGGACCGGTGACCACCTCGACCGCCCTGGCGTCGGGGTCGACGAACACGAGCACGGCCGTGTCCGCCTCCTCCCCCAGCGCGGCGTGCAGCCGTTCGGAGAAGTGGCGGCGCGGCCCGAGCGCGGGGCCGAGGTAGACGGCGAAGCGCAGGCCGCTGCGGCGCTCCGCCACGCGCATCGCCTGCCGGATGTCACGGGCCTGCGTCGAGGTGAGGCCACCGACCGTCAGCATGTCCTCACTGTTTCCTCACCATGCCGCGTCCTCACCATGCCGCAGAAGCCCCTCCGACCCGTCTGCCCGGCTCGGAGACCCGGGCCAGGGCCACCCAGTCGACTTCGGGGGCGAGGTTCGCAGACGGCACGGGGTCGACCAGGACCTGGCCCGAGGAGAGCGCCTCCCGCTCGCTGCGGAACGGACCGCCGAACCACACCGCGGCCGCCGAGGTGCCCCTGATCGCGCTCGCGCGCATCCTGCCGGGAAGCAGGACAAAGGCACTGATGATCAGGAACAGGCCGCCGGAGGCACCGAACAGGAGCTCCATGACCTGGATCGTGTCCACAGGTCCACGGTAGATCCACGCCGCCGACCCGTCGAGTCCTGTCCGTGACCTCGCCGCTCACGGCCCTCACATGGCGTCCAGGTGACGACCTGCGGCTTCCGGCGTTCTCGGGGCCCGGGAACGCCGGGAACGGTAAGATCACGTAGCGGACGACGCCTTCTCGCGAACGACCTGGGTTCTCTAGAGAGAAACAACAGACATACCCGGTTCGGATAAACGTCATGCGAAAGGCGAAGGCCACAAAAGTATGAGAAACGCAATACTAGGCACCCACATAGGCGTCAGCTACGGTGAGTCACGTGGATTCCGGTCAGGCACCAGAAGACGGTAACACTACGTCACCCATTTGGGTCGGCGACCGCACGGCCGACGACAGGCCGCCGTCTCGACCCGCCACACCCGCGTCCGAGTACGCGCCCGTCGAGCGCACCTCGCTGCGCGTCCTGCTCGACGACCCCCGCTACGGCCATCTCAGACGACGTGTCCTGGTCGCGGTCGCCTCGGGCGTCGTCGGAGGCATCCTCTTCTCCGACATACGGCTGGGCGTCACCTGCGCGATCATCGGCGCGATCGTCGACACCGTACTGCGGGCCCGCACCCACTCGACCGTGCCCGCCTGGCGTCGCGGCTCGGTCGCGGAGCGTCAGACCGAGGCGCAGCTCAAAAGGATGGAGCGGGGCGGCTACCGAAGCCTGCACGCCCGCGCGATCCCCGAGAGCGAGGCCCAGATCGACCACCTGGTGGTCGGCCCGACGGGGGTCTACGCCGTCGACTCGGAGAAATGGGACAAACGCCTTCCGGTCCGCGTCCAGTCGCACCGCAAGCTGTTCCACGGCCCCTTCAACCAGAAGCCCCGTCTCGACGAGGCGCGCTGGGAGGCCTCCAGAGCCTCCGAACTGATCGGCGAGGCGCTCGGCCACGAGGTGACGATCATTCCCTCCCTCGCGATCTACGGCCCGGCGATCCCGTGGAAAGTCCTCACGGTGCGTGATGTGGACGTCTTCGACGGCGGCCGTGTCCGTAAGTGGATCACCAAGCGCGAGCGGTCGCTCACCGACGCCGAGATCGACGAGATCTACGAGGCCGCCGAGCGGGTCCTGCCCGCCCGTTACCCCGAGCCCTGATCCCTTCTCACCGTTCCTCCACGCGCCCCGGGACTCCTCCCTGCCGAGGTCCCGGGGTTCGTGTCTCGCGCCGTGGACGCCCGTCTCACGCACCGGGCGATGGCCGTACCATTTGAGGACACGGTTTCGATGATGGGAGAAGCCTCATGCCCGCCCTCAGGTCTCGTACGGTCACGCACGGCAGGAACATGGCCGGTGCCCGGGCCCTGCTCCGGGCGACGGGCGTAGCCGGGGGCGACTTCGGCAAACCCATCATCGCGGTGGCCAACAGCTTCACCCAGTTCGTCCCGGGCCACGTCCACCTGCGCGAGGTCGGCGACGTGGTCGCGGGCGCGATCAGGGAGGCGGGCGCGATCCCGCGTGAGTTCAACACCATCGCGGTCGACGACGGCATCGCGATGGGGCACGGCGGCATGCTCTACTCGCTGCCCAGCCGCGAGCTGATCGCCGACGCCGTCGAGTACATGGTCAACGCGCACTGCGCCGACGCGCTGATCTGCGTCTCCAACTGCGACAAGATTACCCCGGGCATGCTCCTGGCCGCCTTCAGGCTCAACATCCCCACGGTCTTCGTCTCCGGCGGGCCGATGGAGGCCGGTAAGACCCCGGGCCGCAAGCTCGACCTGATCGACCCGATGATCGCCTCCGCCGACGACGCCGTCTCCGACGCCGAGCTGCTGGAGATGGAGGAGAACGCCTGCCCGACCTGCGGTTCGTGCAGCGGGATGTTCACCGCCAACTCGATGAACTGCCTCACCGAGGCCATCGGCCTGGCACTGCCCGGCAACGGCACGATTCTGGCCACCCACAAGGCGCGCAAGAAGCTCTACCAGGACGCCGGTCGGCAGCTGGTCGAGATCACCCGCCGTTACTACGAGCAGGACGACGAGTCGGTCCTGCCGCGCAGCATCGCCACCAAGGAGGCGTTCGAGAACGCCATGGCCCTCGACGTGGCCATGGGCGGCTCGACCAACACGATCCTGCACATCCTGGCCGCGGCCCGCGAGGCTCGCGTCGACTTCGGCCTCAAGGAGATCAACGAGATCTCGCTGCGGGTGCCATGCCTGTGCAAGGTCGCCCCCGCGACTGCGAAGTACCACGTCGAGGACGTCCACCGCGCGGGCGGCATCCCGGCCATCCTCGGCGAGCTCGACCGGGCGGGCCTGATCCACCGCGAAACGCACACCGTCAACGGCGGCACCATCGGCGACTACATCGACGCCTGGGACCCCTGCTCGGCGGGTGTGCTGCCCGAGGCGACCGAGCTGTGGCACGCGGCCCCCGGCAACGTCCGCACCGTCAAGCCCTACTCGCAGGAGGCCCGCTGGGACTCCCTCGACCTCGACCGGTCCGAGGGCTGTGTGCGCGACTCCGAGCACGCCTACACCCGTGACGGCGGTCTGGCCGTCCTGTACGGCAACATCGCCACCGAGGGCTGCATCGTCAAGACGGCCGGGGTCGACGAGGAGATCTGGCGCTTCTCCGGGCCCGCCGTGGTGTTCGAGTCCCAGGACGACGCGGTCGAGGGCATCCTGAACAACCGGGTCAAGCCCGGCGACGTCGTGGTCATCCGCTACGAGGGCCCCAAGGGCGGCCCCGGCATGCAGGAGATGCTCTACCCGACCTCCTTCCTCAAGGGAAAGGGCCTGGGCAAGGCCTGCGCGCTGATCACCGACGGCCGTTTCTCCGGCGGCACGAGCGGGCTGTCCATCGGGCACGCCTCCCCCGAGGCCGCGGAGGGCGGCACCATCGCCCTGGTCGAGGACGGCGACATCGTGGAGATCGACATCCCGGGCCGGTCGATCGAGCTGAAGGTCGCCGAGGAGGAGCTCGCGACCAGGCGTGAGCGGCTGCTGGCCGAGCTGGGCGGCTATCGCCCCCGTGACCGGCACCGTCCGGTCAGCGCGGCTCTGCAGGCCTACGCCGCGCTGACCACCTCGGCCTCGACCGGCGCCTCAAGGGACCTGTCCCAGCTGTCGCGATGACGACCGTCTCCTCGGGGGGTACGGCTGAGCCGTGTCCTCCGAGGGAAGGCCGCTGTATCCGACAGGCAGTTCGAAAATTGTCGGTGGCGGAGCATACCATGTGACCATGGCCAACGTCATGAAGCCCGCACGCAGCCCGTTGACGACCGCCGAGATCGCCGCCCTCGCCCTGTCCCTGGCCCATCTGGGCTCCGACCCGCAGGCAACCGCCGCCCGCAGCGGCCTGCGTCACGCGTTCGAGCACATGGAGATCGACGACGAGGTCGTCTCCACCACCCTGGCTACCCTGACCGAGCCGATGCCCGACCCCGTCGCCGACCGGGCCAGGACCATCGCCAACGCCATCACCTCCCACCTGGTCGTCCGGCTCCACTACCGTGACGTCTCCGGGCGGGTGACGGTGCGCGACGTCGATCCCGTGACGTGCATGGTGCACCGCGACTACTGGTATCTCGTGGGCATGTGCCGCATGCGCGGCGCGATCCGCGCCTTCAGGTTCGACCGGATCGTGGCCACCGAGCCGACCTTCATCCCCGCCCGCCCGCACAGGGCCGGTGACTTCCTGCCCTTCCAGGGCAGGCGCGCCGTCCAGCGGGGCCGCGAGGCCGCCTGACCCCACGGCCCCACGGCGACACCGGCGTGGTGGGCGGCGAAGCGGCTAGCCGCCGCAGCAACCGCCCCCACAGCACCCGCCACCGCCGCCACCGGCCGGGCGGGGCGCCGTGACGCCTGAGCCACCCGTCACGGCGACCGTGGACAGCAGCTTGACGGTGTCGTCGTGGCCCTGAGGGCAGAGCGCGGGCTCGCCGGAACGGGCCATCGGGCGGGAGATCTCGAAGGTCGATCCGCAGGCGCGGCAGCGGAAGTCGTAACGCGGCATGGCACCAGGTTACTCAGCCGCAGCCCGTACGGGCACGGCCGTACGGTCGTGAGGAGATCACGGCACGAGCCCGTCCGGGAAGGGCGGGGCGTCACGAGCGCGTCTCGTCCCCACCCCAGGACACGGCCGTCGGTCAGCCGAAGACGATGGAGGCGTAGTCGGCCACGGGCCGGTAGCCGATCGTCCGATAGATCGAGTTGGACACGGGGTTGGACAGGTCGGTGAACAGCAGCACCTCTGCCGCCCCCCACTCTCGTGCCCTGGCCGTGACGGCATGGGACACCGCGGTGCCGTACCCCCTGCCGCGCTCTCGGGGAGGGGTGTAGACCGGGCCGACCCGCGAGACGCCTCCGATCGGCACCGAGGCGCCCGCGTAGGCCACCGGCCGCCCCTCCACCTCCCACAGGAGGATCTCCCGCCTGCCGACCCGCCCGGCGAGCACGGCCGCGAGACCGCCGGACGAATGGCCGCCCGCCTCCCGCTGGAAGGCCTGTCCCCAGGCGACCAGCAGTTCGAGGTCCTGGGTGCCCGCCGTACGAGGGGCGCCCCGAGGGTGGACAGGCGGCGGGGTGAGCGTGTCCAGGCGGTAGAGACGTTCGGAGCGCCGCGTCCTCTCCGGACGCCACCAGGCCGCGGCGAACGCCTCGGCGAGGGCGACGCCGCCCCGGACGCCGAGGACGGGACGTTCGGCCTCGATGAGCGCGGTGGCCAGTTCGCGGACGGCCTCGGCCGGCATGTCGGCGAGCATCAGGAGCTGGGGAGGGGCGTGCAGGGCCGCGGCCACGATCTCACCCCCGGGATCCGCCGCCCATCCCATGAGCGGGTCCTCACTCCACAACCCCTCACGCAGCGCGCGCAGCATCGTGAGCTGGATCGTGTTGCGCACCGGCTCACGCAACAACCACTGCTCCGCCGCCCCGGCGTACACCTCTGGATCGGAGGTGAAGGTCCATCTCATGCACCCGATTGTGCAGACACGGACTCCGCCGGGGCGAACGGGTATCGCGCCGTGGACCGTCAGGCGGCGCTTTCCTCCAGGTAGGGCGCCCACTGGGGGTCTCCGACGTTGTGCGCGCCGATCAGACGCCAGTGGACGCCCCGTGGGACCACGGGGGCGACGTCCAGCGTCCAGCCCAGCTCCTCCAGCATGCGATCCGCCTTACGGTGGTTGCACGGTGTGCAGGAGGCGACGCAGTTCTCCCAGGTGTGGGTTCCTCCCCTCGACCGCGGGATCACGTGGTCGATGGTCTCGGCCCGCTGTCCGCAGTAGGCGCACCGGTAGTCGTCCCGGCGCATCAGCGCGGTCCTGGTCAGCGGAATCCGCGACCGGTAGGGAATGCGCACGTAGCGGCGCAGCCTGATCACCGACGGCACGTCGAGCGTGCGGGTCGCCGAGCGGACGACCGCGCCCCGCCCGTCGCGGTGCACGACATCCGCCTTCTCCCTGAGCACCAGCACGACCGCGCGGTGCAGGGAGAGGGTGGTCAGGGGCTCGTAGGTTGCGTTCAGCAGCAGGACTTGGCGCATCAGCGTGCCTTCCCCGCCGCGCGACGCTTCGTCTGAGTCTGAGGGGGCACGCAGGCGCGTACCCCGATTGGCGGCCCCTCCTGGGGCCCGGATGCTTCCGTCACAGGGACCTCCGCCGGACGGCCCAGCGGATGGTCACCACGGCACCGTCCTCCACCAAGTTTGGCTTCTGCATCGTCATTTCCGCCACCCATAAATGACAGGAGAGACGCCTGGTACGTTTTATGCCCGCATTACCAGTTTTTACTCCTCGATCCGAAGATCGACGTCACGGCCCTTCCCAAGATCGAATACGCCCCTCGCGCAATGGCTTCGACCAGCCTTCCCGAGGTCGTAGGGTTCCTGCCATGACCCGACAGCCATATCCACCAGCAGGCCGTGACGACCTCGTCGAAGAGCTCCACGGCGTCCCCGTCGCCGACCCCTATCGATGGCTGGAGGACCCGGGCAGTCCGGCGACCGAGGAGTGGCTGGCCGCGCAGGAGAAGCTCTTCTCCGCCGAGCTCGGGGCGCTCACCGGCCGCGACCGGCTCAGGGCGCGGGTCGCCGAGCTGCTCAGGTCGGGCTCGATCGGCGCTCCGGCCTGGCGCGGCGAGCGACGTTTCTTCATGCGGCGTACCCCCGACCAGGAGCACGCCGTCCTCTACACCGTCGACCCCGGCGGAACCGAGCGCGCGCTGCTCGACCCGACGGCGCTCGACCCGAGTGGGCTCACCACGCTCGACTCATGGCAGCCCGACAAGGAGGGCAGGCTGCTCGCCTACCAGGTCTCGGTCGGCGGTGACGAGGAGTCCACCCTCTACCTGCTCGACGTCGCCTCGGGCGAGCGGGTCGAGGGGCCGATCGACCGGTGCCGTTACTCCCCGATCGCCTGGTTGCCCGGCGGCAAGGCGTTCTACTACGTGCGCAGGCTGCCCGCGACCGAGGTGCCCGAGGGGGAGGAGCAGTTCCACCGCCGCGTCTACCTGCACCGGGTCGGCACCTCGACCGAGGATGACGTGCTGATCTTCGGCAAGGACATGGAGAAGACCAACTACTACGGTGTCGCGGTCTCCCGCGACGGCCGCTGGTTGCAGATCTCCGCCTCCAGGGGTACGGCGCCGCGCAACGACCTGTGGATCGCCGACCTCGCCGCCTCCGCACCGGACTCTCCCGACCTGGTCGTCGTCCAGGAGGGGCTCGACGCCCAGACCGCGCTGCACTTCGGCCGCGACGGCAGGCTCTACGTCTTCACCGACCTGGACGCCCCCCGGGCGCGCATCTGCGTCGCCGACCCGGCCCTGCCCCAGCCCGAGCACTGGCGTGACCTGATCCCGCAGGACGACGAGGCCGTGCTGTCGGACTTCTCGATCCTCGACGACCTTGACCGCCCGGTCATGCTCGCGGGCTGGACCCGCCACGCGATCAGCGAGATCTCCGTACACGACCTGGTGACGGGTGAGCGCGTCGGCCGGGTGCCGACGCCGGGGCTGGGCACGATCGGCGCCATCTCCGAGCGGCCGGAGGGGGGTCACGAGGCCTGGTTCGTCTACACCGACAACACCACCCCGCCGAGCATCCAGCGCTACGACGCACGCACCGGGGAGACCACCCTGTGGGCCGCCTCCCCCGGTGCCGTCGAGGTGCCCGCCGTCAACACCGAGCAGGTGGTCTACCGCTCGGTGGACGGCTCCGAGGTCCACATGCTGGTGATCACCAAGCCGGGCGTCGAGGGTCCGCGCCCCACCATCCTGTACGGCTACGGCGGCTTCGGCATCTCGATGACCCCGGGCTACTCGGCATCGATCCTGACCTGGGTCGAGGCGGGCGGCGCCTACGCCATCGCCCAGTTGCGCGGTGGTGGCGAGCAGGGCGAGGAGTGGCACAGGGCCGGCATGCTCGCCAACAAGCAGAACGTCTTCGACGACCTGCACTCGGCGGCCGAGCACCTGATCGCCACCGGGATCACCAGTCCGGAGCAGCTGGCCATCTCCGGGGGCTCGAACGGCGGCCTCCTGGTCGGCGCTGCCCTCACCCAGCGCCCCGAGCTGTACGCCGCGGTCGTCTGCTCGGCCCCGCTGCTGGACATGATCCGTTACGAGCTGTTCGGCCTGGGCGCGACGTGGAACGTCGAGTACGGCTCCGCCGCGAAGGCCGAGGAGTTCGCCTGGCTGAACGCCTACTCGCCCTACCACCACGTCCGTGAGGGCGTCTCCTACCCGGCGACGCTGTTCACGGTCTTCCAGTCCGACACCCGGGTCCACCCGCTGCACGCCTGGAAGATGTGTGCCGCCCTGCAGCACGCCCAGACCTCGGACCGGCCGATTCTGCTGCGCAACGAGGCCGAGACGGGTCACGGGGCGCGGGCGGTCAGCAAGACCGTCGAGCTCGCGGCCGACCAGCTCACCTTCCTCGCCCACCACACGGGCCTGGCCGTCTGACGGCCCACCGCGCGGGGCCGCCGTCGGGAACGGCCCCGCGCGGGCACGTCAGCGGGGGAAGACGATGGTCTTGTGCCCGTCGAGCAGGACACGCTGCTCGGTGTGCCACCGTACGGCGCGGGCCAGGACCTGGCACTCGACGTCGCGGCCGATGGCGGCCAGGTCCTCCGGCGAGTGGGTGTGATTGACCCGGGCGACCTCCTGCTCGATGATCGGGCCCTCGTCGAGGTCCGCGGTCACGTAGTGGGCGGTCGCACCGATCAGCTTCACCCCGCGCGAGTGCGCCTGGTGGTACGGCTTGGCGCCCTTGAACGACGGCAGGAACGAGTGGTGGATGTTGATCACGTTCCCGGCCAGCTTGACGCACAGGTCCTCGGACAGCACCTGCATGTAGCGCGCGAGCACCACCAGGTCGGCCTGGTAGTGCTCGACCAGGGCGAGGATCTCCGCCTCCTGCCTGGCCTTGGTGTCCGGGGTGACCGGCAGGTGGTGATAGTCGACGCCGTACGACTGGGTCAGCGGGCGCAGGTCCGGGTGGTTGGAGACCACGCCGACCATGTCGATGTCGAGCAGGCCTGAGCGCGTCCGATAGAGCAGGTCGTTGAGGCAGTGGCCGAACTTGCTCACCAGCACCAGCACCCGCTGCCTGACCGCGGTGTCGCGCAGTTTGAAGTCCATGCCGAAGTCGGGGGCCAGAGCGGCGAAGGCCTCGCGCAGGGCCGCGTCGGACAGCGGCGAGGAGAACTGCACCCGCATGAAGAACCGCTGGGAGACGGGGTCTCCGAACTGCTGGCTCTCGATGATGTTGCACTCCCGCCCGGCCAGGAGGCCGGAGACGGCGGCCACCACCCCGGGACGGTCCGGACACGACAGCGTCAGGACGAACTGGGCCTCGGAGCCCCCGTTCAGCCGATGGTGGCCCGCGCCGGGCCCTGTGACTCGCTCGCTCATGACTTCACTCTCGAAGGGGTCGGATCGTACGGTGCCACAACACCGACCTGGGCAGAGTACAGCGCGTCACCCACACCCGCCCGCGCGCGCCACCCGGTGCCGCGCGGTGCCACCGATGGGTCGTGCTGGTAGCGTCCGGAATCCATGAACGACCCTGAGGTGAGCGACCGCCCCGCGACCCGGGTGGTCTGCGTGGCGGGCGACGGGCGGGTGCTCCTGCTGCACTGGCACGACCCGGTCGCGGGCAGGACCCTGTGGGAGCCGCCCGGCGGCGGTATCGAGCCGGGGGAGACGCCGCTGGAGGCCGCCCGGCGGGAGCTGGCCGAGGAGACCGGCCTGCCGGGTACGGCGGTGCTCGACCGGTGGCTGCCGGTGCCCAGGGAGCTCGACTGGCTCGGTGTCCGCTATGTGCGGACCGAACGGTTCTATCTGGCGAGGTTCGACCACACGCCCCGGGTCGTCCCCGAGGCGTTCACCGCGGAGGAGAACGGCACCTATCTGGGCCACGGCTGGTTCTCACTTGAGGCGATGGCCGCGCTTCCCGACGCCCTCGAGCCCCCGGCGTTGCCCGAGATCGTCTCCCGGCTGGTGTGACCCACGTGCCCAGCGGCGATGAGCGACTTCTTGGAAACCGGGAAACGACGCCGAGCCCTCGGGGGATTTCACGGACGCCCCACTGGAACAGGCTTCAACAAAGTCCCCACGAGGGAGTAAACAGCAATTATCCCGACATTTCACCGAATAATAACTAAAAGCGGTAAACCGTGTTATTCAGTTGAGACGGCCGTGGAAGAAATCAGCGGGTCCTTCTCCATGTAGACCACGGTGTGCTCACCGCGTCCCTCGCGGCGGATCTCACGCCAGCCGTGTTTTCGATAGAGGTGGATCGCGGCGGGCTGGTTCAGTGTGGTGTCCCCGCGAAGCCGGGCGTATCCCAGCCCGATCGCGCGGCTTTCCAGTTCTGCGACCATCCGGTCGCCGAACCCGCGCCGCTGGAACTCGGGGTGGACCCGCAGACGGCACATCTCCCCCGAGGCGTCATCGACTCTGCGCAGAGCGCCCATCGCCATGACTCGCCCCTCGACGGCCTCTCCGACCAGGAACTCTCCCCCGTCGGCGAGGTAGATCTCCTCGATCCGTGGAAGGTCGTCGTCGTAGTAGACCCCGTCACCGGGGAAGAGGCCGACCTGGGCGAGGCAGACCTGGTGCAGTGCCCGGACGGAGTCGAGGTCGGACCGGCGATAACGCCGGATCCTCACACCTCCTCCTCGATCGGGTCCGGCAGGGCCGCCTCGCGCAGCATCTCCAGATAGAGCTTCAGCTCGGGGTTGTCCGGATTCTTGCCCTCGACGTCTCTGGCCACCTCGTGGGCCCGCTGCATGAGGATGTCGGGTTTGAACCCCTCCCCCAGGCCGGCGAGCGCGGCCTTGGCGATGTTCAGCGCCTCACCGACGTCTCCTTCGAGGAGCTTGCACTTGGCCCGGTCGAACTTGATGAGCGTCGGATCGAGCCAGTCGCCGGGGCCGTACTTGGTGAGGGCCTGTTCCAGGATGAGGTCGGCCTCCATGGGCTGCCCCAGTTTGACCAGGGCGTCTCCCTGGTGGAAGTAGAGCTGCCGCTCGGTGTATCCGAAGGCCGCGTCCTCCTGCTCGGCCGCCCCCATCTGGGAGAAGGCCGCCCTGGCTCGTGCCAGTGCCCGCTTGGCCTGGTCGACCACGTCCTTCTTGCCCGCGTTCGACATCATCGCCAGCGCGCGGGCCTCGACGACGGGTGCCATGGCCTGGGCCGCGCACGGTGTCTGCCCGGCCAGATCGCGGCTCTTCCTGGCGAGGTTGAGCGCCTCGCGCGGATCGCCGTAGTAGAGCGGCACCAGGGCCTCCCTGGCGATGACCCAGGCCCGCAGCGCGCGGTCACCGGTGTCGTCTGCGGCGATCCTGCCCGTCCTGAAGAAGGAGCGGGCCATTCTCTGGTCACCAAGGTTGATCATGATCATGCCGCTGAGGCCGGCGAGCTGGGCCGCCATCCGGCACAGCCGTTCCTGCAGGTCGACCGGTTGGCGGTGCTCCATAGCCTTGCGCACGGCGCTGAACTCCAGCAGAACGTCACACAGCAGACGTAACGGCGGGGTGTTCATGTACTGGCGGCCGAAGCCGACGGTGGACTCCTCCCACTGGTCCAGCATCGCGGGTGAGACGGTGCCCGAGACCAGGGTCTCGTCCATCCTCCGCCGGATGTTCTCCACCGCTCCGAGCACCTGCCCGTCGAGGCCGACGGCGGTACCGCCCGCCAGAATCCTCAAGAGCGTTCTCCGCAACACGTTCTCGTCCTCCTCGCTCCCGTCCGCGGAGGGGCCGCCGCCGATCTGCCGGATCAACGACTCACGCGGACCAGGGGAAGTGTCGGGTCTTCCATCCTGGAGATCACTCCGGACGGCACCCGGCATCCTGTGGCCGTGGCCACAGATGCAGGGCCCCTCGTAGCCGAGGGAGGGGGGCTCGACCCGGTATGCGGAACACAGGTAGTGGAGGTATTCGGGCCCGGGACGCTTCAGACCGCTCTCGTAGGCGGACAGAAGCGTCTCCCCGATCCCCGGAGCGGCCTTGCCGTCGCGCTCGAACAGCGCCCGTATCTGTTCGATCACGTCGGCCAGAGCGACACCGTGTGCGAGACGATGAGCCTTGATGCGGGTGGTCCCGAACTGCTGACCACACTTGTCGTGGATCTCTTCGGCGATCTGGGCCGGGTTATGCCCCGTTGCGAGGCCCCTGGCGCGGATTCGCCGCGCTAACTCCGTCTCCCTGTGCTGCCTGCCGGACATACCGGCCCCTCTCTCGCGGCCAGCTGGGCTGGTTGGCACGCTTGTCCCGACCGGTCCTCTCCCCGTAGACCCAGTGTGATTCGGGTATCGCACTGCGCCTAGAGAGAATAATGGACCACCGTTGCCCCACCCGGAACGCGCGAATGAGGCCACCGGCTAAGGATCGTCCTCTGATGGACTGTTTCTTTCAACCTCCTTGGCAGAATGCGCATCCCGATCTTGGCTAACCCGGCATTGACCCATCGGACTCGGTGAGTCATCTTTGGCCAACCAGCGTCGATTCGCGTAACCGACCAAACACGGTTCGATGACGAATCGGCTGAATCCAAGAGGAGGAACGAGGTGGGGGAAGACGGCTTCGGGCACCTGGAGCGGTTGGTGTCAGAACTTGACGCTCGCGGGTTTCACGCCCGGGTGGTACGGACCCATACGGGCCGCGCCTTCGTCCGCGTGATCAACCCGAACGCGACCAGCCTGGCGGAGAACGTCACCTGCCGCGCGCAGACCGCCCACAGCCACCGCGACTGGTACTACTGGTGGTCCTGGGGGGAGCGGATGCACACGGCCCAGGACCCTGCCGGCGCGGCGACCAAGGTCGCCCGAGTGCTCGCCGCGGTGGGGGAGTGAACTAGGCGGCGAACCGGATGGGATCGCAGCCATCCGGTCCGTCGTACCCGTCGCGGCGCGGCGGAGCCGGTGGGGCGCCCGGTGCGGAGCGTCCTCGGGACGCTGGGTTCCCCACCGGCTTCGAGAACGAGGTCAACCTGTCGTGGGCGCCCCGCGGGGCGGCCGACACGACGACAAGCCGCCGTCCGGACGAAACTCCGGACGGGGATCGGAGGGATTCCTCCCGGAACGGCACGGGACACGCTTCCGGGTGCGTGCCCCGCGCCGGGCCGTTCGTCACCGGACTGTCCGGACCAGCCTCCAGGGCCTGGATCCGGTGTTCCCGTCCTCCCCGGCGTGATGTGACGACGGCCGGTTCGCTCGGCAATATAGGTAGGTCACGTGACTTGCCCCCATTTGCCAGACGAACCGATCCGGGAGGGATCTTCTCCGTGTTCCTGCTCGTCCCCTCACCCACCCCCACCGTGACACCGTCCCCCACACCGTCACCGTCGAGCCTGCCCGGCCTGGAGGACCTCACGAACATGGGAGCGGCCTTAGTGAACGGTGCGTGCGGACGTGACGGCGGGATAATCTGCGAACTCGCGCAGACCGTGCTGCCTCCGGCGTGGGCCCCCTTCGTCGCGAGCGTGCTCGCGACACTGATCGCCATCGTGCTGATCACCGCCGTCGCGCTGATCCTGCGCAAGGTGGCGGTCCGCCTGATCACCGGAATCGTGCAGCGGGCCTCCTCCGGCAGGCCGACCCTGGCGGGACGGCTACGGGGCAAGGATCCCGCCCCCCTCGAAGGCCTGGACGCCATCATGGCCGAGCGGCGCAGGCAACGGGCCGAGACCATGGGATCCGTGCTCAACTCGACCGCCTCGGTCATCATCCTGGGCACCGCCGCCCTGACCATCCTCGAACGGCTCTCCGTCCCCATCGCCCCCGTGCTGACCAGCGTCGGCATCCTGGGCGTCGCGATCGGCTTCGGAGCCCAGGAACTGGTCAAGGACTTCATCGCCGGCATGTTCATGCTCCTTGAGGACCAGTACGGCGTCGGCGACGTGATCGACGCCGGTGCCGCGTCCGGGACCGTCGAGGCCGTCACCCTGCGCATCACCAGGCTGCGCGACGCCGACGGCCGGGTCTGGTACGTCCGCAACGGCACCATCACCCGCGTCGGCAACGAGTCCCAGGGGTGGTCCCGTGCCACGGTCGACGTGCCGGTCGCCTACACCGCCGACATCCCCGTGGTCCGCGACCTGCTCAGGAAGGTCGTCGAGGAGATCTGGAACGACCCCGACTACCGCGACTCCGTCGTCGTCGAGGAGCCGCAGGTCTGGGGGATCGAGCAGATCTCCGGCACGGCGGTCGTCTTCCGGGTCAACGCCAAGACCATCCCCTCACACCAGAGCGAGATCGCGCGGGAGCTGCGTATCCGCATCAAGTCGGCGCTCGACCAGGCTTCCATCCCCATAGCGAACGTCGCTTAGGCTTGGGGCGTGTCCGCCAACCCCGAGGAACCCCAGTCCTTCTACGACGCCGTCGGTGGCGAGGAGACCTTCCGGCTCCTCGTCCACCGTTTCTACGAGGGCGTCGTCAAAGACCCCCTGCTCTGGCCGCTCTACCCCCAGGACGATCTCGCCGGGGCCGAGGAGCGGCTGCAGTTCTTCCTGATGCAGTACTGGGGCGGTCCGACCACCTACAGCCAGCAGCGTGGACACCCGCGCCTACGCATGCGGCACAACCCGTTCGTCATCCGCTCCGCCGAGCGTGACGCGTGGCTGAAGCACATGCACGACGCGGTCATCTCCCTGGAGTTGCCCGAGGAGCTGGAGAAGCGCCTGTGGGACTACCTCGTCTACGCCGCGCACAGCATGGTCAACGCCCCTGACGCATAAACCCCGCCGGGCAGGGGCAGCCCATGCACATGAAAATCCCCTGGTGGCGTGACGCCGTCGTCTACGAGATCTACGTACGCAGCTTCGCCGACGCCTCGGGAGACGGCGTGGGCGACCTGCCCGGTATCAGGGGGCGCCTGCCGTACCTCGCCGATCTCGGTGTCGACGCGATCTGGCTGACGCCCTTCTACCGCTCCCCCATGGCCGACGGGGGCTACGACGTGGCCGACTACCGTGACGTCGATCCGCTCTTCGGCACGCTGGCCGACTTCGACGCCCTCGTCGCCGACGCCCACGCGCACGGCCTGCGGGTGATCGTGGACATCGTGCCCAACCACAGTTCCAGCGAGCACCCCTGGTTCAGGGCGGCGCTGCGCGGCGAGAACCGCGACCGGTACGTCTTCCGCGACAGCGGGGATCTGCCGCCCAACAACTGGCAGTCCACCTTCGGCGGCCCGGCCTGGACCAGGACTCCCGACGGGCAGTGGTACCTCCACCTGTTCGCCCCCGAGCAGCCGGACTTCAACTGGCGCGACCCACGGGTGCACGCGGAGTTCCTCGACGTGCTGCGGTTCTGGCTGGACCGTGGGGTCGACGGGTTCAGGATCGATGTGGCGATGGGCCTGTACAAGGCGGAGGGGCTTCCCGACGCCCCCGCGACGGATCAGGCGTTCAAGGGCGAGTCGCCCATCTGGGGCAGACCCGAGGTCCACGAGGTCTACCGGCGCTGGCGTGAGGTGCTCGACTCCTACCCCGGCGAGCGGATGGCCATCGGCGAGGTGTGGACCGACTCCGCCGAGGATCTCGCCCGCTACGTCCGGCCCGACGAACTGCACCAGAGCTTCAACTTCGCCTGGCTTGAGGCTCCCTGGTCCGCGACCGCCTTCCGCAAGGTCATCGACGACACTCTCGCCGACATGACCGCCCCCACCTGGGTGCTGTCCAACCACGACGTGGTCAGGCACGTCACGAGGTACGGCGAGGGCCTGCCCAACTCCACGACGGGGCTGGCCCGGGCGCGGGCGGCGCTGCTGGCCATGCTCGCCCTGCCCGGCTCGGCCTACCTCTACCAGGGCGAGGAACTCGGCCTTCCCGAGGTCCGGGACCTGCCCGCCGAGGCCCGTCAGGACCCCATCTTCGCCCGTTCCGGTGGGACTCTGCCCGGACGGGACGGCTGCCGGGTGCCCCTCCCCTGGTCCGGACAGGAGCAGCCGTACGGCTTCGCGCCCGAGGGCACCGCGCCCTGGCTGCCCCAGCCGGTCGAGTGGACGGCGCTGAGCGCCGAACGGCAGGCGGACGATCCGGGATCGACCCTGAGCTTCTACCGGCAGGCCCTGCGCGCCCGCCGGGGACTGCGCGGCGCGCTGCCCGACGGCCTCACCTGGCTGGAGAGCGAGGAGGACGCGTTGTTCTTCCGCCGGGGTGCGCTGACGTGCGTCGTCAACTGCGGGGTCGAGGCGGTACCGCTGCCGCCGCACGACCACGTCGTGATCGGCAGCGCCCCGGTCGAGGGTCACCTGCTGCCCCCGGACACCGCGGCCTGGCTCCACACTCCCTGACGATCTCCTCCGGTCCCCGCGCCCGTCGTACGGCGGGCGCGCCGGCCGTTTCCGGCGACGGCTCAGCCGGCTATGAGGAAGCGCTCCAGGTAGTCGAGCTCGTGCTGCTCCAGCCTGCGCGGCCTGGCTTTCTCCACGTCGTAGGCGACGAGCACCGACCTTGCCCGGACGAAGAGCGTCTCGTCGTCGACGATCTCGTAGTTGAGGACGAACTTCACCGGTTTGATCTCGGTCACCCAGGACTCGACCCTGACCGGGTCCGCGCGGAAGGTGAGAGGACGCCGGTAGTCGATCTCATGCCTGGCCACCACCAGGCCGCTGAAGATCTCCCCGCCCTCACGGTGCAGGTCGAGGTGGAACATCTCCAGGCGCGCGTCCTCGAGATAGTCGAGGAACCTGACGTTGTTGACGTGGCCCTGGGAGTCGATGTCGGCGAACCTGACCGCCCTGAGGAACACATGCCTGCGGGAATCGCTCACGGTCTCTGCCAAGCTCTGTTCAAGCACAAGCAAGAAGGTAGCGATTCCCCGGCTCCCGGCGCACGGCGGGGGCGCGCCGGGAGCTCGGAGGAGGACATCAGTCCCGGGTGAGCTTGCGGTAGGTGACTCGGTGCGGGCGGGCCGCGTCGATCCCGAGCCGCTCGATCTTGTTCTTCTCGTAGTCGGCGAAGTTGCCCTCGAACCAGAACCAGTTCGAGCCCTCCTCCCACGCGAGGATGTGGGTGGCGATGCGGTCGAGGAACCACCGGTCGTGCGAGGTGATGACCGCGCAGCCGGGGAACTCCAGCAGGGCGTTCTCCAGGCTGGAGAGCGTCTCGGTGTCGAGGTCGTTGGTCGGCTCGTCCAGCAGCAGCACGTTGCCGCCCTGCTTGAGGGTCAGCGCGAGGTTGAGCCGGTTGCGCTCGCCTCCGGACAGCACGCCCGCCTTCTTCTGCTGGTCCGGCCCCTTGAACCCGAACGCGGCGATGTAGGCCCGCGAGGGCATCTCGACCTGGCCGACCTTGATGTAGTCGAGCCCGTCGGAGACGACCTCCCAGACGTTCTTGGCCGGGTCGATGCCACCCCGGCTCTGGTCGGCGTAGGAGATCTTGACGGTGTCGCCAACGATGATCTTCCCGGCGTCGGGCGTCTCGCCACCGGTGATCATCCGGAACAGCGTGGTCTTGCCGACGCCGTTCGGACCGATGATGCCCACGATGCCGTTACGCGGCAGGTCGAACGACAGGTTGTCCATGAGCACCCGGTCCTCGAAACCCTTGGTGAGGTTCTCGGCCCGGATGACCGTGGTGCCCAGGCGGGGACCCGGCGGAATCTGGATCTCCTCGAAGTCCAGCTTGCGGTACTTGTCGGCCTCGGCGGCCATCTCCTCGTAGCGCTGCAGACGCGCGCGGCTCTTGGTCTGGCGGGCCCTGGCGTTGGAGCGGACCCACTCCAGCTCCTCCTCCAAGCGCTTCTTGCGCTTGGCGTCCTTCTGCCCCTCAAGCTTGAGGCGGGCGGCCTTGGCCTCCAGGTAGGTGGAGTAGTTGCCCTCGTAGGGGTGGCAGCGGCCCCGGTCGAGCTCCAGGATCCAGTTGGCCACGTTGTCCAGGAAGTAGCGGTCGTGGGTGACGGCCAGCACGGTCCCGGGATACTTCTCCAGGTGCGCCTCAAGCCACTGGACACTCTCGGCGTCGAGGTGGTTGGTCGGCTCGTCGAGCAGCAGGAGGTCGGGCTGCTCCAGCAGCAGCTTGCACAGGGCGACCCGGCGCCGCTCACCACCGGACAGCAGGGTGACGTCGGCGTCGGGCGGCGGGCAGCGCAGGGCGTCCATCGCCTGCTCAAGCTGGCTGTCGAGGTCCCACCCGTTGCGGTGGTCGAGGGCGTCCTGAAGCTTGCCCATCTCCTCAAGCAGCTCGTCGCTGTAGTCGGTCGCCATCAGCTCGGCGATCTCGTTGAACCGGTCGAGCATGGCCTTGGTCTCGGCGACGCCCTCCTCGACGTTGCCGAGCACGGTCTTGGACTCGTTGAGGGGGGGCTCCTGCTGGAGCATGCCGACGGTGAAGCCGGGCATGAGCCGGGCATCGCCGTTGGACGGCTGCTCCAGGCCTGCCATCATCCTCAGCAGCGTCGACTTCCCGGTGCCGTTCGGCCCGAGAACGCCGATCTTCGCACCCGGCAGGAACGACAGCGTCACGTCGTCGAGGACGACCTTGTCACCATGCGCCTTGCGCACGCGCTGCAGTGTGTAGATGTACTCCGGCATGTCCCCTAGCTTAGAGCCTGACGGACTCAGCTAGGGGCGGCCTCCGGCCCCGGCCGCCTTGCCGGGGGGACGGGCGTCGCGGGCAGGCAGATCCGGTCTCGTCCGAGCTCCTTGGCACGGTAGAGGGCCAGGTCCGCCGCGGCGAGCAACTCGATCAGGTCGTCTCCGTGCATGCTCATGATCGCGACGCCTGCGGAGATCGTGACGGTGACCATGTTCTCGTCCGCGGGTACGGCCATGCGGCCGATGCGGGAGCGCAGCCGTTCCGCGACCCGGCGGGCCTCGGTCACGTCGGCCCTGGGCAGCAGGACGACGAACTCCTCGCCCCCGAAGCGTCCGACCACGTCGTAGTCACGCAGCTGACTGCGGATGGTCGCCGCGACCCCGATCAGCACCTGGTCGCCGATCAGGTGCCCGTAGGTGTCGTTGACCCTCTTGAAGTGGTCGATGTCGACGATCAGCAGGGCGAGCGTCTCACCGGTACGGCGCGCCCTGACGATCTCGGTGTCGGCCTCCCGCTGCCAGGCGGCGGCGTTGAGCAGCCCGGTCTTGGGATCGGTGCGGGCCGCGGCCTGGAGCTGGGCGTGCAGCAGGCTGCGCTGGAGCAGCACGACCGGCGGCAGCGCCAGCGCCAGCAGGGCGAGGTTCACCCCGCACGCGATGGCGACGAGGACCCCCAGGCAGAGCTCGACCACGTCGAGCATCAGGCTCTCGCGGTCCCACAGCACCTCCCGCCAGCGGGTGTCAGGGACGGCGGTGTGGGCCGCGATGGCGATCAGCGCGGTGTTCAGGACCGTGAACAGGACGGCGCAGCCGATGGCGACGAGGATCGGCCCGCCCGTCCCCTGGGTGGGGATGTCCAGCTCACCGACCACGCTGTGGAACAGCACCGAGGCGGCTCCCCCGGCCAGGCTGATGGCGGCGGAGCTGAAGACCCTCCGGTAGACCACCGTCTCGCGCACCCGCTTCTGCAGCAGAATCTGCAGCGGAATGGGCGCCAGAAGAGCGTAGACCGGCGGCAGCAGCAGGGCCGCGGGCAGCCACCAGGCCGACAACAGGTCACGGGAGACACCCGCGGGCATACCGAGCCTTCGGGTCGCCTCGATACAGACGGCACCGCAGGCCATCAACGCGACGAAGGTGAGTAGATCGTGCCAGTGGAAGTCAGCAGATGCGGCGAAAAACCCGATTGCCGTGAAATCCAGCACCACGATGCCGCAAAGATAGACAACCAGTGGACGGCGCTGCCCAAGGATGGGCCACCGATCGGCCAGAGTCGTCACAGTGTCGCGCGATTTGACCGAGGTGTGACTGGGAGCCGCCATGTCGTCCCCTTCTCCGACTAACGATGTGTAACACGATAGTTGCGGAGTGTGCGCCGCGCGATGGGAACCGCTACCTTGGCGGAGTGGCTCCACTTGTCAGGTGGCTCACCGTTGGGGACCGAGCTCAGCCGAAGAACGGTCCATGGAGGAAAGGAGCAGCCCATGCTGCGAGGTGTGACCTGGACATAGGCCCTGCCCGCTAGATCTCTCACCTCCCGCGGCCGCTTCAGGCGGCATCTCGCGACGTTCCACCCCGTCCCGCGAAAACACCGCGCAAGCTTCGTGTTCGACGTGGGAACCCGGGATGTCCCGGTCCCCCAGCCGGTTGGACCCCTCCTTTCGCGGTGCTCCGCTGATCTGAGCATCGCCGACACAGACCACCAACCGGGCGCACCGCCGATCGCACACCGCTGATCAACGCGCTGCCGACCACACCCATCCGACGCGAGCGTCACCCGGCGATGGCGACCGCCATCCGGCCGGACGGGCCACCTCCGTGGCGTGTGGTCCGTCCGGCACGCCCTCGTGCGGTGCGCCGGTGAACCGTGGCGAACCGACGGGGCGGCCTGCGGGCCCACCGGGAGATCTGCCAGGCCGGGCCGTACGGTGCTCCGGGCACCCGGTGGGACCACCTCCGCCGGTCGCTCCGGCACCTCGTCCTTTATGGCGTCCCTTATGACGTCCTTCGAAGGGTCGGCATCCTCTCGCTCCCGGTGAGGATGCCGACCACGAGTGCGGGGAACTCGGGGTCTGCGGTTCAGGCCGCCGGATGCGCCTGTGTGGGCCAGGGCGTCTCGTCCTCCGACTCGGCCTCGTCCGGCTCACGCGCCGTGCCCGTCGCCCGCCCGGAGCCCTGGCTCGTCTGCCCGGAGTCGCGGGCCGCCCTACCGCGTCTTGTGCCGGTCCGGCTCGCCGTTCCGCCTCCTGAGCCCCCGGGTGAGCCTCCGGGGCCACCGGACTCCCCCGAGGCGCCGGGGCCCGTGGAGTCTCCGGGCGCCTCGTCCTCGTCGGCGCCGCCTCTCACCAGGGACAGGGAGCCGGAACCGTCCGCGGGAGCGGGGTGGGGATCGGGGGCGAGGGATGCGGCGCCTCCGCCCATGGCCCAGTCGTGGGTCTCCCTGTCGAGCTCGTGCCGCTCCTGCCTGCCCAGCACCGGGGCCGCCCCGCCCCGCTGGGGTTTGCTGAAGCTGCCCAGGCCCCAGCGCAGGTCGTGCCCCAGTGAGCTGGCCTCGACCTCGGGCAGGAAGCGGCGCTCACCCTCGTGGGTGAACTCGCGGATCCGCAGGCGCCCCTGGACGACGACCGGCTGGCCGGCCCGGATCGACTGGGCGACGTTGTCGGCCAGCCCGCGGAAACAACGGATGCCGAAATACGTCGTCTCACCGTTGCACCACTGCTGGCTTTCCCGATCGAAGTAACGGCTTGTCGAGGCGACCCTGAGCGAGGTGACCCGCGAGCCGTCCGGGAAGGTGTGCTGGCGGGGCGCAGCCGCGACGTTGCCGGTCAACGTGATGTGGATGTCGTTCATCGTGCCTCCCAGGAGAACGGGCCAGGTGCCCGGCGTGTGAAAGACACAGTGGCCCGCGCGGACCGGAACCCGGCGGGCCGAACGGCGTTCTGTGGAAAACTCGGGCGCTGGGACGGGGCTGTGGAAAACCTTCCGAATAATCCACCGGAAATCGGAAACCCCGAGCTCCTCGTCCGCCACCGATGGGCGGCCTCGTGCCGCGGGTCGCCCGGCCCGGCAGACCCGCGCTCCGAAGGGTGTTCCTTATCGAGGAACGGCACCGCCGACCTGATGGGTCAGCCCCGCACGCCCCGCAGCGCGGAGTAGAACTCGTTGTATCTGGCCAGCTCCCGCTCGACCGGCTCGATCACCGTGGTCGAGGCCACCGCCCCGACCCTGCGTCGCATCTCCCGCTCCAGCCTGTCGCGTTCGTTGCCCGCCCCGAGCATGACGAAGTTACGGCTGGCCACGGCGGTGAGCAGGCCGAGCCCGAGGACGGAGACGATCATCAGCCCCACCCAGGGCATGGAGGCCGTCTCGCCGAACACCTCAAGGCCCGGCGGAAGCGTGCCCGCCTCGAACACGCCGTAGGCCAGGGCCGTACCCAGCCAGGCGATCCCGGCGAGGAAGAGCAGGACCAGGAAGTACTGCCAGACCAGCAGCAGCCGCCACCAGACGGGAACCCGGTCGAGGCGGGGCGCGATCTCGGACAGCTCCGCGGACAGCAGCCGCGGCAGCTCGGCCGAGTGCGAGCGCGCGGCCTCCCTGACGCCGCTCTGCCAGGCCTCGTGCATCCCCGCGGTGAGCCCGTCGGACAGGGCTCGCACCGCGTTGTCGACCTCGGCGGCCTGCGCGCTGACCGCCCCGGCCGCCTCTCCCCTGATCTCGTCCTTGAGGTCGTTCAGGCGCAGGCTGTTCAGCGGGTCGGGCCTGAGCCTGGCCGCCCAGCGGGTGTACGGCCAGCCGACCCACTCCGCCGAGCGCACGCCGTACACGTTCTCCATGGCCTCTCCGACGGCCGGCACGCCGACCGCGTCGCAGAGGGAGTCGGTGAGGCCGATCCTGCGGGCGTCGTCCACGGAGGAGGCGGGCACGGGGACACCCTCGGCGGGCATGGCCTTCAGCAGGCGGAGCGTGATCCGGTCGAGGTCGGCCTCCAGTCGCTGGACCGCGGCCCCGCGCCTGGTCACCGTCTCGGCGAGGACGGCCTTGAGCTCGTCGACCCCCTCCCCCCTGGTCGCGGAGGTGGGGACGATGACGGGGGCGTCGACTCCCTCGCGGCGCAGCAGGTCGTTCAGGTCGGCGACGCACTCGGCCAGTTCCTCGGCGGAGAGCCGGTCGATCTGGTTGAGCACGAAGACCGTCACCGCGTCGTGGCCCGCCAGTTCGGTCACGTAGCGCCTGTGGGTCGAGGCGTCGGCGTACTTCTGCGGGTCGAGCACCCAGACGACGAGGTCGGCGACCTGGATCAGCCGGTCGGCCTCGGTGTCGGTGAGCGCGCGGATGGAGTCGTGGTCGGGGAGGTCGAGCAGGATCAGGCCGTGCAGCCTGCCCTCCCCCTTGTCCAGGGCACTGGCCCTGGCGAATCGGTGACGCCACTGGATCTGCAGCCAGTCCAGCAGCGGTCCCGCGCCGTCCAGGCCCCAGACGCAGGCGTGGGCGCGGGCCGTGGTCGGGCGGCGGACACCGGTCGGGGAGAGCTCCAGGCCCGAGACGGCGTTGAACAGCGTGGACTTGCCGCTTCCCGTTCCTCCGGCGAGCGCGACCACCGTGTGCTCCGAGGACAGCTTGAGCCTGTCACCGGCGCGCAGGAGCAACTGCCCCGAGTCGGTGAGGAGCTTGGGATCGACCCTGCCCGGCCCCAGTTCCACGATCCGGGACAGCGCGGCGAGACGGCCGCCGAGCCCCTGACGCGTCTGGGTGGTGCCAACACTCATCGGGCGACCTCAAGGTTGTACGTTGCCTGGTAGAGGCGGGTGGCGATGGACTCGTCGGGAACGCCCGCGCCGTCGAGGACCTGGAAGTAGCGTGAGGTCTCGTCGTCGAACAGCGTGGCGATCCGGGCGCGCAGGTCGCTACGGGCCTTGGCCCCGATGGTCCGCAGTGACTCGGCTCCCAGGAGGGCGTGCACCAGCCGCTGCGGCAGCCCGCCGGTGCCCGCGCCTTCCGCCTCCGCGGAGCCGTACCCGAGCAGGCCGATCACGAAGATCACCGCCAGCGACTCGACGTCGAAGGAGACGAGCTTGGCCACCGCCCGCTTGGTCACCCCCTCGGTGCGGATCAGCTCGATGATGTGGTCCTGCCAGCCGCTCACGGCCTTGCCCGCCCTGCGGGAGAAGTCGTCGGAGACGTCGCCGAGCCCGGCGGTCGCGGCCAGCGACTCCCCGGCCCCCGAACGACTCAGCCAGCGGGTGACCGCCTCCTCCGCGGCCCGCTGCGCCGCCGAGACGACGACGGACTCAAGGCCGGCCCTGAGCGCGGACTTCAGCGCGCTGAGCCGTTCGGGCGCCTGCTGGCTCGCCTTGCCCGCGAACCTGCCGGGCCTGCGCAGGTGCAGGGTCCGCATGAGGTCTCCGGACCCGGCGAAGTCCTGCCAGCGGGCGAGCACCTCACCGCGCAGCAGCGTGCCGTTCCCGGTGGTCTCCTCGATCTCGGCCAGCGCGCCAGAGTAGGCGGCCTCCACGTCGCCGCGCAGTTCGTTCCTGAAGGCGACCTGGGCCTCAAGTTGCCTGGCCAGCGCGGGGATGCGGATGCGGAAGCTGTCGAGCGCCCCCGACAGGGTCGTCCTGATGGCCTGGGCCCGGCGCTGGTCGTCGACGGACAGCTCGGTCAGCCACAGCCGCAGGTCGGTGACCTCGTGGTCGGGCAGCATGCCGTCGGTGACCCTGCTCTCGTCGACGACGAACCGCTCGACCTCGCCGAGGCCGTATTCGGTGAGCATCCTGACGAAGTGCTTGGTGACCACCTCGCGGGACTTGACCGGCACCCGGGACAGCACGATGGCCAGCCTGGCACCACGCTCCTTGGCCAGGCGCAGCAGCCGCCACGCGGGGGCGTCGGCGTAACGGGCGGCGGTGGTCACGAAGATCCACAGGTCGGCCGCGTCGAGCATGCGGTGGGCGATCTCGTGGTGTTCCTCGACGACCGAGTCGATGTCGGGCGTGTCGAGCAGGGCGACGCCCGTGGGGAGGCGTTCGGTCGAGACGAGGACGAGGCCGCCCGGTTCCGCCGTGGCCTCGGGGGCGTCGAGCCGCCGCAGACTGCCGAGCAGGTCGCTGCCCGCGAACCACTCGCGGTCGTCCGGATGGCAGGCGAGGACGGGGGTCCCGGTGGTCGGGCGCCGGACGCCCGTCGCGCTGACCTTGGCGTTGGCCAGGGTGTTGAGCAGCGTGGACTTGCCCGCCCCGGTCGAGCCCGCGATGACGACGAGCGCCGGGGCGGTGCTCATGTGCACCCTGGGGATCACGTAGTCGTCGAGCTGGGCCAGGATCTCGCTCTGGGCCCGCCTGGCCTCCTCCGCGCCGGGGAGTTCCAGGCCGAAGTGCAGGTCGGTGACGGTGTTGCGCAGGGCGGCGAGCGCGTTGGTCAGGGCCTCGGAGACGGCCTCCGGCAGCGGAAGTTCCCGGACCCGGTCGTCCCCGTCCTCGTGTTCGCTCTCGGGGAGTTCGTCGGACTCCTCCGGTTCGTCGCCCGGGGCTTCGGTCTCCTCCCCGGCCTCTTCCCCGACCTCCTCCTCGATGACGAGGAGCTTCGCGCGCTCGGCCGCGATCAGCGCGGCCGCCTCGTCGTCCTCGGGATCGTTCTCCTCACCGGTACGGCTCTCGCCGTCGGCGGCCTCCTCGGGGAGGTCCTCGGCGGTGGGGGTCTCCTCGTCCCGGTCATGGCCCTCGGGGGTGTTCTCCGGGGCCTCTTCGGGCGTGTTCTCGGCCGTTTCTCCGGAGGTGGCCTCGGCGCCCTCCTCGGGAGAGTCCTCGGCCGGATCCCCAGAGGTCTCCTCGGAGGTCTCGACGACGGGGGGTTCGATGGTGGAGGTCTCGGTGGCGGGCTCGGCCACGGGGACTTCGGTGGCGGGCTCGGCCACGGGGACTTCGGTGGCGGGCTCGGCCACGGGAACTTCGGTGGCGGGGGGCTCGCTCGCTGATCGGGAGTCCGCCCCGACGGGCGCCGAGGAGTCCGCCGTCGCGGCCGTGGCCTTGGCGACCACCTCGTTCACCGAGGAGATGGCGGCCTCGGCGGCGCGCCGGAAGGCCTCGAAGGCGTCGTCGACCGGCATCGTCGCGCCGCTCTGGGAAACGCCCTCCTGGAAGGCACCGCTCCGAGAAGCACCGTCCTGGAACGTGCCGCCCTGGGAAGCCCTGTTCTGGGAGGCGCCGCCCTGGGCCGTGTCGCTCTGGGGGGCGCCGCTCCTCGCCGCGGGACTCTGGGAGGCCTCACCCGCCGGCCGTGCCGTACCGGGGCCCGGGGCGCCCGTCTGCGGTGCGGCGAGCCCGTCCCGCGCGGGTGAGGTGGTGCCTCTCCTGGCCTGGAAGTTGCCCCGGCCGCGACCGCTTCCCGAGCGGAAGATGGACCCCGCTCCACCGTCTCCACCAGGAGCGGCGGGAGTGGCGGGGGCCTCAGGAGCCGGGGGGACCGGGGGCGCCGGGCGCCTGAGGGGGGCGGCCCGGCCCGAGGAGGGCTGCCCCGGGGAGGGCTGGCTTCTGGGCGCGGGGCTCTTCGGTGGCGCGGGGTTCTTCGGTGCCGGAGTGCCCGTGGCGCCGGAACCCTGAGCGCCCTTGGGTGCCTTGGCGGCGGGCGCGTCGCCCTTCGCCTGGACGGCCTCGACCACCTTGTTCACCGACGAGATGGCGGCCTGCGCCGTACGCCGGAAGTCCTCGAAGGCGTCGCCGGGGGCCTGCGGGGGCTCGTCGGGCCTGATGGCCGGGAACGTCATCGTCCGCTCGCCGGGAGACTCCTCGTCTCCGGCGACATCGTCTGAGGAACCCTGGGGAGCCTCGGCGCCGCGGCGGTCACGCTCGCCCTGAGGCGTGGGCCTGTTGGCAGCCGATTTCACGGTATCCGCTCCGCTCGAACCATCTCGACCTCCTGGCCGACCTTCACGACATCGCCAACGATCACGATCGCGGGTGGCCGTATCCCAGCCTCGGCCACACGCTCGGCCACTGTGGCCAGAGTGGCCTGAAGAGCGCGCTGGGTGGGAAGAGTACCGTCCTGTACCACCATTACGGGAGTTTCCGGCGAACGTCCTTCTTGCACGAGCGTCTCGGCGATCGCTCCGATGCGTTCGACCGCCATCATGAGCACCAGGGTCCCCGAGGATCTCGCCAGGTTGGGCCAGTCGACGGTCGATCGGGCGTCACCCGGCGGGACGTGCACGGAGATCACATGGAACTCCTGGCTGACGCCGCGATGGGTCACCGGCACGTTGGCCGCCGCGGGCACCGCGACCGGGCTGGTGATGCCGGGAACGACGATGACGGGGATGCCCTCGCGGGCGCAGGCGAGCATCTCCTCGCCGCCACGGCCGAAGACGAACGGGTCGCCTCCCTTGAGCCTGACCACGAACCTGCCCTGCTTGGCGTGCTCGACCAGCAGCTCGTTGATCTTCTCCTGGGCCAGGAAACGGCCGTAGGGGATCTTCGCCGCGTCGATCAGCTCGACGTCGGGGGAGAGTTCGTCGAGCAGGGCCCGTGGCGCGAGCCTGTCGGCGACGACCACGTCCGCCTGGGCCAGCAGCTGCCGCCCGCGGACCGTGATCAGGCCGGGGTCCCCCGGTCCGCCGCCGACCAGCGCGACCCCGACCGGCTTCGTCCGGTTGCGCCGGGCGTCGACCGTGCCGTCGCGAAGCGCCTCGACGACGGCGTCCCTGATGCCGGCCGCCCTGCGGGGGTCTCCTCCCGCGGTGATCGCCACGTTGACCTCGGCCACCCGCCCGCTCGCCGGGGTCCAGGCGGCTGAGGCGTCCTTGTCGTCGGCGCGGACGCACCAGACACGCTTGGCCTCGGCCTCCGCGGCGACCGCGGTGTTGACCGCGCGGTCGTCGGTGCAGGCCTGGACCAGCCAGGCCCCGTCCACGTCGCCCACCCGGTACGGCCTGGCCTCCCAGGTCACCTGGCCGGAGGCGATGAGGTCGTCGAGAGCGTGCGTGACGCTCGTCGAGACGATGGTGACCTGGGCACCTGCCTCAAGCAGCGCCGGGACACGTCGCTGGGCGACACGCCCCCCGCCGACGACAAGCACCCGCCGCCCGGAGAGGTGCAAACCGAGCAGGTAGGGCGACATGGTGACAGATCTCCCGTTCGCAATGAATTGTGCAGGAAGTGTTAGGAGGTAAACCTACCGGTTAATGCCTCGTTGTTCGCTGCTCCCCGGGTAACGTTCGGCGTTCTCCAGGTAACGGAGCACCCGGTCCGTCACAGGGTTCCCGGAAGCCCCACGATCAGGCCTCCTTGTCGGTGACCCCGGCGGAGTCGAAGGTGGCCACCTCGTGCATCACCCGGACGGCCGCGCAGACCAGCGGGTGGGCGAGCAGCCCTCCGGTCCCCTCACCGAGCCGGAGCTCCAGCTCGACCAGAGGGCGCAGGCCGAGATGGGCGAGCGCCACGGCGTGACCCGGCTCGGCGGAACGGTGCCCGGCCACACAGTGGTCGACCACGTCCGAGGCGAGCCCTGCCGCGGCCAGCGCCGCCGATCCGGCGATCACACCGTCGAGGATCACCGGCACCCGCAGGGCCGCCCCGCCGAGGAGGAACCCCGCGATCGCGGCGTGTTCGAGGCCGCCGACCGCGGCCAGCGTCTCCAGCGCGGACCGGCTCGAACCGTCCAGGCCGTTCACCCGCAGGGCGCGCCGTACGACCTCGACCTTGCGGGCCAGCGTCTCGTCGTCAACGCCGGTTCCCCTGCCGGTCACCTCCGCCGGGTCGCGGCCGGTGAAGGCGCAGATCAGGGCGGCGGAGGCGGTGGTGTTGGCGATGCCCATGTCCCCGGTGACCAGGCAGCGCGCCCCCTGGGCGACGAGGTCACGGGCCACCGTGATCCCGGTCTCCAGCGCCGCGACCGCCTGCTCGACGGTCATCGCCGGGCCGAGGGACATGTCGGCGGTGCCGTGGGCGACCTTGCCGTGCGTCAGGCCGGGGGCCGGGGCGAGTTCGGCCGCGACCCCCACGTCGACCACCGTCACCGAGGCGCCCACCTGGGCCGCGAAGGCGTTGGCCACGGCGCCGCCCGCCAGGAAGTTGCCGACCATCTGGACCGTGACCTCCTGCGGCCACGGGGACACGCCCTGGGCGTGGACGCCGTGGTCTGCGGCGAAGATCGCCAGGGCCGCCGGGGCCGGCAGCGGGGGCGGGTTCACCGCCGCCGCGCCCGCGAGCCGTACGGCCACCTCTTCGAGCACGCCCAGGGCGCCCCTCGGCTTGGTCAGCCTGTCTTGGTGTGCCCTCGCCTCGGCGAGGGCGTCCGGGTCGGCGGGCCGGATCGCGGCCAGGGTCTGCTCAAGGATGGTCATGTCCCCAAGTGTCCCGCCAGAGGTCAAGGAACGGTCATCCGGGGAGCGGTTCACCAGGTGATGCCGCTGAGCGCCTCCTCGTAGCGCTCGACGACCACGTCGGCCAGTCCCTCACAGTCGCCGATGACGTCGGCGCAGCGGACGTCCAGGTCGGGATGGCCCGCGGCGTAGGCCATGGCCTGGGCCCAGATGCGGTCCAGGACGCCCCCGGCGAACAGCAGGTAGGGAACGACGATCACCCGCCGGGCGCCGAGGCGGCGGCAGCGCTCGATGCCGCCGGGCACGCCGGGCGGGGTGAGCGAGGTGAAGGCGGTCTCCACGGTCATGTACTCGTGGGCGTGGGTCTCCCAGAACAGCCGGGAGACGCGGTGCACGTCCGCGTTCGTCGCGGGACTGGTCGAGCCGTCACCGACCAGCACGACGGCGGTCTCGCCGATCTCGATGCGCTCGGGCTCGTCGTCGAGCGGGGCCGCGGCGGCGGGGACGAGACGGAGGCTGGCGACCTCGGCGGCGGCGTCCGCCAGGCGCTCGGCGAGCAGCGCCAGGATCCGGGGGTCCGAGCCGAGGGGCCGTCCGTAGTCGCAGGTGAGCGTGGGGTGGCGCTCCTGCTCCCTGGTCATCGCCGCGAGGGTCTCGGCGTCGGCGCGCAGGTCGCCGGTGAGGCTCAGCGGCAGCGCGACCATGCGGTGGTGGCCGCGGGCGACCAGTGAGGCGACCGAGTCACGCAGTCGCGGCCTGGCCCTGGTGAGGTATCCGCCGGAGACCTCGGCGGCGCTGCGGTCGAGCCTGCAGCGGAGGCGATGGACGAACCTGCCGAACTCGACGGATTCGTTGTCCTCGTGCGAGCCCTGCCCGATGAGCAGCAGCGGCGGCTTCATAGAAACAGGACTCCAATGACCTTGACCTGGGAATACGCGGCAGCGACTGGCGAGGATATCCGATAACGGCTCGACATGGACAGGTAACGAAACCATAAAACGCATCGGATATGACCCCATCTTTCTCACCTCCACCGAACGGTCTCCCCCGTCCCGCCCGACCCGTCTCCGGGGCCGTTCTCCCCTCGGGAGAGGTCGCTTCCGAGCAGGCCGAACACCACGACGTCACGTGGGCCGTCCGGCCGCATCGCGGCGGCGCGCAGCGTCCCCTCCCTGACGAACCCGGCCTTCTCCGCCACCCGCAGGGAGGCGTGGTTGTCGGCGTCGGCGCGCAGCTCGATCCGGCGCAGGGAGGTGTTCCCGAACGTCCAGCGGGCCAGGCCCAGTACGGCCTCCGGGGCGTAGCCGCGTCCCCGGTGCAGGGGGTGCACGCCGTAGCCGATCTCCGTCGTCCCCGCCTCCCAGCGGGTCCCGAACAGGCTGATCGCCCCCACGATGAGCCCGTCGGCCTCGATCGCCAGGTGTGCGCCCTGGCCGGAGCGGCGCAGCTCGTGCGCGCCCCTGGCCAGCCAGGCGGCCACGCCCGAGGGACGGCCCGGCGCGCCCGGCGGCAGGAAGGGGGCACGTGTCTCGATCACGACGCGAATCCGGCGCGCGTCCGAGGGGTCGAAGGGGCGCAGCAGGAGCCGTCGCGTCGTGACGGACAGACCGGGTGCGAAGGCGGTCAATCGCCCTCCCAGTCGGGCGGCGGACGCCGCCAAGCCCATCTCACGGGACCGCCTCCGCGCAACCCGCGGTCAGCGGACGATCACCACCTCAAGGGTGCGCGGTCCGTGCACGCCCTCGACGCGGTTCAGCTCGATGTCGCTGGTCGCGGAGGGCCCGCTGATCCAGGTCAGCGGGCGGGAGGGGTCGAGTACGGCCAGCGCCTGCGGCACCCCCGCGACGATCTGCCCGGCCCGCACCACGCACAGGTGGTAGTCGGGCAGCAGGGTCAGCGCCCGCCTGCCCTGACCCGGTCCGGCGTCCAGCACGATCGTCCCGGTCTCGGCGATCGCCACGGCGCAGCCGGTGACCACGCCTCCGGCGGCTTCGAGTTCCTCGGCCGACAGCTCCGGATCGTCCTGGACGGCCCCCTCGGGCACCCATTGCGCGGGCAGGCCACCGGGGACGACCGGCCTCGTCAGACCCTGTACGGCCAGCGCGGAGGCGATCGTCGCGGCCACCTCGTCCTCGCCGGTCACGTGCACGACGGCCCGGTAGTCGGCGACGCGTTCGGCCAGCAGCTCGATCAGCCCGGCCTCGTCATGTGGCCCGGCGGAGGTCAGGTAGTCACGGACGATCTCCCCGGGCTCCCCGGGCTCCCCGGGGCCTCCCGGGGTGACGGCCGCGCGGATTCTGGCCAGGATCAGTTCCCTGTCGTTCACCGGTTTCCTCCGTCGGTGCGCAGCCACCAGTCGCGGAAGGACTCGGCGGGGATCTCGGGCAGGTCTCGGGTGTCGGTCCACGCCGACAGCGGGCCGGGCATGCGCCGGGGGACGAAACGGCGCAGCCGTCCGGCCATGCGCTCGGCGCGGGCCATCCGTTCCGGGCGGTCGAGGACCCAGCCGGCCGCGCGCATGCCGAACCGTTCCGCGCGCGGGTGCGGGGCCCTGCCACGCAGGCTGACCAGGACCTCGGGGATGTCGATCGCGACCGGGCAGACGTCGAAACAGGCGCCGCAGAGCGTCGAGGCGTAGGGCAGCGAGGCGTCCAGGGGTGAGGACATGCCGCGAAGCTGCGGGGTGAGGATCGCCCCGATGGGACCCGGGTAGACGGAGCCGTAGGCGTGCCCGCCCGCGCGTTCGTAGACGGGGCAGACGTTCAGGCAGGCCGAGCAGCGGATGCAGCGCAGCGCCTGCCTGCCGACCTCGTCGGCCAGGACCCGGGTGCGGCCGTTGTCGAGCAGGACCAGGTGGAACTCCTGGCCCTCGGTCGCGCCCGTCCAGGTCGAGGTGTAGGGGTTCATCCGCTCGCCGGTCGAGCTCCTGGGCAGCAGCTGCATGAAGACCTCAAGGTCCCGCCAGGTCGGCAGCAGCTTCTCGATGCCGACCACGCTGATCAGCGTCTCCGGAAGGGTCAGGCACATCCGGCCGTTGCCCTCGGATTCGAGCACGACGAGTGTCCCGGTCTCGGCGATCATGAAATTGGCGCCCGAGATCGCGACCTTGGTGGACAGGAAGCGCTCGCGCAGGTGGCGGCGGGCGGCCTCGGCCAGGGCGCGCGGGTCGTCGGTGAGCTCCTCGGGGGCGGGACGTCCCCAGGCGGCCATCCTCTCCAGGAAGATCTCGCGGATCTCCGCGCGGCTGCGGTGGATCGCGGGCACCAGGATGTGCGAGGGCAGGTCGTCGCCGAGTTGCACGATCAGTTCGGCCAGGTCGGTCTCGTAGGCGGTGATCCCGGCCTCGGCGAGGGCCTCGTTGAGCCCGATCTCCTGGGTGGCCATCGACTTGACCTTCACCACGTCGCTCTCCCCGGTCTCCTTGACGAGCCGGGTGACGATGCGGTTGGCCTCCCGCGCGTCGGCCGCCCAGTGGACGTGGCCGCCGGCCGCGGTGACCGCCTCCTCAAGCTGGAGGAGGTAGCGCTCCAGGTTCCGCAGCGTGTGGTCCTTGATCTGCTTGCCCGCCTGCCTGAGCCGCGCCCAGTCGGGAAGCTCGTCGACCACGGAGGCCCGCTTCTCGCGGATCGTGTGGGTGGCCTTGCGCAGGTTGAACCTGAGCTGGGAGTTCCCTACGGCCGCCGCCGCGTTCGCCGGGAAGGCCGGCATGCCGAGGAAGGTCACCGGCCCCGTCGCCGGCCTCATCGGGCGGCCTCCGTCGAGGCGAGGATCTCGGCCAGGTGCATGGTCCTGACGCCGGTGCGCTGGCGGCCGAGGGTGCCGCCGATGTGCATCAGGCAGGAGTTGTCCGCGGCGCAGAGCACCTCGGCGCCGGTCGCGGTGACGTTGCGGGCCTTGTCGGCGCACATGGCGGCGGAGACGGCGGGGTTCTTCACCGCGAAGGTGCCGCCGAAGCCGCAGCACTCGTCCGCGGCGGGCAGCGGGACCAGTTCGAGGCCCCTGACCTGTTCGAGCAGCCGTACCGGACGGTCGCCCAGGCGCAGGCCGCGCAGCGAGTGGCAGGTCGGGTGGTAGGTCACCCGGTGCGGGAAGTAGGCCCCGACGTCGGTGACCCCGAGGACGTCCACCAGGAACTCCGAGAGCTCGTGGACCTTCGGCACCGTCTCGGCGACCCGTTCGGCGAAGGCCGTGGCGGCGGGGGCGAGTCTCGCGTACTGCTCGCGGATCATCGCCGCGCACGACCCGGAGGGCACGACGACCGCGTCGTGTCCGGCGAAGACGTCGGTGAAGTGCCGCGCCAGACGTCCGCCCTCCTCGGGGTATCCGGTGTTGAGGTGCATCTGGCCGCAGCAGGTCTGCCCCATGGGGAAGACGACGTCGCAGCCGAGGCGGCGCAGCAGCGTCACCGTGGCCCGGCCGGTTCCGGGGAACATCGTGTCGTTCACACAGGTGACGAAGAGGGCGACGCGCAAGGCGCGCTCCTTCCGGTAAAGGTCGCGATCAACCGCCATGATGCCCGATCCGCCCACTTTTCGTTACGAATGACCGGGAGTGAGGGAGGGCGGTTCGACGGAGTCGGCCGTACGGCAGGTGGCTCCCGAGCATGAGGCCAGGGCGTCGAGCTGCCGGTTGAAGTCCGTGATCACCGAGGGGGGAACCCGCGCGGCGAGGTTGTAGAGCTGGTAGGGGTCCCTGCCGTCGTCGTAGAGCTGGTACTCGCCGGTCGAGTAGCGCACGAAGGTGTAGCGGGCCGTGCGCATGCCCTGGTAGGCGGGGACCGGGGTCTGGCGGGCCGAGCTGCTGTTCGTCGGCCGGTAGAACTCAAGCAGGACGTTCTGCCGCCACGGGGCCGGGGTCTGGCCGCGCAGCAGCGGCAGCAGCGAGCGGCCCTCGGCGAAGGGCGCCGGTGTCGCGCCTCCGAGCTGGGCGAAGGTCGGGGCGAGGTCGACGTTGGCGGCCATCGCGCCGACGGAGCCGCCCGCCCTGACGCCGGGCCCCCTGACCACCAGCGGCACCCTGATCGACTCGTCGAAGGGGGTCGTCTTGCCCTGGGCCAGCCGGTGCTGCCCCAGGTGGAAGCCGTTGTCCGAGGCGAAGAAGAGGTAGGTGTCGTCCAGCTTCCCGGCGACGCGCAGGGTCTCGACCAGGGAGCCGACGAGGTCGTCCACGCCGAGCATGGCCCTGAGCCTGCGGCGGTAGCGCTCGTCGATGCCCGCGATCGTCCTGTCGCCGAACCGCTCGCGCGAACTCAGCCAGTGCGGTTCGGCGCTGACGTCCTCCTGGTCGAAGGACGGGGTCCGGGGGGCGGTCGCCCCGGCGAAGGCGTCGCGGTGCCTGGCGGCGAAGTTGGACGGGTTGTGCGGCGCGATGGGGGCGAGGTACAGGAAGAACGGCCTCTCCCCCGCCTGCGAGACGAAGGCGTTGGCCTTGCGGGAGAGCACGTCGGGCAGGTAGTCGGCGTCCGCGGAGCCGTACGGCCTGAGCGTGCCGTTCTCGTTGAGCGTGTAGCCGTACTCGTTGTAGAGCTTGCGCACCGGCACGTCCCACTCGTCCCAGCCCGGCGGCACGTAGGTGGGTTCGGCGGCGCCGCCGGGATAGTGGTTGAGGTATTTGCCCATCAGGCCGGTGCGGTAGCCAGCCGCCTTCATCCAGGTGCCGATCGTGGAACGTTCCAGATCGGAGTCGTGGAACTTGGTGAAGCCGCCCTCGGGGGCCGTGTTGGTCAGCACCCCGTGACTGTGCACGTACTGCGAGCGCAGGATCGACGACCGGGAGGGACAGCACCAGGAGTTGGAGACGAAGAAGTGCTCGAAGGAGGTGCCGCCCCGGACGAGCTCGTTCCAGATGTTCGGGAACTTCTGCAGGTCCCCCGCCTCCTGGTCGTCGACGAGGATGAACACGATGTTGGGCTGGGCGACCGTCCGCGCCACCGCGGGACCGAGTCCCGAGGCTCCGAGGCCGGACAACAGGACCAGGCACATGAGCTTGCGGACAGCATTAAGCACACACATCACGCTTCCCAGAAGGCCGAATCCCGACACCTCACCGAAGGGGCACCGGTACGGAACGAGCTCTGCTTCCGGGGAGAGAGACGGCCCGGCCGCGGCGGGCGCGCCACAGCCGGAGATCGGCGGAGACCGGCGGTCAGGCCGCGACGCCCTGGACCCGCCGGGGCTCCCCAAGCCGCGCGGCCACGACCTGGTCGAGGGCGGGCACGACCGCCGCCCGCGCGTCGACGCGGCCGGTCAGGAACCCGGCGTCGTAGAGCACGTCGGCGGCGTCCTGCTGCTCGGCGACGAACGTCCCGCTCACCGGTTCGAGCCGCCAGGGGAGCCGTCTGAGCGCGGTCGTCCAGGAGTCGACGGAGCCGCCGACGGCCTCGACGACCAGTTTGGCGGCCTCGACGGGATGCTCCGCCGCCCACCTGTCCGCCTCGCGCAGCGCCGAGACGACCGCGGCCAGTTCCTGCGGCGCCGACTCGGCCAGGCTCCTGCGGGTGAACAGGACCGAGCGGTCCGCGACGACCCCGGCGGTGCCGGAGAGCCTGGTGAAGTGCCCCGCGCGTTCGGCCTCGACCAGGTCGGCGCCCTCGGCGACCCAGCCGGCCACCACCCCGTCACGCAGCCAGAGCCTGGCCTCCGAGGCGGCGGGCCTGGGTTCGATGTCCTGGTAGGACAGCCCGGCGTCGGCGAGGACCTTGGCCAGGAAGTGGGTCTGCCAGGAGCCGACACGCAGTGAGACCGGCTGGTCCCGCAGGTCGGTCACGGTCATGACCGGCCCGTTCTTCGCCACCAGCAGGGCGCCGTGGCCGTGGCGCGGCGCGGAGGCGGCCACGTAGGCGACGGGCAGGTGCGCCGCCTGGGCGGCGAGCGGGAGCGTCGAGCCGGTCCCGCCCAGGTCGATGACCCCGTCGGCCAGCAGTTCCCCGGTCCTGCCCGCGTCGGAGTAGCGGTGGATCTCGATGCCTTCGAGCAGGTGGTCGAGGTGGGACAGGAAGAACAGCGAGGGATTGTCGACGTGCACCCCGACACGGATCGCCATCGAATCGCTCCTTGATCTTTTCCCGGAGGGCCCGAACGGTCTTTTCCCGCAGGGCCCCGAACCGGAGCCGGCGAACGAGGCGAGCCGCCGGCTCCGTCCCGCGGGCGGCGCCCGTGGCCGTGAGGCGCCGTCCCCGTCTTCGGAGAGATCCCGGCGGGAAGGTCAGCGCCCGCCGCGGCACCTTCACCTGCCGGGGTCTCCGTGGGTCCTACCGTAACGACCCGTCGGCATATTTACAACTTTCCCTACCAGTTGAATAGGGATACTAGTCGGGTCTGGGCGCGGGGTTGGCCGTGACCGAGCGCAGCAGCGGCGCGCTCGCCGCCCCCGCCGCGGCGACCCCCGCGAAGCCGAGCCCGACGCAGACGAGCAGCGTGACCAGGCCGGAGACGTTCATCGTGGACAGCGCGAACGGCAGCGCGCAGAACATGCCGACCGCGATCGCCCCGCCTCCCATGACGGCCAGCGGCAGGAGCGTCTCGGTACGGCGGGCCGCGTCGAGCACCTTCATCGGGGTGCCCGCCAGGTGCAGCAGCGCGTAGGTCTGCCTGCGGTCCAGGATCGAGGAGGCCGCGGTGATGCCCGCGCTGGCGACGGCCACCAGGAACGACACGGCGAGCACGGTGACCGTGCCGGTGCGGATGTCGTCCAGGACGCGGAAGCCGGAGCGGTCGTCGTCGGCCGCGGTGGTCGCGCTGCGGCCCGGCACCAGGCCGTCCAGGGCGGTGCGCGCCCGGTCCGCGACGGCGACGTCGGAGGTGCCGAGGGCCGCGACCAGCACCCTGCCCTGCCCTTTACCGCGTCCGCCGCCTGCCTTGACGGTGACCGTGGCCCGCACCCCCGCGGCCGACAGCCGTTCCCTGGCCGTCGCCGAGAGCTCGGCCGCCTTGGCGGGCGGCACGGACAGGCGCAGGTTCTCGGCGTCGGCGTGACCGAGCAGCCCGGCCCCCGGGGTGAGCAGGCCGATGAACCCGGCCACGAACCCGGTCAGCGCGACACCGCTCACGGTCCGCCAGGCGGCTCGGGGATCGTCGATCATGCGGCGCCCGGCGAGGAGCCCCGCGGGACGTCTGGCCGAGGCCGCGACGATCCTGCCCAGCAGGCCGACCACCCACGGGCCGACCAGGTTGACCGCCAGGAAGGCCAGACTCAGGACGACCGTGACCACGCCGACGCTCGCCCCCATCCCGAGGGTGGGCACCACGGCCAGGACGGCCAGCAGCGCCAGGACCCGGACGAAGCGCATCGCGGGCGGCGTCTCCCTCTTGGCGACGCCGAGCGGGCTGACCACGACCCGGCGCAGGCCGACGACGGCGGACAGGCCGACGAGCAGCGGCACCACGGCCAGCACCCCGAGCACGGGGAGCACCCCCGGCCAGGTGTCGGCGACGAACCAGGGGCCTCCGTCGATCGAGATCCTGGTGAGCAGCGGGGTCATCAGGAAGTAGAGCACGGCGCCGAGCACCGCCCCGGCGAACGCCGTGATCATCGCCTCGGCGACGGTCATCGTGACGACCTGCCCGGGAGTGGCCCCGACCAGCCGCAGCGCGGCCAGGCGCTGGTCCCTGCGGGCCACGGTGAGCCTGGCCGCCGCTCCGCCGAAGACCAGCAGCGGCACGACCATCAGCACGCTCGCGATCAGCGCCAGGATCTGGTAGCCGATCGCGTTGTCCGTCCTGGTGCCGGTGAAGCCGGAGATCCTCGTGGGGGCGATGTCGTCGTGCCCGTCGACGGCGGGTCCCGCGGTCATGGCCGGGGAGCCGGGGGCCTGCCCCCGGACGGCGACCAGCTCGTCCGGATGGACCAGGGCCGCGTCGCCGACCCTGCCGCCGCCCTTCCCCGTGAACCGTCCGGCGAGCCGGTCCTCGGGCAGCCGCTTCACCAGCTCGGCCAGCGCCGGGGAGAGCCACACCTCGCCGGGCGCGGGGAAGCGGTCGAGCCCCGGGGGCGCGGGCGCCCCCGGTTCGAGGGCCGCCACGTCGACGACGGTGATCGGCCGGTTCTCCACGTGGTCCAGGTGCACGGCCTGGATCGCGACGGCGTCCCGGGTGGCCTCGACCGGGTTGCGCCACGCCCCCCGGTCCGCCCTGCCCTGGAAGGCGAGGTTGGCGGTCACGGCGAACAGCAGCAGCCCGGTGGACACGGCCACCGCGACCACGGTCAGCGCGGAGCCGAGCAGTCCTCTGCGACCGCCGCCGCGCAGCAACCGCCAGGCGAGTCCGACGACCCCGTTCATCCCCCGACCCCGATCGCCTGGGTGGAGCCGGGGATGACCTGCCCGTCGCGGACCTCGACGACGCGGTCGCACCAGCGGGCCACCTGGAGGTCGTGGGTGACGACGACCAGGGAGGCGCCGTTGTGCTTGGTCGCCTCGACCAGCAGGCTCATCGTGTCGTGTCCGGTGCCCTGGTCGAGGGCGCCGGTCGGCTCGTCGGCGAAGATCACCGCGGGCCCGGTGACCAGCGCGCGGGCGATGGCGACCCGCTGGGCCTGGCCTCCCGACAGCTCACCCGGCCTGCGCCCCTCCATGCCGCCCAGGCCGAGCGGGCCGAACCACTCGCGGGCCCGCCGTACGGCGTCGCCCCTGGACACGCCGCCGAGCATCAGCGGCAGCGCGACGTTCTCCTCCGCGGGCAGTTCGGGCAGGAGCTGCCCGAACTGGAAGACGAACCCGAAGCGGGTACGGCGCAGCTCGCTGCGGCGGCGCTCCCCCAGCGCGTCGATGCGCTCGCCGAGCAGCCTGACCTCGCCCGCGTCCGGCTTCATGATCCCGGCGAGGCAGTGCAGCAGGGTCGACTTCCCCGACCCTGAAGGCCCCATGATGGCCAGCGCCTCCCCTCCGGCCAGGGCGAGGCCGACCCCGCCCAGCGCCACGGTCGGGCCGAACCGCTTGACCAGGCCGATTCCCTCAAGAACAACACTCATGGCCAAGACCCTCTCCCGGCGGGGCCGTACGGCGGATCGGCCGACCGGCCCGACAACCGGACTCCCTTATCAGCCGAAAGACCGACATCGGCGTTGGGCTGGCAGAATCGATCGCGTGACGATTCGGGTACTCATCGCCGACGACCAGGAACTCGTGCGGACCGGCTTCCAGATGATCCTGGACGCCCAGCCGGACATGGAGGTCGTGGCGACCGCCGCGAACGGCGCCGAGGCGGTCGAGCACGCGCGCAGGCTCCGGCCCGACGTGTGCCTGCTGGACATCCGGATGCCGAAGCTGGACGGCCTTGAGGCCACCAGGCTGCTGGCCGGGCCCGGGGCCAGGGACCCGATGCGGGTGGTCATCGTCACCACCTTCGACCTGGACGAGTACGTCTACGGCGCGCTGCGCGCCGGGGCGACCGGGTTCCTGCTCAAGGACAGCGGGCCCACCCTGCTCATCGAGGCGATCAGGGCCGCCGCGGCCGGGGACGCCCTCGTCTCGCCCTCGGTGACCGTACGGCTGCTCGAACACCTGGCGCGTCCCCGCCACGGCGGCGGCAGGCCGCCGAGCGAGCCGCTCACCGAACGCGAGTTCGACGTCGTCCGTCTGGTGGCCAGGGGAAGGACCAACCAGGAGATCGCCGCGGAGCTGTTCGTCTCGCTCTCGACGGTCAAGACGCACCTGGGGAGCATCCAGGCGAAACTCGGCGCGCGCAACCGGGTGGAGGTCGCGGCCTGGGCCTGGGAATCTGGCGTTGTGGGCTGATTAGCCGGGCGGCCGACGGGATACAAGAAGGGCAGGTCCTTCAGCGCGTCCCGGGGGGAGAGACACATGCGCTTCGTCCCGCCGGTGCCCAGGAGATCGGCCCTCGTCGTCCACGTGACCCTCGCCGCCCAGGTGCTCACGGTCGCCGCCCTGGTGGTCTTCGAGCACGTGCGGGGCAGGCGGCTCGCCCGGGAGATATCGGCGCTCGGCGGTGACCCGCACGCCCCCGGCGCGCAGGCCGTCGTCGGCGCGGTGACCGTCTTCGCCGTCCTGGTCATGCTGGTCGCGGTCGCCACGGTCGCGGGCGCGGCGGCCTATCTGACCTGGCTGGTCCAGGCCAGGCAGAACGCCGCCCTCTCCTGGACGCCCGCCCTGCCCGTACTGGCCGCCTGGCTCGTCCCCGGGGTCAACCTGGTCCTGCCTCCGCTGCTGGTCCACCGCCTGTGGCGGGCCTCCCGCCCGCCCGCCGACCGGCGCCCGCGCTGGGTCGCGCTGCTGGCCGCCTGGTGGCTGAGCTGGCTGGCCACGCTCGCCGTCGCCGTGATCCGGCTGCCCTTCGGCGCCCCGCACGGGAACTCCGACCTCACCGGCCTCGGCCTCGCCGACCTGGCGGTCGTCGCGCTCGGCGCGCTGCTGTGCTCGGCGACGGTGCGGCAGGTCACCGCGATCCAGACGGCGGGCGCGCGGGCCTCGGCGCACGCCCTCACCCTGGCCGCGCAGGCGGGGCCGTTCCACGTGGCGGCCGGAGGGTGGCGTCAGTCCCAGGCCCGCATCAGCAGCCAGCCCTCACCCGCGGTGTCGAAGCGCAGTTCGTAGGTGCCCCGCCCGTCTCCGGGGTCGGCCTCGACCCGCCAGAAACGGCGCTCTCCCGGGTCGCCCTCCGAGGTCTTCCACCACTCGCGTGCGACCACCCACCGGTCGAGCACCTGGCGCACGGCGTAGAGCCGGTCGCGCCAGACGAACTGGACCGGCTGGCCGTCACGGGTCCAGACCTCGATCGGATCACCGTAGAGTCTGCTCACGGCACATCTCCCCGCGGTTCGCGTCCGCGCCCGGGGGAAGACGGGCCTGGCCCGTCGAACATACGTTCTCATGACATGAGGCGCAAGTCCCCCATCTGTCTCACCAGTGGGTTGGCGTCAACCGAGTTGCGGATGCTGAAGGTCACACTGCCCGCACGGTAGCGGTCGTCGGACCACTCCACGGGACGGCCCTCGTGGGTCGTGGTGACCCGGCGCTGACGCAGCAGCGGGCTGCCACGCCGTACGACCAGGAGGCGGGAGTCCTCGACGCCGGCGGAGACCGCGTCGATGAGGTGCTCCCCGTAGGCGAAGACCAGGCCGACGTCCTCGTAGAGGGCCTGGGTGATCGACTCGCAGTCCGGGGGGATCCGTTCGACGGCCGGGGCGATCCAGCCCGCGTAGACGGTGCGTTCGAGCATCACCGGTTCGCCTTCGAGGGAGCGCAACCGCAGCACGGAGAGCACCTGGTCACCCGGCTGGAGCGCCAGCCGTACGGCCTCGGCCGCGTCCGCGCCCCGGCGGCGCTGTTCGAGCACCTGGCCGCTGACCCGGTAGCCCATCGCCTGCGCCCACTGCGCGAAGCTGTTCAGCTCGGCGAAGCTCTGGCTGCGCTCGCGGCCGACCACGATGCGCCTGGCCCCCTGCCGGGAGCCGACCAGGCCCTCGGCCGCGAGCAGGGCGACGGCCTGGCGGACGGTGCCGCGCGAGACGTCGAAGCGGGTGGCGAGCGTCGTCTCCGAGGGGAGCTGGGAGCCCACGGCGTACTCGCCGCACATGATCGCCTCCCTCAGCTCGGCGGCGATCCCCACGTAGCGCGCCGCGGCCCGGCCGCCGGGCTCCGCCCCGTTTCCCGTGTCAACCAAGGCCCCGTCCATTCCTCGTGTCCGCGCTGCGCGCATCGGACGCATCGGGTGCTTCGCCTTCCTCACCCTAGACAAGGGTGAATGACTCATGAAGCCACAGCTCATGCGTTCCCCTGACGTACTTCGAGCGTTCATCGAGGGGCAACCGGGAGCCGACCCGCCAAGGCTAGCTTGTTTGGACAAGTTCGTGAATTTCTGTGCTTAGTGCACGACATCCCCTCTGGGAGAGAACGTGATCTCATCTCGCGTCCGCCTCGCGGGCCTGGCCGCCCTCCTCGCCGCGGGCGTCACGGCGTGCGGCGCGGCCCCGACGACCGCGTCCCCCGCCGCGTCCTCCTCGGACGCGGCCTCCGGCGCCGCGGGACAGGCCCCGGCGGCGGGCGCGGCGGCCACCGCCACCTCGGCGGCCGACCTCGGCGGGCTGGACAAGCTCGTCGAGGCCGCCAAGAAGGAGGGCAGGCTGCACGTCATCGCGCTGCCCCCGGACTGGGCCAACTACGGCAAGATCATCGAGGCGTTCACCGCCAAGTACGGCATCGAGATCGAGAGCGAGACCCCGGACGCCGCGAGCGCCGACGAGATCAACGCGGTGAAGACCCGCAAGGGCCAGGACCGCGCCCCCGACGTGCTCGACCTCGGCCAGTCCTTCGCCATCAGCGGCGCCGCCGAGGGCCTGTTCGCGCCCTACAAGGTGCAGACGTGGGACAAGATCCCGGACAACCAGAAGGAGCCGACCGGCCTGTGGTTCAACGACTACGGCGGCTACGTCTCGATCGGCTGTGACGCCAAGAAGATCGCCAAGTGCCCCGAGTCCTTCGCCGACCTGCTCAAGCCCGAGTACAAGGGCAAGGTCGCGATGAACGGCAACCCCACCAAGTCGGGTTCGGCGTTCGCGGGCGTCTACGCGGCGGCCCTGGCCAACGGCGGTTCCTTCGACGACATCCAGCCGGGCCTGGACTTCTTCAAGAAGCTCAAGGCCGCGGGCAACTTCAACCCCGTCGAGACCACCCCGGCGACCATCGAGAAGGGCGAGACCCAGATCAGCGTCGACTGGGACTACAACAACGCCGCCTACGCCCCCAAGCTCGTCGACAAGGGCCTCGACTGGAAGACCGTCATCCCCTCCGACGGCAAGTACTTCCAGCTCTACGCGCAGGCCATCAACAAGGACGCCCCGCACCCGGCCGCCGCCCGCCTGTGGCAGGAGTTCCTCTACAGCACCGAGGGCCAGAACCTCTACCTCGGCGGCTTCGCCCGCCCGGTGCTGCTGCCCGCGATGCAGGCCGACGGCTCGGTGGACAAGGCGGCCGAGGCCAACCTGCCTCCCGTCGAGGGCGAGCCGACCTTCCCGACCGACGCCCAGGTCGCCAAGGCGAAGGAAGTCCTGGCCACCGGTTGGGGCGCCGCAGTCGGCGGCTGACCCATGGCCGAAACCATGTCCCCTCCCGGTACGGCCGCCGCGGGACGCCGTACCGGGCGCGCCTGGCCCGCCGCCGTGCCCCTGCTGGCCTTCATGGCGTTCGCGTTCGGGATTCCCGCGGTGGCGCTGCTGTCGGGCGCCTTCACCGTCACCGACCCGGCGAGCGGCCGGACCTTCCTCGGCACCGCCAACCTGGCCGAGAGCCTGCGGGGCAACTACCTCACGACCCTGCTGGGCAGCGTGCGCCTGTCGGCGGTGGTCGCGGCGCTCGGCGCGCTCCTGGGCGCCCTCCTCGCCCAGGCGGTGGTCACCTCCTCCTCGGCGGCGCTGCGCGGGGCGGTGCTGTCCGCCTCGGGCGTGCTGGCCAACTTCGGCGGGGTGCCGCTGGCGTTCCTGTGGGTGGCGACCCTGGGCAACTCCGGGGTGGTCACCACGGTCTTCGGGCTCGGCGAGTCGGGCTGGAGCCTGTACGGCTTCTGGGGCCTGGTCCTGGTCTACATGTACTTCTCCGTGCCGTTGATGGTGCTGGTCATGGCGCCCGCCCTTGAGGGCCTGAGACCGCAGTGGCGGGAGGCGGCCGACAGCAGCGGGGCCAGTGCCTGGCAGTACTGGCGGCACGTCGGCGTCCCGGTGCTCGCCCCCTCGCTGCTCGGCGGTTTCGTGCTGCTGTTCGGCGGCGCGTTCGCCGCGTACGCGACCGCGGCGGCGATCACCGGCAGCACGGTCCCCCTGGTGACCCTGCAGATCGCCGACGCCCTCACCGGTGACGTGCTCGTCGGGCACGAGAACGTCGCGCTCGCGCTCAGCCTCGACATGGTCGTCGTGGCGGGCCTGGTCATGGCGGTGCACCTGCCGCTGCAGAGAAGGAGCGGCCGATGGCTGCGGTGACCCCCGTCCTTGAGGCCGCCCCCCGGAGCCTCGCCCCCGCCGGGAGGCGGCGGGTCCGCCTGTGGCGCGGCCTGGCACTGGGACTCGCGGCGGTCTACTTCCTGCTCCCGCTGGCCACCTCGTTCTGGTTCACCGCCTACAACGAGCGTCAGGGGTTCTCCCTGGCCCCCTACCCGAGGATCGTGTCCGCCGAGGGCTTCGGGGCCAGCATGCTGCTGTCGCTCGGCCTGGCCGTGGCGACGATCGTGGTCACGCTCGGGCTCACCCTGCCCGCGACGCTGGCCGTACGGCTCGGCGCGCCCCGGCTGCGGCCGGTGCTGGAGGTGGTCTGCACGCTCCCGCTGGTGGTGCCGCCGATCACGTTCGTCTCCGGGATCGGCACGGTGCTGCGGTTCGGGCCGGACGCGCTGGCCGCGACGCCGTTCTGGGGGACGCTGATGGCGATCCAGGACGAGCGGTTCCCCGTGGTGCTGGTGCTGGCCTACGTGGTGCTGGCGCTGCCGTTCGCCCACCGGTCGCTGGACGCGGGGCTGCGGGCGATCGACGTGCGCACCCTCGTCGAGGCGGCCCGCGGCCTGGGGGCCTCGTGGCCGTACGTGCTGCTGCGCGTGATCGTCCCCAACCTGCGTTCGGCCATCACCGGCGCCGCGTTCCTCACCCTGGCGCTGGTGTTCGGCGAGTACACCGTCGCCGCGCTGCTCGGCTACCGGACCTTCCCCGTCTGGATCGTGACGGTCGCGGGCTCCGAGGGGCAGCTGTCCGTCGCCGTCTCGCTGCTGAGCCTGTTGATCATCTGGTTGCTCTCGCTCGCCCTGTCCGGCGCGGGCGTCGAACGAAGGAGGTCGTCGTGACCGCCGGTGTCGAGTTCCGCGGGCTGCGGCGGGTGTTCGGCCGTACGGTCGCCCTGGACGGCCTCGACCTGACCGTCCGGCCCGGTGAGCTGATGGCGCTGCTCGGGCCGTCCGGCTGCGGCAAGACCACGGCGCTGCGCTGTGTCGCGGGCTTCGAGCACCCCGACGAGGGCGCCGTGATCGTCGACGGCGAGGACGTCACCCGCAGGCCGGCCAACCGCAGGGACACGGGCATGGTCTTCCAGTCCTACAGCCTGTTCCCCAACCTGAACGTCCGCGACAACGTGGCCTTCGGCCTGCGGGTCCGCAAGGTGCCCGCCGCGAAACGGCACGCCAGGGCGGCCGAACTGCTCGAACTGGTCGGGCTTCCCACGCACGGCGAGCGCTACCCGCACGAGTTGTCCGGCGGCCAGCAGCAGCGCGTCGCGCTGGCCAGGGCGCTGGCACCCGAGCCCCGGGTACTCCTGCTGGACGAGCCGCTGTCCGCGCTCGACGCCAAGGTGCGCCTCACCCTGCGGGAGGAGATCCGGCGGCTGCAGCTCGACCTGGGCATCACCACCGTCTTCGTCACCCACGACCAGGAGGAGGCGCTCTCGGTCGCCGACCGGGTCGCGGTGATGCGGGAGGGACGGCTCGAACAGTGCGCCCCGCCCGCCGAGGTCTACGACAGGCCCGCCACGCCGTTCGTGGCCGAGTTCGTCGGCACGATGAACCACCTGCCGGGCCGCCTCTCCGGCAGGGAGGTCACGGTCCTCGGCCTGAGGCTGCCCGTGGAGGGCCCGCTGCCCGCCACACCCGAGGTGGACGTGCTGGCCCGCCCCGAGGCCGTGCTCCTGTCCCCCGACCCGGAGGGGGAGGGACTCGTCGTCGCCTCCTCCTTCCGCGGTTCCTCGGCCAGGCTGCGGGTACGGCTCGGCGACCTGGAGATGCTCAGCGACGTGCCCGGCCACGACACGGCCCGGCTGGCGCCCGGCACCAGGGTCGGCGTCGGTCTCGTACGGCGGCCCGTCCTCGTCGCGGGCCGCGCCGATGCTCCCTGAACCGCCGCCCCCTGAACTGGGCGCCGTCCTGTTCGACATGGACGGCACCGTCGTGGACACCGAGGGGCTGTGGCGGCGGGCGTGCGCGGCGGTGGCCGCCGAACTCGGCCTGCGGCCCGGTGAGGTCGACCCCGAACACGTGCACGGCCGCCCCGCCGAGCACACCGCCGCCCACCTCCAACGGCCCGGCGTTCCCCTCGGGTGGATCAGCGAGCGGCTCACCGGGGAGTTCGCCCGCCTGATCGCCCTCGGGGTGACCCCGCTGCCCGGCGCGCTCGCGCTGCTGGACGGCCTGGCCTCGGCCGGGGTGCCGACCGCCCTGGTCACCGCCTCCTCCCGGCGGATCGTCGAACCGGTGCTCCGTACGGTCGGGGCTGAGCGCTTCCGTCTGGTGGTCGCCGCGGAGGACGCCCCGCGCGGCAAGCCCGCGCCCGACCCCTACCTGCTGGCCGCAGCCGGTCTCGGCCTCGACCCCGCCGTGTGCGTGGCCGTCGAGGACAGCCCCGTCGGCCTGGCCTCCGCCCTGGCCGCGGGGTGCAGGGCGGTCGCCGTCGCGGGGGCGCGCGCCGTGCCGTACGGCGTGCTCTCCGTGAACAGCCTGGAAAAGATCGACGTCACGCTGCTGCGGAGGCTGGTGGCGGGGGAGATCTCGATAGGCTGAGCCGTTCGTGCAATGGCGGATGCGGTGGTTAGGTGTGGCGGTGGACGATCTGGATGCGGGTGATTCCTTCCAAATAGGGCAGTACCGGGTGGTCGGCCAGCTCGGCAGAGGGGGAATGGGCACCGTCTACCTCGGTGAGGCACCCGACGGGCAGCGAGTCGCCATCAAGGTCATCAACCCCGAGTACAGCCGCCACGACCAGTTCAGGATGCGCTTCCGCCGCGAGGCCGACGCCGCCCAGCGGGTACGCAGGTTCTGCACGGCCGCCGTGATCGAGACCGCGCTCGACGGCGACCAGCTCTACGTCGTCACCGAGTACGTCCCCGGCCCCAACCTGGAGGAGGCCGTACAGAACGGCGGGCCGCTGCGCGGCTCCAGCCTCGACTCGCTCGCGGTCGGCGTGGCGACCGCGCTGGCCGCCATCCACTCCGCCGGGGTGGTCCATCGCGACCTCAAGCCCTCCAACGTGCTGCTCTCCCCGGTGGGCCCCCGGGTGATCGACTTCGGCATCGCCCGCGCGCTCGACACGCTCGGCGGGATCACCGGGACCGGAGAGATCCTCGGCACCCCCCGCTACATGGCGCCCGAGGCCCTGCGCGGCGAACCGCTGTCGGCGGCGTGCGACGTCTTCTCCTGGGGCTGCCTGGTCGCCTTCGCCGCCAGCGGCAAGGCCCCCTTCGGCGGGGAGAGCCTGCCGTCGGTGCTCTACCAGGTGCTCAACACCGAACCCTCCCTCGACGGCCTTGAGGGGTCGCTGCGCGAGCTGGTGACCCACGCCATCGCCAAGGACCCCCTGCGCAGACCGACCTCCCAGCAGATCCTCGACCACCTGGTCGGCCGCTCGGCCCCGCACGAGCAGGCCGCGGACTCGGTCCAGGCCGCCTGGCAGCGCGGCCCCGCGGTGCCCGACTTCGTCGAGGCGGGCGGGACGGCCGTGTGGACCGGCCAGGAGCCGCTCGGGACGACGGTCCTGCCGGGCACGCCCCCTCCGCGGCGACGCCGTACCACGAGGACGGTCGTGGTCGGGGCGGTCTCCGCCCTGGCCGTGGTGGTCGCGGGAGCCGGGCTGTTGCTCAGCCTGGCCTCGGGAGGGCCGCCGGAGAACCTCCCCCTGCTCTACCAGGAGGACTTCACCCAGAGCGGCAACGGCTGGAGCGGCGGCGTCTACGACGGCACGTCCGACCGGTACGGCTACTCCCCCGACGGCTTCTACGCCGTGGACGTGGACGGCGGCTACCCGGTGGGACGGCAGAAGGCGCCGATCGGCTTCCTGACCGCCCCGCCCGTGGTCCCCAACCTCCTGGCCAGCCCGACCCCGGTCATTCCCGACCGGTTCCTGCTGGGCGTCGACGCAGGGACCCGCCCAGGAACCGAGGGGCCCGGCGAGTACGGCCTGTTCTGCCGCGGCGAGGAGAGCTACGAGGCGACCCGCTACGAGTTCCTGGTCGACACCCTCGGCACGGCCCGCATCCGCAAGGCCGTCAAGAGCGGCGGCGGCGAGCTGATCAAGGCCGTCCCGGTCGACCTGCCGGAGAAGGGCCCGGTGCGCATCCAGGCCGAGTGCGCCGGCGGCCCCGACGGCGTGCGGCTGACCATGTGGGTGGACGGCGAGCAGGTCGGGACCGTCCTCGACGCCAACCCGCTGCCCAGCGGCCAGGTCGGCGTGCTCGCCCGGGTCGGGGAGAAGAGCAGCGCGACACTCAGGGCGTCCTTCGACAACTTCACCATGCGCGGCGTCCCCCGCGAGGACGACTCCCCCACGCCCTCCGGCGGGAACAGCGAGTGACCCCCACGGGGTTGGGGACGATGATCGAACCATCCAACGAGCGAAGGAGCCAGCACGATGCGTGCCATAGTCGTCTCCGCGACCGGCGGTCCCGAGGTCCTCGCCTACACCGACCACCCGGACCCGGAGCCGAATCCCGGTGAGGTGCTCGTCGACGTCGCCGCCAGCGGGGTGAACTTCATCGACGTCTACCACCGGATCGGCCGCTACCCGCTCTCGCTGCCCTTCGTCCCCGGCAACGAGGGCGCGGGCACCGTGGCCGCCGTCGGCGAGGACGTGACCGGTCTGTCCGTCGGTGACACCGTGGCCTGGGCCGGGGTGATGGGCAGCTACGCCGCCCGCGCGGTGGTGCCCGCCTCGCAACTGCTGGCCGTACCCGAGGGGATCGACGCCGAACAGGCGGCGGCGGTGACCCTGCAGGGACTGACCGCCCACTACCTGACCCACTCCACCTACGAGGTGAAGCCCGGCGACGACGTGCTGGTGCACGCGGCGGCCGGGGGCGTCGGCCTGCTGCTCGTCCAGATCGCGAAGCTGCGCGGCGCCCGGGTGATCGGCACGGTCTCGACCGAGGAGAAGGAGACACTGGCCCGCCAGGCGGGCGCGGACGAGGTGCTGCGCTACGACGGCTTCGCCGAGGCGGTGCGCGACCTGACCGGTTCCGGCGTGCACGTCGTCTACGACGGCGTCGGCGCGGCCACCTTCGACGACAGCGTCGCCTCGCTGCGCCCGCGCGGCATGATGGCCCTGTACGGCCAGGCCAGCGGCCCGGTCCCGCCCGTCGACCCGCAGGTCCTGGCCAGGGGCGGCTCCCTGTTCCTGACCCGCCCCAGCCTCGGTCCCTACGTCGCCACCCGCGACGAGCTGGCCTGGCGGGCCTCGAACATCTTCGGCTGGGTGGCCTCCGGCGACCTCAGGGTCCACATCTCCGCCCGCTACCCCCTGTCCGAGGCCGCCCAGGCCCACAGGGACCTGGAGGCCCGCCGCACCACCGGCAAGCTCCTCCTGCTCCCGTAGGGGCCCTGCGAGGGTTCAGCCCCGCAGGACCCGCCACATGACGGACGGGCGCATGAGGGCGGACGGGGGGTCGAGCAGGCCGGTCACCCGGGTGAAGGCGACCGCGGCCTCGGCGTCGTGCGAGGCGGCCCGCTGCAGCCTGCGGACGTAGGCGTCCATGAACCTGGCCTGCGGGGTCATGGGCACCCCCGTGTCGCGCGCGGCCAGGTCGGCGCCCGTCGACAGCTGCCAGGCGGGGTCGAGGGCCTTGGCCGCCGCGGTGAAGTAGCGGCGGGCCAGGCCCTCGGTGCCCTCGCGCAGGCACTCGCGCATCGCGGACGCCTCAAGCGCGGCGACCGACATCCCCTGCCCGTAGATCGGGTTGAAGTTGCACAACGCGTCCCCGGCGACCAGCAGCCCCTCCGGGAAGCGCGTCAACCGCTCGTAGTGGCGCCGTACGCTGGCCGGAATCCTGGCCAGCCCGATCTCTCCGAGCGGTTCGGCGGCGCGCACCGCCGCGGCCACCTCGGCGGGGACGACCTCATCGACCCAGGCGAAGAAGTCGGCGGGGTCCGCGGGCGCGGGCGCGCCCGCGTTGCCGCCGAGCGTCGCCAGCCAGCGGTCCCCCTCGACCTGGCACAGCGCCACCCCCTTCGGCTGGCCCGGGTAGGTGCCGACGAGGACCAGCCTGTCCTTCATCGACCCCTCGGGAAGGCGCAGGTACCACGTCGCGTAGGACACCTCGACCTTGACGACCTCCTCCTCGGGCCGCTCGAACCCCATCGTCTCCAGCCAGGCGAGCGTCCGCCCTCCCCTGCCCATGACGTCCACGACGAGGTCGGCGGGCAGTTCCTCGTCGGCACCGGCCCGTCCGGCGGTGGCGATCCGCACCCCGGCGACCCGTGCCGTCCCGGAGGAGTCGTCCGTCATGAGGCCGGTGACCTGGCTGCGGTCCCGTACCGTCACCGTCGGCAACGCCCGTACCCTGCCCAGCACGTGCCGTTCGAGGAAGGGCCTGGTCGCCGAGATGCCCCGCTCCCCGGTCGGCGTCCGCGCGAACTCGTGGCCCCCCATGATCATCCGTAAGTGCACGATCATCTCGTACGACACCGCCCCGGCCGCCACCATCTCCTCCGTGACGCCGGGGAACAGCTCCTCGATGATCCGTAACCCCCTGGGCAGCAGGGCGTGGGCGTGGAAGCCCTGCGGCACGCCCCTGCGCGGCCCGTCCGGTCCCTCCCCCGACAGGTCGTCCCGCTCGACGAGCGTCACCCGGTCGTAGAAGTCGGCCAGCGCCCGCGCGGTGAGCAGCCCGCCCATCCCCGCCCCCAGCACAACCGCGTGTTTCCCAGCCCTGCGGATCATCATCGCCTCCCGTCGCCGTACCAACGGTTCGAATCTGCCGGAAAGATCACCGAAGATCGAGACTTGACGTCAGGAAACAGCCGGGACGAAGCCGTCTATCGTGAAGCCATGGATGTGGACACCGCTTTCGTGCTCGGCGGCGGAGGCGTGCTCGGGGCCCACGAGGTGGGCATGCTGCGCGCGCTCGACGAGGCGGGCGTCAAACCGGACGTGGTCGTCGGCACCTCCGTCGGAGCGCTGAACGGCGTGGTGCTCGCGGCCCACCCCGGTGACGCGGTCAGGCACCTCACCTCCCTGTGGCGCTCCGAGGTCGTCCGTACGGCCTTCGCCGGATCGTGGGTCACCCGCCTGTCCACGCTGGCCAGGAGCGGCACCCACCTGCACTCCCCGGAGCCGCTGCGCGAACTGCTGACCCGGACGCTGCCCGTGTCCCGCATCGAGGAGCTGGCGGTGCCGTTCCAGTGCGTCGCCGCCTCCGTGGAGCACGCCCGCGCCCACTGGTTCACCGAGGGCCCGCTGGTCGAGGCGGTCCTGGCCTCGTGCGCGGTGCCCGGCCTGCTGCCGCCGATCCGGGTCGGCGACGACCACTTCCTCGACGGCGGCCTGGTGCACAGCATCCCGGTCGGCCGGGCGGTCGCCCTGGGCGCCCGCCGCGTCTACGTCCTGCACGTCGGCCGGATCGAACGGCCGCTGACCGTCCCGCGCCGTCCCTGGGAGGTCGGCCTGATCGCCTTCGAGATCGCCCGCAGGCACCGTTTCGCCGAGGAGATGGCCGCCCTGCCCGGAGGGGTCGAGGTGCACGTCATGCCCTCCGGCTCGGAGAACAGGCCGGGCGTCGACCTCTCCCAGCTGCGTTACCGGGACTCCTCGCAGATCTCCGGACACATCCGGCGGGCCTACGAGGCCTCCTCCCGCTACCTCGCCGAACTGGCCCGATAGAAGAGGGGGTGGCCATGCTTCCTCCGCGCATCATCCGCCGGTTGGTCCTCGCCCCCCTCGTCATCGTGCTCACCGTGGCCGCGGTGGTCACCCTGCCTGTCTGGCTGCTGGTGGTCACCGCGGCCTCACTGCGCCTGCCGCCCCCGCAACGGCGCGGCACCCGGCTCGTCTGGTTCGCGGTGGCGTGGCTGACGCTGGAGTCCATGGCGCTGATCGCCTGCCTGTGGCTGTGGATCATCGACCTGGGCGGCAGGCTGAGCCACGACGAACGTGAGGAGCGGCACTACGCCCTGGTCAGATGGCTGCTGTCCAGCGTGTACGGCGCCGCCGTACGGATCTTCGGGCTGAGCGTCGAGATAGACGAGCCGAGGGCGACCCCCGAGGAGCTGTCCCGCCGCCTGACCCGTCCGGTGATCGTCCTGTCCCGGCACGCGGGCCCCGGCGACTCCGTCCTGCTCGTCCACCACCTGCTCACCCGGTACGGCAGGCGCCCCAGGATCGTGATGAAGGCGGCGCTGCAGCTCGACCCGTCCCTGGACGTCGTGGTCAACCGGCTGCCGAACGCCTTCGTCCCGCCCGACGTGGAGACGGGCGGCGTCGTCACCGAGATCCGCCGCCTGGCCTCGGACATGGAGGCCGACGACGCCCTGGTGATCTTCCCCGAGGGGGGCAACTTCACCCCGAAACGCCGGGGACGGGCGATCCTGCGCCTGGAGGACCGGGGGCTGCGTGAGGAGGCCGCCCGCGCCCGGCGCCTCGAACACCTGCTGCCGCCCCGCCCCAACGGGGCCCTGGCCGCCATCGAGGCCTGCCCGTCCGCCGACGTGGTCTTCGTGGCCCACACCGGCCTGGACGACCTGGTCACCCTCGGCGACGTCTGGCGCAGGCTGCCGGTGCGCGCGGAGGTAAGGGCGGGGTGGTGGCGGGTGCGGGCGGAGGACGTGCCCACAGGCCGGGAGGAACGGATCACCTGGCTGTTCGACCAGTGGGACAGGATAGACGCCTGGATCACCGAACACCGCTCGGCCCCGGTCGCCGGGGCCGAGGGTTAGGACCTCTCGATCTTCGCGCTGCGGTGCAGCAGGTGGACGTTGCGGAACTTCTGGGTTGGGTCAGCGATCACGCGAAGCCCCGGCTTCCCGGCCAGCGGGGCCAGGTCGAGGTCGGATGTCATGCCTCGCACACTGACCGACCGCAGCTCGGTCAGAGAAGCGAGCGGCGACAGATCCGTCACCTGGGAGGATCTCTCAAGGGAGAGAAACTCAAGTTTCGACAGCTCGGCCAGCGGACCGAGGTCGGAGGCCGGGGTCTCGTAGAGGGTCAGGCTTTCGAGGCCGCGCCGACGGGCCAAGGGTGACAGGTCCCTCACCGGGCACGTCCCGAGACGCAGCAGGAAGAGGTCGTCGAAGGCGTCGAGCGCGTCCAGGTCGTCGACGGTGGTGTCCCACAGGCTCACCGAGCGAAGCCGCGGACAGTGATCGGCCAGGACGCGTAGCCCGCCGGCGACGTCGCCGCCGGAGAGAGCGAAGCTCCCCAGCCGCGGAAGATCCGCGAGGAATCTCAGGTCCTTCAGGCGGGGAGCCTGATGGAGGTGCAGACTCCTCAGCTCGGTCTGCCTGGCGACCGGACCGAAGTCGTCGATCAGCGCCAGACCCGCGAGGGTCAATATGTCGAGACGGGGCATCCGGTCGAGGAAGGCGAGATCTCCGGTGAAGCCACGGCCCTGCAGGATCAGATCCTCCAGCGCGGACAGCCGGGTGAGGGGCTCCAGGTCGGCGGGAAGTGACGACTCCACGTCGATCGACAGCCACTCCAGGCCCGTCAGAGTCCCCACGGCGTCGAGGTCGGCCTCGTCCATGGAGTCCATGGAGTACACGGTCAGCCCGCGTAACCTCGGCAGGCCGCGCAGGAAGTCCAGCCCACCGGAAACGGGACAGGACACGTGGAGGCTGCGCAGCCGCTCCAGACGGTGGAGGCTGCCCAGCAGACGCGGGTTGTCGACCTCCAGCCTTTCATCGAGCAGTGGCGCGTCCGCGAGGACCTCGGTGGCGTAGTGGTCGGGGTCGAAGTAGTCCCACCCGGCGACGAGTTCCTCCTGGACCTTCCCCCGGGGGTCGTCCCGGTACCCGGCGAGCCTGCGCAGCGCGCGCGGGCCGTTGACCAGCCAGCAGGTCCGCACCGTCGCCACCGCCCGCGCCTGCGACAGGCCGCCCAGGTCGTCGGGAAGACGGCGCAGGACCTCCTCTCCCGCGAGCGCGAGCACCCTCGCCTCGGCCGCGTTCCTGGGCGGGATCACCTCGGCCAGGCACGCCTCGACCCGTTCCTCCAGGTCGCGCGGGAGTTCCTGGATCGTCTCCAGGCAGCCGGCGACCAGCAGCCGCAGCCTGCGCGCGTGCCTGTCCCGGCCGTCGATCCGGTCGAGCAGGCCGCCGAGCAGTTCCCGCCGTACCGGGGCGTTGGCGTGCCCGGCGGCCATCACCACCGTCTCGCGCCACTGGTCCAGGTGGGCCCGCTCGACCAGCGGTTCGACGTCGGCGTCGTCGGCCGCCTGCTTGGCCGCGAGATACTCCTGGACCGTCCGGTGCACGAAGTCGATCCGCCCGGGAACCGGCTCCCTGATCACCCCGCTGCGCTGCAGCAGATGGTCGAGTACGGCCCGCGCGGGTGCCTCGACCCTGGGCATGGTCCCGATGCGCTCCTCGACCCGTTTGAGCGCCGTGGCCGAGGAAAGTTCTGAGCGGCCCAGCATCGTGAGCCGCCAGGCCAGGTCCTGGAGGATGCGGACCTTCTGCTCGGGTTCGAGGGTGACCTCGACGGCGATGCCGCGTTCTGCGTCCCGGCGTTCGAGCAGCAGTTCCAGGGCGGCCTCGTACAGGCCCATCCGGTTGCGCGGCAGCTGTTTGCCCCGGTCGAGGTTGAGCGCGCACAGCATCGCCGCGAGCAACGGCGTCGAGGCCAGCGCCCGCAGGTGCGGGCTGCTCTCGAACCTGGCCAGCAGCGCGCCCTCGTACTCGTCGAGCCGCTCCGGCGCGCACGGCAGGCTCCGGGAGCCCCGCATCGCGACGTGCCACTGCCGTACCAGCTCGCGCAGGTCGGCGGGGGTCATGGGCTCCAGCAGGACCGGGGAGAAGCCCTCCTCCGCCAGCCAGCGCGCGTCGGCCGCCGCGGGCCGGGAGGTCACCACGGTCACGGTCCCCGGGTAGGCGGCCAGCAGCCCGCCGAGCCACTGCCTGACCGCAGGCCGGTGCCGTACGGCCAGCTCGTCCACCCCGTCCACGAGCAGCAGGGCGCGTCCCGCGTCGAGAATCCGGTGCGCCCAGCCCTCGGGCATCCGGCCCGCGAGCGGCGCCGCGACGTCGGCGAGGAGGTCCTCGGGGCCCGGCAGCCTGCCCGAGGGGTGGCTGCGGAGCTTGACGAAGAGCGGGACACGGCCCTTCCAGGGGGCCAGGTCCCCGAAGAAGCCGTTCCGCGCGGCGGTCACCGACAGCCAGCGCAGCAGCGTGCTCTTGCCCGAGCCCGCGTCGCCCCGCAGCAGCACCCGGCGGGAACGGCCGAGGGCACTCTCCACCCGCAGGGTCGCCGCCTCGTACCCACCGCCCGCACCGGGCAGGTCGGTCAGGTCGGCGAAGCGCATCCGCTCGGGGACGCGCTCGCGCGAGCGGTCCTCCAGCGAGACGTTGAGGCTGATGTAGGCGACGCTCAGCGTCGCGCGGGGGCGGTAGTTCTCCACCCGGACGCCGAACAGCTCGACCTCGTCGAGGGTGGTGCCGAGGTGTTCGAGATAGCGGCGTTCGAACTCCGCGTCGTCCTGGGTGCCGGTCGGCGCGTCGAGCGAGCGGGCGGGCAGCCTGGCCAGTCCTGAGGCGACCTGCTGGCCGAGGGCGGCGATCCGCTCCTCCACGGCGGACAGGCGGCTCAGGGCCTCGGTGGCGGCCCTGGGGAGATACTGCGGCAGCTGCCTGACGATCCTGAGCAGGCAGTCGAGGCACTCGTCGAGCAGCACGTCGTACAGCCTGGCCCCGGCCTCGCCGAGCTGGCGCGCGGGGTCGCCGAGGCCCTTCCTGAGATCTTTGGCGAGCTTGACGGGGTCCATGTCGGCGGCCATGAGGGCCCTGTCCGACAGATCGGCCGATTCGAGGGCGGCGACGACCTCGTGCAGCACGGCCGTCCTGTCGTTCTCGGTGAGGCCGCCGTACTCCTGCTCGGCGAGGACCGCGATCCGCCGTTCGACGCCGTCCGCGATGGCGGCGAGCTGGCGTTCCAGGCTGCGCCGTACGAACCGGTCGGGGAAGCCGGCCCGGATCAGCTCGGACAGGTCGGCGTCGCGTTCGGCCTTGGCGGCGCGGGCGGCCAGGCCCTCCCGCAGGGCGCGTTCGGCGACGGCTCTGCCCGCTGCGGCGACGACGGCTTCCAGTCCGGACATGCTGCTCCTCGGCGCGCGGTGATCCCCTCCAATGATCAACCAAAAAGACGCCGGTTACTGAAAAATCCGGATAACCACGGAGCTACCAGTCCTGGGAGAGCCCCGACATGCGACGGAAGTACTCGTCCTCGTCGATCTCTCCCGCCGCGTAACGGCGCTTGAGGATCTCACGAGGGTCTTCTTCGAGCGCGGGCCGCGGCTTCCCCCGCAGCATGCGCACGAGCGGCCCCGGGCGGACGACCACCAGGACGATCACCGCGATGACGAGCAGGGGCAGTACGAGCCGGAGCATCACTCACCTCCCATGCTTCTGTTGTGCGAAATTCTGCGAGAAGTCCGGCGCTTCACGCAAGGACCCGCCCGGCGGCAGCACCGGCAGACCCCGGGGGGCACCGCCGTCGAGCAGCCGGAGCAGGGCGCCGGTGTCCAGGTGCCGCTCGACCATGTCGCCCAGGGCGTCCAGCCTCTCCTGCCGCAACGCGGCGAAGGAGACGTCCGGAGCCGGGACGAAGTCACGCCCGCTGACGGCCGCGACGTCGGCGAGGAAAGCCCTGCGGAAGTCGTCGTTCTCCAGCGCCCCGTGCCAGGTGGTACCCCAGACCGAGCCGGAGCGGCAGCCGTCGAGGAAGGGCTCTCCCCCGTGCGCGGTCACCACGCCGTGGTGGATCTCGTAGGCCTCGACCCGGCAGCCGTAAGCGACCCCCGAGGGCCGCCCCAGCGTCTTCTCCGCGGCGAACTCCACCGTCGCCGGCAGCAGCCCCAGCCCCTCGACCGTCCCCTCCCCCGACTCGACGTCGTCGTGGATCGTCCCGGCGAGCATCTGGTAACCGCCGCAGATGCCCAGCACCGCCCGCCCCGGCAGCGCGCCGGCCAGTCCGCTCGCGCGCAGCCACGCCAGGTCGGAGACCGTGGCCCTGGACCCTGGCAGCACCACCAGGTCGACGTCGTCGAGTTCGGCGGGCGAGGTCACGAACCTGACCGTCACCCCGGGCTCCGCGGCCAGCGCGTCGAAGTCGGTGAAGTTGGACACCCTCGGCAGTCTCACCACCGCGACCCTCAGGGTCTGCCGGCCGTACGGCGGGCGGGTGGCCGTGGGCCTGCCGTTCAGGGCCAGGGAGTCCTCCACGTCCAGCCACAGGCCGTCCAGCCAGGGCAGCACGCCGTACACCTCGCGGCCCGTCAGTCCCCTGATCATGTCGAGGCCGGGGGCGAGGATCTCCGGTGCCCCCCTGAACTTGTTGATCACGAACCCGGCCACCAGCGCCTGGTCGTCCGGATCGAGAAGGGCGACCGTGCCGTACAGCGAGGCGAAGACACCGCCCCTGTCGATGTCCCCGACCACGACCACCGGCAGGTCCGCCGCCCTGGCCAGGCCCATGTTCGCGATGTCGCCCCTGCGCAGGTTGATCTCGGCGGGACTGCCCGCCCCCTCGCAGACCACCACGTCGTAGCGTTCCCGCAGCCGCCCGAGCGCGTCCACGGCCACCTGGCGCAGCCGTTCCTTGACGTCCCAGTACTCCATGGCGTCCACCTCGGCCAGCGGTCTGCCCATGACCACGACCTGGCTGCGCCGGTCGCTGCCCGGCTTGAGGAGGATCGGGTTCATGTCCGCGGAGGGCTCAAGGCCGCACGCGGCGGCCTGCATCGCCTGCGCCCTGCCGATCTCGGCGCCGTCGGCGGTGACGAAGGAGTTCAGCGACATGTTCTGCGCCTTGTACGGCGCCACCCGCACCCCCTGCCTGGCCAGCCAGCGGCAGATCCCGGCGGTGACGACGCTCTTGCCCGCGTCCGAGGTGGTCCCGGCGACCAGCAACGCCCCTTTGACCGGGGCCGGAGCATCATGTGGGGGAAGGCTCGTCATACCTCACAGCATGCCGTACCGCCCATGTCGGCCTGGCGGCGTGGGCGGACCTGCCGGCGTGGGGCCGAAAAACGCCGCCTTCGTCGATGCAGGCCAGGGAGCGGGGCCTGGGGCTCGCTCGCACCGCCGGGGACCGCTCTCGCCTCTCTTGCCGCCGCAGGCGCAAAGGATCGCTCCCGGCGCCGTCGGCACAGGAGGCCCTTTCCGGCGCCGTGAACTCAGAGGTCCCCTACCGCCGTCGGCGCAGGAACGTCGCCAGCACCGCCACGCCCGCCGCGGTGAACCCGACCGCCCTGGCCAGCCGTACGGCGCGGCGGATGTCCGGCACCGAGGGCTTGGGGCCGTCGCCCATCTCCGGGCGGTGCTCCACGCGGTCGCCGTACACGTTGACGCCGCCGAGCGTGACGTCGAGCGCCCCGGCGAAGGCCGCCTCGCAGCGACCCGAGTTCGGGCTGGGATGGCGGTGGCCGTCCCTGCGCAGCATCCGCGCAGAACGCCGGGCCGAGCCGCCGACCACGGGCGCGCACACGGCCGTGAGCAGGCCGGTGATCCGTGCCGGGGCGAGGTTGGCGACGTCGTCGAGCCGGGCGGCGGCCCAGCCGAACCGCTCGTAGCGGGCGCTGCGGTGGCCGACCATGGCGTCCAGGGTGTTGACCGCCCGGTAGGCCAGCAGCCCGGGAACCCCGGCCACCGCCCCCCAGAACAGTGGCGCGACCACGGCGTCCGAGGTGTTCTCCGCGACCGACTCGACCGTCGCCCTGGCCAGTTCCGCCGCCTCAAGCCGGGAGGGGTCGCGCCCGCACAGGTGCGAGAGCCTGCCGCGTGCGCCCGCGAGGTCGTCCGCCTCAAGGAACTCCGCCATCGCCACGCCCTCGCGCCCCAGCGTCGTGCCGCCGAGCACCGCCCAGGTGGCCACCGCGCTCAGCGCGCCCCGCAGCACCGGATTGCCCGTCCTGGCCACGGCCACCCCGAGCAACGCCACCGGGCCGACGCACAGCGCGACATGGACGACCCCGGCGGGGCGGGCGTCGCCGTACAGACGGCTCTCCAGCGCCGCCGCGGCCCGGCCGAACAACGCGACCGGATGTCCACGCCTCGGATCACCCAGTACGGCGTCCGCGACGACCCCGGCGAGCATCCCCAGAGCCTCTGCCCGGGTTTCAGATGAGATGGCCATGAAGCCGGTCCTGGTTCCTCTCAAGCCAGGCGCACGCCCGACGGATGCGTGCCCCGGCGCCACCCTCCCACATCCGGGCCCAGCCACCGCCCAGGGACTCCGCCCTGGCGCGCATGGCGACGTAGGAGCGGTTGAAGCGAAGCCTGGACAGGTCGAGCAGGCGGCGACGGTCCCGGGCCGCCAGGCCGTACGCGTCGCAGAACAGTCGCAGCCTCGGCCCGACCGCGAGATCGGCCTGGAGCGGCTCCAGGTCGACGGGGTCGGCGATCGGCGCCCAGTGCCGCAACGTCGTCACCACGTCGAACAACCGGGTCGTCGGCCTGGCCATGTCGAAGTCGATCAACGCGGCGGGCAGCCCGTCCCTGAAGATCACATTGTCGAGGTTGACGTCGCAGTGGCCGACCAGTTCGGCGGGCGCGTCGTCGTTGGACCCCGTCTCCCAGCAGGCGCCCCGGGGCGGGACGAACCCGGCGCAGGCGTCGTGGAAGCGCCGCAGCAACTCCGCCAGGGCGACCAGTGACTCGTCGGTGAGCGCGTAGGCGGGCAGCGGCCTGGGGGCCGACTCCCCCACGACGTAGGTCAGGATCTCCCTGCCCTCCTCGTCGAACCCCATGGTCCTCGGCGCCCCGTCGAATCCGGCGCTCTCCAGGTGCCGCAACAGCGCGTGCACCGACCGCGTCGAGGTGCGGACCGGTCTGCGGACGGTGTCGCCGACCCGCACGACACCGTCGGTCACGTCACCGCCCAGCAGGGGAATCTCCTTCTGGAACGTGACGGCGAACATGGCATACGAGCGTAGACCGCCTTTCCCTTCGAGGAGAACGATTTCCGGTGAAACGCCCAACGCGCCGCAGATCACCGCCCCTACGACCACTCCGCCGGGCAGATGTCCCCTGGGTACGCTCCCCGGCCTCCGGCCTGCGGAGTGATCCTCGCGACACAGACGGGAAACCGATGCGTACGCACTCCCCGGATCATGCACAATTAAGCGGGAGCGCCCTTAGCTCAGCTGGATAGAGCACCGGACTTCTAATCCGACGGTCGCAGGTTCGAATCCTGCAGGGCGCGCTTCGCATGACCAGCCAAAAGAGCCTCTGACCAGCGGCGACGCCGGGCGGAGGCTCTCTTGACGTGTGCGGTTGGGGGCGGGCGGCTGCGGCTGGTTGTGCCTAATGTGTGCACAAGTTTCCAGGCCTGCCGCGGATCACGCGCCGTCTCCTCCCGGGCGCTTGGCGATTCGGCGCTTGGCGGCCTCGTCCTGGCCGGCGATGCACTTGGCATAGATCCTGAGCAGGACTTCGGTTTCGGTTTCGGCGTCGAGCTCCTGCCCCGCTTTGTTCAGCTGCGGCCCAGCCCTGTGAAGAACAGCGACAACGGCCACGACCGTGAGAGCCGTCAAGGTGGAGCGGCACGCGCTCCTCACGGTCGATGTGAAGACCCGCGTCGGCGGTGTCTCCGTCTTCGGCGTCATGGTCATGGCGGCTTCGAGAGCGTCGCGGGTAGTGGTGTTCCTCGATCGGGTGGTGGCTCTTCGTACCTGGGTGAGGCGCAGAAGCCGCCTGGCGGGTTGCATGGGCAGGGTGATCGTGCGCAGGCGAACAGCAGGATGCCCCCGCCTCCGGCCGGAGACTGCGGGGGCGCCAACCGCGCCGGCCATGGGACAGGCGGACGGGATATGTCCCGTTCGTCACAGGTATATGTCGTAGTAGTACCCCCGCATCCCCGGGCGCGGATCGCCGTTGTAGTAGTAGCAGTCGGTTATCAGCAGGTCGGTGAACACCTCCAGCAGCGCCGCATTGCAGGCGGCCAGGGTCGGATAGGGGCCTCTTCGATACCACTGCTCCATCAGGGAGGGGTGCTCACCGGCAGAGGCGGTGGTGGCGCTCGCCCGGCTGGAGGCGACGGCGGGTGTCGCGCCGGCCAGGACGCCGGCGCTCATCGCCACCAGTACGGCTGCGGTGGACAGTCGACGGATTTTCACGAGGTCTCCTTGCGGCCGGCGGGGGGACGCCTTCAGATGAGCACCGATCGGCCGGGGCGGGGAGTTCCCGGTTTCCCGTATTTCGGCGGCATGGTCCGATGAACGGGCCGGTTTGTGCCGTGCTGAGGGTCATGGGAGGTACACGTCGAAGTACCAGCCCGTCGGCCAGCCCTGGTCGCCGTCGTAGTGGTAGCAGCCGCTCGCCGAGGTGTAGTCGCCCCGGTCGGCGCCCTCCTGCCGGGCCGTCCGGCATGCCTCCTGGGAGGAGAAAGGTCCCTGCCGGTACCAGTCCGGCGGTAGGGACACAGAGGAACGGGCCTCAGCAGCGGACGTTGTGGCGGTGTCGGCGGCGGTCGCGGTCATCGCACCGGACAGGGCGCCGGACAGGGCGCTGACTCCCGAGACGAGCACGAGCACCGCTACGGCGCGCAGGATGCGGATCTTCACCACATGGCTCCTCTGCAAGGCAGGAATGATCGCCTCAAGATGACCATCGAATGCCCGGGTCGAGGAGCTAACGCTTTCTCATATTTCGGTCGCATGGTGCCGTTCCGCGACCTGCCGGACCGGGCCCGAATCAGTCGCTTACCCGGTCGGCTGTCACGCCGCCCTCGTGCCCGGCCTCGGCGGCGTTCGTGAAACAGCGAGGTTCACGCAGCCGGTGACTCTGGACCCGTCACCGAGGCGGCCCGGTGGACGGCGGGACGCCTTCGCGCGACATCACAATGTCCTGCCAGCCTTCGACTGACAGGACATTTGATATTTCAGACACGGCGAAGAGGGTCGGTTTCTTGTTTTATCCGGGGCATTCGCTGCGGGCGATGAATGCCGGAGGGGTCAGCAGGGTTCGATCACGGAAATGCGGTCGTTCCAGGAGCCTCCGCCCGGATAGGTGTCCTTCGTGAGGTTCTTGTAGTAGTGGCCGTGGTCAACGGCCAACTCGAAGCTTGCGCCCGCGGTGTCTCGTGCGCACAGCAGGTATCCGGTGTCGTTGTACACCGAACTGACCTGGTTGTCGTTGTATGTGAGAGCCCCGCCGGGCGCCGAGAAGCACTCGCGCGCGCCGCCGAAGTCCTTGTGCTGGTAGGTGCAGAACAATCCGGCCTGAGGGGCCGTTTGGGCTGCCGAGGCTGGAAGCGCGCCCATCCCTGCGATCACCGCCACGGCCAAGGCGGTCAACGTACGCGCGGCGAGACGCGCGGATTCCTTGCGCATGAGAGCGCCCTTTCTTCATGGGGATTTCATTTACTTAGACCCTGCTGGAGGCCGCGGCCGCGACAGACATAGGGTGGCATTTCTTCGGGAGCCGCGCAATGGTGTTTACGGTAGCCCGAAAACACTTTCCGAAGCTTCCTTATTAATTTCGCTCAGGCGCGGGCGATCGGTGGCGCTCTCGACTTGGCGAAGGCACAGAAAGCGCTTACCGAACTCTTTAATGTCCGCTTCTGGCCAAGGGGTGAGACCGCTCTCCCGGGTTACCTTCGAGGCGCTCCCCCGAACGGTCTCGCCGGCCCCCTCCGTGAAAGGGCGCCCCCATGTCCTTCAAGCGCTTCGCCGTCACCGCCGCGGCTGCGGTGCTCGCCGCCCCGCCGATGGCCGTTGCGGCCGCTTTCTCCGATCCTCTGCCGGAGTTCGTCTGCGCGACGGCGAGGTGGTGGGACGGCGGCAGCCTGACCTGGTCCGGGAGGCCGACGCCGTTCCTGGACGCCAATGGCTGTGACGGGCCCGGACCGGTCAACGGGCCCGCTCGGATCGCGGTCACGTCTTGGGGCTATGTCTTCGTCTGCCGTGTGACGATGGCCGGAGTAGGGCAGCCCAATGTGACGGGCTATGACTGCGAATTCGCCGGCTAGCCGGGAGTCTCGCCCGGCGCGGCCCCCTGCCCGGCCTTCCTCATCATCCTCATCGCCCCTGTGAGGGGCCGGCGCCCCGCCTCCAGCATGGAGGCGGGGGCGCTGTCGCTTGCGGTCGTCGACGTCGCGGAGCAGACTGAGGGGGCTCATCATCCTCAGAGGGGTCGCAGCAAGAACACCGGAACCGGCGACTCCCCGACCTTGCCTCATCACCCTTGTGAGGGTTCGCGACATGTAAGGCCAGACGCCGCCGTTCTGGTACTCGCCTCATCACCCCGTGAGGGGTCACAGCGCGCAGACGCCGTTCACGCCCCGTGCGGGACGCCGCGTCCTCATCGCCCCCACGAGGGGTCGCAACACGTCCGAGCAGGAGCCGTCTGTGGCCTGCAGCGAGACTTCCTCACATGAGGACGCCCGGTCCTTCTGGACGGAGGCGTTCCCGGCTTGGCGAAGGCGCGGAAAGCGCTTGCCTCGTCCTTCCTGGTGCGTATCGTCCGCTTAGGAAAGTTTCTTACTGGAAGTGCCATTTACCTTCGGAATCGGAGGAAGCGCACATGAGAAGAAACCGGGTTACGGCCGCGTCCGCCACCGCCCTGCTCACCGCCTCCCTGCTGGTGGGCTCCGCATCCCCCGCCCACGCCACCCTGACAGGCTGCACCGCGTGGCACTCGGGTAACACCGCCTACAGCCAGTGCACGGGCGGCACGGGCCGGCAGGCGATCCACGCCGAGGGCCTGCACGTAAACCCCCAGGTGGGGTACATCTACCGCGATGGCGACCCAGTAGGGGTGGGCGAGATCTCGTCCGCGTACATCTCGGGCACCCTCCTCGGCTACAGGATCATCCTGCTCGACTGACGCGGCACTGAACGGCATGACGGCGCCCCCGCCTCCACGGAGGACGGGGGCGCACCGTTCGTCAGGCCACGGGCGCGGTCACCACATGCCGACATCCTTGGCACAGCCGCAGGAGCCTGGAACGTCGTTCGAGAGTTCCGGAGCGTCCAGGGCGGGCAACGGGACGGGACCGGTCAGCGCGGAGGCGTCCAGCCGGGACAGAGTCACGGTGCCGGGGTCGGCTTTCTTGTAAGCGGCAGGGAGGGCGGCGGCGTGCGCACGCGACGCGGCGTCGGCCCGCTCGCCGTCGAACTCTCCGTTCGCGTCCAGTTCCCAGGCGTGGGTGCGCATCGGCATCGTGATCCGCTCATTACGGCTGTCCGCGGTTCGTCCTTGGCGAAGACGTCCGGCTCATGGGGTGAGTGGTGGGGCTCCCGCCCAGTTCGGCAGTGGTTCGCATCTGCTTGCCCACTCCGGAGGGAGGAAACCGGTGGTGCCCGAAGCCGCGACGATGCCGCCGACGATGGCGCAGGTGGTGTCGACGTCGCCGCCGGCTGTCGCGGTGGTCCACATGGCCGCTTCGAAGTCACGACGTTCGCGGGCCGCCACCCAGAGCGTGAAGGGAACCGTGTCGTGGGCGCTGACCTGTCGCCCGTTCCCCAGGGTCTGAGCGGCGAGCACGGGATCACCGATGGTGAGGAGCCTGCGGGCTTCGTCGATGCCTTCCCGGACCAGGCTCGCGGGCACGTGTTCCCTGACCCTGTCGAGAAACCGCCCTGGGGAGAGGTCGGGTTCCCTGACCACCGTCGCCGAAGCCACGGCTACGGCGACGGCTCCGGCCACCGCTTCCGGGTGTGTGTGGGTGACCTGCGCCGACAGGGCCGCCTGTCGGACGACCTCCGCGAGGTCATCGGCGAGCCAGGCACCGAGCGGTGCCACTCGCATCGCGGCGCCGTTGCCCCATGAGCCCTTGCCGTCGAACAACTCAGCCGAAAGCGCTCGCCAGTCGCCGCCTTCACGGACAAGGCGAAGCATCCGGTTGGTGGCCGGGCCGTACCCGCGGTCGAAATCGTGACGGGCCGCGAAGCTCGCGGCGAGCCTGTCCTGGTCGGCGACACCGTGATCAGCCAGGACACGGTAGATGGAGCACGCCATCTCGGTGTCGTCGGTCCACTGCCACGGGTCGGGCGGAAGCAGACGGCCGGAGAGAGCGTGACGACTGGCCGGAACGAAGAACTGGGAACCGAAGGCGTCGCCGAGGGCCAGTCCGTGCAGAGAGGCCGTGGCGCGCGCGAAGGGAGTGGATGGCATCCCCTTCATTGTGAGGGGTGACGGGCCGGATGTGTCCGACCGTGGGAGCGCCTGCGAACCGCCTTCGGCACTCCCCAGGAGGGTTCGGCCACCTCGTCCCGGCTGACGATGCGGTTGGCGTACCGACCGGAACCTCCGGCCCGTGCGGCTGCCTGCGGCCGGAGGATCCTCGGTGACCTCACGCCGTACGGCGGTGATCAACCGCAACGGTGGCGGTTGCCTGCGGTGCGGTACGGTCTGCTCTGGTCCGTAACGATCCTGGTGAAACGTGAGGAAGGAGTCGTCATGGACGATGACCGGCTGCCGGACGAGGTCGTGTTGGATATGGTCGCCCGGCGGTTGACCGAGGCCACGGACAAGCCCTGGCACGTCACGGACGGCATGGTCAGAGGGTCCGGCTCGGTCGCCGTCGTGCTCGGCGAGGATCACACCGGCAGTCCCGGCCACCTTGACCTTGATTTCGTTCTCAACGTCGACCGGCCGGACGACACCACGATCAGCGACTGCGTCGCGGGGTACGGCGGCACCACCGAGGAGGCCGTGGATCGTGCGATCCAGCTCTGGCTGGGCACCACCGGCAGCGCCCTCTTCGAACTTCTCAGCCAGGACGGCTCCTTCGCCGGGCACTTCGCCGCCGACGCGCCCGACGGGTTCCCCGGCTGGCATGCCATCCACGGCGGTATCACCGGGTGGGGCACGGGCGACGACTTCCTGGCCGTCCAGCACTGGGCGGTGGACAACCCGCTTCTGCCCCGGCTGGCCCCGGTGCTGGGGAGCACGTTCGAGCGTGACCACCTGATCGGCATCAAGGCGTTCTTCGGCGGCGGCAAGGACACCGAGACCACCGAAATCCGGGTCAACGGCGTCCGTCACGAGGAGGCCTCGGAAATGCTGGCCGATCTGGACTGGCCTCGACCGGCCGAAGGTCTGTCCTACGCTCGGACGTTCGTGCTGCTCGTGCACAACGAGACCGGGTGAGAGCGGGACACCGCGGTTCTCGAACGAGAAGGCCGGCGAAACAGGTGGGACGCCCCGGCTTTCCACGCTCGGCCTGCTTCGCCGTACCGTAGATCCTTCGCGCCCGCCGCCACGCCGTACGGCACGGCATCCGCGTCCGGTTCGCCCGCGTCCTCACCGAAACCACATCCCTGGCCGGATGACCCAGGCGGAACCGCTGCGAACACGGCCAGGCCGCGGTTCACGAGGCCTGGCATCCCGAGGCCCTCGCCCGCGTCTCCGGCGGACGGACCCACGTCCTGCCGTGCCCCTCCAGCGTGTCCACGCCCCCGCCGGTGCCCGGTGTTCAGCAGGCCGGGTCGTGGCGGGTCGGGGTGAAGGCGTGGGCGACGAGGGAGCGGAGGGTTTCCAGGTCGCCGTTGGCGAAGCCCGCGGAGCGGGCCTGGATCAGGACGTTGCCGATGGCCGTGGCCTCCACGGGGCCCGCCAGCACCGGCAGGCCCGAGCGGTCGGCCGTACGTTGGCAGAGCAGCGTGTTGAGCGCGCCGCCGCCCACGACGTGGATCGTCTCGACGCCGACGCCCGAGAGGGCCGACGCCGTGCGCACGGCGTTCGCGAACGCCTCGGCCAGGCTTTCGACGATCGAGCGGGCGAACTCCGCACGGCTTCGCGGCGCGGCGACCCCGTGTTCCGCGCACCACCGCGCGATGCGCCCCGGCAGGTCGCCCGGGGCGAGGAAGCGCGGGTCGTTCGCGTCGAACACGGGCACCGCGGTCGTGACCGCGGCCGCCTGCGCGAGAAGCCCGGGCAGGTCGATCGGCGACCCGTCGCGTTCCCACCAGCGCACCGACTCCGACAGCAGCCAGAGCCCCATGACGTTGTGCAGGAAGCGCACCCGGCCGTCGACGCCGCCCTCGTTCGTGAAGTTCGCCTCGCGCGCGGCGTCCGTGGTCACCGGCCGTTCGAGTTCGACGCCGACGAGGCCCCAGGTGCCGCAGGAGATGTAGGCCGCGGCCTCGGGGCGCATCGGCACGGCGACGACCGCCGAGGCCGTGTCGTGCGAGCCGACGGCCACGACCCGCGTCCCGGCGGGAGCGCCGAGTTCCGCGGCGACCTCGGGCCGCAGGCCGCCGAGCGAGGTGCCCGGCGAGACGAGACGCGGCAGTACGGACGCGTCGAGCCCGAGCCGGTCGGCGAGTTCGCGGTCCCACTCGCCCGTCCTGACCTCCAGCAGTCCGGTCGTCGAGGCGTTGGTGCGCTCGGCGGCCTTCTCGCCCGTGAGCTGGAAGCCGACGAGGTCGGGGATGAGCAGGAGCGAGTCGGCGAGGCCGAGGCATCCGCCGGCCCGTTCGGCCGCGAGCTGGTACACGGTGTTGAAGGGCAGGAACTGCAGGCCGTTGCGGCGGTAGAGCTCCTCGAACGGCACCCGCGCGTGCACCGCCTCGACCGCGGCCTCGTTGCGTTCGTCGCGGTAGTGGAACGGCTCGCCGAGGACGCGGTCGCCGCGCAGCAGCGCGTAGTCGACGGCCCAGGAGTCCACGCCGATCGACGTGACGCCGGGCTCGCGGCGGAAGGCGTCCGCGAGCCCGTGTGTGAGGTCGCGGTACAGGCCGGTGAGGTTCCAGTGCAGGCCCGACGCCAGGCGCACGGGCCCGTTCGGGAACCTCGCGACGTGGTCGAGTCCGAGCGCGCCCGCCGCCTGGTCGACGTGCCCGACGACGACCCGGCCGCTGGTGGCCCCGAGGTCGACCGCGGCGACCGACCCGGCGGTCATCGCAGGAACGCGGTGGCGACCCCCGCGTCGACCGGGATGTGCAGGCCGGTGGTGTGGCCGAGTTCGGGGCCGGTGAGCACGAACACCGCGTTCGCGACGTGTTCCGGCAGCACCTCGCGCTTCAGGATCGTGCGCTGGGCGTAGAACCTGCCCAGGTCCTCCTCGGGGATGCCGTAGGTCTTCGCCCGGTTGGCGCCCCAGCCTGAGGCGAAGATGCCCGAGCCGCGCACGACGCCGTCGGGGTTGACACCGTTGACCCTGACGCCGTACTCCCCCAGTTCGACCGCGAGCAGACGCACCTGGTGGGCCTGGTCGGCCTTCGCCGCCGAGTAGGCGATGTTGTTCGGGCCGGCGAACACCGAGTTCTTCGAGGAGATGTAGACGATGTCACCGCCGAGTCCCTGCTCGATGAGCACCCGCGCGGCGGCCTTCGACACGAGGAACGAGCCCTTGGCCATGACGTCGTGCTGCAGGTCCCAGTCGGCCTCGGTCGTCTCAAGGAGCGGCTTCGAGAGCGAGAGACCTGCGTTGTTCACCACGAGGTCGAGGCCGCCGAAGGCGAGCACCGCCTCGTCGATCGCGGCCTTCACCTGGGCGGCGTCCGTCACGTTCGCCGACACTCCGATCGCGACGTCCGTGCCGCCGAGTTCGGCCGCGACCGCCCGCGCCTTCTCCAGGTCGAGGTCGGCGACGACGACGCAGGCGCCCTCGGCCGCGAGCCGGGTGGCGACGGCCTTGCCGATGCCGGAGGCCGCGCCGGTGACGAGCGCGACGCGCGTGGCGTGTGTCCTGGGCTTCGGCATCCGCCGCAGCTTGGCCTCCTCAAGCGCCCAGTACTCGATGCGGAACTTCTCCTCGTCGGAGATGGGGGCGTAGGTCGACAGCGCCTCGGCGCCGCGCATCACGTTGATCGCGTTGACGTAGAACTCCCCGGCCACGCGCGCGGTCTGCTTGTCCTTGCCGAAGGAGAACATGCCGACGCCGGGCACGAGCACGATCGCCGGGTCGGCGCCGCGGATCGCGGGAGAGTCCTCGGTCGCGTAGGCGTCGTAGTACGCCTGGTAGTCGGCGCGGTAGCGCTCGTGCAGTTCCCTGAGGCGCGTGATGCTCTCCTCGACGCTCGCCGACGCCGGAAGGTCGAGCACGAGTGGCTTCACCTTCGTGCGCAGGAAGTGGTCGGGGCAGCTCGTGCCGAGCTCCGCGAGCGGCCGCAGCTTCTCTCGGGAGAGGAAGTCGAGCACCGCCTCACCGTCGGTGAAGTGGCCGAGCTGCGGCCTGTCGTGCGACGCGAGGCCGCGGATCGTCGGCGCGAGCGCGGCGGCCTTCGCGCGCCGTTCGGCCTCGGGCAGCGGCTCGTAGCCCGGTACGACCGCGCCGAACGGTTCCGGCCTGCCGTGCTCGGCGATGTACGCCGCGGCGGTGTCGATGATCCAGAGCGAGTTCCGCTCGCTCTCCTCGGAGGTCTCGCCCCACGCGGTGATGCCGTGGCCGCCGAGGACACAACCGACCGCCTGCGGGTTCTTCGCCTTGATCTCCGCGATGTCGAGGCCGAGCTGGAAGCCCGGGCGGCGCCACGGCACCCACACGACCCGGTCCCCGAAGATCCTCTTCGTGAGCTCCTCGCCCGCGGCGGAGGTCGCGACGGCGATGCCCGAGTCCGGGTGCAGGTGGTCGACGTGCGCGGCGTCGACGAGGCCGTGCATGGCCGTGTCGATCGACGGCGCGGCGCCGGCTCCGCCGTACGGCCCGCCAAGGCCGAACAGGCAGTGGTCGAACGCGGCGACCATCTCGTCCTCGCGTTCGACGCCGGGGTACACCTTCACGAGGTCGCGGAGCCGGTCGAGGCGCAGCACCGCGAGTCCGGCCTCGGTGAGGGTGCCGAGGTCACCTCCTGAGCCCTTCACCCAGAGCAGTTCGACGGGCTCGCCCGTGACCGGGTCGGTCTCGGTGCCCTTCGCCGAGGTGTTGCCTCCTGCGTAGTTCGTGTTCTTCGGGTCGGCGCCGAGGCGGTTCGACCGCGCGATGAGGTCGGCGGCTGCCTGGTTCGTCATGAGTGGAGTCCTTCGGTGTGGCGGATGGTGGTCACAGGGCCGTACGGGTTCACGCGCCCCAGCCCGCCTGTGTGCCGCCGACGCGTTCCTCGGCGGTCCTGGCGAGGTAGCCCGACGCGGCGAAGGCCCTCATCGGGTCGGCGGGCAGGCCTCGCGACTCGCGCCACCCCGCGAGGGCCGGGCGCACGTCGGTGTGGAAGGCGTCCATGAGGACGCGGTTGGCCTCCAGCACGTCGCCGCCGCGCTGGGCGGCGGCCAGGGCCGCACGGTCGACCAGCAGGGCGCGCGCGGTCATCTCCTGCACGTTGAGCACCGAGCGGATCTGGCCGGGGATCTTGTCCTCGACGTTGTGGCACTGGTCGAGCATGAACGCGACGTCGGGGTGGTTGAGGCCGCCGCCGCGGATGACCTCGAAGAGGATGCGGAACAGCTGGAACGGGTCGGCCGCGCCGACGATGAGGTCGTCGTCGGCGTAGAAGCGCGAGTTGAAGTCGAAGGAGCCGAGTTTGCCGAGGCGCAGCAGCTGCATGACGATGAACTCGATGTTGGTGCCGGGCGCGTGGTGGCCGGTGTCGAGGCAGACCACGGCCCTGTCGCCGAGCGCGGCGACCTGGACGTAGCTCGTTCCCCAGTCGGGCACGTCGGTGTGGTAGAACGCCGGCTCGAAGAACTTGTACTCAAGCACGAGGCGCTGCCCGTCGCCGAGCCGGTCGTAGATCGTCCTCAGTGACTCGTGCAGGCGGTCCTGGCGGCCGCGCAGGTCGGCCTGGCCCGGGTAGTTCGAGCCCTCGGCGAGCCAGATCTTCAGGTCGCGGCTGCCGGTGGCGTGCATGACGTCGATGCACTCGAAGTGGTGGTCGATCGCCTTGCGCCGGATCCTCGGGTCCTCGTGGGTGAGGGCGCCGAACCTGTAGTCGTCGTCCTGGAAGGTGTTCGAGTTGATCGTGCCGAGGGCGACGCCGAGCCCTTCGGCGTGCCGGCGCAGGTCGTCGTAGGAGTCGACCCTGTCCCACGGGATGTGCAGGGCCACGGTCGGCGCGAGGGCCGTGTACGCGTGTACCTGTGCGGCGTCGGCGATCTTCTCGTACGGGTCGCGCGGTGTGCCCGGCGTCGAGAAGACCTTGAAGCGGGTGCCCGAGTTGCCGAACGCCCAGCTCGGCAACTCGATGGCCTGCCGTTCGAGCTCGGCCAGGATGTCGGGGGAGAGCGTGGTCACGGTCGTCTCTTTCTGCCGGTCGGATGCCGCCGTCGAACGGGCTTCGCGGTGGCGGGGCTTGGCCGAGAGCGTGAAGGGTAGAATTGAAACGTTTCAAACTGTAGTTACAACGACCCGGCGCGGGCAAGTCACGTCGGCCGCGGCGCGCTATCTTCTCGAAGAGTCCCGGCGATCCGGGGCCGGACCGACGCAGCGAGGGAGAACCCATGACGGTGAGCGTCCGCGACGTCGCAGCCGCGGCGTCGGTCTCGGTGGGCACCGTCTCCAATGTCCTGAACCATCCGGACAAGGTCGCCCCGGCGACCGTCGAACGCGTGCTCTCCGCGATCGAGGAACTGGGCTTCGTCCGCAACGACGCGGCCCGGCAGTTACGGGCCGGGAGGAGCCGTTCGATCGGCCTGGTCGTGCTCGACGTGCGCAACCCCTTCTTCACCGAGGTCGCGCGCGGCGCCGAGGATCGGGCCGCCGCGGAGAGCCTGACCGTGCTGCTCGGCAACAGCGGCGCGAACGGCACCCGCGAGGCGGCGTATCTCGATCTCTTCGAGGAGCAGCGGGTTCACGGCCTGCTGATCACGCCGCTCAACGAGGATCTCGCCAGGCTCGAACGGTTGCGCCGCGGCGGCACCCCGGTCGTGCTCGTCGACAGGCAGGCTCCCCCTCGCAGCTTCTCCTCGGTGGCGGTCGACGACGTCGCAGGCGGGTTCCTCGCCGCACAGCACCTGCTTGGGCGGGGCCGCCGCAGGATCGCCTTCGTGGGCGGGCCGCTGGGCATCCGGCAGGTCTCCGACCGTCTTGAGGGCGCCCGCCGCGCCGTCGCCGAGGTCGCGGGCGCCGCGATCGAGGTGGTCCCGACCGGGAGCCTGACCGTGCCGGAGGGCTGTGCCGTCGGCGAGGCCCTGCAGGAGCGCTCCCCCGCCGAGCGCCCCGACGCGGTGTTCGCCGCCAACGACCTGCTCGCGATGGGGCTGCTGCAGGCACTCATGCTGCGGGGAAGGCTCCGGGTTCCCGAGGACATGGCGCTGATCGGGTACGACGACATCGACTTCGCCGCCACGGCGATCGTGCCGTTCTCCTCGATCAGGCAGCCGGCGGCCCTGCTCGGCCGGACGGCGGTCGACCTGCTGCTCCAGGAGGCGTCGGGCCAGGGAACGGAGGAGCCCAGGCAGGTCGTCTTCCGGCCCGAACTCGTGGAGCGGGCCTCGACGCGGGCCTGACTCCGTCCCCGCTCCGACGGCGCCACGCGGGCAGGGCGCCCGTGGTCACCACCCGAGACGAGTGGTGACCGCGGGCCTCATGACCGGTTCACCGGCCGAGCCCGAGCAGGCGCACGCCCTCCTCGCGCATCTCGACCTTTCGGATCTTGCCGGTGACCGTCATCGGGAACGCGTCGACGACGTGGACGTAGCGCGGGATCTTGTAGTGGGCGAGTTTGCCCGCGCAGAACTCCCTGACGGCCTCGGCGGTCAGGGGGACGCCGCCCTCGCGGATGACGATCCAGGCCATGAGCTCCTCGCCGTACTTCTCGTCGGGCACGCCGACCACCTGCACGTCGGCGATGTCGGGGTGGCGGTAGAGGAACTCCTCGATCTCACGCGGGTAGACGTTCTCGCCGCCCCTGATGACCATGTCCTTGATCCGGCCGACCACGTTGACGTAGCCGTCGGCGTCCATGGTGGCCAGGTCACCGGTGTGCATCCAGCGGGCGTCGTCGATGACCTCGGCCGTACGCTCCGGCTCGTTCCAGTAGCCGAGCATCACCGAGTAGCCGCGCGTGCACAGCTCACCCGGCTCGCCGCGCGGCACGGTCAGCCCGCTCTCCGGGCTTGTGATCTTGACTTCGACGTGCGGCATCACCTGTCCGACGGTCTCGGTGCGGCGCTCCAGGCTGTCGTCGAACCTGGTCATGGTCGAGACGGGCGAGGTCTCGGTCATGCCGTAGCAGATGGCGACCTCGGCCATGTTCATCTCGGTGACGACGCGCTTCATCACCTCGACGGGGCAGGGCGAGCCCGCCATGATGCCGGTGCGCAGGCTGGACAGGTCGTACCGCCCCGCGAGGGCGAGTTCGGCGATGAACATGGTCGGCACGCCGTACAGGGAGGTGCATCGTTCCTGCTGTACGGCCCGCAGCGTCGCCTCGGGGTCGAAGCCGGGCGCGGGGATGACCACGCACGCGCCGTGGGAGGTGGCGCCGAGGTTGCCCATCACCATGCCGAAGCAGTGGTAGAAGGGCACCGGCAGGCACACCCTGTCGTGCTCGTCGTAGTGGAGGAGCTCGCCGACGAAGAACCCGTTGTTGAGGATGTTGTGGTGCGAGAGCGTCGCGCCCTTGGGGAAGCCGGTCGTGCCGGAGGTGTACTGGATGTTGATCGCGTCGTCGGCGCCCAGCGAGGCCATGCGCTCGCGCAGCCGCTCCTCGGGGGCGGTCAGCGCCAGCAGCCGGTCCCAGCCGGGGTCGCCGAGGTAGACGACGTCGGTGAACCCGATCTCCTCGACCATCGCGCGGTAGTCGCTGCCCTTGTGCGTGAGCGCGCTGACGAGCAGGCGCAGTCCCGACTGCCTGACGACGTAGTCGAGCTCGTGACTGCGGTAGGCGGGGTTGACGTTGACCAGGATCGCGCCGATCTTCGCGGTGGCGTACTGGACGATCACCCATTCGGCGCAGTTGGGTGCCCAGATGCCGATCCGGTCGCCCTTGGCGATCCCGGAGGCCAGGAGCGCGAGGGCCAGCCGGTTCACGTCGGCGTCGAGCTCGGTGTAGGTCCAGCGGCGACCGGAGGGCACATCGACGAGCGCCTCGCGGTCGCCGAAGCGCCGTACGGTCCGCTCGAAGTTGTCGCCGATGGTCTCGCCCAGCAGCGGAGTCGGCGCCGCCGCGTTCGAGTAGGACTGCATGTCACAACCTCCGGTCGTCGGTGGGTGCGTTGAAGATCATGGTGTGCCCGGACGGCCGGGGGCGCCGGTGCGCGTCGCGTGGGCCACGGCCCGCGGCGTGTCCGGCGCCCGGCGCCTCGGAGACGAAGGGCGGCGTACCGGGGAGGACCGGCCCGGCGGTGGTCCGCGTGATCACGCGCGGCGCCGTCCGGTCGCCGCCCCGGCGAGCGGGTCCGCGCCGCGCGTGATCCGCCACGATGGTTCTCCTAGGTGAGGTTCTTGAGGGCCTGGTTCTGCCAGGCGGTGTTGGTGGGGAGTTCGGCGGTGGCGCCGACGAACGCCCCGCGGGCCTGGGTGTCGGCCTGGAGGCGGTAGCGCAGCCAGGCGGTCACGTAGCCGAGGAAGGCCCCGCCGGTGTTCTGGATGTCGTTGTGTCCCGCGCCCTTGAGCAGTGCCTTACCCGCTCCGGCGCCCGCCTGGTCGTAGTAGCCCTGCAGGGTCCCGGCCGAGGAGATCAGCCAGTCGTCCGCGCCGCTGAGGAAGAGCACCGGGCAGGTCAGGGCGGCGACGGAGAACTCGTCTCCGGGGCCGGCCATCCACTGCGCGGGCACGGCGATCGGCACGACGGTCTTGATCAGCCCGGCCGACTTGTTGGCCGCGTTGATGGACCCGCCCGCGCCCTGGGAGTGGCCGACGGCGGCGACCTGGGCGGTGTCCAGTTTGCCGTGGAAGACGCTGGCGGGGTCGGTGTTGAGGCCGACGAGGTGCTGGGCGGCGTCGATGATCTCGGCGCCGGTGCCCGTGGTCGTGTCGGTCGAGGCGACCACGGCGAAGCCCCACGAGGCGAGGTGGTTGAGCAGTCCCGGATAGTTGTCGGGGGTGGCCCACGAGCCGTTGCCCCAGGTGACGATCGGATGGACGACGCCGCCCGCGCCCAGGGTCGAGGGGTAGTAGAGCCGGTGGCCGCCCGAGGTGCCGGTGGCGACCGGCCACGGACCCGCCGCCTTGTAGATCGTCTCGATGGTCGAGGCGGCGTTGGCCTCGGCGGTCCACGACAGGAATCCGGCCGACATGAGGCCGAGCGCCCCTGCCCGCAGGGCCTGCCGACGGGTGAAGTTCTCCATGGTCACCTCGTGGATTGTCCGGAGGCGCGAACGCCTCCAAGGAGAGGGAAATGCGATCGGTGAGTGGTGTCAAGGAACGAACACGCCCGGTGCCGGTCACGTCCAGGACACGGGCGAGGACATGTGCGCGGACTCAGGTGGGGTCGCGGCGTAAGCCGTACGGCGTGCGCGTGCGTGGTGTCTGTCGGATCTGTCCGGGTACCGCCGTCGCCGGCGGCGGTGCGCCGACGCACGGGCGTCCTGTCGTCCACGCTCACGCGCATCCCGGCGTGCCGGAGGCGCGCTGCTGGCGCATGGCGGTCACGTCGCCCGCGACGGCCGTCTGGGCCATCGGGCCGAGGTCGAGCACGACGTCGGTGAAGGCGAGCGACGCCTTGCGCATCACCTGCAGGTCGATCGCCTCAGGACCGAACTGCGGCGAGAACAGCGTCTTGGGCGCGGCGATGGGCGAGATGACGGGCAGCAGGTGCTGGTTGTACGGCGTGCCCTCGCCACCGAAGCTGCAGTGGCGCGGCACCGTGCCGAGGTCTGCCGCCGACAGGCCCTTGAGGATCGCGGTGCGCCTGACGTCCCAGTACTCGATGTGGCCCTTGACCAGCTCGCGCAGCGGCGTGCTCTCGCTGACGGGGACCAGCAGCAGTTCGGTGAGGTTGGGGCTGGCGACGAGCTGCTTGCCCGGCAGGCCGTTCGGCCTGGCGACCGCGTCGTAGCGCTTGGCGCCGAGGTGTTCGAGCACGACGACGGAGGAGACCTTGCCCTGGTCGTACTCGGCGTCGAGCTGGGCGGCGAGCTGGCCCGCGCCGCCCTCACGGACGTTGGGGCCGGTCAGGTGCTGGTAGAGGTGGCCGGTCACGAACGCGAACTGCACGGTGCGCGGGCGGCACTCCACCGGCAGCGACGACAGGTAACGGGCCATCTCGATCATGGTGAGCGGGCCGTTGTCCCACACCGGGCTCATGCCGTCGGTGTGGCTCTCCACGACGATCTTCTGGGCGTTCCCGCCGGGAAGCGTCGCGAGCAGGGTTCGGGTCGGCGTCGGCGTCCAGGCGGCGTTCACGGTCAGCGAGGCCTGGACCGGCTGCCCGGCGGCCAGCGCGTCCTTGATCTGCTTGCCCTGGTCGGCGCCGACGTACGCGCCCGGCACGCCGTACGGCAGGCCCTCGTAGGGGGCGTACATGTCCTTGATCTGCGCGTGCGGGAGCTGGCTGATCTCGATCACGCCCAGCGCGCCCGCCGCCGCGGCGGCCTTGAGGTCGGCGTCGGCCGCGGCCGGGGCCTCCATCGACTCCGAGCCGAGCAGGTTGATCGTGAGGCCCGGGTCGTACATGGAGTAGCCGAGGGTGGGCGGATAGAACAGCAGGTTGGGCACGTTGGTCCACGGCAGGTCCCGGACCACGATCTTCCCGGCGGCGTTGGCCGCGGTGATGTTCGTCCCCGCCGCCAGGTGGACGAGCGGGGCCGAGACGCCGCCCGAGCCGGTCGAGGAGGAGAACGGCACGGGGGCCGCGACCTGCACGGCCGTACCGCCGACGGTCAGGCCGGTGCCGAGGTTGTCCCAGCGGTCGATGGTGTAGGGCAGGGCGGAGAGCTGGATGCCGGGGATGGCCGACATCTCCTCCTCCAGCCAGTCGACGTAGTCGGCGTGCGCGGGCGAACCGGTCGGCCTGGCGCCGAACGTCGCCTGCTTGTCGGCCAGGGCGCTCAGGCGGGCCTCTGAGGCGAACGCCGCGGGGTCGACCCTGACCGGGCAGGTCACGGCGGACGGCTGGGCGATGGCCGGTTGCGCGGGCACGGCCACCAGTGGGAGGAGAAGGGCGAGGAGGGAGAGTCGTCTCACGTGGGGGGTCCTTCCATTGAATCGTTTCAACACTTGATCCGCGACAGTCCCCCCGACGTGCGGTCGGTTCTCAGGGGCGAGGCGGTCCTGTGGTTCCGCGGACGATCAGCGTGGGTGACACCGACGACGTCACCGATCGTGAGCGTCCCTCGATGCGTTCGACGAGCAGTTGCGCGGCGGTGGCCCCGATCACGTGCCCGTCCTGGTCGACACTGGTGAGTGAGATGCGCTTGAGCGAGGCGATGCCGATGTTGTCGTATCCGGCGACGGAGAGGTCCTCCGGCACCGACAGGCCCGCCTCGTCGGCGGCGCGTAACACGCCGAGCGCCGCGATGTCGGCCCCGGCGAAGATCGCGGTGGGCCGGTCGTCTCGCGCGAGTAACTCCCGCGCGCCCTCGAAGCCGCCCTCCTCGGTGAAGGAGGTGGCCAGCACGTCGTCGGCGAGTCCGTGGGCGCGCATCGCCTGGCGGTAGCCTTCGGCGCGCACCGTGTGCGGCAGTCCCTGGGCGTGGGCCCGCTCCAGGTGGGTGATGTGCGCGATCCGGGTGTGCCCGAGCCCGACCAGGTGGTCGACCACGAGCCCCGCCCCCATCACGTCGTCGTTGACGACCGCGTCGTAGGTCGTGGCCCCGCCGTGCCTGCCGACCACGACGACCGGGATGGCCGTCGCGATGGCGGCGAGTTCCGCGTCCGTCATGACCGGTGAGATCAGGATGAGCCCGCCCATGCTCCGGTCGATCATGGCGTCGGTCATCCTGGCCTGCGTCTTGGGCTCGATCCCGCCGGGCCCGAGCAGCACCTGGTACTCGGTGTCGCCCAGCCGGCCGGTGACACCCTCGATGATGTCGGGGAAGAACGGGTTACGGGTGTCCGAGAGCATGACACCGAGGGTGTAGGTGCGTCCACGCAGGGCACGGGCCGCGGCGTGCGGGCGGTAACCCAGCTCGTCGATGGCCTGTGTCACCTTGGCCTGCATCTCCGCGCTCACGCCGTAGGCCCCGCGTACCACCTTGGACACGGCGGCCGTGGAAACCCCGGCCCGCCTGGCCACGTCGGCGATCGTCACCCGTCGGCTCGTCACGCGTCATCCTTCGCAGAGTTTTCGTAGAACGAACTACACACTTTTCTTGTGGAGGGAGGCTAGCCCGTCATTGATCCTCAGGTCTACCTCTTGACGGACGATTCTCTCGTGCCCTACCAATGGAGAACGTTCTACACGATACCTCCCAAACGAACAGGAGCACGGGCGTGAACGCACCATCCCGTATGCTCAGCGCGGCGATCGGCGCCGTCCTCGCCCTGTCCCTCTCCGGCTGCGGATCCTCCGCCCCGGAGGGGACCGGTCAGGTGAAGCTGACCCTCTGGCACAACAGCGCGGACCCGGCGCCCCTGCTGGAGATGTACAAGAAGTTCGAGAAGCAGTCCGGCCACAAGATCGAGCTCGTGTCGATCCCGTCCGACGGCTTCGAGGACACCACCCAGACCAAGTGGGCCACCGGCGAGCGCCCGGACATCCTGGAGTACCACGCGACGGCGAGCGGCCTGCTCGCCCTCAACCCGGCCGAGAACCTGCGCGACCTGACAGGCGAGGCGTACATCGCCAGGTCCGGTGACCTCTACCAGAGCGCCGGAGCCGTCAACGGCAAGGTCTACGCCGCCATCACCGGCTTCCCCCAGGTCTTCGGCCTCTACTACAACAAGAAGGTCTTCACCTCGGCCGGGCTGACCCCGCCCACGAACTTCACCGAGCTCTCCGCCGCCTGCCCCAAGCTCAAGGCCGCCGGGGTCACCCCGGTCTTCGAGTCGGGCGGGTCCATCTGGCCGGTGCAGATCCTGCCCATCCTCTACCTGGCGAGCGCCAACCAGTCCAACGCGTACGGCAAGGCCATCTCGGGCCACACCAGCACCCTGGCCGACCCGGGCTCGCCCTTCGTCGCCGGCCTGACCGCCTACGCCAAGCTGCAGGCCGACGGCTGCTTCAACAAGGACATCGTCACCGCCAAGTTCGAGGACTCCATGAAGGCCCTCGTGACCGGCAAGGCCGCCATGGTCGCCCAGCACTCCGACATGCTCCCGGCCCTCCTCGCGGCCGCGGGCGGCGACCAGAAGACCGTCGACGAGTCCGTCGGCTTCGTCGGCCTGTCGAGCGAGAAGCCGCTCGCGACCTACGCGCCCGGCCCGATTGGCACGTTCTATCTGCCCAAGACCGGTGACGCGGCGCGGGAGAAGGCCTCGCTCGACTTCGTGCGCTTCATGACCGGCCCGGCCTACAACGAGTACATCACCGCGTCCAAGACCTTCCCCGTCTTCAAGGACGTGCCCAACCCGCAGGGCGTCTCGTCGGTGCTGCAGGACGTCAAGAAGGCCTACGACACCGGCGCGGTCATCGCCTTCAACTCCGACATCCCCGGCATGGGCGGCCTGGCGCAGCTCATGTCCGAGCTGATCGCCGGACAGAAGGACCCGCAGAAGGCGGCGACCCAGCTGCAGGGCCAGGTCGAGCAGGCGGCCAAGGCGGCAGGGCTGCCCGGATGGTGATGCGGAACAGGGCGGCCTGGCTGCCGTGGGCACTGCCCGCGATCGTGCTGGTCACGGTCTTCTTCGTCGCCCCGTTCCTGCTCAACGTCCGGTTCGCGTTCTCCTCCTGGACGAGTTTCCGAGCCGAGATCACCTGGAACGGGCTGGAGAACGTCCGCACCCTGATCGAGCAGGACCTGCTGGCCAACGCGGTCACCGTGACCGTGCTGTACGCGATCATGTGCATGGCGATCCAGAACACGGTCAGCCTCTCGCTGGCCATGGCCCTCCAGCGGACCAGCGGGGTCAACACCGTCTTCCGTTCGGCCTTCTTCCTGCCGACGCTCATCTCGCCGCTGGCCGCCGGATACATCTGGCGCGGGCTGCTGGCCCCCGACGGGGCGATCAACTCCTTCCTCGGCATCGAGTGGGCGTGGCTTGGCGAACCGTCGACCGCGCTGGTGACGGTCGCGTTCATCGACGCATGGAAGTGGAGCGGGCTGATCACCCTCGTCTACATCGCGGGCCTCAACTCCATCCCGAAGTCGCTGCTGGAGTCGGCGACCGTCGACGGGGCCGGGCCGTGGACCCGGTTCCGGCGGGTGGTGTTCCCGATGCTCGCCCCGGCGCTGACCTTCAACGTGGCGGTCACGCTGGTGGGCGCGCTCAGCGCCTACGACGTGATCGCCGCCACCACCGGCGGCGGGCCCGGCGACCACACCCGGGCCCTGAACGTGGTGATGCGCCAGCAGTGGGGGCAGGGCTTCTTCGGCTCCGCCAGCGCGCTGGGCTTCACCGTGACACTGCTGGTGATCGCCACCGCCGTGCCCCTCGTGTGGTGGCTGCGGCGTAGGGAGGTGACGGGATGAGGGCGGTCCTCAAGTACACGGCGCTGACGCTCTTCGCGATCCCGTGGGTGCTCGTACCCGTCTGGCTCGTGGTCGTCAACTCGTTCAAACCCGCGGGTGAGGCCGCGGAACTGGGCCTCGGACTGCCCAGGACGTGGGCGGTCGCCGAGAACTACGGCATCGTGCTCGACCGGGGCGGCTACCTGACGGGGTTGTTCAACAGCCTCAAGGTGACCGTGCCGATCGTGGTGGCCGTGGTACTCCTCGGCGCGGCGGCGGCGTGGGCGTTCGGACGCAGCCGGTCGCGGTGGCTGCAGGCGGCCTACTTCGTGATGGGGCTGTCGATCCTGCTGCCGCCGTCGATCATCCCGACCGTCTACCTGCTGCGCGCCCTGTCGCTGGACGGCGGCACGCTCGGCTACGTGCTGACCATGACCGGCTGCCGCCTGGGCGTCGTGATCTTCCTGGCGACCGGGTTCGTCCGCGCGTTCCCCCCCGACCTGGAGCACGCCGCCTCCATCGACGGCGCCTCCCGCCCGCAGGTCTTCTTCCGCATCCTGCTGCCCCTGCTGCGGCCGGTGCTGTTCGTCGGCGGCGTGATCCTGATCATCAACGTCTGGAACGACTTCTTCTTCGCCCTCTTCCTGCTCCAGGGCAGCGCGAACGCCACGCTGCCGCTGAGCCTGTTCCAGTTCGCCTCGGGCACCCTGCAGAGCCTGAACTGGAACCTCGTCTTCGCCCACGTCCTGCTCACCACGCTGCCCCTCGTGGCGGTGTACGTCGCCGCGCAGAAGCGCGTCCTGGCCGGCCTCACGGAAGGTTCCCTGAAAGGATGACCACTCACGACATCGCGCTCGACTGGGTCAGGCGCGAGATCAAGGAGGGGCGGCTGCCCTGTGCGGTGTTCGGCGCCGCCACCTCCGACGGGATCCAGGTGCTGGAGGCCTTCGGCGAGCACGACGGCCGGGCGACCCGGATCGAGGACCACTTCGCATTGTTCTCGGTGACCAAGCCGCTGACGGGGCTGGTCGCCATGCGTCAGGTCGAACGCGGGCTGCTGTCACTGCGCCGCCCGCTGCGGGACGCGCTGCCGAACTTCGCGCGGCCCGACGTGACACTCTGGCACCTGCTCACCCACACCGGCGGCATCGCCGAGCAGACGCTCACACCCGACGACCTGCTGGAACACCTCGCCACCGCGCCGTCGATGTTCGAGGCGGGCACGCTCAGCCACTACTCCAACCTGGCCTTCGCCGGCATCGCGGAGATGGTCCGCGACGTCACCGGGCGCGACCTGGCCGACCTGATCGACTCCGATCTGAACACGCTGGTGCCGGGCGGCGGGCGCATCACGTTCGACCCGGCGTGCGACGCGGCCGAGGTCCACGGTGTCGAACTGCTCGGGCCCGGCTTCGACTTCGACAAGTTCGTACGGCTCCGCCATCCGGCGGGGGCGCTGTTCTCCCGCGCCGAGGACCTCCTGGCGCTGGGCGGGGCGCTGCTGCGCGGCGACCGCGGGCTGGTCCACCCGACCACCCTGGCCGCCATGACGACCCCGCAGACGACGGGCCTGGTCAAGCTGCAGCCCGACCCGGTCAACGCCGGGCAGGACTGGGGCCTCACCTGGAACCTGCGCCACTCGGCTCCCGGGCTGCTCGAACGGCGGCTGTACGGACACGGTGGCGCCTCGGGGTGCCAGTGGTGGATGTACCCGGAGCAGGACGCGTGTTTCGTGCTGTTGATCAACGTGCTGGCGCCGCACCTGTCCGGTGTGGACATCGACGGCCTGCACAACGCCTTCACCACCGGGCTAGATGCGTGAACCGGGATTCGGGGGTGCTGGAGGTGCAGGTCTCAGGCGCGCAGACGCCGTTCATCCGTTCGGCCCCGCCCCGGTCACCGGCGGGCCTGACGTGCGGCCTGGCGGATCCGGTCGGCGTGGACGAGCCGTCGCCCCGGCTGTCATGGAACGCCCGGCTGTCCGGGGAGGCCACCGTGGTGGTGTCCTCGGACGGGCGCGAGGTGTGGCGGTCGTCCGTACCCGCCGGGTCGCACGACGTGGACGTGCCGGATGGGCGGCTGGAGCCGCTGACGCCGTACACGTGGAGTGTGGAGGGGCACGCGGCCGGCGCGTTCACCACGGGCCTGCGGGCGCGCGGCGCGTGGGACGCCCCCTGGCTGGCGGGTGACCCCCAGGCGGCGGTGAGCCTGCGCGGGTCGTTCACCTGGCGTCCCGCTCCCGGGCGCGCCTGGCTGGCCGTCACCGCGCTGGGCGTCTACCGGGCGCTGCTCAACGGGGTACGGCTGAGCGAGGAGGAACTGGCCCCCGGCTGGACCGACTACGCCCACCGGACGCGTTACCGGCTGCTGGAGCTCACTGAGCTGCTCGTGCCCGGGGAGAACGAGCTGGAGCTGTGGCTCGCCCCCGGCTGGTACGCGGGCCATGTCGCCGGCGGAGGCCCGCGCCGCTACGGCGACCGGCCCGCCGCCAGCGCCCAGGTGCTCGTGCGCGACGACGACGGGGTCCGCCGCGTGCTCGCCACCGACGTGGCCTGGACCCGGCGGGACCTCGGCCGCCCACGCGCCGACCTGGTGATGGGCGAGACCGTCCAGGCCCCCTCCCAGCGGACCGCCGAACCCGCCGAGACGACGGCCGTCCCGGAGATCCTGGTCGAGGCCGACCCCGCTCCCCCGGTGCGGGTGATCGGCACGGTGCCCGCCGTCTCCGTGACCGAACCCGCGCCGGGCGTCCAGGTGGCCGACTTCGGGCGCAACGTCGTCGGACGGGTACGGCTGCGCGTCGACGCGCCGGGCCCCGTACGGATCGTGGTGCGGCACGGGGAGGAGCTGACCGCGACCGGGCGGCTCTACACCGACAACCTGCGCACCGCGGACCAGCGTGACGAGTTCGTCCTCGGCCCCGGCTCGCACGTCGTTGAGCCCGCGTTCACCCTGCACGGGTTCCGCTACGCGGAGGTCACCGGCTGGCCGGGCGCGCTGACGCCGGACGACCTGGAGGCGGTGCTGCTGTCCTCCGCGCTCGCCGTCACCGGCTCGCTGACCGTGAGCGACCCCGCCGTACGGCAGCTCGTCGCCAACATCGGCGCGTCGGCGGACGGCAACCTGGTGAGCGTGCCGACCGACTGCCCGCAGCGTGACGAGCGGACCGGCTGGACGGCCGACATCTCGGTGTTCGGCTCGACGCTCAGCTTCCTGCGGCACACGCAGGCGTTCCTGTCCGGCTGGGTGACGACGCTGATCGACGGGCAGCGGGCCGACGGCGCGATCCCGCACGTCGCGCCGGTCCTGCCCGAGTACGGATACGACTCCCCCGTGTGGTCCGACGCGCTGGTCGAGGTGCCGTGGCTGCTGTGGCGGCGCTACGGCGACGACCGCACGCTGCGCCGCGCGTACGACCCGATGCGGCGGTGGGCCGACTACTGCCTGGCCCAGGCCGAGGACGGCATCAGGCCGGGCAGGGCCCTGGGCGACTGGCTGGCCCCCGGCACGGTCGAGACGCCCAAGAGCCTCATCTCCACCGCCGCCCTCGCCCGCAGCCTCCGCCTGGTCGCGAACGTGGCCGACGTGCTCGGCGAGCCGCACGCGCCGGAGTACGGCGAGGCGTTCACCCGCGTGTCGGGTGCCTTCCAGCGGGCCTTCCTCAGCGGGCCGAGGCTGCACACCGAGACGCAGACCGGCTACGCCGTCGCCCTCGCCTGGGACCTGGTCCCGCCCGAGGACCGGACCGCGGCGGCGCAGGCGCTGGCCGACCTGGTCCGCGCCGACGGGCACCGGCTCATGACGGGCTTCGTCGGCACCGCCCTGCTGCTGCCCGTGCTGTCGGAGACCGGCCACCACGACCTGGCGGGCCGGATCTTCAACCAGGAGGGCTACCCGTCCTGGCGCTACCAGCTCCGCGCCGGGGCGACGACCATGTGGGAGCGCTGGGACGCCTGGCACCACCGGCACGGCCTGCAGACCCCGGCCATGAACTCCTTCAACCACTACGCCTACGGCTGCGTGGGCGACTGGCTGTTCCGGCACGTGGCGGGCCTGGGCGACGACCCGCGCGGGACGGGTGGCGGCTTCGGCGAGCTGCTGCTGCGCCCCGGCCCCGTCCCGCTGCTGCGCCAGGCGCACGCCCGCTACGAGAGCGCGTCGGGGACCGTCGAGTCGGGCTGGCGGGCCGGGCCCGACGGGGTCCAGTTCACCTTCTCCGTCCCGGAGGGCGTGACCGCCCGCGCGGTGCTGCCCGTGCGGGGCGCGTGGGACGGGATGACCGTCAACGGCACCTTCCTCATGGGCCTCAACGAACAGCTGCCGACCACCAGGCTGGCCGACGGGGGCTGCGCCCTGAACCTGCCGCCGGGCCGCTGGTCGTTCACGGCCCCCGCCGCGGCCACGGCCCACCTCCTCCAGGAGTGGGACGACCTGGCCCGGTGAACCTCCGCGCGGACGTCTCTCCGGCTCACCGGCTGGAGGGACGTCCTTCGGCGGTACGGTTCCGGCGCTACCGGGGCGCCGGAACGCGGTCGGGAACCTCGCCCGTGGCCGGGCGCACCGTACCCCCGCCCGCCGCCAGCGCGACGATCGTCTGGCCTGCCGCGGCGGCGCACATCACCACGATCGGCACCCGCCACCCGGCGCTCACCGTGTGCAGCAGCCCGAAGACCACCGGCCCCGCCGCGGCCAGCAGGTAACCGATCGACTGCGCCATCGCCGACAACGCCCCCGCCACGTTCGCGTCCTGGGCGCGCAGGCCGATGAAGGCCAGCGCGAGCACGAGGCAGGCTCCGCCGCCCAGCCCCAGGACGACGCTCCACAGCGGCGCCGCCCCCGGCGCCACGAGAAGCCCGAGGTAGCCGAGGAACATGACCGCCGAGCAGATCGCCGCCAGCACGCGTTGGTCACCCGCCCGGCGCATCACACCGGGTACCGCCAGGCTGGTCAGCACCGCGACCGCCTGGAACAGGAACAGCAGCCATCCCGCGGTGGCCGCGCTCGTGCCGTTGTCCTGAAGGAACCGGGGCAGCCACGTCACGACGACGTAGAAACCCAGCGACTGCAGCCCCATGAACGCCGTGACCGCCCACGCCAGCCCGGAGCCCCACGGCAACCGGTGCCCTCGAACGGCCTGTACGGCACGCCGTGGAGCCCGCATCTGCGGAAACCACAGCAGGACGGCCACCAGCGCGAACAGGACCCAGCAGCCCAGCGCGGTGTACCAGCCGCCGGGAGCGACCTCGCTGATCGGCACCGCCACCCCGGACGCGACCGCGGCGACGCCGCCCATCACCGTGGCGTAGGCGCTGGTCAGCATCCCCACCCTGGTCGGGAAGTCGCGCTTTATGAGACTCGGCAGCAGCACGTTGCCCACGGCGATGCCCGCCCCGATCAGTACGGTTCCCGTGAACAGGCCGGCCGCCACCGGCACCCACCGCAGTGCGATCCCCAGCGTCAGCACCATGAGCGCGCCCCCGAGGAGCCGCTCGGCCCCCCACCGCGCGGCCAGCCGGGGCACCAGCGGGGACAGCGCCGCGAACGTCAGCAGCGGCAGTGTGTTCAGCAGGCCCGCCACGGCCGGGACCAACCCCAGATCGGCCTGCACCTGATCCAGCAACGGCCCGACACCGGTCAGACTCGCCCGCAGGTTCGCCGCCACCACGAGCAGCCCCCACACCAGCAACGCCTGACCGGAACGTCGTGTCGACACATTCTCCATGCGCACCACGATCACGCCACACGGTGTCCGGCGGCCAGACCGAACCCAGGCTGGCCCCAGGAGGGCCACCCTCCTGGGCGCACGACCGGATACCTTTTCGGAGTGGGAACGCCACTGGGGGATTTCATCCGGGCCAGACGTGACAGCATCCAGCCGGAGTCCTGCGGGCTGCCGGACCGTGACCGCCGCCGGTCACCCGGTCTGCGGCGGCAGGACCTCGCCGCGCGGGCCGGTGTCAGCGTCGAGTATCTGACCCGTATCGAGCAGGGCCGCGACCGCAACCCGTCTCCGGCGGTCGTCAACGCCCTCGCCGACGCGCTCCGTCTCAGCCCCTCCGAACGCAACCACCTGCGCTACCTCGCGAAGATCACCGGCGAGGGGTGCTCGGTCCACATCCGGCCCGTGCCGCCGTCCCGGCACGTGCGGCCGTCCGTCCTGCGGACACTGAGTCTCCTCGAACCCGGTGTCGCCATCGTGACCAACCGGCTGGGTGACGTCCTCGCCCACACCAGCGGCTACCGGTCGATCACCGAGGGAACCGGCCTGCTCGACGCCGCCCGTCCGAACCTCAACCGCTACCTGTTCACCGACCCCCGCGCCCGGACGTTCTTCGTCGACTGGGACGACGTCGCGGACGAGCAGGCCTTCGACCTGTGGCAGGCGCCGTCCCTTGAGAACCTGGAGTGGCTCACCGCCGAGCTCACCCCCGTCGCCGGGCCTGACCTCACCCGCCGCCTGAGGCGTCACGCGGTGCCGCGACGTGGTGTTCTCCGGCTCGACCACCCGGAGGGACACCGGCTTCGCCTGCTTCGCGAGACGTTCGAACTGCCCGCCGAGGCGCAGCAGCTCGTCGTCTTCCTCCCCGCCGACGACCGGACGGCCGAGGCCGTCGACCACCTCCGGCGCCGCTCCCACGGCCGTCTCCGGTCCATCTCCTGAGGGATCTCAGGAGACGGGCTTCGACCGGGCCGGGCAGACCTCTCAAGCCGGGCCGTGGCGCCGGCCGCGGACACAGATCACTCCCTGAACTGCTCGGCGTACTCGGCGGAGGGCTCGATCGGTGTGATCACGTCGATCAGCACCCCGTTGGGGTCGGCGACGATGAAGTGCCGCTGCCCGAAGTCCTCGCTGCGCAGCTCCAGTTCGGGCCGCAGGCCGTGCCGTACGACCAGCCGCTCCCACTCCGCGTCGACGTCCTCCACCTCGAAGTTGAGCAGCAGTCCCCGCACCGGCGCCCGGTAGGCCTCGGGCAGCGACGGGTGCCGGTGGTCGAGCAGAGCCAGCTCGTACGGCTGCGCGCCGGGACGCCGCAGGCTCACGTACCAGTCCGCCTCGAAGGTCGGTTCGAAACCGAACAACTCGACGTAGAAGTCCCGGCTCTCGGCCAGGTGCTCGGTGCAGACGACCGGATAGAAGCTGGTCAGGATCATGGCGAACCCCTTTCACATACCGTTGGTATGCGAAAGCTAGTTGGCGTACCATCGGTATGTCAAAAGCGCGAGGAGGGACATGGGCAGAGCAGAGCAACGCGAGCAGACCAGGCGCGCACTGCTGCGGGAGAGCAGGCGGCTGTTCGCGGCCGAGGGGTACGGAGCCGTGGGCCTGACCCAGATCGTCGACGCCGCCGGCGTCACCAAGGGTGCCCTCTACCACCACTTCGACGGCAAGACGGCGCTGTTTCGCGCCGTCCTCGCCCAGGTGCAGGAGGAGGTCGGCCGGCACGTGGCCGCGACCGCCGACGCCGAGCCGGACCCCTGGGACCGGCTCGTCGCCGGATGCCACGCCTTCCTCACCGCGAGCACCGGCCCGGACGTCCGGCGGATCATGCTGATCGACGGCCCCGCCGTACTCGGCTGGAGAGAGTGGCGCGCCCTCGACGAGGCCGCCTCGGCGCGTCATCTCGCCGACGCGCTGACCCTGCTGATGGAGACCGGTGTCATCCCCGAGCGACCGGTCGCCCCCCTGACCCACCTGCTCTCCGGCGCCATGAACGAGGCCGCCCTGTGGCTCGCCGACTCGGCCGACCCCGGCGACCTCGCCGAGACCGAAGCCGCCCTCACCCGCATGCTGGAGTCCCTGCGCTCCTGACCCTCACCTGAGGACGACCGTGACCCCATGCTCCTCAAGGTGGCCCACGACCTCCCCGAAGTAGGAGGGCAGCCCCTCCGCCGGCGCCCGGCGGGCGACGGCGGCGTCATGCCAGATCAGGGTGAAGGGCGCCACCACCCCGAATCCACCGCACAGACAGTCCGTGAAGGCGCTCCATCCCCAGCCGTAGTATCCGCCGGGACCGAGGAGGGCCTCACCCATCGCACAGTGCAGACCGGGCACGTCCGTGGCGAACCGGCCGTCGAGGTGGTACACACCACCCGAGCGGTCGGGCCGCCTGGCACCCATGTCGCGGTGGATCGCGAGATGGCTCCACTGGCGCCTGCCCTCCGCGGAGTACGGCGCCCACTGGTTCGGCGTCGCCGGGATACCCCGGTACCAGACATCCCAGATCGGACGGGCGAGCAGCGGAGGGCGGTCCTTCCCACCGTCGGTGAGGGTGATGTCGATCAGGGTGCCGCCGAGCGTCGACGGGCGTGCTCCACCGATGCCCAGGCCGACGGTGTGGTGCGCCATCACTCTGCCGTCGCGGTCCAGCGCCCACAACCCGGCCCAGCCCCCTTCCCACTTCCGCGGCCTGCGCAGTACGGCGCGCAGCCGTTCGGTGGGCTCGCAGCCGACGAGTTCCAGGGGAATCGTCTCCGGCGCCGCACGCGGGGCGAACAGGCCGTCCACCCGGAGGCAGTGGCCCACGGTCTCAAGGTCTCCGGCGGTCGCGACGGACAGTTCGAACCGCGGTGACGTGGGCAGTCTTTCCCTGCTGAACCCGTCCTGCCTGACCCCGGCCCCCACGACGACGTCGACCAGCGCCGGATCGGCCTGGCAGGGATGGTGGGTGATGACGACGACGTCCGCCAGCTCCCACCGCCGCGTCGGTCGCGGGTCGTCCCTGATCTCGACGCACAGGTCACCCAGCAGACCCGTCGCCTCACCGGGCCGGTCGATCGCCGCACGCAGCGGGCCCTCGGGGGCGCACCCGCGCAGCGTCAGGACCTCCCTCGGCGGCGGCACCGGGTCCGCGAACAGCCCCTCGACACCCGCGCAACGCCCCCAGAGCTCCGGTTCGCCGTCGTCGTCCTCATCGACCAGGAGGTACTTCACCGGGAAACCCCGGTCCCATGCCGTGTCGTTCATCAGAGGAGGTCAGCCTTCCGCGGACCAGGTGCGGGTGTAGGCGTCGATCAGCCATCGGTCGGCGCGGTCCCCGTCGGGGGTCTCGGGCAGCGGCGAGGTGGACAGCAGCTTTTCGAGACGCGCTTCGAGGTCGGCGGCGACGGCGAGGGTCTCCTCCCTGGTGTACTCGCCTTTCCTGATGCCGATGATCAGGGACCGCCACGGTTCGGGCATGGGGAGGGTGATCGTGCCGTTTTCCATGAGCTCGACCCCCTGCGCGCCGAGGCGGACCATGTGCCCCGCGAACTTCGTGTCGTACCCGTGCAGGGCGATCAGCTCGGGCCGGTTGGTGCGTTTCCCGTTGGGGTGCCCCACCATGCGGTCCCGCTGGGACCGGAGATAGCCGAGGAAGCGGTGGCCCGCCTGGCGGGACAGGATGAAACCGGGCCCCTCCGCGAGAAGGTCACGGCCGAGGTCGGTGATGGAGACGATCTCGGACTCGGGCACGAAGAGCCCCAGCAGGACCGTGGGGTTGCCGTCCAGGGCCAGCCGCATCCACTTGCGGAGACTGTAGACGGTCAGATCGAGATCACCGTGGCCGGAGCGGACGCCTTCGGGCTGGGTGCGATAGACGTACTGGTCGAACCTGCGCAGCCCCACGACGTAGGCGGCGGGCTCGACGCAGATGCCCATCTCGTCGCGGTCGTCGGTGCCCGCGATGGCCGTGCCGTGCAGCCCGGACCCGACCTGGAAGCGGAAGATCGTGTGCTTGTCGGCGATCTCCTGAAACTCGGGGCCGCCGTGCTTCATCCACCCGACCATCAGTAGTTCCCCTCGGCGACCTGGAGCACGGTCAGGCCCAGCGAGCGCCACATGGCGGTGACGGAGGCCCGGTCGTCGATGACCCCGGCGACGGGACGGTGGGCGAAGCGCCTGGTGTAGATCTCGCGCTTCACGACCGTGTCGGGCCGGTCGTCGTGGTCACCACGCATCCACACCTCGGTGTCGCCGAGGCTGGTGACGTGGGTGGCGAGCCACATCTCGGTCTGGCGGCGGCACTGCTCCTTGCGTCCTGAGACGAACGCGACGGGGTGTCCGGCGAGGAGAAGGGCCTGGACGACGGCGACGACGGGAGGGTTGGGCACGTCCTCCCCCACCCGGTGCCAGTCGTACGGGCGCCGGTCTCCGCGCAGAGCGAGAGTGCCGTCGATGTCCACGATCCACACGGGATTCACCGGACATCGCACCTTTCAACCCCGAAGACTGGCATTTCGCTCACTTTTCTTCCTCTGTGGAGGGAACGGAGGAAAGAGGCTAACAGTGAGATCGTTATTTCCTCTTCGGATTTCCCCTTGAGAGCGACACCCCGAGGCTGACGACCGCAGCCAGGAGGGGGAAGACGGCCGTGGCGCCCCAGCGCCACTCCCCCGCCCAGATCCAGGCGAGCAGCATCGCCACCGCCATGGCGAACAGGGCGAGCGCCAGCCACATGGCGGGGCCGGAAGGGGTCACCTCGGCCTGGGTCCTGACACTCCACTGGCTCGGTGGCAGACCGGCGTCGCGAAGCGCCTGGACGACGGCGCCGTACTGGTCATCGGTCACGTCGGTGACCGTGATCCGCAGAGTGGTCACTGCTGTTTCCTCGCTTCCGGTCCGAAGAGGTCCATTTGACCCTCTCCCGGACCGGGACCACCACCGGCGTGCCCGCTCGTTCCACCCCCACGGGGAGGCGGCGCACAGGGCCGCGTGCGGGACGCCGACCGGTTGGGTTCACGGGCGCGGGAAAGGAAGCCGTCCTCGTTCAGGGGAAAGGCGTCTGAAACTCCGTGCCGACGGTCAGGCCCGTGGGAGGGATTCCTGGGCGAAGGCGATGACGATGTATCTGCCGTTGGCGTAGCTGGTCACGGGGCGCTGGAGCAGCTCTCCCGCCCTGCGGGCCACCGACTGGAACAGTTCGACCATCTCCGGGGTGTCGGCGGACACCCGGAAGCTCCCGTCGGTGGTGAGGTGGTGGACGACGAGGGGGACGAAGCCCGCCTCCGCCCGGACTCTCTCCTCCTGGTCGAGGGGGGTGCGCCGTGTGCTGGGGGGAAGGGTCATCGCTGTGCTCCTCGTGGTCGCCGGCCCTCCAGCATGCCACCGCGCACGACCGGCACGAACTCCGTGCCTCGGGACGAGAAGACCACCGAACCGCGTCCGGCCGGCGGGGGAACCGGGGGCGGCCGGACGCGGGCCGTCACTGCACGAGCTGCCACAGGCCCGGGGTGTTGGGCGGCGCCCAGCTCAGGTTGCACGTGTGACTCGCCAGGCAGCGGTAGATGTGGCCTTCGTAGTAGTACAGGTCGCCCACGTTGCAGGAACGTCCGACCTGCCAGGCCTGGATCCCCACCGCGTGGTGGGCGACCTCGGCCGTCGCGGGCTGCGCGCCGTACGGGATGGCGCCCAGCGCGGCGGCGGTGAGAAGGGCGGCGATGACACTGCGCTTCATGGTGCCTCCTTCAGGGGGTTCCTCCCACAATGTCCGTGCTCGGCGGGAACCGATAGCCAACGTTTTTCCATGCCCCGCCGCTATACCTCCGGCCGGACCGTGCCCTGATCCGCCCTCCCCGTTCTCCGGGAGGCCCGGTCGTCAGTGTGGCCGTACGGCCTGGAGCGGGCGCAGGGGGGCACGGGCCTTCAACAGCATCTCCTCGTACTCGGCGACCGGGTCCGAGTCCAGCACGACGGCCCCTCCCGCGCCCACGGTGAGGTGGCCGTCGCCGATCACCGCGGTGCGGATCACGATGTTGAGGTCGCTCGCGCCGCTGAGCGCGAAGTAGCCGAGCGTCCCGGAGTAGATCCCCCTCGGAGCGCCTTCGAGCCTGTCGATGATCTCCATGGTCCTGATCTTCGGCGCGCCCGTCATCGAGCCGCCGGGGAAGCAGTGCCTGGTGGCGGTCAGCGCGTCCACGTCCGCGCGCAGCCTGCCCCGTACGGTGGAGACCAGCTGGTGCACGGTCGTGTACGACTCGACCGCCATGAAGTTCGGCACCTCGACCGTGCCGACCTCGCAGATCCGCCCCAGGTCGTTGCGGAGCAGGTCCACGATCATCAGGTTCTCCGCGCGGGTCTTGGGGTCCCCGGCCAGGCCGTCGCGGACGAGACGGTCGAGGACGGGGTCGGGGTTGCGCGGGGCCGTACCCTTGATCGGTTTCGACTCCACGGTGCGGTCACGGGTGACCCGCAGGAAGCGTTCCGGTGAGGAGCACGCGACCCGGTGCCGGTCCCACCGCAGGAAGGCCGCGTACGGCGCGGCGTTGAGCAGGCGCTGGCGCGTGTAGAAGTCCAGCGGGTCCCCGGTGTACGGCAGCCGCGCCGTGGTGGTCAGGCAGATCTCGTAGCTCTCCCCCGCCCGCAGCAGGCGGTGGCATTCGGCGATGTCGGCCAGGTAGCCGTCGCGGGAGCGGGCCAGCCATGGTTCGACGTCGAACTCCTCCTGGGCGGCGGGTCGGGCGGCGGGTTCCCCGGGGGTTCCCCCGGCGGGCAGGTCCGCGGCGACCAGGTCGGCCCAGTGGTCGGCCTCCCGCGCGTCCTCGGGGCCGGGCCCGGCCAGGGCGACCACGTAGGTGCGGCCCGCCAGGTGGTCGATCGCGACGAAACGGGTGGCCGAGATCCACACGGCGTCCGGCAGGCCGGAGCGGTGGGCGGCGGCTCCGGACGACCCGAACGACTCGGCCTTCATCTCGTAGCCCAGGTAGCCGACGTATCCGCCGTCGAGGTCGAAGGGCAGGCCGGGGTCGTCGCCGAGCGCGCGTTCGGCCAGCCGCCTGGCGAGAACGTCGTAGACGGAGCCGGGCAGGGAGGTCGTCGTGCCGTCGGCGGCCGTCGAGGTGACCTTCCCGTCGCCGACCCGGTAGCGCAGTGTCTCGCCGTGGCGGCCGCCTCCGTCGCCGACGAAGGAGAACCTGGACAGACCGGGTTCGACCCGGCTGCTGTCGAGCCAGAAGGCCGAGGGGCTCTCGGCGAACCAGCGGCGGAAGGTCCGCTCGGCGTCGGCCTCGAAGGCGGCGGTGCGCACCCTGAGGCGCCATCCACCGCTTAGCCCGCGCTCCCCCGGTGCCACCGGGCCGTGCTCCACCAGGGGATCGCGGTCCCGTGAGGGCACGGCCTCAGGCTCGTGCTCCCGTGAGGGTACGGCGTCACCCCGGGTGAGGGTGATCCGCTCGCGGGCGAGGGTGGCGAAGTTCTCCACCAGGCGGGCGCCGTACCGGGTGCCGACGGACTCGGGGTGGAACTGCACCCCCCACCAGGGGCGCGTACGGTGCCGCAGCGCCATCGTCACCCCGTCCCCGGTCCAGGCGGTCGTGACGAGGTCGGGCGCCCCGCCGGGTTCGACGCACAGCGAGTGGTAGCGCACCGCGGCGAAGTCCTGCGGGATCCCGGTGAACAGGTCCGTCCCCAGATGCCTGACCCGGTCGACGTAGCCGTGACGCGGCTCGGGGGCGGGCACGACCTCGCCACCGGCCAGCCAGCCGAGGGCCTGGTGGCCGAGGCAGACGCCGAGCACGGGCAGCCGGGTCGTGCGCAGCAGGTCGGCGGCCAGTCCGAGATCGCGTGGCTCCTGCGGTCTTCCCGGGCCGGGTGAGACCACGATCGCGTCGTAGCCCGCCTGGTCGGCCTCCCGCAGCGCGGCCGAGTCGTTGCGGGCCACGACCGGCATCCGCCCGTAGACCTGGGCCATGAGCTGCGCCAGATTGAAGGTGTACGAGTCGTAGTTGTCGATGAGCAGCACCCGCACGACGCCTCCAGGGTCAACGGCCTGCCGCCGGGAACGGAACGCCGCCTGGAGCTCGTCGGCCCGTGAGACGATTCGGCGCGGCCGTTTGTCCCTTTCGTCCCCACACGGCGCCGCCAAGTCTACGGTCACCCCGGAGGTTCCCCCGGACGGCGGAGACCGCGACCGGAGTTAGCCTGAGGGGGTGGACATCGTCACCGGCACCTACCCGCTGGGCCCGGGCAACGGTCCGCTGCTGGTGCGCACGACCCGCACCGGGCTGGGCGCCAAGGCCGGGCACGACCTGACGCTTGAGGCGGCCCGCTGGCACGGCGAGGCGGTCGTGGACGCCGAGGACCCGGCCCGTTCCTCGGTGTCCGTCGAGGTGGACGCGACCTCGTTCCAGGTGCGCGAGGGGGTCGGCGGGGTCAGGCCCCTGAGCGACGCCGACCGGCGGGACATCCTGCGCAACATCGGGGAGAAGGTCCTGGGCACGGCCCGGCATCCGGTGATCGCGTTCCGGTCCTCCCTGGTAGCGGGCGCCCCGGAGGCGTTCCGCGTCGAGGGCGACCTCACCCTCGCCGGGGTCACCCGGCCCGTCACGATCGACGCCCTGCTGGCGGACGGGCGTGTGCGCGGCTCCGTCACGCTCACACAGAGCCGGTGGGGCATCAAGCCCTACTCCGCCCTGTTCGGCGCGCTGCGCCTGAGCGACGAGGTCGGCGTCTGGTTCGACCTGGTTCTCGCGCCGGACGTCCCTTCGCGGGACGCCTGACGGATCCCGCCCCTCACAGGGCTCTTGACACCCCGCCCGATCGCCCCGAACCTCTCACGGGGCGCCTCACACCGCGCCCGTCCGGCTCCTCACCCCGTGAGCCGCCTCTCCCGCGGGGCGCTTGACCCGGCGCGCCATCAGACTTCCCAGGCCGCCAGATAACCCCTGTTTTAGGGGAAAATATGACGATATATGGTACGCGCTTGCGGCATTCCGTGCACTGCGGAAGGATCACCGGACACGCTCCGCCACCGTCCGTCATCACCCCCCGGGCGGGCGGACGCGCCCGCACATTGACAGATGACGCCACAGGAGGCTGTCGTGCAGCCGCAGGAGAGCATCGAGCGGTTCGGATACCGGCAGGAGTTGCGCCGTGGGATCGGCCTGGTCGACCTGGTGTTCTACGGCCTGATCTTCATGGTCCCCATAGCCCCGTTCGCGATCTTCGGTTCGGTCTACTTCACCTCGGGCGGCATGCCGGTCCTGACCTACCTGGTGGGAATGGTCGCGCTGCTGTTCACCGCGGCCTCCTACGCGCAGATGGTCAAGGCGTTCCCGCTGTCCGGTTCGGTCTACAACTACGCGGGCCGTGGCATCTCCGCGCCGGTCGGCTTCATGACCGGATGGGCGATCCTGCTCGACTACGTGCTCGCCCCGTGCCTGCTGTACCTCGTCGCCTCGATCGCGATGCACTCGACCGTGCCGCAGATACCGGTGTGGCTGTGGCTGCTCTTCTTCGTGGCCGTCAACACCGTGATCAACCTGCGGGGCATCCGGATGACGATGAACCTCACCAAGGTGATGATCATCGCCGAGCTGGCCGTACTGGCGCTGTTCCTGGTGATCGGCTTCTGGGCCCTGCTTGAGGGCAGGGGCAGGGACTTCAGCCTCTCCCCGCTGTTCAACCCGGAGACCTTCTCCTGGCCGGTCGTGTTCGGCGCGGTGTCCATCGCCGTCCTGTCCTTCCTCGGCTTCGACGGGATCAGCATGCTGGTCGAGGAGTCGACCGGCGGATCCGCCCAGGTCGGCAGGGCCATGCGGCTGGCCCTGATCCTGGCGGGCGTGCTGTTCGTCGCCCAGGTCTGGGTCGCCGCCCTGCTGGTGCCCGACCCCGAGGGGCTGCTGAAGCAGGCCTCGGACACCGCCTTCTACGACGCCGCGGCCGTCGCGGGCGGCGAGACGCTCTCCCACATCGCCGCGACCGCGACCGCGATCTCCTGGGGGCTGGCCAACACCCTGGTCGCCCAGGTCGCCGTCTCCCGCCTGCTCTACGCGATGGCGCGGGACAGGCAGCTGCCGTCCTTCCTGGCCAAGGTCTCGGTGCGGCACTCGGTGCCGACCAACGCCATCCTGCTCGTCGCCGGGCTCTCCGTCACGCTCGGGCTGTTCATGTCCGCCAGGGAGGACGGCGTCAGCCTGCTCGGCAGCCTGATCAACATGGGCGCGCTGGTCGCCTTCGTCGTGCTGCACGTCTCGGTCATCGTGCACTACGTGGTCCGCATGCGCTCGACCGCCTTCTGGTCGCATCTCGTCGTGCCGCTGGTCGGGATGGCGATCCTGATCTTCGTCGTGATCAACGCCAACGTCATGGCCCAGACGGTCGGCCTGCTCTGGCTCGCCCTGGGCGCCCTGGTCCTGGCCGCCCTGTACGCCATGGGCCGCAGGCCGTCCCTGCCCGACCTGCCGGGTTCCCACGAGGCAGGGGAGAGCAAGGCCGTACACGGCCGGTAGGGGCCCCGCCCTGTCCCGGACCGGCCGCTGCTAAGGACGACCTCGGCGAAGGCGAAAGACGACCGTAGCGAAGGACGACCACGCATGAACGGGCTGCCGCTCCCCCAGGAGCTGTACCTCATCGCCCACGACCAGTCGGGCAGACCCCTGGTCCATCCCTCGTCGATGGCCATCGGGCTGGCCGGGGCCGCGCTGCTCGAACTGGTCGTCGGCGAACGTGTCACCGTCTCCGGCGGCAGGGGCGCCCTGGCCGACGACACCCCTCTCGGTGACGCGGTCGTGGACGGCCTGCTGTCCCTGGTACGGCGGGACCGCTCGGGCGGGGACGTCAGGTCCTGGATCAGGCAGGCCGCCGGGGAGGTCTACCAGCACACCCAGGCGAGCCTGGTCGCCGTGGGCGCCCTCGCCCAGGTGACCAGGCGCCGCATGGGCCTGCTCTCGCAGACCCGCCACGAGATCACCGACATGGCGTGGGTGGTGCGGGCCTGCTCCGGGGTGCGCGCCGCGGCGGAGGGCAGGGAGCCGCCCGACGCGCGTTGCGCCGCGCTGTGCGGCCTGGTCGGCGTGCTGGAGGTGGACGCGGCGCTCTATCTCGGCCAGCCGTCGAACCAGCTCGTCGTCCGCCTGCGCGCCATCGCCGCCGAGCACTCCCCCATGATCAGGGAGGTCATCGGCATCGTCGAGACCCTCATCCGCGATGCCGCCGTCGCCATCTACCGCTGACCCCCAGGAGACCCGGTGCCGTTCACCGCAGTGATCTTCGACTTCTTCGGGACGCTCACGCCGTCCACCCCGGCGCATGTCTGGGACGACCACGCGGCCCGCAGCGCCGCCCCACTGGGCATCCCCGTCCCGGTCTGGCGGGCCGCCCTCGACTCCTCCTTCGAGGAACGGGCCACCGGCTCCCTCGGTGACCTCAGGAGCACCATCCTGACCCTCGCCCGCCGCTGCGGCGTCGATCCGGGCGAGACCGCCCTCACCGCCGCGTGCTCCGCCCGCGCCGAGGCCCAGCGGGAGCTGTTCACCCTGCGCGACGACGCGCTCGGCACGCTGGGCGCGATCCGGGAGCGTGGGCTGGCCGTCGGCGTCCTGAGCGACTGCACGGCCGAGCTGGTGCGGGCGTGGCCGGAGCTGCCGCTCGCCTCCCTGGTGGACGCGGCGGTCCTGTCGTGTGAGATCGGCAGGCGCAAGCCCGATCCCGAGCTGTTCCTGCTGGCCGCGCGGCGGCTCGGGGTGACGCCCGGGGAGTGCCTGTACGTGGGCGACGGCGGCGGCCGTGAGCTCACCGGGGCCACGGCCTGCGGCATGACGGCGTTCATGCTCTACGCCGACGACTGGGAGAGCGCGGACGCCCAGCCGAGGGAGCACGACTGGGCCGGTCCCCGCCTGTCCCGCCTGTCGGCGGTGCTCGACGTCCTCGGCGCGGCCTGAGCACGGTTCATCCGCCGGGAAGCAGGGTGGGCAGCACCACCTCCTCGATGACGAAGACCGGGGTCTCCTGGGCGTCGGGCAGGTTGTACCGGCCCGAGGTCACCACGACGACGAGCCCGAGGTCGGGCCGTACGTACAGCCGCTGCCCCCCGTTGCCGACCCCCGCGACCCAGCCTGGCCCGAGAAACCACTGGTAGCCGTAGTCGAGCCCCTCCCCGATCGCCACGTACGGCGTGAGCATGCGGGAGATCCACGGGGAGTCCGACTCCAGGACGTGCCGGCCGATCCCGGCCAGGTCCCTGGGGGTCAGCCTGAGCCCGGAGGCCGCCGCCGCGACGCCGTCGCCGCCCCTGGCCCACTCGAAGGCCGTGATGCCGAGCGGTTCGAACAGCGCCGTACGCGCGAACTCCTCAAGCGGCACGCCGGTTCCCCTGGCGATGAGGCCGCCGAGAAGGGTGGAGGCGCCGCCGCAGTACCGCCAGGTCGTGCCCGGCTCCTCGACGGACGGACGTTCCAGGACGTACCGGTAACGGTCGGGCGCCGTCTCCATCGCGATCTCGCTGTTGGCCGGGCTGGTGTAGGGGACGCTCTCGTCCCACTCCAGGCCCAGCGTCATCGTCAGCGCGTGTCCCACCGTCAGTCCGGTACGGCCCGCTAGATCAGGATATTCTGGGAAACACGCGTACAGCGGTTCGGCGGGGTCGGGGACATGGCCTCCCTCCAGGGCCATGCCGTACAGCAGGCCGACGACGCTCTTGGTGACCGACCTGAGGTCGTGGAGCGTGTCCGGCCCGAACGTGACGGTGCCGAGGGGGGCGTTCCAGGCGACGTCCGGCCCCTCCCCGTAGTATTCGAAGATCAGGTCCCGCCCGCGTGTCACGACGACGCCGTGCAGATCCGGCGCCCTGCCCTCACGCACGATCTCGGCCAGCGCGGCTTCCATGTCCATCGGCATGCCTCCCCTTGTACGGCCTGACACGGTGTCAGGGTCCAGCGGCCGGTGGCCGTCAGGGAAGGGCCCGTCGTGAGGGCGGCCTGAGCGCGGACCCCGGAAAACCCCCTTGACCTCAACGTTTGTTGACGTCCCACGCTTAAGAAATCCCGAAATTTCCCGTTGAACAGGAGAGATATGCGAAAAAAACAGATCCTCGTCCTTGTGGCCGTCCTGCTGTCCACCGTCTCCCTGCCGATCACCCTGACCGGCGCCTCCGTCGCCCTGCCGGACATCGCCGCGGACCTGGGCGCGCGGCTCGCCCCCGTCCAGTGGGTGGTGAACGGCTACAACGCCACCTTCGCCAGTTTCATGCTGGTCTCCGGTTCGCTGGCCGACCTGGTCGGCAGACGCCGTGTCTACGCGGCCGGGGTCGCGGTGTTCGCCGTCACCGGCCTGCTGAGCACCCTCGCCACCGACATCGTGCTGCTCGACGTGGTCCGCGCCGTCGCGGGAGCGGGCGCGGCCGCCGCGGGGGCGAGCGGGGGCGCGCTGCTCGCCACCTCCTTCGAGGGGCGGGCCAGGACCCGTGTCTTCGGCCTGTTCGGCACCGCGCTCGGGGTCGGCCTCGCCTTCGGTCCCACCGTCGCCGGAGCGCTGATCGGCGCGTTCGGCTGGCGCATGGTGTTCGGCCTGCCCGCCGCGGTGGCACTCGCCGTACTCTGCGTGGTGCCCCTGCTGCCCGAGTCCCGGGACCCGGCGCCCCGCCGCGTCGACACCGGCGGGGCCGTCACGTTCACCCTGTTCCTGCTCCTGCTGATCACCGGCTTCGTCGAGGGGCCCGACCTCGGGTGGACCTCGCCGCTGCCGTTGGCGGCCTTCGCCGCCTCCCTGGTGTGCCTCGCGGTGTTCGCCGGGATCGAACGGCGCAGGCCGGACCCGATGTTCGACTTCGGGCTGTTCACCGGCCCGCGTTTCCTGGCCTTCTCCACGGCGGCGGCGACGATCGTCTGCGTGCTCGTGCCGCTGCTGGTCTACCTGCCGTCCTACTTCACCGAGGTGCTGGAGATGAGCCCGCAGCGGGCGGGCGCCACGTTGATCATGCTCACCGCCCCGACGCTCGTCCTGCCCTCGCTGATCGGGCCGGTCACCAGATGGGTGTCACCGGCGGCCGTCGTCGTGCTGTCGCTGGTCCTGGTCGGCGCCGGGGCCGCCTGGCTGGCGCTGGCCGGGCCGGAGGCCGGGACACCCGGTCTCGCGGGACCGCTGCTGACGATCGGGCTCGGCGTCGGCGCCTCGATCGGGCTGATCGACGGGGTGGCGATCGGCAGCGCCCCCGCCGACCGGGCGGGCACCGCCGCGGGCATGCTCAACACCGCGCGGCTGGGCAGCGAGACCATCGCCATCGCGGTGTGCGGTGCCGTACTGGCCGCGACCACCGGAGGACGGCTGGCCGGACCCGGCTTCACCGAGGGGCTGCGGCTGACGCTCTGGGCGATGACGGGTCTCACGCTGCTTTCCGTGCTGCTGTGCGCGTTCCTGCTGCGCGGCGGCTCCGCCGTACGGCAGGCGGCGGGGAAAGGCGTTTCCGTGTGATTCCGAAGGGCCCGCAAATTACCCCCAAAACCTCCATGGAATTAAGGCCGGGAAAGGGCGACCGTTCACCGGCAGCATGCCGTATTCGCCTCCGCCCGTTTGGCCTCTCCCACCCCCTCCAGCAGGCGCCGCGGGCCGGAGCCCAGCCTGCCGAGCGTGTCGTCCGGGTTGGCCATCGGGCAGCGGTCGATCGACAGGCATCCACAGCCGACGCAGTCGGTGAAGTCGTCACGCAGCTTCTGGAGCTCGCGGATCCGGGCGTCGAGCTGGTCACGCCACCGCGTGGACATGCGCTCCCAGTCCTGCCGTGTGGGAGGACGCGCGCTCGGCAGGTCCTCCAGGGCGGTGCCGATCTCGGCCAGCGGTATCCCCACCCGCTGCGCGACGCGGATCAACGCCACCCGCCGCAGTGTGTCACGCCGGTAGCGCCGCTGGTTGCCCTCCGTGCGGCGGCTCGTTATGAGCCCCTGCCGTTCGTAGAAATGCAGAGCGGATATCGCGACACCGCTGCGCGTGGAGAGTTCCCCGACACTGAGTTCAGCCGGAAGGTCACCCATCCTCCCCCCTCCCAGGCATCAATAAATATTGAGGTTCTCGCGCGAATATTACTCCAGCCGACGGCCGGGTTTTCCGGGGAGAAAGAACGACCCCCGTGGGCGCCGAGGAGGCGGCGGCCCACGGGGGTCGTCGGGAGAGGGGATTGCGGGGTTACCTCAGCGGGCGGGGCAGGCTGATGGTCAGGATGCGGCTGGTGACGCCGGAGTCGACCAGACGGCCGTCCGAACCGAAGGAGCCGAGGCCGAAGTCGTTGTCGTTGGCGATCGCGATGGTCTTGGGGCCGAGGACGGTGACGCCCTCGATCTTGCCGGGCAGGCCGGGGATCGCGGCCAGGTCGACGGCCAGGGACTTGGTGGCGACGGTGACGTTCTTGGGCAGCGAGGCCTCAAGGGAGGGCTTGGTCGCCGGGTCGTCCTGCGCGCCGCCGAGGAGGTTCGTCGCCCGGCGCACGTCGACGGTGTACAGGCGGGCGACCGCGTCGGTGCGCTCCTGGAGCAGCAGACGGCCGGGGCTCAGCACGTTGAGGGCGGAGATCTTCATGTCGCCCTGCTCGGCCTTGGGGTCGAAGGTCGCGACGTTCTCCATGCTGTAGGCCCACTCGGCGGTCGGCCGCCCGGTGCGCAGGTCGACGCGCAGGATGCGGGTGACGCTCGACGCCTTGCCCGTCTTCTTGTCGGGGTTGCCCAGCGGGCTCTGCACGGCGACGTAGAGGGCGCGCTCGGAGGGCGAGATGCCCAGCGCCTCGAAGCCGCGGTTCTGCTGGCGGTTGGCGAAGATCGCGGGCAGCGTCTCGCGGACCGGGTAACCCGTCCCGGTCAGGTTGAGGCCCTTGGGCACGTACCTGGCCAGGATCCGCCCGTCGGCCGCCACGTGCACCAGGGAGGGCGAGTACTCCTCGACCAGCCAGAAGCCGCCGCGCCCGTCGGCGACGATGTCCTCGGTGTCCAGGCCGTTCGGGTCGTAGGGCAGTTCGGCCGTGCCGTCCCAGGTGTAGGGAACCTCGTCGTGGCCCTCCTGGTTCGACACACCGGTGATGGGCGTGCCGTCGGACGTCTTCAGCGTGATCGTCTCGGCGATCTTCGCCTTGCCGTTCCGTACGGCGACGCGCACGATGGCGGGCGCGAACTCCGGCACCGGGAAGGTGCGCCGCTTCTCACCGTTGATCTTCGGCTCGCCGTTCGGGCCCCGGTCGGTGACCATCCAGTACTCGCCGGGACGGCCCGCCGGGTAGAGGCCGCTGCCGACACCGCCCAGCTTCACACCGCGGTCGTCCTTGACGAGACCGCTCTCGAACTCCGCCAGGGCGGGGGCGGGCAGCGTCACGTCGGAGGTGACCCGCGGAGCCTTCTCCTTGGGAGCGGCGGCGGCGGGAGCCACGGCCGCGCCGGTGAGGGCGACGGTGAACGCCGCCGCGGTGGCGAGGGCGGCGAGGAGGGGACGTGACATGGAGCTTTCCTTTACGACCTGGTCTGTGACGAGATCCGGAAGCTATCGACGCCGGGCGACCTGAACCCTAAGCCCGGGTGAACACGAAGAGAAGGCGTACGGTGACACCGGACACACTGAGCTGCCTCCCACCTGCGATCTTGCTCATCCACGGGCGGGATTTTCCGTACGGCCACGGCCTCCCGGGTGGCCCCTCGCGGGACAGGGACCTCCTCGCAGGGCAGGTGCCCATCCGAACGCGGCCCCTCCCCTACGCGCCCCGTCCGGGCGCCGGACGCCGGACGCCGGAAAAGGAGAGCCGGTGTGTCCACGCGGAGCCCACCGCGCGGACACACCGGCGTACCCGGCCCCCTACCCCTCGGTCACCGGGCCTGTCACCGGCCGGGAACCCCCGGGGTTCCTCACCGGTCCAGGTTGACGAAGACTCCCTTGACCTCGGTGTAGGCCTCCAGCGCGTACGGCCCCATCTCCCGGCCGGTCCCGCTGGCCTTGAAGCCGCCCCAGGGCGCGGCGGGGTCGGGGACGTGCAGCATGTTGACGAACACCGTGCCCGCCCGTACGGCGGCGGCCAGCGTGTGCGCGGTCGACAGGTCCTTGGTCCACACCGAGGCGGCCAGGCCGAACTCGCTGTCGTTGGCCCGCTCCGCGATCTCGTCCAGGTCGTCGTAGGCCATGACGGGGATGACCGGGCCGAAGATCTCCTCCCTGGCGATCCGCATGTCGTCGGTCACCCCGGCGAAGACGGTCGGCCGGTAGAAGAAGCCCTTCTCCAGGTCCCCGTCGGCACGCTGCCCACCGGTCACCAGCTGGGCGCCCTGCTCGACACCGGAACGCACGAAGCCGTCCACGTTGCGCAGGTGCTCCTCGGTGACGAGCGGGCCCAGGTCGGTCGTGTCGGACAGGCCGGGGCCCAGCCGCAGCGCGGCGGCAGCGGCGGCGGCCTTCTCGGTGAACTCGTCGACCCGGCTGCGGTCCACGTAGAACCTGGAGTAGGCGGCGCACACCTGGCCGCTGTTGAACAGGGCGCCCTGGACACAACCGGCGACGGCCCTGTCGAGGTCGGCGTCGTGCGCCACGATCGTGGGGGTCTTGCCGCCGAGCTCCAGGGTGACCCGCTTGAGGTTGCCCGCAGAGGCGCGCATGATCTCCCGGCCGACCTCGGTCGAGCCGGTGAAGGACACCTTGTCCACCCCGGAGTGCGCCACCAGGGCGCGGCCGACGTCGGGGCCGCCGGTGAGGAGGTTGACGACGCCCTCGGGCACCCCGGCCTCGACGCACAGCTCGGCCAGGCGCAGGGCGGTCAGCGAGGTCTGCTCGGCCGGCTTGATGATCACCGTGTTGGCGCAGGCCAGCGCGGGGGCGAGCTTCCAGGTGAGGATCATCAGCGGGAAGTTCCACGGCGTGATCAGCGCGCAGACCCCGACCGGCTCCCTGCGGGTGTAGTGCAGGGTGTTCGGCAGGGAGATCGGAGAGGTCGCGCCCTCGATCTTGGTGGTCCAGCCCGCGTAGTAGCGGAAGTGCTCGGCCGCGCCCGTGACCGAGACGCCCCTGGCGACCCCGAGCGGCTGTCCCTGGTCCCTCGTCTCCAGGTACGCCAGCTCCTCGCCGTTGGCCTCGATCAGGTCCGCGATCCGCCAGAGCACCCGCGCCCGTGCCGCGGGCGACATCTGCGCCCAGTCGGGGTTACGCAGCGCCTTCCTGGCCGCGTCGACGGCGGCGTCCACATCGGAGGCGTCGGCCTCGGCCAGTTCACCCAGCGGGGCGGCCGTCGCCGGGTCGTAGGTCGTGAAGGTCCGCCCTGAGTTGCCGGAGCCCCACTCACCACCGATGAGCAGCCTGCCGGGCTTCTCCAGGACGGGAGAGTCGGGACCGCTCTCCTGCGGTCGCAGAAACGTCGACACTGCCATGTTCTCCACGGCCTCCCCGTGCTCGCTGTCGCCCTTCGACCGCCTGTAGGGACGGTCAGGATCAGTTGTACGGCGTCGCGCACCGAGCGGCCTTGTCTGTGACGGCACAGCACTTGCCTGTCACGCTCCAGCGGTTTCCGGTTACTGTCATGTGACAGGGACACTGCGGGACCATTGCCAAATAACGGCACGCGATGCACCATTCCTGCAGTTGGACGCACCGCCCCATGCAGGAGGAAGCATGTCGTCTCTACTGCGCACAGCCGACCTGCCGGCCCGCGAACGCGCCGACTTCTGGTGCTCGGCGATCTCCGAGGCGTTCGTGCCCCTCGACATGACCCTCGCCAACGGCGAGACGTTCCGGGGCCAGATGCGCAGCAGAAGCCTCGGCGTGATGCTGGTCAGCGACGTCGCGGCCGACGCCCACAAGGCCGAACGGACCCGCCGTCTGATCGCCAGGTCGGAGACCGACTACTACAAGCTGAGCATGCCGCTGCAGGGCTACTGCCTGGTCATGCAGGACGGCCGTGAGGCCCCCCTCACCCCCGGCGACCTGGCCGTCTACGACACCAGCAGGCCGTACACCGTGGCCTTCGACAACACCTGCCGGATGCTGGTGCTGATGTTCCCCCAGCGCTTCCTGAGGCTGCGGCCGCACGAGATGCACCAGGTGACGGCCAACCGCGTCTCCGGACGCCAGGGAGTCGGGGCGCTGGTCTCCCCGCTGCTGATGAACCTCGTCACCAAGATGGACGAGATCGGGGAGAACCAGTCGCTCCAGCTGGCCGACAACATCCTCGACCTGCTCGCCACCCTGTTCTCCGAACGGCTCGGCAAACAGGGCACACCGCCGCCCAGCTCCCCCCAGTCGCTCCTGCTGCGCATCAGGGCCTTCATCGAGGCCCACCTCGACGACGGCAACCTCACCCCGGACACGGTCGCCGCCGCGGTGCACATCTCGACCGGCTACCTGCACAAGCTCTTCAGGATGGAGGGAACCACGGTCTCCCGGTTCATCAGGGAACGCAGGCTGGAGCACTGCCGCCGCGACCTCGTCGACCCGGACCAGTGGACGCTCTCGGTCAGCACCGTCGCCGCCCACTGGGGCTTCGTCGACGCCGCCCACTTCAGCCGCCTCTTCAAGGCGACCTACGGCGTCTCCCCCCGCGAATACCGCCTCACCAGGGACGCCCAGGGCGGGATGGCGGTTTCTGCTTGGGAAACGGCGTAGTCCTACCTCTTTGCTCCGCCTTCGGCGTCGCAGGGCTTGGGCGCCCCGAGTCGGCGCTTTCCCTCGTCACTCCGTCGCTGCGCTCCTGCGTTCCTCAGTCCAAGCACCGACGCGCCCAAGCCGAAACTCTTCACTCTTGGGGCCGGTACCCCCAACCTAAAACCCTTCCGCCACGCAACGGCGCGTTCAGGTCGGGTTCTCTTGCGATGTGAGCCTGACGTTCCACCGCTTCGGTGGGCTGCGCTGACTCCATGCCGGGTCGCCCACGCTCTCGGTGGGTTCCCCGCGCCCCAGCAGAGACCGGGGAGGCCGATGTGGCGCAGGAGATCTGGGTCAAGTACCGGGTGCGTGACCTCACGGCGCCGTAGGGACTATCCGCCGTTGAGGAGGGTTCTGATGTCGCTTTCTCGGTAGCGGCGTTGGCGGCTGGGGGTTCTCACCGAGGGGATGCGGCCGGTCAGGGCCCAGCGGTTGACGGTTTTGGGGTCCACACCGAAGATCCTGGCCACCTCGCCGGGGGTGAGGAGGCGTTCGGTGGTGTCCGGTCCGGTGGTGAAGGTGCCGTCGGGCGTGACGACCTTGAGGGGGGACATGTGGTTCTCCTTGGGTCCCGTATGGGGCGGGTTCAGGCGCGGATGATGTGGGTGATCTCGTCCTGGCGGCCGAGGGCTTGGGCCAGGCGGTGGACGGTGGTGCGGGCGAGGACGTCACGTGCCCCGGCGGCGTGCTGGGCCGGGGTGACCGGCTGGTAGCGACAGGCCCACCACCGGGGCAGACCGGGCACGTTCCGGGCCTGGTATCTCCAGCCGCGATGGATGGTGCCGAGCAGTTCTATGAGCCGCTGCTCACGCTCGGGATCATGGTCGGTCATGGACGGTCCCTTCGTAGCCGGACAGCGATCACCGGCCATGCGAGAGAGTCCCGCGCCGTGATCCACAGAGTCGGCTCGACCCCGGCGCCATGTCAGGAGTTCTCCCGGTTCTCCGGAGGCGCTGTGGGCGTGGGCGGGTTCAGAGGCGCTCCGGGGGGTTGAGGCTTGGTCTCTGCGCCCGGGAGCCCGGGGAGGGCTATGGAGAGCAGGTCGAGCAGAGCGCTCAGCGGGTTCTTCACGGGACTCCTGTCCGCGACGGATGGCGACGGATGGCAGGCAGGGCGCCCGGCCGGCGGGTCCGCCTGGCCGGGCACCCGAGGAGGCCGGTCACTCCGTGGTGACCGGCGCCGACGGGCTCCCCTTCCCCGATGCGCTCGGGAGCCGCCGTTGGGTGTGCGGCCCAGGCCCCTCCTCCTGGACCGCACGTTCACGGGGTACGGCGGGCAGGGGGTGGGATGGGTTCCCCGCCCGCCGTACCGGCTCGGAAGATCACGCCTCGGAAAGCGGTCGGGGACGGTCCGGCGCTCGGGACCGAGGATCGCCACGCTCGCCCAGGGACGGTACGGCTCCGCGCCGAACGGCCGGGAGTCGGGTTCCGCCGCGTTCGGCCAAGGGCGGTACGGCGTCGCGCCGGACATCCGAGGCCGGGCGTCGCCGTACCCGCTCAGGGGGCCGTGCCCGCTCGGGAGCTCGCCCCTGCCCGGAAGGCCCTGCCTGCCCGGGAGGCCGTACCTGCTCAGGAGATCCTGCCTGTTCAGGAGGTCGTGTCTGCTCGGGGATGGGTGGGAGGGTCCGCCGGATGAGGGTTGTCTCCACCTGGTGGATCTGTTGCCGAAGCCCTTCTGCGTCGGGGTCGGAGACGATGAGTGGTTCGGGGGTCGGCCAGGCCGCGATGGCGTAGAAGCGGCGCCGGCCCAGGCTGTAGAACACGCTCCATCCCTGGATGGAACGGTCCATGTTTTCCGCCTCGGAACGGGCGGGGCCGTCCCACAGCCGCCGGTACACCTGCGTGAGCGGTTGCCCGTCCCGGTGCCGCCCGCTGTGCCGGGGTCGTCCGATCACGACGCGGCTCCCCGGGCGATCTCCTCCTGGTGTTCGACGACGGCCCGAATCTCGTCGAAGGTGTCGGCGTCCACATCCGGTTCGGCCCCGGCCCTTCGTGCCGCATCGGAGAAAGGTTTCCGGCGAAAAGCCCAGAAACGGCCCTGGTCACTGAGAATAAGCCGCCAGCCCGGGATGGTGGGCGAGGGCACAATGGCTTTACCATCGTGCACGGATCGCACCTCCTTTGCGATCAAGGGACCCCGTACGGCACTGCCCGCCTGCGGGGTTCCGCTTTACAAAGACCTTGCTGATGCCATAGTTGAGGCACGTCGTAAGCGGGACAAGACCCGCCGACTTTCAAGCGAAACATGTAAGCCATGTAGCAAACACAGGCGAGGACCAATGAGCGCGGAATCCCAGGAGTGGCACGAATTCGGCAGGGCATTACGAAAGTCACGAAAAGGACATCAGATAACCCAGCGGCAACTCGGTGAGCTGATCGGCTGGGCCGACTCGATGGTGAGCCGTTGGGAGTCGGGCACCCTCACCCCTTCGGCCGAGGCGATCGAGGCTCTCGACTCTGCACTCACCGCCGAAGGGAAACTGATTTCTCTCGGACTGCACGCCGCCATGGCCGATAGCAATCGGCTCCGGAAGGGTACCGTCGAGGCAAAAGCCTCAACGCGGGATGAGGATGACAGCATGGAGCGCAGACGACTGATGCGAGATGCCGCCGCCGTCGCTGTCGGAGGGGCGGTGGCACCCGTACTGGCCACCCTGACCGATGCCTGGCAGAGCTACGGACCGCGCATCTCCGGAGCGAGCGTCTCACAGGAAATGATCGACGACTGGGAGGAGGCGGCCGAAGCCCACTGGGAACGGAGCTACTACGACTCGCCCGCCGCCGTCCTCGCGGCCCTTGCCGTGGACTACGCCGACCTCGCACCTCACCTCGGCCGCACCCAGCCGGAGGCCGTCGAGCGGAACCTCTCCCACGCCGCCGCGCGTTTCAGCGCCCTGATCGCCGGGGCCTGGTACGACCTGGACAACCGTCGAGAGGCGTTGCGGTGGTGGAATCGGGCTCACACACTGGCCGACGCCTCCCGGGACAGCGCGCAGTCGTCCCTGACACGGAGTTGGGAGGCGTCACATCGGCGCCATGACGGCGACGACGTCCTGCCACTGCTTCAGGAAGCCCGGCGCCTGGCCGGGGATCGGCCAAGCCTAACGCTGTTCTCCGCGCTTCGCGTGGAGGTCCAGGCGCTCGCGATGCAGGGCCGTACCGAAGAAGCGATCATCGCCCTCAACCGGGCCGAGAACGTGCTGGAGGCCCTTCCCGCGCAGACTCCGGGAATCCGACCCGACTGGTACAGCCGCAGCCTGGTCTATACCCTCGCGGGCGACGATCGGAAGGCCGAGGAAGCGCGAGACGCCGCGGGAAAGGCGTACGACGCCGCCCACCTCATGTCCACCGTGCTCGAACTGCACCGAGCGGCGACACAGGCGCGGACCGATCCCGAGCAGGGCGCACAATATGCCTTGAGCACCTTGAACGGCCTTCCCGCCAAACGACGTGACCGTCAAGTCACATCGAGCGCTCGGCTTGTCCTCACCACACTTCCCGAGAGGGCGAAAGCCCTGCCTGCCGTGAAGGAACTCCGCGTGCTGACGGCCAGTAAGCCAGCCTGACTCACACACGACAATGCCCCACCGGTCGGCGATCGGTGGGGCATACGTTTCCGGGTTCACGGTTCTTGACGGCTCAAATGCCTGGGCCGTCAAGAACCGTGAACCCGTAGAACTCCGATAACACCATGAACGGAGAAACCCCAGTTCGGGAAGGGTCCTCAGAAAGCCCGTGTGTTCGCCAGGCGGGTAGGTCCCAGGCTGGACGGTGGGGTCGCCGGGCCATATGCAAGGAACAACGGGCATGAAATATACCGAAAGGAAAGAAATTCAACCCCTGCTAAAGATGACCGGCATGGGCACCGACCAGGCCAAGCGGGGTGCCGGGACAGCCCGAACCGGGAGAAGGTCGAGGTGGCCCCAACATCGACGGAACAGACCCCGTTGCCGGAGGGTGGAAAGCTGGCCCTGTTCTCCGAATGTGGCTTTTGATCAGAGGCGCCGTGCGGATCGACCCCTGAAGCGACCGGGGTCATCAAGACACGACTGGATCAGTCGTCCGCGCGGGTGAGAGAGCGCAGGCAGGGACGTAGCAGATCGATGATCTGTTCTGGAGGGGTGTCACGGAGGACGTCGAATTTGAGGAAATGCCGGCTGACGGCCACGCCGATAAGAGTGGCGCTGATCAGTGCGGCCCGCACGTCGGCGTCGTCGGCGGGGATGGCGTCGCTGAGTTGCGCCCGGTAGCGGGCGGCTCCTTCGATCGCGGCTTCGGAGGCTCCGGCGTGGGTGAGCATCGAGCGCAGGACGGCCAGTGACGCGATCGGTTCGTTGACCAGCGAGTCGGCGATCTGGGCGAGTATCTGTTCGGCGACCTCTTCCGGGGTTCCGCCGACGGGTCGGACGGGTCCGGCCTGAGTGGCGCGATGGAAGAGTTCTTCCTTGGAGCCGAAATAGTGCATGACCAGGCCGCCGTCCACTTCCGCGGCGCCGGCGATCGCCCGGATGGTGGTCTGGTCGTATCCCGATTCGGCGAACAGGCGGCCTGCCGCAGCGAGGATCCGCGCCTCGGTGGCGCGGCGTTGCTCCGCCCGTGACAGGCGTGGTCTGGGCTCGCTCACGGGTTGATTCTACGGGCGTTGACCGCTCCTTGATTTCGTTCTACATTCGTTCAATCAACACGCGTTCAATGAACGGAGGCCCCATGGGTCTGCCAACCCCACAGGACGTCATCGCGCGCAGACGAAGCCTGGTCCTGGAGCACGACATGGACGGCTTCGCTGAGCTGTTCGCCCCCGATGGGGTGATCGAGATGCCCTTCGCACCGCCGGGCATGCCCAGGCGGATCGAGGGCCGCGAGGCGATCCGCGACTTCTCGGCGGCGGCCACGATCTCGCTGCTACGAGTCGAGGACATGTGGACCACGCAGGTTTACCAGACCACCGATCCCGAAGTGCTCATCGTCGAACTTGAGGCCAAGGCGGTGGTGACCACGACAGGTGCCCCGTTCCAGGCCACGTCCGTGCAGGTGTTCCGGATCCGCGACGGCAGGATCCTGCTGTTCCGCGACTACTGGAACCCGCAAGGCCTGGCCGAGGCCCTGAACTCCTGACCCGACCCGCCCAACGCCGAGCCAGCCCGTCAAGCTCTACGAGCGCGTTCCGCCGTCAGCGGGGTTTCCCGGCGTCGGCGCCGAGCAGGTCGAGCAGCCGAAGTTGGCGGATACCGACCGAAGAATGATCTTCGTGGAGGCAGGCGCGCCGAGAACAAGTCCGCCGGTGGGAATGACCGACCGTCCGGCGCACAGAAAGTCAATCGCGGTCGTGCCACAGCCGACGGGGGCCGCACGTAGGTCTTGAAGGCGGGTGGTGTCCACACCGAACACCTCGGTCCCGGCGACCTTCGAACGACCCACGTGCGAAAACAAGGTCGGCCGACCTTCACCCTCGCAGAGGCTCAAGCGCCTTCCCGCCGCTGTGCGAGAACTCCACACGCCACAACGAGCACGACGCCCCGCCGGTTGACCGGCGGGGCGTTCGCGGTCTCCACTCACCCAGAAAATCCAGAAAAATCAGGATTCGCCGGTGTTCATGGTTTCCAGGATGTTGTGCTGGGTCAGGGATTCGCCTTCGAGGATGGCCGCCACCCTGCCCCGGTAGAAGACCGCCACCCGGTCACACAGGGAGGCCAGCTCCTCCACGTCGGTCGAGCAGAGCATCGTGACGGTCCCCGTCTGGGTGGCCGAACGGATCAGCGTGTGCATCTCGGCCTTGGCGCCCACGTCGACGCCCCGGGTCGGGTCGTCGAGCAGCAGCACGGAGGGGTCGGCGTCGAGCCACTTGGCGAGCACGACCTTCTGCTGGTTGCCGCCGGAGAGCAGGCCGGTGCGCTGGTCGACGCTGGAACAGCGCAGGCTCATCCGTTCGCCGTGGTCACGGGCCCGGGTGCGCAGGGCCGTACGGCGCAGGAAGAGTCCGTCGCGGTTGAGGGCCACGGCCCGCACCTGGGCGATGTTCTCCCAGATGGGCTTGTCCAGCATGAGGCCGAACCTGCGGCGGTCGCCGGAGACGACGGCGACGCCCGCCGCGATGCTGCGGCGCAGCCCGTTGGGGGCGCGGCGTCCTGAGGGGAGCCGCACCTCGCCGCTGTCTGCTCTGCGCAGGCCCGCGACCAGTTCGAGCGTCGCCTGGTGTCCGGAGCCGGCCAGGCCCGCCAGGCCGAGGATCTCCCCGGGCCGTACGGTCAGCGACACGTCGGACAGCGCGCCCTGCGATCCGGCGTTCACGATCCTCAGCTCGCCACCGGCCGTCTCCTGAGGGGCCGTGAGCGTCACCTTCTCCTGGACCTGAACGGTCTTGTCCCCCAGCATGGCCGTGACCACCTCGGCCATGGACAGCGACTTCCTGTCCTGGGCCTCCATGACGACCTGGCCGTTGCGCAGGACGGTGATGACGTCGCTGAGCGCCATGACCTCTTCGAGGATGTGCGAGACGAAGACGACGCCGACCTGGTGTTCGCGCAGGACCCGTACGACGTTCAGCAGCCGGTCGGCGCTGGCCTGTTCGAGCGCGGAGGTCGGCTCGTCCAGGATCAGGACGCGCGGCTTGGTCAGCAGCGCCCTGGCGATCTCGACGAGCTGGCGCTGCGCCAGGGAGAGGTCGCCGAGCCTGGTCCTGACCGGGACGTTCAGGCCGAGCTGGTCGAGCACCGGGGCGGCGGCCTCCGCCATGGCCCTGCGGTCGAGGAAGGGTCCTCTGCGCGGACCGGTCACCGGGTAGAGGTTGGCCAGGATGTCCAGGTCGGGGAAGAGGTTGAGCTCCTGGGACACGACGGCGACGCCGTGCCGCGCGGCGTCGCCGGTGTTGCGGAAGCGCACCTGCTTGCCGTTGAGGGTGATACCGCCCCGGTCGGGGGTCACCGCACCGGACATGATCTTGATCAGCGTCGACTTGCCCGCGCCGTTCTCACCGAGGAGGGCGTGGACGGAGCCCGCCTCGATGTGAATGCCCGCGTCCTTGAGGGCGACGACGCCCCCGTACGTCTTGCCGATGTTCCTGGCCTCCAGGATCGCCATGGTGTGCGCTCCTCCTACTGCGGATGCTGCGGGCTGACTGTCGGGGAGAGGGGTACGGCGGGGCGGCCGGGCCGAAAGAGCGGGGTGGCCGACCGCCCCGCGGAATCAGTTGGCCTGTCCGATGGGCTTGAGGTAGGTGTTCGGGTCGGCGAGCTGCTTGTCCACGACCGCCTTGAAGTAGGCGGCCCGGCTGGTCTCGTCGGTCTGCCGCTTGATGATCTCGTCCACGTTGTCCTTGTTCACGACCAGCGTGCCGGGGTTCCACCAGCCGGTCGGCACCGGCTTGCCGGTCCGCTTGCTGTCGATGAGCAGGCGCATCGCGATGTAGCCCTTGAGCCAGTGCTCGGGCGAGGAGAGCGCGAACAGCTGGCCCTTCTTGACGGCCTGCAGCGCCTCCGGCGGGATGTCCGCCGAGCCCGCGAGGAAGTCGCGGCCGGTCTGCTGCTTGATCAGCGGCAGCGAGACGCCGTCCTGGCCGCCGACGCCGAGGAAGGCGATGGCCTTCGGGTTGGCCTTGACGATGCCCTGCCAGGCGTTGAAGTTGTCGGTCGGCTCGGACTTGGCGTCGAACGGGCCCTTGATCGTCAGCTTGGGACGCTTGGCCTTGATGACCGAGACGAGCCCCTCGATGCGCTGGTTGAGCAGCTGGAGGCCGGGGATGTCGTTGCCGATCACGACGTCGCCGGTGGCGTCCTCGGGCACGTGCTTGATGAACTCCTCACCGAGCGCGACGCCCAGCTCGGTGTTGCTGTTGCCGACGAAGAGGCCGACCTTGGTCCCGGGCGGGGGCGCGGTGTCCACGGCGGCCATCGGGATGTTCTGGTCGGTCGCCTGGTTGATCGGCCGGACGAACAGGTCGGGGGTGAGGGTCTCCAGGCCGATGCCGTCGGGGGAGTTCCTGATCGCGGACTGGAAGAGCTGGACCTGGGCGGGGCCGTTGACCCCGACGGGGGCGGCCTGGTTGAGGGTGACGTTGCCGTCCTGGTCGGCGGCGGCCTTTGCGCCGAACGCCATCTCCTGGAACGGGTTCTGGGTGGACGTGGCGTAGATGAAGCCCATCTTCAGGGGCTTCTTGGCGTCCCCTCCCCCGCTCGCGCCCGCCGTCTCCTGCGAACCGGACGAGCCGGACGGGCCAGAGGAACAGGCCGTGAGCGCGATGGCCGAGGCGGTGAGAATCGACAGGGCGGTGAACGTACGGCGGCGTCGCCTCGGTCCAGCGGTCATGGGTTGGCTCCTCTTAATTTCTATTTTTATGGGATAAATCAGGTTTCTCCGGATAGCCGAGTTCGGCTCACCGGGTTTTGTTAGAGGTGGATGGAACAGTCCCCACAGGCCGTTCCCCGCGGGTCCCCGCAGGTCGAAGGGCCTACAGGCCGAGCGCCTCGTCCTTGCGCCTGCGGCGCCTGCGCAGCAGGCTGTCCAGCGAGACGGCCAGCAGGATCACCGCGCCGGTGGCGAAGGAGCTCCAGTTGACCGGGATGTTGAAGTACTGCAGGCCGCTGCCGACCACGGCCAGCAGGATCGCGCCGAAGATCGCGCCGACCACCGTCGCCGTGCCGCCGCGCAGCGGGGTTCCGCCGATGACGGCCGCCGCGATCGCCTGCAGCTCGAACCCGGTGCCGATGTTGGGGTCACCGGAGGTGAAGAAGGCCAGGCCGAGGGCGGCGGCCACACCCGCGAGCAGGCCGACCAGCACCAGGACCTGCATCCTGACCCGGTTGGCCGAGATGCCGGAGAAGGTGGCGGCGTCGGGGTTGGAGCCGATGGAGCGCACCCGGTAGCCGAAGGAGGTGAAGCGCAGCACGACCGTGAGCACGATCGCGAAGATGATCAGCACCCACACGCTCGTGTAGACGCCGAAGATCTTGCCGCCCAGGATCGTGAAGAAGGAGTCCTCGACCGGCATGCCGGTCACCTGCTGGCCCTCGCTCAGGGCCAGGGACAGTCCTCGGTAGACCGACAGGGTCGCCAGCGTCGCCACGATGGTCGGGATGCCGATGTACTGCACGACGAGCGCGTTCACCAGGCCGAGGACGCCGCCGAGCACGACGCCGAGCAGCCCCGCCAGCCACGGGGAGAGCCCCTGGTTGATCAGCAGGCCCATGCTGATGAGTGACAGGCCGAACATCGAGCCGACCGAGAGGTCGATCTCCCGCATGGAGATCAGGAAGGCCATGCCTCCGGCGAGCAGGCCGACGTAGACCGACGCCTGCAGGGTGTCGAGCAGCTGCGCGGCCGACAAGAAGTCCGGGTGCAGGATGCCGATGACGACGACCAGCGCGATCGTCGCGACCAGCACGCTCATGGACTCCATCGCGGGAACGCGGCGCGCCAGGGCGGCAAGTCCACCGCCAGGACGCTCCCCCGGAACATCCGGGGCGTCCAGCGCGGGCGTCCCCTTAGTTCCGACATCGTCGACACTCACGGCGTCCCTCCGTCTCTTGTCGTGGTACCGGACTTCCGCTAAGGCTCCCGGACAGGGAGGTGAACGTACTTGACCCTGAGTGACCACTCCTTGTCTTTCGCTCACCCTGTCCCTCTCCGGCGAGGTGCGCGGAGCTTACCCGTGGTTAGCGTGACTGTCATCGCGCCTGGCGTGACTCAAGAAGGACATAGAGGTGAGCACACTCGTGAACCCCTTGGAAGGCCCCTTGAAAGACAGGGTCGCCCTGGTCACCGGAGGTGGCTCGGGCATCGGTGAGGCGATCTGCAGGCGCCTCGACGCGGACGGGGCGACCGTGGTCGTGCTCGACCGGGTGAGGTCGGCGGCGGAGCTGACCGCGGGGACGCTTCGTAAGTCCCACGCGCTGGTCGCCGACGTGTCCGACTCGGCCTCGGTCGACGCGGCGGTCGCCGAGGTGGCCGCCACCCACGGCCGTCTGGACATTCTGGTCAACAACGCCGGGGTACGCGGCGGGCAGGAGGCCGAGGACGCCTTCGCCAGGCTCGACACCCGTCTCGACGAGCTGCGGACCGACGGCACCGCGGCCACCACGGTCGACGCCACCGTGAGCATCTCCGACGAGGCCTGGCGGGACATGATCGCCGTACACCTCGACGGCACGTTCTACTGCACCAGGGCCGCGCTGCGGGTCATGACCGGGCAGCGCTCCGGGGTGGTCGTCAACGTCTCCTCGATCTGCGGCCTCACCGGCTGCGAGCACCTGCCGCACTACTCGGCGGCCAAGGGCGGCATCCAGGCCCTGACCAGGGCCGTGGCCCGCGACGTCGCGCCGTACGGCATCCGCGTCAACTGCGTGGCGCCCGGCTACATCGAGACCCCGCTCGGGTCGGTCATCGGCGGGCGGATGCGCGCCGACCTTGAGGAGCGCATCGCCCTCGGCCGGTTCGGACTGCCCAGGGAGATCGCCGACACGGTGGCCTTCCTCGCCGGGGAGGGCGGGAGCTACTTCACCGGCCAGACGCTCAGCCCCAACGGCGGCCTGGTGATCGCATGACCCGACTCCAGGCCGACGTGATCGTGGTCGGCGCCGGTTCCGCCGGGTCCGTGCTCGCGCGCAGGCTCGCCGACGCGGGGGCGAGCGTGCTGCTCGTCGAGGCCGGGCCGCAGGGACGCTTCCCCGCGGTCGACGACCCGACGCGGATGCACGAGCTGTGGGACTCCCCCCTCGACTGGGGTTACCGTACGGTCCCGCAGCGGCACGCCCACGGCCGCCGGCTGCACCTGCCGCGCGGCAGGGCCGTCGGCGGGTCGCACAACCTGAACGCCATGATCTGGGTGCGGGGCAACCCGGCCGACTACGACGACTGGGCCGCCAGGGGCAACCCGGGGTGGGCGTGGGAGGACGTGCGGCCGGTCTTCGCCAGGATCGAGGCCGTCGACTCGGCGCAGAGCCGGCCGCGTGGCCCGCTGCACATCCTGACCGGCTACGAGCCCTCGGCCGCCCACCTGGCGATCGTCGAGGCCGCCCAGCAGGCCGGGCTGCCGTTCAACCCCGACTACAACGGGGCGTCGCAGGACGGCGTCTCCTTCATGCAGTTCACCATCCAGGACCACCGCAGGCTGACGACCGCGGACGCCTATCTCGGGCCGCTGGCCGGGCGTGACGGGTTCACCCTGGTCTCCGGCGCGCACGTCCACCGGCTGCTGTTCGAGGGCGAGCGCTGTGTCGGCGTCGAGTGGGAGCGCGACGGCGTGCTCGAACGGGGTCTGGCCGGGCACGAGGTCGTGCTGAGCGCCGGGGCCATCGGCTCGCCGGAGATCCTGCTGCGTTCGGGCATCGGCGACGCCGGGGAGCTGGGCGCGCACGGCATCGCCGTACTGGCCGACCTGCCCGGGGTCGGGCGCAACCTCCAGGACCACTGGCTGGTCCCGGTGATCGCCGGGATGGAGCGGCAGCTTCCCGTCTCGCACGGGCTGCCGCGCACCCAGAGCCATCTGTTCTGGCGCAGCAGGCCCGATCTGGCGGTGCCCGACCTGCAGCCGCTGCACTTCGACGCGCCGTTGTACGAGCGGTGGATGGAGGGGCCGCCGGACGGCGTCTCGCTCATGGCCGGTCTGGTCCGCCCGGCCAGTCACGGCGACATCCGGCTCTCCGGCCCCTCGCCGGCGGACCCGCTGCTCATCGACCCCAACGTGCTCTCCGCGCACGCCGACGTCGAGGCGCTGGCGGCGGCCGTACGGCTGTGCCAGGAGATCGCGGCGGCTCCCGCGCTGCGGGAGGACCTGGGGGCCTACGAGCTCTACCCGGGGGCGCTGGCCGACACCACCGAGGGGCTGTACGCCTACATCAGGGAGAGCGTGGTCACCTACCACCACCAGTCGGGCACCTGCAAGATGGGGGTGGACGAGGCGGCGGTGGTCGATCCGAGGCTGCGGGTCCACGGCGTCACCGGGCTGCGGGTCGCGGACGCCTCGATCATGCCCGCGGTGACGACGGGCAACACGAACGCCCCGGCCATCATGATCGCGGAGCGGGCCGCGGAGTTCATGACCTCCTGAGGGAGTGTCCCGGCGGCGGTCGCCCGCCGCCGGGACGCGTCACTTGTCCTCGCCGGTCTCCCTGACCTCGGCGTGGTCGAGGTCGATGTCGTAGGTCACCGGGAACAGGCGCCGCAGGGCCGTGTCGACCCCTCCGCCGGGGTTGATCTCGAACACCACCTTCTTGCCGCCCCTGGTGATGTCCCTGACCTCCTTGACGACGTGTTCGTGGCTCTGGTCCGTGTGGTCACCCGACCTGCGGACCGCCTCGGGAACCCATGTGTTCTCGTCCTCCCGCGCCACCGCGACCTCCTCGACCCGGTATGGGATATGTCACCCGCAACCAGGCTAACTCCGGCGACCGCTCAGTGGCCCCGGACGGCGAAGGCCAGGAACTGGGTGATCTCACTTTCGTCGAAGTTGTCGTCGGAGCCGACGACCAGGACGCGTTCGCCGGAGGCCAGGCGCGGCCCCCAGCCCAGGCTCTCCAGGTTCTGCACCGTCGCCCCGCCGGCGTTGAAGTCGTGGACCAGGCGCTTGGTGACGGCCCGGTACGGCGCGCCGCCGGTCAGGCTGTCCCTGCCCAGCACGTTCGTCGCGCCGCGCAGGTCGATCTCGTACAGCTTGACCCGGTAGCCGACGCCCTCGATCCAGAACCGTTCGAGGGACAGCAGCCGGTCGTCGTCGACGGCCAGGATCTCCGAGACGCCGCCGTCGTACCTGCCGGTCTCCGGGACGGGGGCGGCGGGCAGCCGGTCGATCGGGTAGGCGTACTGCGCGCGGGTCCTGCCGTTCCTGTCCCACACGGTGATGCGGGAGAGCGCGCCGCGCTCGGTCGTCATGATGTCGCCGTCCTCGAAGCGGGGTCCCTCGACGATGGCCGCGATGCCGTGGGGGGTGAAGGTCAGGCCCTCGAACCCGGCGTTGTGGCGGGGGCCCGAGGTGGTGTTCGTCATCGTGAGGTTGCCGGGGATCGGCAGGCCGCCGCGGTCGTGGCCGCCCCGGTCGACCCAGCGCAGCGACATCTGGACGACCGGGTTGCCCGTGGTGCCCTCCCTCGGCCTGTCCCCCTCGCTGCTCCACAGGATCCTGCGGCTCCACGGGTCGAAGCGGATGGCCTCCGGGTCGGCGGCCTCGGGCTGACCGTAGCCGGGGTAGGGCGTCCCGTCGGGGCGCAGGAGGGTGGTGACCCCGGTGATGCTCACGCCCTCGAAGCGCCGGGTGAGCGGATTGATGTCGATCTTTCCGGTGTAGTAGCGGGCGGGGTTGTAGCGCGCCCGGTCGTCGGAGATGAAGTACCACGTTCCGGTGAGCGGATCGCGGTCGATGCCGGACAGGCCACCGACGACGGTCCCCTGGAACTGGGCCCTGTGCGGCAGGTCCCGCTCACCGAGGAAGTGGGTGATGCGGATCCCGTCGGCGGGCGCCGCCGCCGCGGGCTGCGCCTGGACGGTTCCCAGCCCGGCCATCATCACGACCGCGAGGAGGGCTCGCGTCATTGTTCGCCGATTCTTCATGCGTTTCTCCGAATCCCGAAAATGCCTCATACAGAACTGGCGGAGACATGAGACCGCGAAACGCGACGACTGTCCACGGAAATCGGAATCCGGGTGTACGGCTGGCCGGAGGAGGCCACGGAGAACCCGGCAGAACACGCGTCGAATCACTTTCCCGGCGACGGCGGAGGCCGTTATTCACCTGGTCAGCGACCCAACAAGGGCCACAAACCCCTCAAATGCGAAGAAAACTCAAGAACAGAAAAAAGGGCCGATAAATGTATATTTATCAGCCCTTTTCTAAGGTGAGCGAGACTCAGACCTGCTCCACCTGTTCCCGGGAATCCGCCGGAGACCCGGCCCCCTCCATGACGGGTGTCGCGATCGGGCGCAACAGGGCCCAGGCGATGAACGCGGCGGCCACCGAACCGACGGCGCCGACGATCATGCCCGAGGACATCGCGTTGACGAAGGCCGCCTTGGCCGCGCTCGCCAGCGACGGGTCGCCGAGGGAGAGCGCGACGGCGATCGACTCCTTGGCCGGAGCGGGCGCTCCCTCCGGCATGCCCGAGGAGTAGGCCGCGGCCAGGACGCTGCCGAGCAGGGCGACGCTGAGCGCGCCACCGGTCTGCTGGACGGTGTCGTTGAGCGCCGAGCCGATGCCCGCCCGGTCCGGCGGCACCGCGCTCATCAGCGAGGCGTAGGCCGCGGGCCCGACCAGTCCGCCGCCGACGCCCATCACCATCAGGCCGCAGATGAACAGGCCGTAGCCGCTGTCCGGCGTCAGCCGGGTGAGCACCACGAAGCCCGCCGCGAACACCAGCATGCCCGCCGTCACCAGGGTGCGGTTGGACAGCTTCTTGCCCAGCGTCGCGCCCAGGCCGTTGAAGACGATGGCCGCGATCATGTAGGGGATGAGCGCCAGGCTCGCCTGGAGGACCCCGTACCCCAGGACGAACTGCAGGTACTGGGTGAGCATCAGCAGCAGGCCGCCCGCGGAGAAGGCCAGCAGCACGATCGAGAAGCTGGCGCCGCTGAAGTTGCGCTCACGCCAGAGCCCGAGCGGCAGCATGGCGTGCGGGTTGCGCCGCTCCCAGAGGAAGAAGACGGTCAGCAGCACGATGGCGGCCAGCCCGGAGGCCAGCACGGCGGGCGAGGTCCAGCCCCGTTCGGGCACCGAGATGATCATCCAGACCAGGGCGACCATGCCCGCGGTCGACAGCACCGCCCCGAGGAGGTCGATGGGCCTGGCCTGCCCGCGGGACTCCGGCATGAGCAGCAGCGCCGCGGCGATCGCGATCACGCTGATCGGGACGTTGACCAGGAAGACCGAGCCCCACCAGTAGTGGTCGAGCAGGAAGCCGCCGAGCGAGGGCCCGGCGATCCCGCCGGCCATGAGCACCGAGCTCCAGGCCGCGATGGCCTTGCGCTGCTCGGACTGGTCGAAGACGTTCATGATGATGGACAGGGTGCTCGGCATGAGGAACGATCCGCCGAACCCCATCAGCGCCCGGCAGGCGATGAGCTGGGCGGGGTTCTGGGCGAACGTCGCGATCAGCGAGGCCCCGCCGAACAGCGCCAGGCCGATGACCAGGAAGCGCCGCCTGCCGTAGCGGTCGGACAGGGCGCCGACCGTGAGCAGCACACCGGCGAAGGCCAGCATGTAGGCGTTGATGATCCACTGGATGTCCGCCGGGGTCGCGCCGAGCTCCCGCATGAGGGAGGGGATGGCGAGGTTGAGGATGCCGTTGTCGACGACCAGCACGAGCAGGCTCAGGCAGAGGACACCGAGGATCAACCACCGTCTTGGGTGGGGGGACGACATGACTACTCCATGACTCGTACGGTGTTCGAGACCTTTCTCGCACACCGTACTATAGAACTCGCACATCGTGCGAGTTCTTAATCGACGCCCTTTCCCGCTCCCTTCCGATGGGGGTTTCCGGCCGGTGCGGCGCGCGGCCACTGCACCGGCCGGAAGTTCACATCACGACATGTCACCGCACGTCAGGACGACTTTCGGCGTGTGTCGCGGTCCGGCCAGCACCAGGAGGACCAGGGGCCTCCACAGGAGCGGCGCCTCACCGGCCCGTCCCCTCTTCGAGCACCGGCAGGGCGGCCCAGCCGTCCGGGGAGGCGGGCGCGCCGTCGTGGACCACGTAGTGGTGGGGGGCCATCGCCGCCATCCGTCCCGACAGCCTCCCCACGCAGGCGGTGTGGACCTCGACCGGCGAGACGGGCCCGGCGAGGTGGCACACCAGCCGCCCGCCGTCCTCGGTCACGTGGAAGGGACGGTCCCCGACCGCGTCGCGGACGAGCCGCTCGACCTCGGGCAGGTGGACCCAGCACGCGTCGATCGTCGTCCACCCCTCCCCCCGTTCCAGGGGAACGACCCCAGTCAGCCCGGACACCTCGGACAGCGGCACGTCCCGGTCCGCCGCCTCGATGAGCAGCCGTGCGATCCCCTCGCCGAACGCCTCGGCGTCCGCGCGCGGCAGGCAGCGCGGGTCGGCCCAGAGGGTGAAGTCCACCTCCCCCTCGACGGTGCGCACCCACAGTGAGACGCGGGTCGGCATCGTCGCCTCGGGCAGCCAGTGGGAGCGCACGTCCTGCTCGTACTCCTCGGTACGGCCCGCCCGGCGCCCCTGGCCGTGGACGCTCATGTCGTTGAAGACGATGTCCCTGGCGAAGAAGACCCCCCTCGACCGCTGCACCTCCTCCATGACCTGGATGAGCGCGTCGGAGTCGAACCGGCTGTTCTGGTAGGCGGCCAGCGCCGCCGCCCTGGTACGCCGCAGCACACCGTCGAACGTGGGCTCGTCGAGGTCGATCGGGACCAGGGCGTCCTGGGCGAGCGGGCCGACGTAGTCCCGCAGTTCGGGACGGAACCGGTTGCCCGAGATCGCCAGGGCGACGGCCGTACGCTGTCCCGACCGCAGCCCGGCGAGCAGGGTGTAGGCGGCGAGCACGGCGGCCGAGCGGCTGACGCCGGTACGGGCCCCGATCCGTCCCAGCGCCCGGGCCGCCACCGTCGAACGCACCTGCAACCTGGGCATCAGCCAGTCGTTGTCGCCGTCGTCCACGGAGGCGGTGAAGGTCGAGCGGGGAATCCGCTCCAGGTTGGTCCGCCAGTACTCGATGGCGGCCTGCGCCCGCTTGAGGCTCGCCGGGCTCCGCTCCGTCCACGCCACGTCGAGCGGCTGGGGGGCGGTGACGGGCTCCGGGGTCTCCCCGAACAGCAGGCGGTTCAGCTCCACCCGCAGCAGGCTCAGCCCCACGGCGTCAACCGTGGTGTGCGTGAGCACCAGGATGACGCGCTCGGGCACCCCGTCGGAGAGGGTCACCGCCGCCCGCACGGGAAGCTCCCCCTCCGGGTCGAACCGTACGGCCTGCAGCCTGGCGGCAACCTCGTCGGCGAGGTCGGCGGAGCCCTGTGAATCGTGCACCCCGATGACCAGTTCGCCCTCGCCCGCGACGTGCTGGAGGCCGTCGCGGAACGTGGTGCGCAGCGACTCGTGCCGGGAGATGAGCAGGACCACGGCCGCGACCACGTCGTCGAGCGTCTTCCCCGGCGGGACGGTGAGCACGAAACCGTAGTTCATGTGTTCCGGCGGGTCGGTGAGCACGCAGCGGATCATGTTGGCCTGACCGGAGGTCGGCAGCCCGCTGGCCGTGCGCCCGCCCTGGAAACGGACCACGAGCCCGGCGGGGCTGCCGGGCAGGGCCTCGGCGACCTGCCCGCCCGCGCTCATCGGGCGCTCTTCGGCCGCAGGTCGGTCCACACCTGTTCGATGTGCTCCAGGCACTCCTGTCTACTGCCCGAGGTCCCGTCCGGCCGCCAGCCTCCGGGGAGGGGGCGTTCGGCGGGCCAGATCGAGTACTGCTCCTCGTGGTTGACCACGACTTGGTAGGTCACGGGGGGATGCTCCTTGCTGTGGTTGTGCGGAAAAGCCGCCGCCGGACCGGGCGGCGGCCTTTCCGTGGATGGGGTCCCGGCCGGTCAGGAGGCCCCTTGGGCGAGGCGGGCGACCTCCTCGTCGGAGAGCCCGGCGATCTCCGCCAGGAGCAGTTCCTCGACGAGACCGGCCAGACCGGCGACCGTGCTGTTCTCGAACATCGCCCGGATCGGGATGTCGATGTCGGTGATGGCCCTGATCCGCGCGATGACGCGGGTGGCCAGGAGCGAGTGACCGCCGATGGCGAAGAAGTCGTCGAGCGCGCCGACCTCCGCGGCGCCGAGCACCTCACAGAAGACCTCGGCGACCAGCTGCTCGGCGTCGGTCCTCGGCGGCACCGAGGGGGCGCGCCGGTCGATGGACGGCGCGGGCAGCGCCTTCCTGTCCACCTTCCCGTTGCGGGTCAGGGGCAGCTCGCCGAGCGTCACCCACACGGAGGGGACCAGGTAGGACGGCAGGCTCCCGGCGAGGAAGCCGGGCAGCTCGGCCACCGGGTCCGCGCCTCCGTCCTCAGCCACCACGACGTAGCCGACGAGGGTGTCCTCCACCGCGGTGACCACGGCCTGCCGTACGGCGGGGTGGGCCAGCAGGCGCGCCTCGACCTCGCCCGGCTCGACCCGGAAACCGCGCACCTTGATCTGGTCGTCGATCCGGCCGAGGAACTCCAGGTTCCCGTCGGGACGCCAGCGGGCGCGGTCGCCGGTGCGGTAGAGGCGCTCACCCGGCGCGCCGTACGGGTCGGGCACGAAGCGCTCGGCGGTCAGGCCGGGGCGCCGCAGGTAGCCCCTGGCCAGGCCCGAGCCGCCAAGGCACAGCTCGCCGGGGGCGCCGGGCGGCACGAGCGAGCCGTCCTCGGCGAGGATCGCGGCGTGGACGCCGCCGATGGGCCGCCCGATGGGGGGCCGCTCTCCCGCCTCCCCCACGCGCGCGCCCGGCCCGGCGATCTCGGCGGCGGTCGCGATGATCGTCGCCTCGGTCGGGCCGTAGGTGTTGACCAGGCGCACCCGGTCGCCGAAGCGTTCGCGCCACCTGGCGACCGCGTCGGCCTTCAGCTCCTCCCCGCCCAGGATGACCAGCCGCAGCGCGGGCGGCCAGGCGATCTCGTCGATCTGGCCGACCAGGTGGTGCCAGTACGCCGTGGGCAGGTCGAGCACGGTCACCCTGCTCCCCTCCGGCGTGGCGAGCAGGTCGGGCAGGGTCACCGCGCCCTCGGGCAGCAGTTCGAGGCGCGCCCCCGCCGCCAGCGCCGGGTAGATCTCCTCGGCGTGGGTGTCGAAGCTCAGGGTCGCGAACTGCACGACCCGGTCGTCGGGGCCGAGGCCGTACTCCCCCGTCATCCAGGCGACCCGGGCGGCCAGGCCGTCGTGTTCGACGAGCACGCCCTTCGGCGTCCCCGAGGAGCCCGAGGTGTAGATCACGTAGGCGACCCCCTCGGCCGCGACGCCCTCGATCTCCTCCTCGACGAAGGCGCGCCGCTCCTCGGGCAGCGCCGGGTCGAGCGGCAGGTAGGCGGCGCCCGCACGCCAGGCCCCGAGCAGCGCCGCGACGCCCTCCGGGGTGCGGTCGACCGGGACGACGGCGATCCGTCCCCTCTCGAAGCCCGCGGCGGCCTTCTCCGCGAGTTCGTCCAGCTCGTGGTAGGTGACGACCCGTCCGGCGCAGCCGAAGGCCGGGGCGTCCCCGCGCTCCCGCACGGCCCGCGCGAGCAGTTCGGGCACCGGCACCGGGGCGGTCAGCGCCGGTCCGCGCGAGGCGGTGGCGAGGAAGGCCTCGTCGGCCTCGGTGAGCATGGGCAGCTCGGACAGGCGCCGGTCGGGGTCGGCGATGATCCCGCGCAGCAGGGTCTCCAGGCGGGTGGCGTACGCCTCGGCGGTCGCCCGTTCGAACAGCGTCGTGTCGTACTCAAGCTCGACGTACAGGTCCCCGGCGTCGTGCCAGGCCTCAAGCATCAGGTCGAACTTGGCCTGCGCGCGGCCCCCGGAGAACTGGCCCGCCGACAGCCCGGGGAAGGGCTTGGGCACCCGCCCGGAGTTCTCCGTGTGCAGGACCGCCATCGTCTGGAAGACGGGGGTGCGGGTCAGGTCGCGTTCGATCTGGAGTGAGCCGACGAGTTCCTCGAACGGCAGCCCCTGGTTGGCGAAGGCGTCGAGCACGGTCGCGCGGGTCGCGGCGAGGAACTCGGTGAACGTCGGGTCGCCCGACAGGTCGCCGCGCAGCACCGGGACGTCGGTGATGTAGCCGATGACCGACTCCAGCTCGACGGTGTCCCTGCCCGCGTTCGAGGTGCCGACCAGGATGTCGTCCTGGCCACTGTGCCGGGACAGCAGGACCTGGTAGGCGGCCAGCAGGGTCATGAACAGCGTCGCGCCCCTGCGGCGGCCCATCGCGACGAGCGCGTCCGCCTCCGCCGGGTCGAGCCTGAAGCCCACGACGGCGCCGTGCCTGGTGCCGCCGACCGCGTGCGGCCGGTCGGTCGGCAGGGCCAGCGGGGTCGGGTCGGCCAGCTGGGCGCTCCAGTAGTCGAACAGCTTCGAGGAGTCCCGCCCGCGCTGCCACACGACCAGATCGCCGAACTGCAGCGGCACCGGGGGCAGCGAGCCTCCCGAGTACAGCACGGCCAGTTCGTCGCGCAGGATGTTCAGCGACCAGCCGTCACCGAGGATGTGGTGGGCGACCACGCACAGGACGTGGTCGTCGGGGCCCTGCTCGATGAGCGTGACCCGCACGGCCGGTTCCCCGGTGAGGTCGAAGGGGGTGTTCACCCGCTCGGGGACGAGTGTCGTCGCGTCCCCCTTGAGGTGTTCGATCTCCACCGGCCTCGGCGGGTCGATCACCACGACCGGCTGGCCGTCCACCTCGGGGAACCGGGTGCGCAAGGTCTCGTGGCGGGCGACGACCCCGTCGAAGGCCCTGCCGAGCGCCTCGACGTCGAGGGAACCGGTCAGCCGCAGGACGAGGTTGATGTTGAAGGCGGCGTTGCCCGCGGGGTCGAACCGGTTGAGGAACCACAGCCGCTCCTGCCCGGGCGACAGCGGCGGCGTCATCCCCGCGGGGCGCGGGACGGGCACGTCGCCGAGGCCGGTGTCCTCGGTGTCCAGCAGTTCGGCGAGCGCCGCGACCGTCGGCCTGGTGAACACCTCCCGCACCGGGACGCGCACCGGCAGCCGGGCGGTGACCATGGTGGCCAGCAGGGAGTGGCCTCCGAGGGCGAAGAAGTCGTCGTGCGCGCCGACCGTCTCGCGCCCCAGCACCTCGGCGAACACCTCGGCGACCAGCCGCTCGTTCGGGGTGCGCGGCGGCGTCGTGTCCGCGGTGGTCAGCTCCCGCATGGCCCCGGTCAGGATCGCCGGCAGCGCCTTGCGGTCGACCTTGCCGTTGGGGGTCAGCGGCAGTTCTTCCAGGACGACGAACGACTGCGGCACCAGGTAGCCGGGAAGCTGGGCGGCCATGTGCTCGCGCAGGGCGCCGGTGCCCGGCAGATCGGGTGCGACGACGACGGCGACCAGGGTCTCCTCGTGCACCGTGGCCACGGCCTGCCGTACGGCGGGGTGGGTCTCCAGGACGGCCTCGACCTCGCCGAGCTCGATCCGGTGACCGCGTAGTTTGACCTGGTTGTCGGTCCTGCCGAGGAACTCGATCGTCCCGTCCGGCAGCCAGCGGCCCACGTCCCCGGTGCGGTAGAGGCGCTCCCCCGGCCCGCCGTACGGGTCGGGCACGAAGCGTTCGGCGGTGAGGGCGGGCCTGCCGAGGTAACCGTCGGCGACGCCGAGGCCGCCGATGAACAGCTCGCCCGGCACGCCGAGCGGCGCCAGGCCGCCCGCGGGGTCGAGGATGTGCACGGTGTTCCCGGCGATCGGCCGCCCGATCACGATCTCGTACGGTTCCACGGGGATGTCCCACGTGGTGGAGTAGATCGCCGTCTCGGTCGGGCCGTAGCCGTTGATCAGGCGGTTCGTCCTGGACCGCAGTTCCCTGGCCAGTTGCGGCGGGATCGGCTCCCCGGCGGTCACGCCCGTGACCTTCGGCAGGTCGCCCGTCAGCAGGACGCGCCAGCCGGACGGCGTCGCCTGGACGTGGGTGACCCCGGCCCTGCGGGCCAGTTCGGCGACCGCGGTGCCGTCCCTGGCGTCCTCGGCGACGACGACCCTGCCCCCGGTGACCAGCGGGAGGTACAGCTCGATGGCGGAGATGTCGAAGGCGATCGAGGTGAGGGCGAGCCAGGCGTGCTCGGGGCGGGCTCCGACCAGGGAGCCGATGGCCAGCAGCGTGTTGGCCAGCGCGGAGTGCGGTACGGCCACGCCCTTCGGACGGCCGGTCGAGCCGGAGGTGTAGAGCACGTAGGCGGTGTCGTCCAGGTGGGGACGGGGCAGGGTGACGGCCGGGTCCGCCGGGGGCAGGTCGAGAAGGTCGTCGTCGGTGAGGACGAGCGCGGCGCCGGAGTCCTCGGTCACGTAGTCCACCCGCGCCTGCGGGTAGGCGGGGTCGACGGGCAGGTAGGCCGCGCCGGACAGGGTGACGCCGAGCAGCGCGACCAGTGTGCCGGGGCCCCTGCGCACCCTGACCGCGACCAGCGACCCCCTGCCGACGCCTGCCTCGCGCAGCCGTACGGCCAGCGCGGTCGCCCTCGCGCAGAGTTCGGCGTAGGTGAGGCCGGGGCCGTTCTCCGCGGTGACGGCGACGGCGTCGGGCCGGGCGGCCACCTGGGTGAGGAACATGTCGGCCAGCGTCTCGCTCGGCCGTTCCGCGGGGTTCGCCCTGTCCAGCAGCCACCGGCGTTCCCCGTCGGGCAGGATGTCCAGGGTGCCGACGGGCGTGTGCGGCGCGTCGAGCGCGGCGGCGAGCAGGACGGGCAGCCGGGCGGCGAGCCGTTCCGCGCTCTCCCGGTCGAACAGGTCGGTGCTGTAGACGAGGGAGCCGGACAGGCCTCCGTCGGGCAGCGGCCACAGGTCGAGGGACAGGTCGGTCCTGGCGGCGGCCCAGCCGGGCGGGAAGGACTCCTCGCGCAGGCCGGGCAGCGGGCCCTCGCTCACCTCGCCGCTCTGGGTGTGCAGGGCGAAGATCGTCTGGAACAGCGGGGTCCTGCTGGCGTCGCGTTCGAGGCCGAGTTCGCCGAGCAGCCGTTCGAGCGGCACGTCGGAGGCGCCCATGGCCTGGATGACGGTCCTGCGGGTGCGCCTGAGCGCCTCGTCGAAGGACGGCTCGTCCGACAGGTCGGCCCGCAGCATGAGCATCCTGGACAGGAAGCCGATCATCGGTTCCAGCTCGGTGCTGTCGCGGCCCGCGACGGGGGTGCCGACGCAGAAGTCCGTCTGGCCGCTGTGCCGTGACAGGAGCACCTGGTAGGCGGTCAGCAGCACCATGAACGGCGTGGCCCGCCGGGCGCGGGCGAACTCCGAGACCCGCGCGACCAGCTCCGGGGGCAGGCCGAAGACCAGTTCGGCGCCGTCGCCGCTGCGTTGCGGGGGGCGCTTCCTGTCGGTGGGGAGGTCGAGCGCGGGGACGCCCGACAGGCGAGCGGCCCACTCGGTCACGTCGGCCTCGTCCTGTCTGGCGCGCTGTTCACGGACGTGCTCGCCGTACTGCAGGGCCAGCGGCGGCAGGGGGTCGCGGCCCGCGTAGTGGTGGGCCAGTTCGTCGCGCAGCACGATGACCGAGGCGCCGTCGGCGATGATGTGGTGCAGTGTCACGGCCAGGACGTGGTCCTGCGCGCCGAGGCGGACGAGTGAGGCCCGCACCGGCGGCGCCGCGGACAGGTCGAAGGGGGCGTTGGCCCGTTCGGCGACGATCCGCCTGGCCTCCTCCTCCGAGCCGGCCTCGAACCGGTCGATCGTCACGGTCCCGGCGGGCAGGACCACGGCGGCGGGCCTGCCGTCGATCTCGTCGAAGCGGGTGCGCAGGGTCTCGTGCCTGCGTACGACCGCCGCGAAGGCGGCTTCGAGGGCGGGGACGTCGAGTTCGCCCTGTAGCCGGTAGGCGTGGCAGGTGTTGTAGGAGTGGTCGCGGGGGTCGAAGCGGTGAAGGAACCAGAGCCGTTCCTGCCCGTAGGAGAGCGGCTGGATCTGTTCCATGGCTTACCACCCAACTATGACGCACTTACTGGAAAGTTTACTTACAATTGCCGAGACGGCGACAGTGAACCACGCGTTGCTGGAGCGTTACAAGCCCCCTTTTTGCAGGGCTTTCTCTCTCTACGCTGGTGTGCCGCATTGACGAATCGGCGCCAAATTTAAAGACACTTTCAAGTAAGAACGCCTTTTGACAGCGACGAGGGCGCCCCCGGGGAATATGACTCCCCCGGGAACGCCCTCGCCTCGGCGCGGAACGGTCGGATCGCCGGGCCGGTCACGGTGCGTGGCCGGCCCACCGGCTCACCGATCGTCCGCCGCGTGGACCAGCTCGGCGAGCAGGCGCTGGCCGCCGGCGTTGGGGTGGAAGTAGTCCCAGGCGTTGATGTCGGACAGCTCGAAACGCCGGTCGAAGACCGCTCCGGCGTCGTGGCGGCAGGTGGGGTACTCGGCGCAGACCTTCTCCGCGACCAGGTTGAAGTCGACGACCCTGGCGTGCACCCGCTCACGCCTGGCCACGTCCTCCGGGTCGTTCGAGCGGGGCCGTTCGAGCAGCGACTGGCAGATGTGCAGGGTGGCCCAGGCCACACGGGCGGCCGTCTTGTCCTTGGCGACCTCCCACAGCCGCCGGACGTCGGGAATGCTGGCGACGAGGATCTCCGCCTCGGGCAGGCCGCCGCTCAGGGTCCGCAGCGCCGTACGGAAGGCGGCCTCGTAGTCGGCGACCGAGGTCATGTCCTCCTCGGATGCGGTGCAGACGTCGTTGGCCCCGATCAGGATCGTGACGTATCCGGCCTGCTGGGAGACCGCCTTCTCGGCCTGGCCGGGCAGTTCGGCGACCTTGGCCCCCGTCTTGGCGTCGTTGTGCGCGACGATGTCGGGGTTGTCCTCCTTCAGCCTCAGGTAGAGGCTGTTCACCGACGAGGACGAACCCGTCGACCAGGATCGGGAGGGGCAGTCGAGGTAGAAGCCGCAGGCGTTGAAGCCACGGGTGATGGAGTCGCCGAGCGAGGCCATCGAGGTGATCGGCGCCCGGGTCCGGGCGGTGGCCGCACCTGGGGCGAGGGCGGGTGCGAGGACCACGGAAAAAGAGAGGGCGACAGCTGGAAAAAGACGGGGGGCGAACAAACCAGGCCTCCTGAGCTGCGGATTCGTCGGTTCCGGTGCTCAGAATGTGGGCCGCTTCCCGAGTCCTGACAAGCGGAACGACTGCTTCCTCACGGATCGGTAAGGAAGGTCAGACCCCGGAGGCGCCCTAGATCGTTTAAGGATGAGGTGATTACACTCGCCGCGTGAGCCGCGACCAGTCCCCGCCCGACGGCATCGACGTCGGCACCCCCCACGTGGGGCGCGTGTACGACTACGTGCTGGGCGGCAAGAACAACTACGCGGCGGACCGCGAGTACGCCGACAGGATCGTCGCCCAGATGCCCGACTATCCCGTGCTGGCCAGGGCGAACCGGAGCTTCCTCAGCCGGGCGGTCGAGTACATGGCGCGGGCGGGAATCCGGCAGTTCCTCGACCTGGGCGCGGGCATCCCCACCTCACCGAACGTGCACGAGGTCGCCCGTGAGACCCACCCGGACGCGCGGGTCGTCTACGTGGACAACGACCCCGTCGTCTCGGTCCACAACGACGTGCTCCTGGCCACCGACGCCCTGCTGGTCTCCATCCGGGCCGACCTCGGGAGCCCCGGGACCGTGCTTGACCACCCCGACCTGCTGCGGCTCATCGACTTCGGCGAACCGGTCGGCGTGCTGCTGCTCTCGGTGCTGCAGCTGTTCCCCGGCGAGACGCCGGAACGCGTCCTCGGACCGTTGCGTGAGCGCCTGCCCGAGGGGAGCCTCCTGGCCGTCAGCCACCCGAGCGCGGAGGGCGACCAGGAGGCCGTGGCGCGGGCCCGCGCCGCGCTCGCCGGCGGTCCGGTCACGGTCGCCCTCAGGAGGCACGAGGAGATCCTGCCGTTCTTCGACGGGTTCGACCTGGTCGAACCGGGCCTGGTCGACGTGACGACGTGGCGCCCCCGGATGCCGTCCCGCCCGACGAGCATGATCGTGCTCGGCGGGGTGGCCAGGAAGGGCGGCGCGGAACCGGCCTGATCAGTACGGCAGCCGCTCGCGCAGCTCGCCGAGGAAGCGCCTGCTGTCGGAGATCGAGTAGGCCTGCACGCACAGGCTGTCCATGACCTGCGTGTAGTGGTCGGTCTCCTCCCGCTTCTCCACGTAGAGCGCGCTGGTGAGCTGCTCCATGTAGACCACGTCGGGGAGGTCCTTGTCGGGGAAGCGCAGGATGGAGAACGGGCCGCCCGCCGCCGCGTGCCCGCCCCGGTGGAAGGGCATGATCTGCAGCCTGACGTTGGGCAGCTCGGTGACCCGGAGCAGGTGGTCGAGCTGGGCGGCCATGACCTGCGGCCCCCCGATGGGACGGCGCAGCACGGCCTCGTCGACCACGGCCCACAGGATGGGCGCGTTCGGCCTGCTGAGCCGTTCCTGCCTGGCCAGCCTGAGGGAGACCCGGCGGTCGATCTCCTCGGCACAGGCGGTGCCGTGGACGAGCATGATGACCGCGCGGGCGTAGTCGGCGCTCTGCAGGAGTCCGGGGACGAACTGGACCTCGTAGCTCCTGACGACGGAGGCGGCCTCCTCCAGGCCCACGTAGACCTGGAACCAGCCGGGCAGCAGGTCACCGTACTTGTGCCACCAGCCGGGGGCGTTGGCCTGCCTGGCCAGCGCGAGCAGCGGGTCCCGGTCTGCGGGGTCGATCACGCCGTACAGGGTCAGCAGGTCGGCGACGTCGCGCTCCTTGAAGCCGACCCGCCCGAGCTCAAGACGGCTGATCTTGGCATGGGAGGCGCGGATGGCGTACCCGGCGTCCTCCCTGGAGACGCCCCTGGCCACGCGCAGCCTCCGCAGCTGCGTGCCGAGGAGGATTCTCAGGATGGTCGGACTGCTCCCGCCCGAGTAGGCGAGGACACCACCCATCGCACCGTCTTCGGCATGCTGTATGCCCATGGCTTGCTCCCTGTCACCCGAGGACGGTGCAACGGCTTCTGTTCCAGACGCGGATAGTACAACTTTGGCAGCCTTGTCCACACATTGGATATCTGGATGACATGGGATCTTTCCCTAATGGAGACTTAAGGTGGTGTTCGAAAGCGTTCGTCTTTTTCGTTAATCCCCTACGCCTCGCATGTCGTGCAAACCTCGCATATTCCATGCGTTCTATGCATTTCGGGCGTTTCGTCCGACCAATGTCCCCACCGACGGCCTGACCAGCGCCCTGACCCGGTGCGCGTCCAGCCGTACCAGTGCCGCCGCGGCCGCGACGCCGAGGGCCGCCACCGCCGCCAGCAGCACGGCCCCCGAGAGCGGGGTGAGGTCGGCCGGCGCGAGCCCCTGGACGGCCTGGAGCACGCTCACCACGACGAGCCCGCCGTACCCCGCGACGGCCAGGGCGACCAGGCGCGTCCTGGCGCGCTCGCCCCAGGAGGTCAGGGTGAGCAGCGCCGCGAGCGCGGGCAGCACCTGCAGGGCGTGCAGCGTGACCGCGTGCGGGACCTTCAGCTGACCGGCCGCGCCGAGGATCGACAGGTCGGTTCGGTCCGGCGGCAGCCCGATGATCCTGCCGTTGGCGATCAGCGCCCCGCCCGCGACCTGACTGAGCAGCAGTACGGCCAGCCCCGCCCTGATCGCCAGGCTCATGCTCGGCGAGGCGTCGAGCCCCCGGAAGGCCCGGACCGCGATGACCACGATCGGCGGGATCAGCCCGGCGAACGCGGTCACGGCCAGCACGGCCGAGACGGCCGTGTCGAACGGGGTGCCGAAGTTCAGATGGGAGGGCACCCCGCGCCAGCGCTGGAGGTCGATCAGCGCCACCTCGACCACGCAGGCCGTGCCGAGCGCGCCCAGCAGCAGCCGGGGCCGCGCGAGGGGCGGCTTAAGCCTGCCGGTGACCCAGACCAGGCATGCCAGCGTCAGACCGAAGGAGAAGCCGAACAGGATCGGCTTGCGCCAGGAGACCGGCCCCGCCCAGCCGCCGCCGTCCACGGCGTAGACGGCCAGGTGGAAGGCGCTCCCGGCGAGCAGCAGAGTCGCGACGCCGTACCAGAACCGTTGATGAGGGCGCATGGGCCAAGCCTCGTCCGCTTCCCCGGTGCGGGAATCCCACCGGGGAGGGCCCCTCGGCTACGCCCCGTGGAGTAGGGCGTGGAATCGGCCCCCCGGATGGGGGTATGGACAGCGGATGAGCATCCACGATGAACTCCGCCAGGTCGAAGAGGACCTGGCCAGGCTGCGTTCCGAGGTCGCCGGGCTGCGTGAACAGGTCGGCGACCTCGGCCCGACGGACGCCATGGACCGGTCGGCGCTGATCTCCATGGCCGACCAGCAGGAGGCCCTCGCGGACGAGCTTGAGGAACGGCGGGAGCGCCTGCTCAAACAGGTCGGCGACCTCTAGAACACACCCCCCGATCGGGACATTTGGTTACACAAAACCCGAAAGGGTACCGATATCAGCGAACACTCATCGGGGGGGAACAATGATCAACATGCTTCGCAAGATGGGCGTGAAGTCCGGCACCATGTACGCCGCGGGTTTCGCGTCGATCGGCCTGTCGGTGGCGTCCTGGGTGGCGTCCCGCTCGGCCGAGCACGCCGGAATCGACCGGGCCGACCGCTGGGGCATCTTCGTCGGCCAGTGGGCGCCGACCTTCTTCGCGCTGGGCGTCGCCCTGCGCATCGAGGAGACCCACGGCCCGGAGATCTCCTCCAGGGAAACGCACGGCACGCGCGACGAACTCATCGAGGCGGGCTACGCCGAGGGCAGGATGCCCTCGCGCACCGGGGTCTGACGACCCGGCCGGGCGGGCGGCCGACCACCGCCCGCCCCCACTCCTGTCTCACCTCTGCCGTCTCATCTCTGGCCGACCAGCGCGGGATGCCGGGGGTCGTCCATCCGGACGACGACGTCGGCGGCACCGACCGGCCCGACCTCCCGCTCGTAACGCTCGTAGGCGGGCAGCGTCCAGCGCGCCCCCTCCTCCGTCCGCCTGGCCAGCGCGCCCGGCGAGAGCCACAGGTGCACGGTCAGGTCGAAGGCGAGCCCCCTGCCGAGCAGCAGGGCGCCGTCCAGCAGCAGCACCCCGCCCGGCGGCACGGTGACGTACGGCGCACGCGTCGCCCGGTCGGTCCTGACGTCCCACAGCGTGGGCAGGACCCTGCCCGAACGCCCCGGCTCCAGCGGGCCGAGCACCTCCCTGCCCAGGGCCCCGGCGTCGAGCCAGTCGGTGTAGAAGGCGTCGGGGTCGGTCTTGCCGTACTCGAAGCGCAGCGACGCCGGACGCAGGAAGTCACCGGCGGACACCCGCATGACCTCGCGCCCGCGCAACCGCAGCGGGGCGACCAGTTCCTCGGCCAGCCGTTCCGGGCGCGCGGCGGGCGCGCCGTCGAGAGCCACCCGCACCCAGGAGGCACGGGGTCCCGCGGCGATCCGGTCGGCGAGGTCCTCGACGAGGTGTGCCGGCGAGATAGGAGTGATGTCCACGGGACATCTTTATCGAACCGCCCGCACCGTGGACTCCGCCGACCGTCTCCACGAGCATCGGCAGGTTAACCCGAACCACCGGAGCATCACGATCCAGTCAAGGTCGGACGTGAACCCGGCCAAAACTCACCACCCCATGTTGCCGATCGATGACTGGCGGTAACCATCCATGTGGATCGTTACCGCCAGTCGTGACCCGGATGTCGGCTTCCTGATCGCGGCCCACAGGTGAGGGCCGCGGCCGAGGCCCGTGCCGCCTGGCCGATCACGGTCGGTTACCTACGGAGACAGTGATGTCAGGAGAGACTCGATGATCAAGCGTGGTAAGCCCACCAAGAACGGGAAGGTCAGACTCACCTTCACCGTGCCGTTCGACCGGGCCGTCGGCGGAATCTCACTGGTCGGCGACTTCAACGGCTGGGACCCTTACGCCCACCCGATGGAGCGCAAGGAGAACGGCACCTACCAGGTGACCCTCACCGTCCCGTCCCAGCAGCCGATCCGCTTCCGTTACCTCGCCGACGGCGGGGTCTGGTTCGACGACGCGGACGCCGACCACCACGACGAGCAGGGAGGCCACCTCCACCCCGCCGGGCAGCTCGCCGGCGCCTAGGGACGGTACGACGGGACCTCGCCGTCTCCACGGTCACCTCCGGCGAGACGGCCTCCCCCCACACGTCCCGCCTGTTTCACGCCCGACCGGCGGGTATCCGTAACGGTGGGCACGACGACAGGGGGAGCGGATGCGGACGACCCACACCGGCCGGGCGGCCGGCACCGCCACCGGGCCCGTCGCGGGAACCGTCACCGGAGCCACCGTCGGGGCCACTGTCGGGGCCACCGTCGGAGCCAACGTGGGGGCCAACGTCGGAGCCACTGTCAGGGCCACCCTCAGGGCCGCCGCCGGGACCCTCGCGCGAGGGCTCGCCTCCGCGCGCGGCGAACGCGCGATCTTCGCGGACGGCGCCACCTTCCACGCCACGCTCCGCCCGCTCGACCATCCGATGTTCGGCGTCCCCGCCCTCGACGGACCCGGCGACCACCCCGCGCTGGTCCGCCTGTCCAGGGCCGGACTCCTGCCCGCTCCCCTGCCCGACGTGCTCGGCCTGGCCGTACGGCTGCCCGGGGCGGGCGGGGCGGGGGGCGACCTCGACCTGCTGCTGTGCTCGGCGCTGTGGCCCGGCCTGCTGCCCCTGCCCCGGCGCCGTTTCGTCCCCGGGGTCTACTCGACGATCCTGGCCTACGACCGCGCGGGGGAACCGCTGCGCTTCCTCGCCGTCGGGCACGGCCCGGCCGCCGGAGTGCCCGCCGTCCCCGCCCTCCTCGGGGAGGCCGTCGCGGACGGGCCGCTGGAGTTCACCCTCGGCGTCGACGGCGCGGACAGACGTCCCCTGGTACGGCTGAGCGTCCACACCCCCCTGCCGGACCAGGCCGGTGATCTGCCGGGATTCGACCCTGTCCTGAACAGCCACCCCGCGCTGCGGCCCTCGGAGCGGCTGCAGGCGACCCGGCTCGCCGCCTACGCGGGTTCCCGCCGGGGACGGGCCGTCCGCTGACCGTCCGCCGTTCCTGCCCGCCCGTTGAACTGTCCTCAGCCATGGGCGTACGGTGGTTGGAGTGGTTTCCGTCTTCGCACGGCTCCCATAAGGGCGCTGTCTCAGGCTGAGGTAGACAGCGGGGCATCATGACACGGCTTTCCGTCACCGTGAACGACCATCCACGGTTCTCCGTGGTCTCGCTCGACGGCGATCTCGACAAAACATCGGCCCCACGGCTTGAGGAGACGCTCACCGAGGTGCTGACGCGGAGACAGTCGCGCGTCATCATCGACACGACGAGACTCGGCTTCTGTGACTCAAGCGGCGTCTGGACCCTGCTCACGACGCTGCGGCGGGCCTACGAGCTCAACGGCTGGCTGCGTCTGGCGGGCGTGCACGGGGTGCTCGGCCGGATGCTCGAACTGACCAGGCTGGCCGACGCGTTCCCCATCGACCGGGACGTGCAGGAGTCCCAGATGAGGGTGTTCGGGGAGAGCGTCCCCACCCCCCGCTGAACGGGTAAAGACCCGTCGACGAAAGGGCCGTGACACGGCAACGACGACGTCGCGGGCCCCACACGGCTTCCTAGGGTGATCGGGCCAGGTAGGCCGAGCCCACAGGGGGAGCCAGGGATGCGTCGTGTCCGCATCACGATGGACAACGCCGCGCTGCGCGACGTGGTACCCGGCGCCGCCGCGCGTGAGGCGGGCTTCGACGTCCGGGCCTCCCAGGTGATCCGCCGGGTCGGCGCCTCACACGAGGGGCACCCCGTCGAGGAGGTCTACGAGACGCTGCGCGCGAGCCTGCTGCAGATCCCGGGGGCCCGCACGTTCAACGAGGCCCGGGTGCGCAGGTGCGCGACACTGATCAGCGAACGACGCGACCCGCTCTCCCGCGACTGACCCTCCCGGTGGCCTTCAGGAACCTTCAGGAACCTTCAGGAACGCAGCATGGTCAGCCGTACCGTCGAGGCGCCACGCTCGGTGAGGATCTCCACCGAGTCGCACATCTCCCGCATCAACCACAGCCCGTAGCCCCTGCGGGAGCCGATCGGCGGCTGGACACGTCCCGCCCCGGTGTCGGTGAGCAGTCCCGCCTCGTCGATGATCTCCGCGACGACCCGCTCGGCGTCACAGCGCAGGACGACCAGGCCCTCGGTGCCCGCGTGGTCGAGCACGTTGTTCGCGGCCTCGCTGATGGCCAGGACGAAGTTGGTCTCCCGCAGTTCGCCGAGCGCCGCCGCCGCGAGGAACTCCCTGGTCCGGCGCCGCATCTCGGACAGGTCATCCCCGATCGGGAAGGACGTCCTGCGCGCCTCGCCACGGGTCGTCTCAGCCACGGGGGTCGTCCCCCGCGGCGCGGACCGTCCGCCCCGGCTCACCGGCCGGGACGAGGACGGGGGACCCGTCGAGGTCCGTCCGTCTGTCCGGGCGAATGGCCATGTCCTCACCGAGAGATCCGTTGGTGGTCCAGGTATCGTCACACTACCCGACCCCCTGAAAGCGATCTTCGAAGGGCCACCCGTCAGTCGCCGACGACGATCCTGACGAACTCCTCGAAGGACAGCCGCCCGTCGCCGTCGGCGTCCGCGTCCCGGTTCAGCGAGCCGAGGGCCTCCGCGGGCAGGCCGGGGAAGTGAGCGCCGAACTCCTCCTCGGTGACGAAGCCGTCCCCGTCGGCGTCGATGGCGTCGAACCTCCGCCTGAGCTCCGTCAACCGCTCACCGGTCGGCTCTTCCCGCATGGTTGCCCGCCTTTCCCGACGTTTCCGACATCCCGTGTGTGACCAGACAACCTACGGGACGCACCCCCGGTACGGCCACGCCGGGCCGCCCGGCCCGTGACCCTAGACTGCGGGCATGATTCGTCCCGCAACGCCGGAGGACGTCCCGGCGATCGTCGACCTGATCCGCGGCCTCGCCGAGTACGAGAAGGCCCTGCGGGAGGTCGAGACCACGCCCGAGCAGCTGCACGAGGCCCTCTTCCGCCCCGAGCCCGCGGTGTTCTGCCACGTCGCGCAGGACCCCGACGAGGGACGGGTCGTGGGCTTCGCGATCTGGTACGTCACCTACTCGACCTGGCTCGGCAGGCACGGCATCCACCTTGAGGACCTCTTCGTCCTCCCGTCCGCCAGGGGGCGGGGGTACGGCAGGCGGCTGCTGGCCGAGCTGGCCCGCCTCTGCGTGGCGCGCGGGTACGGCAGGCTCGAATGGCAGGTGCTCGACTGGAACACCCCGGCCGCGGAGTTCTACGTCTCGCTCGGCGCCGGGCCCCAGCAGGAGTGGATCCCGTACCGGATCACCGGGCAGGCGCTTGAGGAGCTCGCCGCACGGTAGGGCTCGGCCGCCCTGCTCGTCCCGGGCGGCCTCCGGCGGGAACGGGCTCAGTCGCCCTGTTCGTCCCAGCTGACCTGCGGCGATCGGTGGAAGTCGATGCCCATGACCGCCCATCGGGGCCCCTGCGCGCCGAGGCGGCGCGCGAAGGCCGCCCAGTCGTGGGTGGCCCCGGGCGACCAGCCGAGTTCGGCGACGGCGGGCAGCCTGGGGAAGGCCATGTACTCGATCTCCTCCTCCGTCGAGATCGCCTCGGTCCACAGCGGCGCCTCGACGCCGAGCACGGCCGAGGCGGGCACGCCCTCCAGGTGGGAGCCCGGGTCCCAGTCGTAGGCGTCGCGCACCTCGACGTAGCCCGCCCACTTCTGGCCCGGCACGGTCTCCGGGTCATACTTCATGTCGAGGTAGGCCCGGTTCGCCGGTGACATGACCACCCGGGCGCCCCGGGCCACGGCTTCGGCCACCAGCGGGTCGGAGCCGGTTCGCCCCCAGTACTGCAGGACGCGTCCCTCCTGGTGGCGCACCCCGGGCTCGCCGATCTGGTGCCAGCCCACGACCGTCTTGCCCGTCGCGGCGACCATCGGCTGGACCCGGTTCATGAACGCGGCGTACCTGGCGGTCGGGGTGGCCCGTGCCTCGTCGCCGCCGATGTGCAGGTAGGGGCCGGGGGTCAGCGCGGCGACCTCCCCCAGGACGTCCTTGACGAAGGTGTGGACCTCCTCCTTCGTGGTGCACAGCGAACTGAACCCGACGTCGGTCCCGGTGTAGGGCGGCCTGGCCCTGCCGTCGCAGTTCAGCTCGGCGTAGGAGGCCAGCGCCGCGTTGGTGTGGCCGGGCAGGTCGATCTCGGGGACGACCGTGACGTACCGCCGCGCCGCGTGGTCGACGATCTCCCTGTACTGCGCCTTGGTGTAGTGGCCGCCCGGGCCGCCGCCGACCTGGGTGCGCCCGCCGTACGCGGCCAGTCTCGGCCTGCTGTCCACGGCGATGCGCCAGCCCTGGTCGTCGGAGAGGTGCAGGTGCAGGTGGTTGATCTTGTAGAGGGCGATCCGGTCGATGTACCGCTTGACCGTCTCGACCGGGAGGAAGTGGCGGGCCACGTCCAGCATCGCGCCCCGGTAGGGGAAGCGCGGGTAGTCCACGATCCGCCCGCCCCGTACCGTCCACGGCCCCGGCACGGCGGTCGGGCTCTCGACCTTCGGCGGCAGGAGCTGGCGCAGCGTCTGCACCCCGTTGAAGAGCCCGGCGCCCGTCCTGGCGCGGATGACCACGGCCTCGCCGGTCACGTCGAGGCGGTACCCCTGGGAACCGACGACCGGGTCCGCCCCGGTGAGCAGCAGCGAGACGCCCCTGCCCTCCCCGTCCTGGACGACCGGCAGGGCGTAGCCGGTCGAGGGGCGCAGCAGCCCGGCGAGGTAGGCGCCCACCTTCGCCGCCTCGGCGGAGCCCGCCTCGGTGTGGACGACCGCGTCCGGCGGCAGCGTGTAGGAGGCGTCCGCCGCGGGCCGTACCGAGACGGGGACCGGCAGGACCTCCCCCATCGGGGCGGGGGCCGTACGGGCACCCGTGGTCAGCGCCACCACGCCCGCGCCGAGCACGAGAGCCGCGACGGCGGTGAGACGTGCGGGCCTGGAACGCCACAGGCGGGCCGGAGTCGGTGCCATGGCGTCCCCTCACCGGATGATCTCTGGCTGAAAACCCTCGCCGACGGCGACGATCGGCGTCAAGCAGGACACGGCGCCCAGGGGAAGCCATCATGACCACCGGGACGTAACCTCCCGGCAACCCCCCGGCCATCCGGCACCTGTTCGCTGTGCTCCATGGCCTGGCCGGACACCGAAGCCGTCGGATCGGACGTCACCACCCCCGTCATCGTGTACGGCGTCGCGGAGCGGACCCCCGACGGGGAGCTGGCGCACGAGGGCAACCGGGTCCCCGACATCGTCGCCCTCGACGCCCGGCGCCTGGTGGTCGCCTGGCGGGCCGGGGTGGGCGACCCCCGCGACCCGGCGCCGACCGACCAGGGCTCCATCATGTACGCCAGGTCGGCCGACGGCGGGACGACCTGGACGGTCGGCACGCTGGCCGGGGCGACCGCCGCCCACCGCTACCACTACGTGATCTTCCTGAAGGACGGGGACGCGCTGTACGCGCTGCTCGGGCGGATCGCGGTCGCCGAGGACCGCGACCCCTCCGGCGACCTCGACGGCTTCCCCGTCACGATGACCGCGAAGCGGAGCCTCGACGGCGGCGTGACCTGGGCCGACTTCCCCGTCGTCGTCGACGTGCCCGGCAACGCCAGAGGGGTGGTCGTCGCGGGCAGACCGCTCAGGCACGACGGACTGTGGCTGGTGCCGTACTGGCGGCGGGCGGGGAACACGACCAGGGCGGGGGTGCTGCGCTCGGCGGACCTGGTCACCTGGACCTCCGGCGGCCTGGCGGAGAACCCGCCGGGCGTCGCGGTCGAGGAGCCGCAGATCGCTCCGTCCCAGGACGAGCCGGGTGCGATCGTGATGGTGGCCAGGACCCTCGACCTGACCGGCGGGACCTCCCCCGCCGAACGGGACGCCCACTACCGCGCGAACGCCGCCTACTGCGCCACGGCCGTCAGCCGGGACGGCGGGCTGACGTGGTCGCCGATGAGACCGGACCCCGAACTGCCCAACTACTACGTCAAGACGTTCTTCTGCGGCGACTCCCAGGGCCGCCACCTCGCGATCTACAACACCTTCGCCGGGCCGTTCACCGGCCCCTCGGCCGCCAGGCCCGACCAGTACCGCGAGGTCCTGCACTACAAGGTCAGGCGTCCCGGCGAACCGTGGGAGCCCGGACGGCTCTTCGCCGACGGCCCCAGGCTGACCAGGGGGGCGGCCAGGGGGTGGGACGTCTACCCCAGCGCCGACGAGTACGAACCCGGCCGCCTCGTGGTCGTCTGGGAGCACAACCAGACCAACATCAAGGTCGCCGGACTCGACATCTCCCGCCCCTTCCCGGACGGCGACCTGCCGACCGGCGACTGGACGCTCACCGGCGGGGCGCGGATCGACGCGGGCCGGATCCGTCTCAGGAGCACCGGCCCCGTGCCCTCCCACGCCTGGCGCCCCCTCGACGTCTCCAGGGGGTGCGACTTCACCCTGGAGTTCAGGGGGCGGGTCGACGACGACAGCGCGCTCGACCCGCGCACCGGCGCCGGCGTCTGCCTCGGCGCGAAGGTGGCCAACGGCGCGAGAAGGCTGATGCTGACCGTCCAGCGCGGCGGGGTCTGGACGATGCGCAAGGGTTCGGCCGTCTGGGAACGGGTCCACCCCCTCGGCGGCGCGGGAGCGCTCGCGACGTGGCGGGTCGACGTGGACAGCGCCGGGGTCGCCCGCCTGTTCCGCGACGGCGCGGACACCGGGGTCACCTGGGTCGTCCAGGACAGCAGGGAACGGCCCCAGCTCGCCCACTGGGTGACCGGGACGCCCGGCGGGAACGCCGCCGAGGCGACCGTCGAGTGGACACGGCTGACCCCTTTCCGCCGGGATCGCGCCCGGCTCTGACCGTCCCGTTCGATCCGCCTTCCCCGAGGTCGGCGCCGCCCGTCACGCGGTAGCTTGGTGGCTGCCATCACAAGGGAAGAGAGATCGTGACGACGTCTATTCATCAGCGGATCGCCGAAGAGCTGGGGGTGCGCGAGCGGCAGGTGCAGTCGGCGGTCGAGCTGCTCGACGGCGGGGCCACCGTGCCGTTCATCGCCCGCTACCGCAAGGAGGTCACCGGGGCGCTCGACGACGCGCAGCTCCGCACGCTTGAGGAGCGTCTGCGTTACCTGCGTGAGCTTGAGGAACGGCGTGCCGCGATCCTGGAGTCGATCCGCTCCCAGGGCAAGCTCGACGACGCCCTGGCGGCGCAGATCGCGGCGGCCGACTCCAAGGCCCGCCTTGAGGACATCTACCTGCCCTACAAGCCGAAGCGGCGCACCAAGGCGCAGATCGCCAGGGAGGCCGGGCTCGAACCGCTCGCCGACGGCCTGCTGAACGACCCGTCCGTCGATCCGCAGGCGGCCGCCGCCGCGTTCGTCGGCGAGGGGGTCGCCGACACCGCCGCCGCGCTCGACGGGGCGCGGGCGATCCTGGTCGAGCGCTTCAGCGAGGACGCCGACCTGGTCGGCGAGCTGCGTGAGCGGATGTGGTCCAAGGGCCGCCTGGTCGCGGCGGTCCGCGAGGGCAAGGAGGAGGGCGGCGCGAAGTTCTCCGACTACTTCGACTTCGCGGAGCCGTTCACCAAGCTTCCCTCCCACCGCATCCTGGCGATGTTCCGGGGCGAGAAGGAGGAGGTGCTCACCCTCACCCTTGAGCCCGAGCCCGAGCCGACCGGCACCTACGAGGGGCGCGTCGCGCACCGCTTCGGCGTCTCCGACCAGGGCAGGCCCGCCGACAAGTGGCTTGCCGACACCGTCCGCTGGGCCTGGCGCACCCGCATCCTCGTGCACCTGGGCATCGACCTGCGGATGCGCCTGTGGCAGGCGGCCGAGGACGAGGCGGTGCGCGTCTTCGCCGCCAACCTGCGTGACCTGCTGCTGGCCGCCCCCGCGGGCAGCCGCGCCACCATGGGCCTGGACCCGGGGCTGCGCACCGGCGTCAAGGTCGCGGTCGTCGACGCGACCGGCAAGGTGCTGGACACCGACACGATCTACCCCCACGAGCCGCGCAGGCGCTGGGACGAGTCGCTGGCCACGCTGGCCGCACTGGCCAAGCGGCACGACGTCGAGCTGGTCGCCATCGGCAACGGCACCGCCTCGCGGGAGACCGACAAGCTCGCCGGCGAGCTGGTCAAGCTGGTCCCGGGACTCACCAAGATCGTGGTCTCCGAGGCCGGGGCCTCGGTCTACTCCGCCTCCGCCTTCGCCTCCCAGGAGCTTCCCGGCCTGGACGTCTCGCTGCGCGGCGCCGTCTCGATCGCGCGCCGCCTGCAGGACCCGCTGGCCGAGCTGGTCAAGATCGACCCCAAGTCGATCGGCGTCGGGCAGTACCAGCACGACCTCGCGGAGACCAAGCTGTCCCGCTCGCTCGACGCGGTGGTCGAAGACTGCGTGAACGCGGTCGGCGTCGACGTCAACACCGCCTCGGCCCCGCTGCTGACCCGGGTCTCCGGCATCGGCTCGACGCTGGCGGACAACATCGTCCAGCACCGCGACGCCAACGGCCCCTTCCGTTCCCGCAAGGCGCTCAAGGACGTCGCCAGGCTCGGCCCCAAGGCCTTCGAGCAGTGCGCGGGCTTCCTGCGCATCCCCGGTGGCGACGACCCGCTCGACGCCTCAAGCGTGCACCCGGAGGCCTACCCGGTCGTACGGCGCATCCTGTCGGCGACCGGTGGCGACATCACCCGGCTGATCGGCAACGGCACCGTGCTGCGTTCGCTGCGGCCGCAGGACTTCGTTGACGAGACCTTCGGTCTGCCGACCGTCAGCGACATCCTGTCCGAGCTTGAGAAGCCGGGCCGTGACCCGCGTCCGGCCTTCAAGACCGCGACGTTCAAGGAGGGCGTGGAGAAGCTGTCGGACCTCAAGCCCGGCATGCTGCTGGAGGGCGTCGTCACCAACGTGGCGGCCTTCGGGGCGTTCGTCGACGTCGGCGTGCACCAGGACGGCCTGGTGCACGTCTCCGCGCTGTCGCGCAACTTCGTCAAGGACCCGCGCGAGGTGGTCAAGCCCGGTGACATCGTCAGGGTGAAGGTGCTCGACGTCGACATCCCGCGCAAGCGCATCTCGCTCACCCTCCGCCTTGAGGACGAGCCCGCCCAGGGGCCCGCGAAGGGCGGCGCCCCCAGGGGTCAGGGTGGCGACCGTCAGCGTGGCGACCGTCAGCGTGGCGGCAGGGAGAACGGCGGCGGCCGACAGCGGCAGGAGCGCGGCGGCGACCGGCGGAGCGCGCCGGGCGGCGCGATGGCCGACGCCCTGCGCCGGGCCGGTCTCGGCGGCTCCGACTCAGGGCGTTAGCCGTACGGCCACGCGGGCCCGGCGGCTCTTCCGCCGGGCCCGCTGTGTCCTTCCCGCCGAGTCCGCGGCTGTTTGATTCCCGCGGGCCCGCTGTGTCTCCTCGCCAGGCCCGCGGGCGGTGAGGTCAGAGCAGGCGCCTGATGTCGCCGTAGGCACGGTAGAAGCCGCCCCGCGCCGACTGGCGGACGCCCTCGACGAGGTAGCGGGCACCCGCCTCGCGCACCTCCTTGGGGAACTGCACGTTCCAGCGCGGGTCGTAGCCCTCGCTGACGACCCGCACCCGCAGCCGGTCGCCCTCCCTGAAGCACTCGACGACCACGCCGCCCGCGGCGTCCGTGACGGCGTCGAACACCACGGTCTCCAGCGTCGCGACCGGCTCGACCGCGGCCAGGCTCGCGGCGGCCTTGACGTCGACCGCCTGGGGGACGGTGCCCGCCTGGGCCGCCCTGATCGCCTCCTCGGTGGCGTCGATGCAGGCCAGGGTGCCGTCGGTGGTCACGATGTAGAGGCGGTCGTCGAGGTACTGCATGGAGAAGGCCGAGCCGCAGCCCGTGCCCAGCTTCCACAGGCGCTCGCCGCTCTGGTCGAAGCAGTAGATCGAGGAGTGGTTGTCGCCGGCGAAGACGTACCGGCCGCCGGGGGCGGTCGCGCAGGAGAAGACGGTGGCGTCACAGCGGTAGACCGCCTCGGTCCTGCCGTCCGACTTGGCGAGCCTGTGCACGGCGCCCCGGCCGGTGCCCGCGTAGACCGAGTCGGCCTCCTGCCAGCCGAACAGCACCGCGCCCGCGACACCGGTCTCCCAGACCGGCTTGCCGTCGGCGGCGTCGTAGCGTGCCACGCCGGTGGAGTGGCCGTGGTAGACGGCGTCGTCGTCGCAGCGGACCATCCAGGCGTACTCGCCCCGCCCCTTGCGTGCCCACTGGAACTCGTCCTCGTGGTCGATCGTCGTGATCCGGCCCGCCCTGTCCGACACGCCGAGCACGCCGTCGTGGATGTCCAGCCAGTAGATGTCGACGTCGTCGGCGATCTCGTAGGCGACCCTGGGCACCTTCCCGCTGAGGTCGTAGACCTTGCCGTCGTCGGCGCCCGCATAGATCCAGAAGTCGTCGGCGACGATGCACTTCACCCCGTCGGGCAGCCGGAAACGGCCGGTGACGGTGCCGCCGTGGGTGACGGTGTAGACGTCGCCGTTCTGGTTGCCGACCCAGCAGCGCTCCGAGTCGACGAAGATGCCGAAGGCCGCGGCTCCGCTGGCGAAGCGCCACAGCACCGGGGCCTGGGAGGCGGTCGAGCGGACGCTCTCCACGCTGCGCCGGGTGACCGAGCGGCGCTGCCGCACCCCGCGCACGGCCGGGGCGTAGCCCTTCCTGACCTTCTCCGCGATCTTCTTGGCGGCCGCGGCCGCGGCCTTCTCCTCGGTCGTGAACGAGGAGATCTTGGTCTGGCCCGAGTCGCCGATGCGGCCGTAGCTGATGGTCACCTGCAGCCCGTCGTGCACGACCTCGTAGAACTTGTGGGAGCCTCCGCCGTCCTCGGACAGCTCCAGGTACGTGCTCCGCGCCGCCATGCCACACCTCTCGGTCGATTCGGTCGATCGATTTTCCGGGAGCGTACGGCAGATGGGCGACAAAACAGATGTTTTCCGCTGAACCGCAGGTCACCCACTCAAGAACCGCCTATCGAAGCACCATGGAAGCGGGCGCGCCCTGCCCCCTGCCGCCCCGTACGGCCACGCCCGCCGGAGAGGCCGGGACGGTGGCCTGGACGGTGGCCCTGACCGCGTCCCCGGCGGTGGCCCGCTCCCGGCTGTGGCAGGCCCGCAGCACCGGGCCGAGCATCACGAGCACCCCGACCTCGAAGAGCACGACCAGCCGCTGGGTCACCCCGGCCGGGATGTCGTCGTTGGTCAGGTCGATGCCGAGCATCCGTACGACGTAGGGGGCGACCACCAGGACCAGCACGCCCAGGGAGGCCAGGCTCAACAGCCGGACCGGGCGGGAGTACGGGCTGCTCGCGTACCTCCTGGCCAGGATCAGGCCCGCCAGCGGCATCGCCAGGAAGGCCACGAACGCCGCGTACCTGTGGATGCCACCGGACATCGACAGCGGCACACCGGGCTTGTCCGTGGGGAAGGCGCCGATCAGCAGCATGCACAGCCCCCAGACGGCGATCAGCGTCGCGGCCCCCCGGTCCTCACCGCGCCGGGCGAGCAGGACGCCGAACGTGGTCGCGGCCGCGGCGAAGAGGCCCAGGGAGACGGGCAACAGCCAGCCGTCGGTCTGGAAGGCGTATTCACTGATCACCGTGTGCACCGGGTCGAGCCCGGTGACCAGGTGGAGTCCCGTCATCGTCACGGTCCCGGCGCCGATCGCCACGTAACCGCCCACAAGCATCTTCGATCCCGCAAAAGCCTGACGTGCCATGGGTTCAACCTTGGCGAGCGGCCTCGTTCCGCAGTACCGGAGACGGTCCCCAGTGATCCCTGAGCCTTCCCGGAGGAACCCCGGGGCGGGGTGGGGTTACCTTCAGGGGGCCGTTCGTCACCCCAGGGCGCTGAACTGGGAGAAGACCACCCAGGGTAGGGCAGACCTCATCAGGGTAGCCCTCCTCAGGGTGGGGTCGGGGCCACCCGGGACTTGACCTTGAGCGCGCTCGAAGAGACATCGTGGGACACCGGGGCCGCCCCGAACACAGGGGCCTCGATCACTTGATCGACTTCTACAGGGCACAGGAGTTCACATGAACAGGCGTCGTCTTGGTCAGAACGGCCCGGAGGTCTCGGCCATCGGACTCGGCTGCATGGGGATGTCGGAATTCTACGGTCAGGCCGACGAGTCCGAGTCGGTCGCGGTCATCCGTCGCGCGCTCGATTTGGGGATCGACTTCCTCGACACCGCCGACATGTACGGCAGGGGCCACAACGAGGAACTGGTCGGCCGGGCGATCAGGGGCCGCAGGGACGAGGTGGTGCTGGCCACCAAGTTCGGCGTCGTCAGAGGGGAGGGCGAGGAGCGCGGGGTCGACGGCAGCCCCGGCTACGTCAGGCAGGCGGCCGAGGCCTCGCTCAGGAGGCTCGGCGTGGACCACATCGACCTGTACTACCTGCACCGTCGTGACCCGCAGGTGCCGATCGAGGACACCGTCGGCGCGATGGCCGAGCTGGTCGCGCAGGGCAAGGTCGGCCGGATCGGCCTGTCGGAGGTGAGCGCGGACACCCTGAGGAGGGCCCACGCCACGCACCCGATCGCCGCGCTGCAGAGTGAGTACTCGCTGTTCACCCGGGGTCTTGAGACGGAGATCCTGCCCGCGGCCAGGGAGCTCGGCGTCGCGCTCGTCGCCTACTCTCCGATCAGCAGGGGACTGCTCGGCGGCCTCGGCACGGGAGACCGGCTTCCCGACGACGACTTCCGCAGGTATCTTCCCCGCTTCGCCGGGGAGAACGGCTCGCGCAACGAGGAGCTCGCCGCCGAGGTCCGCAAGATCGCCGAGGAGGCCGGTTGCACTCCGGCCCAGCTCTCCCTGGCGTGGCTGCTGGGCCGGGGTGAGGACGTCATCCCCATCCCCGGCACCAAGCGGCTGCGTTATCTGGAGGAGAACGCGGCGTCGGTTGACGTCGCCCTGACCGCCGACCAGCTCGCCGCGCTCGACGCGGCCGTGCCCCCGGACAGCGTCAAGGGTGATCGTTACCCGAGCATGGCACTGATCGAGGGCTGAGCCGTACCGTCGCACGGTCCCGGGCCCGTGCCGGGCACGGGCCTCAGGGCCTGCGGTCGCGGAAGGTGCGGCGCAGGTCGTCGACCCAGGCGCCGGGGATCTCCCAGGGGATGAAGTGGCCGCCCCGGTCGTGGGCGGTGAGGTTGACGTGGTTGTACCAGCCCGCCCGGTCGCCGTCGAGGAAGGAGCGCACCCGCCGGTCGGTGGTGACGCCGGGCGGGTTCTCGTAGCCGACGAAGGTGATGCCGGTCGGGGCCTCGACGACGGGTTCTCGGTCGTGGGAGGGCGCCCAGGGGTGACGGTTGGCGTTGGCGTAGTAGCGCATCGAGGCGCCGATCGCGTTGTTGACCCAGTAGATCATCGTGTGCGTGATCAGGTCGTCCCGGTCGAAGACGGTCTCGACGTCGCCGCCGTTGTCGCTCCAGGCCGTCCAGCGTTCCAGGAGCCAGGCCAGCAGGCCCGCGGGTGAGTCGCTCAGCGCGTGGGCGAGGGTGCCTGAGTCCAGCATGTGCACGGCCAGGTGCACCGCGAAGCGCCGGTCGAGGGCGAGGATCCGCTCGCGGACGGAGTCGGGCGCCCCTTCGGGGATGGGCGCGCCCTGGGCGAGGTCCCAGGCCCGGTCGCCGTTGAAGAGGGTGAGCTTCTGGCCGGAGCCGATGTGGATGCCGTACAGCTCGGCGGCGTACTTGTGGCCGAGCTGACCGCAGACCAGGGCGCCGATGTCGCACCCGCCTGCGGCGTATCTGGAGTGGCCGAGGACGCCGGTCATGAGGCTGTGCCACAGGTCGGCGACCTTCCAGAAGTTGACGTCGTGGCTTCCTGGGAGCGGACCGGAGAACCCGAACCCGGGCAGGGAGGGCACGATGACGTCGAAGGCGTCCTCCGGGTCGCCGCCGAAGGCCGCGGGGTCGGCGAGCCGGTCGACGACCTTCGACCAGTGCCAGAACGTCCACGGCCAGCCGTGGGTGAGGATCAGCGGAACCGGCCGGGGTCCTGCCCCCGCCTTGTACATGAAGTGCACCGGGGTGCCGTCCACGGTCACCCGGTAGTGCTCGTAGGCGTTGATCGCGGCCTCGGCCTCCCGCCAGTCGTACTCCTCGCGCCAGTAGGTGACCAGCTCGTTCAGGTAGCCGCGGGGGACGCCGTAGGACCAGTCGCCGTCCTCCTCCAGCGGTGGGCGGGTCAGGCTCAGCCGTACCCTCAGGTCGTCCAGAACCTGGTCGGACACGTGGATCGGGGTCGGTTCGAGGGGAATCATGCGGTTCCTTTCACCGGTCACCGGCGGCGGGCGGCGGTTCGTCCGGCGGCCGTACGGCGAGGGCGGACATCTCCGACAGCGCGGGCAGCGCCTCGGCGATCGCCCGTCGCTGCCCGGCGTCCAGGTGCCGGGCCAGTTCGGCGAGCCTGGCGATCCGGTTCTCGCGGCGGCTGTGGACGATCTCGGCGCCCGCGGGGGTGATGTGCACGAGCACGGCCCGGCCGTCGGTCGGGTCGGGCCGCCGCCTGACCAGGCCGTCGCGTTCGAGACGGGTGACGAGCTGGGTGATCGCAGGTTGGGTGACCTGTTCGCTCTCCTTCAGCTCCGACAGGCGCAACGGCCCTCTGCCGGCCAGGGTGTGCAGCACCCCCAGCGTGGTGAAGCTCATCCGCTCAACGGAGGCGAGGCGGATGAAGACTCCCGTGAACCTCTCCACGGCGAGGGCGAGGGCCTCGACGTCGAGGCCGTCCGATGACTCGTGCGGCGACACGGCAGGACTGTATCACCGACTTATATAAGTTGCTTATCTATTTCGGGAGGGGGCGAACCCCCTCCCGAGGGAACCACGGGACTCAGCGGGCCAGCGCGGTGGCCAGCGGGGTCGCCGGATGCCCCGTCAGCCGCGGTACGGCGTCGCCGACCCCGGCCAGCTCACCCTTGGCGATGGCCGTGTAGGTCGAGACCCACGCGTCGACCTCCCAGTCGGGGGCGCCGTAGTGCGCCCTGGAACGGTAGGCCTCCTCGACGGTCTCCCGGTGGTAGGTGACGGGACGCCCGGTGACCTCGGTGATGATCGCGGCGGCCTCCTCAAGGGTGATCGCCTCGGGGCCGGTCAGGTCGTACGTCGCGCCCGCGTGTTCGCCGGGTGAGCCCAGGACCGCGACGGCGGCGTCGGTGATGTCGTCGAGGGCCACGACCGACACCCGCCCGTCCTCCGCGGGACCGCGCAGCACACCGTCCTGACCGGCCATCAGTGGCAGCAGGTCGGCGTACATGTTGTCCCGCAGGAACGTGAACGGCACCCCCGTGGCCCGGATGTGCTCCTCGGTCGCCCAGTGGTCGCGGGCGAGGGTGAACGTGGCGTCGGGGGCGGCCCCGTAGAAGGAGACGTACACCAGGTGGCCGACGCCCGCGGCGACCGCGGCGTCCACGAAGGCCCGGTGCTGGGCGACGCGGTCGGGGGCCTCGGAGGCCGAGACCATGAGCAGGGTCTCGATCCCGTCGAGGGCCTGGCGCGCGGCCTCCCCGTCGGCGAAGTCCGCCCGCGCGACCTGGGCCCCGTCCAGCCGGGGCGCGCGGGCGGGATCGCGGACGACGAGCCTCTGACTGGTCCCCGCGGCGGCGAGCCTGGCGGCGACACGCCCGCCGAGCCTGCCGGTTACTCCTGTGACAGCGATGGTGGTCATGCTTGAAAGGTACTGGCGCCCCTCACGGCCACCGGGCAGGCATGCCCCCGGACGACTCAGCGGAAAGCGACAAATCCCCGGCGGCATGCCCCATAAGACATTAGATCGCTCACCCGAATCACTTGACGGGTGGCCGTATACCGCTGTCAACTCCGGCCTTCCCGAGCCCGCCCTCCCCCGGGGACGTCCCGATCCTTCCGGGCCGCGGTGTCACACCGGTGGGCGCGAGGGTCATGGCCGATGAACTCAGAGGACCGCCCAGAAAAGGCCGCACCATCACGAAAAGCCACGAAATATCATTATTTTTCACGCCAATTGTGGCACTTTACTCGAACATTGATACGGGCTGCGTGTCGTTTACCAAGAAGAGCACCAGGGGAGTATTGAACTCGCGCCCGGAAGCATGTCGCGGCGTTTTTCCACCTTCGGACTATTTTTCATGGAGTGATGATGCGCCCTGGGAACAGACCCGCCCGCGCCCTGTCCGTCACCGCCCTGGGCGTCGCCCTCGCGGCGCTCGCGCCCCTGCCCGCCCTCGCCGTCTCCGCCCCTGTCTCCACCGCCACCCCCGCCACCGGGCCCGGCTCCGGCATGGGAGAACCGGTGGATCCCGGCGAGGTCGAGCCGGGCATCTCATGGACGAACACCCTGAAGCCCTCGGGCCTGGGCAGGCGCGGAACGCACTGATCCCACGTCCCGCACACCGGCTCCGCCCTCACAAAAGACCCCGTGAGGACCCCATGGAGACCCATGAGGGCCCACGACTCCACGAAGGCTCTCTTAGGGCCCTATGAGGGCCCGATGAGGATCCCGGAGACCGGCTCAGCCCAGGCGTGAGACGAGGACCCCGGCACGCGCGAGCTGCGCCTCGCGCGCCCTCCGCACCGCCCGGCCCAGCAGCGTACGGTTCCAGGCCTGCACCACGAGCCTGTCCTCGACCTCGGTCCCGCCGTCCCGGTCCCGCAGGGTGAACCGGTAGCCGAGTTTGACCCCGCCGGGACCCGCGGCCTCCCCCTCGACGGTCTCCGGAGTGCTCCTGAGCGTCACCTTCACCAGGCTCTCGTACCTGACGAGACCGAGCAGCCTGAGCCGCTCGACCGAGACGTAGCGCGTCTCCCCGTCCACCGTGCTGACGTCCCTGACCGCGACCACCAGCGGCGAGAGCCCCACGTAGCTCTGCGGCTGGCTCAGGTGCGCCCGGAGCGCCGCCGGGGTGTTACGCACATGGAAGGTGTTGTGCAGCGTGACTTTCGGCATGACATGTCCCCCAAATCATGATCTTTAGGGGGAGACAGTAGCCGGTTCCGACATGTACCACCGGGTGTGTTGCTCACCTCGGGTGAGGGAGTCGAGCCTGCGGGGCAGCTCGCTGCGGGAGAACGGGTCGGCCCCGGCGTTGCGGATGTGGATGCCCACGGCGTACATGTCCCGGATCTCCATGAGCGTCGAGTAGCCCGGCCAGGAGCGCAGGTCACTGCCGTAGGCGTCGGCGAAGGCGTCCACCTCGGCCGCGCTCAGCCCGAACCGGCGCTGACCGTGGTAGGTGTGCACCAGGTCCCACTCACGGGGTCCGACCGCGACGCCGTCCCAGTCGCACAGCACCACGTGACCGTCCGTGCAGCGCAGCAGGTTGTCGATCCAGGCGTCCCCGTGCAGCAGCACCGGCGAGCCGTCCATGTCCAGCCCCGCCCAGCGCTCGGAGAGCTCGGCGATGCGGTCGCGCAGCCAGGCCCGCTGGCAGGGGGTGAGCACCGCCGACCCGTCGACCGTCACCCGCAGCTCGGCCAGCGGATCGGCGAAGCGCTTCAACGCCACCGGGGGCACCGGCAGCAGGTGCAGGCTGCGCAGGATCTCTCCCAGCTCGGTGGTCGTCGGACGGCCGCTCGCGGGCACGTAGTGCCAGAAGGTCACGACGCCGCCCTCGTGGGTCACCGGCTGCTCGGAGATCTCGTCGGCGGGACGCACCGCGGGAAAGCCCTGCTGGGCGAGCCAGCGGGCGACCGCGAGCACCAGTGGAAGCCTGGTCCGCGCGTTCGGCGCGGTGGCGATCCTGACCACGATCCCGCCGCGCAGCTTGAAGACGGCGTTGCTTCGCACACGAAGGAGTTCGGCGTCCCGGTGATCGATCCCGAGATCCTCGCAGACCTCGCGCAGGACCCGGAACGCCCCCTCCGCGAGCGGGCCCATCAGCTCACCGGCAGGGCATCGACGACCAGGTCTGTCAGGCGGCGCACCGCCGCGGCTCTGCGCCTGCCCTCCGGCACCTCCGACAGCACCACCCTGGCGCGGCTGAGCACGATGGAGGTGCGGTGCTCCGGCGGCACCTGGAGCAGGGCCTTCTCCGCCAGGTGGCAGGCGTCGTCGGCCTTGCCCCCGCGGGCCATGTGCGCGGCCTGGTCGAGCAGGAGCAGCACCGGGTCGATGGTGTAGGCCCCGGAGGGACCCGGCGTCCAGTCGACCTCCTCCCCCAGCTCGATCAGCGTGCCGATCCGGTAGAACTGCAGGCGGCGTTCGGAGAAACGGAAGGCCAGGTGGTCGTGCCCCTCGGGAGGCATCCTGGCGAAGATCCGCTCCGCCTCGGCCAGCGCCGCCCTGGCGGCCTTGTGCTCGCCGAGCCTGGCCAGCGCCCGCGCCTCGGCCGCCGCCCCGAGGGCCGCCGGAGAGCTGGGCGCGTTCCCCGCGAGTGTCCTGGCCTCCCTGGCGAGCCGTACGGTCTCGGCGAGGTCCCCGTAGTAGTAGGGCAGCATCGCCTGCTGCGCCCTGACCAGGGCTCGCAGCCGCAGGTCGCCCATGTCGTCGGAGGCGGTGCGCGCCGTGCCGTACCAGGCGTGGGCCTGGCGGGTGTCGCCGAGCTTCATCAGCGCGTCCGCGGAGAGCAACGCCAGCATCACGGTCGCGCTCAGCAGGCGGCGCTGGGCCATCGCGGGCTGGCGGGCGGTGACGAGCGCGCGCACGTCGCACAGTTCGAGCATCAGCCGGTAGAGCATCGGCAGCGGGGCACTGGTGATGTACTCGCGGCGGTAGCGGAGCACCTGCTCGTCGAGCGCGTCGAGCTGGTCCTCGGTGACGGTGGCGCGGGCGAGGGTGCGGTCGAGCTCCTGGCGGGTCCGTTCGACCTCGGCCAGCAGCCGCCCGTTCATCACGAAGCGGGAGCCGAGCAGCGCGTGGTGGAACAGCGCCCGCCGTTCCATGTCGTTCCTGCCGTCAGCCGCGCCGTCGCCCTCGCGCCGTTCCTCGGCCCGGTACGGCTGGCGCCCCTCACCCCCGGAGAGCACGACGACCCTGGCCTCGCTCTCGTCGTCGCAGTAGTCACCCGCCAGGCCGAGCCGTACGGCGTTGGCCCGGTAGAGCCGCGCCAGCAGGTCGATGGTCTGCGGGCGGGGACGGGCGCGCTTGTTCTCCCAGGCGTTGAGGAGGTCGATGTTGGCCCGGGCCTCCCCCAGGTCCTGGCGCAGGCACATCTCCTCAAGTTCCTGTACGGCCTGCCTGGCCGACCACCCCCTGGCCAGCCGGTGGGCCTTCAGGAGGCTGACCCCGCAGCAACCGTGGATGGCCTGCGCCGTCTGCCAGGGCGTCCACTGCTCGGAACCGGCCTGCTCACGCCAGCGGCGCGCACACGCGGGAGAATGTTCACCTCGGGCCACGGCGCCCTCCCCGTCGCTGTTTACACAAGATTAACGAGAGCGAAGCACAGCGTAAGCATGCTCATGCATTGCTTTCCCTTTATTCGCGGTTTACGCACGGAACGGCGACAACTTTCCCAGGTATTCCACTGATCCGGCGCCGATCCGGCCCGAAGGCCGATTGCCTCACATGCCCCCGAACCGCACTCTGCACATTAAAGCCAACACCGTCCGCCAGGAGTGATCCACATGACGGCAAAGCGCGGCGAGGCCGTCGACCATCTGCGCCGGCTCGCCTCCCAGCTGGAGGCCCATTCCTTCCAGGTGCACCTGAGGTCGTCCCACGGACCTTATCCCCGCCTCCACGTGGTCAACCCGATGGCCCCCACCATGACGGAGGACGTCCTCGCCTCCCACGACGAGGACGGCGAATGGTGGTTCTGGCTCTCGTGGGCGGGGCGTATCGGTCAGGCCGAGGACGTCGCGACGGCTGCGGAGCGTGTGGCCAGTGTGCTCCATGTGATACGTCGATAGGTGATTCTTGGGCTCCACATGGGTAACACCCGATGATCAAGCCCAGAAAGGAGCGGGAACGTGAAAAGGATCCACCTCATCCAGCGCCCCCGGCCCCCACGTGAGCCGGTTCCGCTCGACCTGCGCACTCCCTCGGGCAGAGCCCTCCCTTTTTGACCCCTTTCAGTGCCATACATCCCCTTCTGACCGCCGCCCTCCGGCGGCCGCCCCGCGCCGCAGCGACGGGTCACGGCCGCGGAGCGCGTCGCCTCTCTCCCCTTAGGAGCCCCTTTCAAGGGAAATTTCTCCTTTTTTGAGTCCCCCTTTCAAGGTAACTTCAAGTACTTTGCAGGGGTCCCGGGCCATCCTTGCGGCCATGAGCAGCGTTCTCTTCACCGTCAGTGTCAGCGTGGTGGTCCCCGCCATGAACGAGGCCGCCAACCTGCCGCACGTCTTCGCGACGCTGCCGGAGTGGGTGGACGAGGTCATACTGGTCGACGGCAACTCGACCGACGACACGGTCGCCGTCGCCGAGAGGCTCCGTCCGGGGCTGCGTGTCGTGACGCAGACCGGCAGGGGCAAGGGCAACGCCCTCACCGAGGGGTTCGCCGCCGCGAAGGGCGACATCATCGTCATGATCGACGCCGATGGTTCGACGGACGGGCGGGAGATCGTCGCCTTCGTGACCGCCCTGACCGAGGGCGCCGACTTCGCCAAGGGCTCCCGCTACATCCCCGGCGGCGGCTCCGACGACATCAGCCGGACCCGCTCCCTGGGCAACCGCGTCCTCACGATGATCACCAACCGTCTCTACGGCACCCGCTACACCGACCTGTGTTACGGCTACAACGCCTTCTGGGCGCGTCATCTGGAGGTCCTGAACCTCGACTGCGACGGCTTCGAGATCGAGACGCTGATGAACGTGCGCGCCGCCAAGGCCGGGCTCGTGATCCGCGAGGTGCCCAGCCACGAGCGCAGCCGCATCCACGGCGTCAGCAACCTGCACGCCGTACGGGACGGCCTGCGCGTGCTCAGGACCATCCTGCGCGAGCGCCGCCGCACCGCCTCTCCCCGGCGCGAGCACGCCTCCGTCTGACCCGGGCGGCCAATATGTGCGTCTGGAACTCCGCAGGCGCAGGGATCCCGCACAGGCCGCCGTGCTGGAACGTCGGCTCACCGAACTGCTGCGGCAGTTCGGTGACCGCATCGCCCCGATCACCCCCGAGGTCGCCGAGGAGTGGGGGCGGCTGAACGCCGTGCGGCCGATTCCCACGGCGGACGGGTTGATCGCCGCGACGGCCAGGGTGAACGGCTGGACGCTGGTCACCCGCAACGTCAAGGACTTCGAGGGGACGGGGGTCTCGCTCGTCGATCCGTTCGACCTGCCGCCCGCCTGATCAGGCGAACTTCGTCTTCGGGCGTTCCTGCAGGACGCCGTCCACGTAGACGTCCACCTTCTCGTCGTAGAACGCGACGAGCCCGGCGACACGCCCGCTCTCCTCAAGCGGGGTCCGGTAGGACCAGGCCAGGTCGGGCCGGCCGTTGACGCTCCAGTACTCCGCCACCCCCTTGTACGGGCAGCGGGTCACGGTCTCGGTGGGAACGAGAAGGTCGAGCCGGACGTCGGTCTTCGGCAGGTAGTAACGCGGCGGCAGGCCCGTCTCGAACAGGATCCTGGGGTGGTGGGAGTCGGCGACGACGACGCCGTCCACCTCGACACGCACGTGCCGCGAGGACGGCAGGACGTCGACCCGGGTGTAGGGGTCGCGGGGATGGACGTAGACCTCCTCGTCCTCCTCGAACCAGGCGTCGGCCGCCTCCCACTCGAACCGCACGTGGTCGCGCAGTTCCTCGATGGGCGATTCCGGATAGGCGAGGGCCGCGTCGGCGACTCCCGCCACGTCGTACAGCACCGCCTCACCCCGGCTCGGCGAGTGCGCGCTCCCGCCGTTGGGCTCCAGCTCGACGGCGACGTCCCGCCGGGGGAAGTAGTAGGTCGGGTAGTAGGGCACCTCCCAGACCAGCAGTGCCCGGGTGGTGTCGGCGGCCACCCTGCCCCCGAAGAGGACCCGCACTCTCTTCGCGCTCCGCTCCACACGGACACGCCCACGTGTAACCGGTTCCATGCCACCGCCAACCCTGACCGTCTCGGGACTATTCCGGCACAGGTCTCGCACCGGTTTCCCCGCGTGGGATACACATGATCTTGTGCGCCGACTTCTCCTCCCCCTGGCCGCGCTGGCGCTCCTGCTGACGGGGTGCGGCGTGAACGACCCCGCACGGGCGGACTTCTGGGCGAAGGCCGGCACCCTGACCGAGACTCTGAAGGGCACCCGGTTCAAGGAGAGTGAGGATCTCGGCTTCCTCATCACCCGGCGGGAGGGTGTCGAGGTCCTGTCCGTCGCCGAGCGGACCCGGCGGGACCCGTTCCGTGCCGTGGTCAGGGTGACCGGCAAGGGAATGATCAAGGTCTGGGAGGGCAGGCGTGAGACGCTCCGTGCCGTTCCCGACGTCGTCGGCTGCTTCGAGGCCGTCGCCTCCGGCAACGCCTTTCCCGACTTCTTCGCGGACGTCTCCCTCAAGGAGGTCACATGCCCGGCCACCACTCCCCTCGGCTTCAGGGCCCACGCCAGGTTTCCTCCCCGGATGTATGAGCGGTTGCAGGAGACGCTCCCCGGCAGACCGGACCTGGCCAAGGTCCGGAAGGCCGTACAGCGGCTGGACCTGGACCCGCGGGTCGTCCGGGAGATCGCCGAGGGGGGGACGGAGAAGGGGAGGACGGTCGGAATCGCGCTCAGGGAGGGGCCCGACGGCGGCTGCATGTACGCGCGGGTCTGGCGGGGAGGGTCGAAGGTCTGGGCACCCTACCGGATCGTGCCCTACGGCGACGCCGGGGCCCAGACCTGCACGGCGACCGGAGCGATCAACGGCTACGCCGAGCGGGCGGCCCACTGAGAGCTCAGGCGCCCGCCTCCGTCCGGCCTCCCAGAGGGGCCCGGGGGCGTAGCGCGCCCGCGGTGGCGACGGTCGTCAGGACGATCACCGACAGCACGGCGAAGGTGACGGGAAGCGACGTCAGGTGGGCGACCCAGCCGGTCACCGCGGGGGCCAGCAGCCCCGACAGATAGGTGATCGCCGCCACCCCCGCGACGCCCTGGCTCGGCGCCGCGGTCGCCCTGCCTCCGGCGGCGAAGGTCAGCGGCACGATCACGGCTATTCCCAGGCCGAACAGCGCGAACCCGGCGACGCCCGGCAGCGGGTCGCGCGCCGCGACGATGACCGTCCCTCCGGCGACCGCGAGCAGGCCACCGGCCCGTACGGTGGCGACCGGCCCGAGGCGCTGGACGATCAGATCTCCCAGCAGCCTGGTCACGGCCATGGCCAGGGCGAAGGTCGCGTAGGCCGCGGCGGCCATGCCCGGCCCCGCCCCGGTGACGTCCGTGACGTAGACGGCCGACCAGTTCATGCTCGCCCCCTCGGCGAAGGTCGCGCAGAACCCGACCGCGCCGATCGCCAGGATGGCCCGCGAGGGTACGGCGAAGCGGGGCGGTGCCTGCTCGCCCGGCTCAGGGCGGACGTCCGGCAGGCCGCGGCTCGCCACGAAACCGACGACCAGCAGGACGAGCGCGACGGCGCCGTGGTGCAGGCGCGCGTCGATTCCGGCCTGGGCGGCGACGACCCCGATCCCGGCGCCGGCCAGGCTGCCCACACTCCACATGCCGTGCAGCCCCGACATGATCGAACGTCCCAGGCGCCGCTCGATGATCACCCCCTGGGCGTTCATGGTGACGTCGCACGTACCCGCCGCCGCGCCGTACGCCAGGAAGATCGCGCACAACCAGACGAACCCGGGGGCCTGGGAGGGGATCGCGAGGGCGACGCACCACAGGGCGAGCAGGATCCTCGTGGCGGCGCGCCCGCCGATGCGGTGGACGAGACGGCCGGCCATCGGCATCGCCACGAAAGCCCCCACCGCAGGACAGAACAGGGCGATCCCCAGTGCGGCGGGATCGAGACTCAGATGGTCTTGCAGCCACGGGACGCGGGTCGCCATGCTTCCCGCTACCGCCCCGTGGACGGCGAACACCGCCGCGACCGCGATGCGGGCGCGTTGATTGTCGTTGCGCATGGTGTGAGAAACTAACAGGCAGGCTTCCTGATTAAAAGGGGATAAATGAGGACCGCGACTCCGCAGATGGCCAGGGCGATCAACGACCGCCTCGCCCTGGACCTGCTGCTCGAACACGGAACGCTGACCGCCCCGCAGCTACGGGCGCTCACCGGGCTGTCCCGCCCGACCGTGTCCGACCTCATCGAACGCCTGCAGACCAACGGGCTCATCGAGGTCGTCGGCAAGAGCGGTGACGAACGCCGGGGGCCGAACGCCCGCCTGTACGGCATCGTGGCCGGCCGTGCCCACGTGGCCGGAGCCGACATACGGCGTGACACGGTCACCGTGACCGTCTCCGACATCACCGGAAGCCCGGTCGGCTCGGCGAGCCGCGAGATCGGCCCCGGGAACGGAGCCCTGATCGCCTCGCCCACCTACCCCCAGCACGCCAGGGCGGCCACCCCCCTGGCCGGGGTCGTCGCCGACGCCGTCGCCGAGGCGGCCGGTTCCCGGAGCCTGCACGCCGTCGTCCTCGGCGTGCCGGGGATGGTCGACCCGCACAGCGGCGAACTGGCCGTGGACAACGGCGTGCCCGGCTGGCAGCCGCACCTGCTCCAGACGTTGCGCCGCAGGATCGACGCGCGGATCGACCTGGAGAACGACGTCAACCTCGCCGCCGTCGCCGAGCACCGCGCCGGTTCCGCGCAGGGACGCGAGGACTTCGTGCTGCTCTGGCTCGACGACGCCGTGGGCGCGGCGGTCACCCTCGGCGGGAGGCTGCGCAGGGGCGCCTCGGGTGGCGCGGGTGAGATCACGCCGCTCGGCTTCCCCGAGGGTTCCTTCTGCGACCTGCTGGACGCCAGGGCCGCCGCCGGGCTCGACCAGGACACCCTGGCCGCCAGGATCGCCCGGATGGCCTTCACCGCGGTCGCCGTCCTCGACCCGGGACTCGTGGTCCTCGGCGGGGAGACGGGCCGCTCCGGCGGTGAGGAACTGGCCGCGCGGGTCGGCGAGCACCTCGACACGCTCTCGCCGGTCCCCACCCAGGTCCGCGCGGGCACCGTCGAGGGCAACGCGATCCTCAACGGCGCCCTGTTCACGGCACTGTCCATCGCCCAGCGGGACGTCTTCGGCGACGCCCCGGGCGACCCCCCGATGTGACGACCGCCCTCCGGTCAGGGCCCGGTACGGCGACGGCGGAGGGAACGGAGGGAGACATGGGCGATGAGCCCGGCACCGGCCGCGGTCAGCAGGAACAACAGCGTCGGCCGCCACGACCAGGCGGGACCGGTCAACGCGAGGTGCTCGACGGGGTACTCGTTGTACTTCGCGGTCGCGCGGGCGGTGGCCACGTCGGTGTGGACGGCCAGGTCGCGCAGTACCGGGTCGAAGCCGGACTCGGCGGCGGCGCGCCCCGCGTGCGGCAGTTCGACGGCCAGCCCACGCCCGGCGACCAGACGGGTGAGCGCGGGATCGACCTGCCCTGCCGCGCCGACCCCGGGGACGACCAGCCGGGAGAGGGCCGGCGCCGTACCGTCCGCCGGTTCGGCCACCAGGGTCACGCCGTGCCGGGTGGTGACCGTCGGGGTGCCCGCGAGCGCGACCGCGTGGGCCGCGAAGGAGCCTCCCGCGTAGACCTCGAACGCCGCGGCGACGTCGATCTCACCGGCCCCCGGGTTCAGCCCGATGCCGACGACCGGCCGGAACCAGGGGAAGGCCGCGTTGAGCGCGTAGGGCAGGTCCGCCAGAGCCGGCTCGTCGGCCGGGATCACGGTCGAGGCGCCGGGCGACCAGCCGGGATAACCGACCTCGGCGCCGACACGCCGGGCCTCGGCCTCCCCCGCCAGCAGTTCGACCAGCCGCAACGCGCCGACGACGCCGGAGGTCACACCCGCGGTCGTGGTGACCGGGCCGTCCTCGACGTAACGTCTGCCCTGAACCCAGCGGGTGTCCGGATAGTCACTCCGGAGAGCGCCGATGACCCCCCAGTGCGAGGTCGCGGCGCGTCCCCTGAGCAGGCCACCGGCCGCGACCAGCCGGGAGCCCGCGCAGACGCCCAGGATCCGGGCGCCCGCGGCGGCCCGACGGGCGATCCAGGCGCGCAGCGGCGCCTCGGCCTCGCCCTCGGGGTCGACCACGGCCGGAACCACGACCACGTCGGGCACCGCGTCCCCGGTCTCCGCCTCCTCAAGCGTGCGGTCGGGCAGCAGGCGCAGGCCGCCGGACAACGGGACCGGCTCCCTGCGCGCGCCCACCGTGTGGACGAGGAACCGATCGGAGCGGGCGAAGACCTCGTACGGCCCGAGCACGTCGGTGGTCACCGAACCGCTCGTCCCGACCACGACCGCGACCTTGATCCGTCCCCGCGGCGCCTCTCCCGCCGGAGGCTTCCCGGGTACGGCTCGCGGGGCCCCCGGGTAGCTGTCCCGCATGGAGACCACGACCCCGGCCGCGCATGTTCCACCAACGAGAACACCCCAGATGGCGATGAAAAGGACTATCCGTACGAGCAGTCTGGCGCGTTGAGGCATGCGGAAGCTCCTGAGGTGTGAGGGGTCCCGGCCCGATCGGGAACCGGGAACGAGAAGAACGAGAACGCCGCGTGACGGCGGAAGGACGGGGAACGAGAAGAACCGGGACGGTCAGCCGGTTTCCCGCCGGAACTCCGAGGGCGGCCCGCCGTACCTGGCCTTGAACAGGCGGCGGAAGTGCCGTCCCTCGCGGAAGCCACACCGGACGGCCACGGCGTCGACCGGCAGGCTGGTCTCGCGCAGCAGGGACATGGCGCGTTCGAGCCGCAGCCGCTGCCGGTACTCCAGCGGGGTGATCCCGGTCGCCGCGGTGAAGGCCCGGCTGAGCCCCCGGGGGGACAGGTTCGCCACCTCGGCCAGTTCGGCCAGGGTGTGCGCGGCGTCGATGCTCCCCGCGAGATGGTCCTGCACCCGGTGGACGGCGGAGTCCAGGTGCGACCGGTGCCTCAGGAACTGGCTGATCTGCTCCCCCGCGCCGTCTCTGCGCAGATAGACCACCAGTTCACGGGCGACGGCCGTGGTCAGGGCCGGGCCGTGGTCCCGCTCGACCAGCGAGAGCGCCAGATCGACCCCTGCCGAGACGCCCGCGCTGGTGCTGACCGGGCCGTCGTGGACGTAGAGCACCGCCTCCTGCACCCTCGCCGCCGGGTATCTGGCGCGCATCGCCTCGACCAGCGACCAGTGCGTGGTGCAGCGGCGCCCGTCCAGCAGGCCCGCCTCGCCCAGCGCCACCGCGCCGGTGCAGACCGACGCCAGCCGCGCCCCCGTGGCGGCCGCCGCACGCAGCCAGCCGACCACGGTCTCCGAGACGTACGGCTCGCGGTGCTCACGCAGCCTGGGGCCCGGGACCAGCACCAGATCACCGGCCGCGACCTGCGGCAGGGCGCCGAGCCCCGCGAGGCTCACCCCCTGGGCGGTCGCCACCCGCTCGGCGTCGGCGACGTGCTCGATCCGGTATCCCGCGCCGAGAAACGCGGCGGTGTCGAACACCTGCACCGGACCCGCCAGGTCGAGCAGGTTCACCTCGGGCAGCACCAGCACCACGACCCTGCCGGTACTTCCGGTCCCCTCATCAGCCACGACGCCGACGCTACCGGCCGTCACCCCGGCCCCGGCAGGGCCGTACGGGCCTCGCACCGGACGGATCAGGACACCGTGAACCTCCGGTCAGGCCGCCTCAAGGGCGTCGGCGACGGAGGGGAAGACCTCGAAGACCTGGGTCAGGCCCGCCAGGTTGAGCCTGCGGGCCAGGTTTCCCTGGACACCGGTGAGGATGAGCCGTACTCCCGCGAGCTGGCCCTGGTGACGGGCCTGGAGCAGTTCACCGATGCCGGAGGAGTCGCAGAACGTCAGAGCCGACAGGTCGAGGATGAGGGTCGGCGACTGCAGGAGCTCCCACGCCCTGCCGAGCTCCGCACGCAGCAACGGCGTGTGGTAGTGGTCCAGCTCCCCGCTCACCCGCACCACGAGCGTCGTACCGTGCAGCCCGGACGTGGCGCTGAAACTCGGCTCCGGCTCTTTTCCCGCGAACATCATCAACCTTCTGTACCGAACCTCTCCCAGCCGTGTAACTGTCTCACACGGAACGGGTCCCTCCGTGAGCCCGGCGGCCATGCCGCCGGACGCACCCCCCTGTTGCCCCACCGTCCCGTCTGACGTGCCTCGTCCCCGGCCCAGGCGGCGGAGAACGCGTCCTCGCTCGCCCTGTCAGGGTGCCCAGGGCTGACAGGTCTATTCAGGATCGGCACCGTCCGGAGGGCACTCTGAGGGAGGATGCCCGCATGGGACATCTACGCTCTGTCACGCTCGTGCTCGCCGGGGTGACCCTGATGGCCTCCTGTGGCGCGCATCCCCCCGAGCCGTCCCCCACCGCGTCCCAGGCACCGCCGCCGAGCCGTACAACGCAGCGGAACCCGTCGCCGGTCTCCCCCGCCTGGAAGGCCGTCAGGCCCGCCCAGCTGGCGGCGAGCTCCGCGCTGCTCGACGTGGCGGCGGCCGGGCCGCGTGAGGTGTGGGCGGTCGGCTACCAGAGGGGCGCCGAGGACCGGGAGGGCACTCCCGCCGTGACCAGGTGGGACGGTGTGAGATGGCGCGAGGTCACCGGGCTGAACGATCACGACGTCAACCACCTGACGGGCGTCAGCGTGGCCGGTCCCCGGGACGTCTGGGTCGCGGGCAACGGGGTGAACGCGTTCGCCGCGCGCTGGGACGGGCGGCGCTGGACGGCGCGGCGGCCCTTCGGCGTCGCGGAGGACTACCGGCTGACGGACGTCGCCGCCACGGGCGGCACAGGGAGCACAGCGTGGTTCACCGGGAACGGCCCGTCCGGCGGGGTGCTGATCCGGTGGGACGGCACGGCCTTCCGCAACGTGCCCACCGGCGGCGGCACCTTCGAGGCGGTCACCGCCAGGCAGGGGCACGTCTGGGCGGTCGGAGCGGCCCAGGACGGCACACCGCTGGTCTGGCACGGCTCCCCCGACCGCTGGGAGCGGTCGCGGACACCCGCCATCCCCGGTGGCACGCTGCGGCGGGTCTGGCAGGTCTCCCCGTCCGACGTGTGGGCGGTCGGCGAGGTCGCGCCCGCCGGGGCCGTACGGGACGGAGCCCGGATCAGGCAGGGGCAGCCGCTGGTCCTGCACTGGGACGGGACCCGGTGGGCCAGGGCCGAGGTGCCGGTCGCCCGCGGTGCCCTGCAGGGCGTCACCGCCTCCGGTCCCGGCGAGGTGTGGATCAGCGGGGTGGACGCCGACCATCCGGGGCAGGCGCTCATGCTCCGCTTCGACGGCACGGCGTGGACACGCGAGTACGGCCCGCTCCTGCGTCCCCGCCGTCCCGACCAGCAGTACGAGGACAGTGACCACGTCACCAGGACGGGTGTCACCCGGGTGCCCGGTACGGCCACGCTGTGGGCGGTCGGCTCGGTCGGCGTCGGTGACGACGAGGACGATTTCGTCCTCAGACGCTGAGCCCGTTCCTTCCGACTTCAAGTTTTACCTGTCGCCTCGCCGTGATCTTCAGACCGGAGACCGGCGTGCGCATCCCCTGCCCCATCGGACTTCCCGGCCCGCCCGCGATCCGGAGAATGCTCCGTTTTCACTCTCCGGACGGCCCGAAACAAATTCGATCACCCATGGACACCCCAAATCGCCCTTGGAATGTCGTACTCTCTCCCAAACTCCAATAAAGAGGGAGTCTGACATGAAACGTATAAGAATCACCCAAAGGCCTCGGCCGCCACGTCAGCCCGTCTCTCTCGACCTGCGCACCCCCTCAGGACGAGCGCTCCCGTTCTGACAGGAACAACCTGTTGACGAACCAGAGCACCACCCCGACGACGAGCAGCAGACCCGCCCGCACGTAGACGTCGGCGCCGCGCCCCGTGATCGGCAGCGCGAGCACAAGGCAGACAACCGCGCCGAGCGCCGGCATCCAACTGGGCGCCCGGTAGTGGTCGTGGCCGACGGGATCCTTGCGCAGCACGAGCACGGCCACGTTGACCAGCGCGAAGACCAGCAACAACAGCAGCACCGTCGTGTCGGCCAGATCGCCGACATCGCCGGTCGCGACCAGCACCGCCGCGATCGCGGTGGTGAACAGGACGGCCACCCAGGGCGTCGCCCTGGTCGAGTGCACCGAGGCGAAGACCTTCGGCACGATGCCCTCTCGGGCCATGCCGTACACCAGGCGTGAGGCCATGATCATGTTGATCAGCGCGGTGTTGCCGACCGCCAGCAGCGCGATCAGCGCGAACAGCTTGGGCGGGAACGCCAGGCCCGCGACCTTGACGACCTCAAGGAGCGGGCCCGTCGAACTGGTCAGGGTCTTGGCGTCCACCAGCATCGTCGCGGTGAACGCCACCGCCAGATAGATCAGCGCCGCGACCGCCAGACCACCGAAGAGCGCCCTGGGGTAGTCGCGCTGCGGATCCTTCGACTCCTCGGCCAGGTTGACCGAGTCCTCGAAGCCGAGCAACGCGTAGAAGGCGAGCGCCGTACCGCCGAGGACACCGAGGAAGGCGCCGTTCGCCGGATGGAACTCCAGGGCCCGGGCGGGCTCGCCCTCCCCGGACAGCAGCGCGTAGATCCCGATCACGATGATCACCACGAGCCCGAACGCCTCGATGACGGTCAGGACCACGTTGACCTTGATGGACTCGGAGATGCCCGCGAAGTTCACCAGCGTCACCAGCCCCAGGAAGACGAACGCCCCGGCCATCACCGGCAGGGTGACGAACTCCCCGAGGTACTTGCCGCCGAACGCGCGCGCCGCCGCGCTCGCCGAGGTGATCCCGCTCATCAGCACCGCGAAGGCCACGACGAAGGTCAGGAAGGGGATGTTGAACGCCTTGTTCGTGTACAGCGCGGCCCCGGCGGCCTGGGGATACTTCCCGACGAGTTCGGCGTAGGCCGTCGCGGTCAGCGCGGCCAGCACGAAGGCCACCAGGAACGGCAGCCACAGAGCGCCGCCGACATATCCGGCGACCTTCCCCACCAGGGCGTATATCCCCGCACCGAGGATGTCGCCGACCACGAAGAGCAACAGGACCCGGCGCCCGATCACCCGCTTGAGCGAGTGCTGGGCCGCGCCGGAATCGATCACCGCCTCAGCCATGCCGCGCTCCTACCCGCCCTCCGGCTGATCTCACCCACCGTCACTCGGGCACCACCTGTAAGCGTCATGAAAGTGCGCCGCAAGGAGATCCCCTACTGTTCTCTCTGTCACAAGAAGTAATGAAAGGCAGAAATGTTCTCCGTCCTCTCCTCCCGTCGTATCGCCGCCACCGTCGCGGGAGCCGCACTTCTCTCCTTCACCGCCGCCTGTGGCGGGTCCGGTAACGCCGAGTTCTGCGCCCAGGCGCCCTGGACCAAGGCCTTCACGGACTACACCACCGCCACCGCCAGCGCCGGCACCGACTTCAGCAAGTTCAACGACGCCAGCCAGAAGCTGTCGGCCGACCTGAAGGAGCTCGCCGGCAAGACCGACGGAGACCTCGCCTCCGCGCTCAACGACCTCGCCAAGACCTGGGGTGACTTCAAGATCGACCCCAAGGACCTGGCCGGAGCCGGCGCCACCGTGCAGAACATGGCCAAGAGCGCCCAGGAAGCCACCGTCAAGCTGGGCAAGGCCTGCTCCTCCTGACCTGATCTGATTGACCTCTCCACCCCGTGCCTCCCGCTCCCAGGGAGGCACACCCGAGGGACACAGCGCCGCTCCGCCTGCGGGGGGCAGCGCGGGGCGGCGCTGTGTTCCTTTGCTCTGTGTCTCTTTGCTCCGCCTGACGGCGTCGCGGGCTTGGGCGCCCTGAGTCGGTGCTTTCCCTCGTCACTCCGTCGCTTCGCTCCTGCGTTCCTCAGTCCAAGCACCGACGCGCCCAAGCCGAAACTCCTCACACTTGGCGCCGGTAAAGCACAAGATGTGCTGCTTTGCGGCTCCTTCGGCGGCGCGGGTTTGGGCGCTTCGAGTCGGCGTCTTCCCTCATCGTCCGTCCGTTACGCCACCTCGCTCCGCAGTCCAGATTCGAGGACGCGCCCAAACCGGCGCTCTCCACACTTGGCACCGGGGAAGCACAAAAGCCGAGCTCCTCGCGCTTGACGCCGGGAAAGACGGGGCGAACTCTTCGTTTCCAGTGCCGGACGCCCTGGGTTGAGGCGCGTTACGGGGACACCCACGCGGAGAACGACGCTCTGGTGTCGGACACCCGGGTTGGGACCGTTGAGAGATCGGCGTCCGAACCGATGGCTCTGGGGGCCGGGTGAGCCCGGGTCGGCGCCCAGGGCGTTTCCCCAGCCTGAGTTCGACCGGGCCGGGAACCCGAGCTCGGCCGGGCCGAGTTCATGCCGTGTCCTGTGAGCCCCCGCCGTCCGGTGGGGGCTTTGTCGTCCGGCAGGCTCCTGCCGACCGTGCGACGCGTGCCATAAACATGCATCGCGCGCCAGACAGTGAGGCCGATCCAGGGGGTTCTTTACCGGGTGTCAGCCCGTTGTCAGCCCCGCAGAGCACGGGCCTCGGCGTAGCACTGCTCGAAGCCCTCAAGCACGGCGGGCCACGAGCAGCGCACCGGTTCCGTCTCACGGTTGTGGGCCGCGATCGACTCGCGCAGACCGCGGTCGCGTACCAGCTTGGCCACCGAGGCGACCAGACCCTCGAAGCTCTCGCCGAGCAGTCCCTCCTTGCCGGGACGGACGAAGTCGGCCACTCCGCTCTGGGCCCGCGCCACCACCGGCACCCCGGCCACCCGGGCCTCAAGCGCCGCAAGTCCGAAGGACTCCCTGGGAGCGGGGGCGACGAAGACGTCGGCGGAGGCGAGCAGCTCACGGATTCGCTCACGGCTGTAGCGGCCGGGAAGCGAGACCCACTCCGTCATCTCGTTCACCCGCAGATAGCGCTCCATCTGGGAGCGCGCCGGGCCGTCACCCACGACGGTCGCCCGCATCCGCGTCTCGGCGGGCACCAGGGCGCGGGCCTCCTTGAGGAGCCTGAGCAATCTGACCGGCTGCTTGCGGGGTGCGAGCCGTCCGACCGCCACGACGTGCACGGGAGCGTCCTGATCGGCTTCACCGCCGGAATTGGGAACGGCCTGGCGCCAGGCCGAGACGTCCAGGCCGTTGGAGACCACGTGGACCGGCACCCTGCGCCCCGCGACCGAGCGGATCGGCCGGGCCGCGGCCTCACTCACCGCGGTGCCGACCAGCCCCCAGCGGTGCCATTCGAACAGCAGCCGCAGCCCCCGGTAGAGAGCACGGGTCACCGGATCCCACATGCTGTGCACGGTCACCACGACGGGCAGCCCCGCCCGTACGGCGGCGCGGACCCCCATCCAGGCGAACGGTGAGACCGCGCCCATGTGAACGTGCACCACGTCGGGCCGTCGTGCCTTCACCAGACGCAACAGGTGACCGACGCCGAACGGGTGAACAGGCAGGTCGAAGGGGAGTTTCGCAACGATCCGATACACGCCCCGCAGTGTCTCCCCCGGCGTCGCGGTCGCGACCTCGACCTCGTGGCCCGCCTCCCGCTCCATCCGGACCAGATCGGCCACCTGCACCTCTATCCCACCCAGACGCGGCAGGTAACAGTCACTGACGTGGAGGATCCTCACCGTGCCAGCCTAAAGCGTCCGCCCCACCCCACCCCGCGCCCCCGGGACCCCACGGAAGAACCCCCGTTCAGGCCACCGTCCGCCCACGCCCGCGACGACCCGGACCCCACGAACTCCCCAAGACCCCGCCGATGCCTCGGATCCCGTCACCCCCTCTAAGGTTTTGTCCGGGGGTACCGGTGCCACACGAGGGGTTACGGCTTGGGCGCGTCGGTGCTTGGACCGAGGAACGCAGGAGCGAAGCGACGCAGTGACAAGGGAAAAGACACCGACCCGAAACGCCCAAGCCCCGCGACGTCGAAGGTGGCGCGGGACAACATGTCTTGTGCTTTCCCAGTGCCGTGTGTGAAGAGTGTCGGCTTGGGCGCGTCGGTGCTTGGACTGAGGAACGCAGGAGCGAAGCGACGCAGAGACGAGGGAAAGCACCGACCCGAAGCGCCCAAGCCCGCGACGCCGCCAGGCGGCGCAAAGAAACACAGCTTGGGCGCGTCGGTGCTTGGACTGAGGAACGCAGGAGCGAAGCGACGCAGAGACGAGGGAAAGCGCCGACTCGAAAGCGCCCAAGCCCGCGACGCCGCCAGGCGGAGCAAGGAGACACAGCTTGGGCGCGTCGGTGCTTGGACTGAGGAGCGAAGGAGCGAAGCGGATGAGCGACGAGGGAAAGCGCCGACTCGGGGCGCCCAAGCCCGCGACGCCACAGGCGTCGCAAAGAAACACAGCCGTGTTCTTCCATGCCCACCCCGACGACGAGGCCCTGCTGACCGCGGGGACCATGGCGATGCTCGCCGCCCAGGGGCACCGGGTGATCCTGGTCGTCGCGACCTCGGGGGAGCTCGGTCAGGCCGATCTCGGACCCGGTGAGGCCCTGGGGGCCGCCAGAATGGCCGAGCTGTACAGGTCGGCCGCCGCGCTCGGCTGCGCCAGGGTGGTGAACCTCGGCTACGGCGACTCGGGGCTGGCCCCGGACGGCGGCGTCGCCGAGGGGCGCACGGGGAACGCCTTCATCGACGCCGACGTCGAGGAGGCCGCGGGGCGGCTGGCCGAGATCCTCACCGAGGAGGGGGCCGACCTGCTGACGACCTACGACCCGGCGGGGGGCTACGGGCATCCCGACCATGTTCAGGTGAACCGGGTGGGCGCGCGGGCTGCCGAGATCGCGGGCACCCCGATCGTGCTTGAGGCGACGGTCAACCGTGATCCGCTGCTGAAGGGGCTGCGTCTGATCAGCCGGTTCTTCCCGCAGCTCGACGTCCGTTCCTTCGAGCGGGCCTACTCCCCCGGGTCGGTGATCACCCATCGGGTCGGGGTACGGCGTTTCGCCCGGCAGAAGCGGGCGAGCATGGCGGCGCACGCCTCCCAGGCGACGGGGGCGGACACCCGGACGCTCGGGGTGATGCTGAAGGTGCCTCTGCCGCTCTACCGGCTCATCTTCGGCACCGAGTGGTACGTCCGCCGGGATCTGCCGCAGGGCGCCAGGCTGAGGCATCCGTTCGAAGCTCCTCCCAAAGGATGAGCCCCGGACCGGCACACTTGGTCGAGGGGGTTTCATGAAGAACAAGTGGGTTCAGATCGGACTGTCGGTCGTGTCGCTGGCACTGGCCGCGACGCTCGTGCGTTTCCTGCCGCAGATCGTCGAGGCGATGACCGGCAAGCACGTCTCGTGGTCGCAGATCGGCGCCCAGTTCTCCGGGTTGAACTGGCAGACGATCGCGCTGATGGCCGTCGTCTGGCTGGCGAGCCTGCTGGCCTACACGTTCGTGCTGACGGCCTCCCTGCCCGGTCTGACCCACCTGCAGGCTCTCACGTTGAACGCGGCCGGCAGCGCGGTGAGCAATCTGCTGCCGTTCGGCGGCGCCGCCGGGGTCGCGATGACGATCGGGATGACCAAGGGGTGGGGTTTCCCGTTACGGCCCGTGGTGGTCTCGACGCTGGCCAGCGGCATCTGGAACACCCTGTTCCGGTTCATCCTGCCCGCGGTCGGCATCCTGGCGCTGCTGCTCAGCGGGCAGCGGCTCAGCCCGGCGGTGACCAGCGCGGGCTGGATCGGCGCGCTGTCCATCCTGGTGCTGGTCGTCGTGGTCGCCGCCGCGCTGTACTGGGACGCCGCCGCCGCGCCGCTCGGCCGGGTTCTCGACGCCGCCGCCCGGCTGCTTCCCCGCCGGTGGCGTCCGACGGGTCACGGCCCCTCCCACTCCCTCGACCGGTTGCGCGCCGACACCTCCGAGGTCGTACGGCACCGCTGGCCGGGACTCACCCTGGGCATGATCTTCTTCCTCGGCCTGCAGTGGCTGATCCTCGTCTGCTGTCTCCAGGCGACCGGCTCCTATCCGGGCCTGGCGCAGTCGATCGCGGTCTTCGCCCTGTCCAGGGTGCTGACCACCGCCGTCGTCACCCCGAGCGGGACCGGCATCATGGAGGCCGGGACCGTCGGCGCGCTGGTCTTCTTCGGGGCCCCGCTCGATTCGGCCACGGCCGCTGCGTTGCTTTTCGGCTTCTGGACCTACACTGTCGAAATCCCCTTCGGCGGCCTGGCACTCGGCGCGTGGGCGCTCCTGCGCAGGCGTGAGAGCACGGTCCAGGCCCCCGAGAAAGAGCCGATCAGCCGCTAGATTGGGAAAAACCTTGTGCGTGATTCGAAGGCCCGCATAGCGTGGCGGCTGACATGGCGGGTGAAATCGTAGCGTTCCGGGTCCTCGGCCCGGTCGAGGCGCACTCCGGTGACGACGAGCTCGATCTGGGCGGGTTACGCCAGCGTGCCGTCCTCGCCCGGCTTCTGGTGGCGCGGGGGCAGGTCGTCCCCGTTGACTCCCTGCTCTACGACCTGTGGGATGACGACGCGGCCAAGGGCGCGCAGTCGGGGTTGCAGGTCTACATCTCCCGGCTGCGGCGGGTCCTGGAACCCGGCCGTCCGCGTGGGGGGCCGAACCGGCTGCTGGTGACCGTCGCCTCGGGTTACGCGTTGCGTGTCGCGCCCGACCAGGTGGACGCGTTGCGGTTCGAGGCCATGGTCCGCGCCGCCGGTGAGCAGCTCGAAGGCGACGACCCCGCCTCGGCGCGGGCGCGTCTTGAGAAGGCGCTGGGGTTGTGGCGTGGCACGCCGTACTCCGACTTCGCCGACCAGCCGTGGGCGGAGGCGGAGGTGAACCGCCTGACCGAGCTGAGGCTGGTGGCCCGTGAGCGGCACGCCGACAGCAGTCTGCGTCTGGGGCTGCCCGCGGAGGCCGTACCCGACCTGGAGGCGTTGACCGCCGAGCATCCGCTGCGTGAGGAGGGCTGGCGGCTGCTCGCCCTCGGCCTCTACCGGTGCGGACGGCAGGCCGACGCGCTGGCCGCGCTGCGCAGGGCGCGCACGATCCTCGCCGACGAGCTGGGCATCGACCCGGGCCCCGCGCTGCGCAAGCTTGAGTCGGACATCCTGGCTCAGGACCCCGGTCTCCAGCTCGCCGTCCCACCGGCGAGGCAGCGTACGGCGGTGCCCGCCGACACCTGGCCGCCCCGTCCGGCGGCGGCCCCCGCCGAGCTGCCGCCCCTGGAGCCCGAGCCGTTCGTCGGGCGGGAGGCGGAGCTGAGCAGGCTGATGACCGCGGCGGCCAGGACGGGCCGTTTCACCGCGGCCGTGATCAGCGGTGACGCGGGCGCGGGCAAGACGATGCTGGTCCGCAGGCTCGCCAGGCAGCTCGCCGACGACGGCTGGGGCACCTCCTCGGGCGCGTGCCCCGACAGCAGCGCCACCCCGCCCGTCTGGGCGTGGGTGGAGATCCTGCGCACCCTGGTGGACGTCACCGGGGCGGGTGAGTACGCCCCGCTGCTGGCCCCGTTGCTGGACGACACCGCGGCCGAGCCCGACGAGGACCAGGCCTCCGGCGGGTTCCGGCTGCACCGGGCGGTCGGCGGTTACCTGGCGGCCGTCGCCAAGGAACGGCCGATCCTGCTGACGCTGGAGGACCTGCACTGGGCCGACGACCAGACGCTCGCGCTGCTGCGGGCGCTGCCGAGCCTGCTGGCGACCAGCCGGGTGCTGCTCGTGGTGACCTGCAGGGACAGTGAGCTGAGCGACCAGCAGGCGGACGTGCTCGCCGCGTTGGCCAGGCTCGGTCCTGTGCGGGTCGGCCTGACGGGTCTGGACGCCGAGGCGGTCGCCGAGCTGGTCAGGGCCACCTGTGTGCGCGCGGTCGACGAGGACGCGGTCAACAGCATCGTCGAACGGACCGGCGGCAACCCGTTCTTCGTCCGTGAGACCGTACGCCTGCTGGACGCCGAGGCGGTGAGCGACCGCGCGACGGCGGCCGAGGTGATCTCCGGTGTGCCGTCCGGTGTCCGTGACGTGCTGCGGCGCCGGATCGCCAGGCTGCCCGCCGCCGCCCAGCAGATCCTGTTGCAGGCGGCGGTGATCGGCCGTGACGTCGATGTGGACGTGCTGGTCGACGTCGCGGGTGACGAGGACGCGGTGGTCGACGCCGTCGAGGCGGCGCTGCTGGCCGGGCTGGTCACCGAGCCGGGCCCCGGCATGCTGCGTTTCGATCACGACCTGGTCCGGGACACCGTCTACTCGGACGCCTCCAGGCTGCGCCGTTCCCGGCTGCACGCCGCCGTCGCCTCGGCGATCGAGCGCAGGCATCCCGGGGACGTGGCCGCGCTCGCCCACCACTACGACGCGGCGGGCACCGCGGAGACCGCGGCCAAGGCGGTGCGTTACGCGGGGCTGGCCGCCGAGCAGGCCGAACGGCGTTTCGCCCACCGTGAGGCGGCCTCGCTGTGGGAGAAGGCGATCGCCGCCTTCGACAGGTCCGGTGCCGCCTCGACTCCGGAGAGCACCCGTGAGCGTCTGCTGCTGACCCTGAACCTGATCAAGGCGCTGGCGTTGTGCGGGGACATGGCCGCGGCCCGCAGGCGGCGGCGCGAGGCGATGGACACCGCCCTGCCGCTGGGCAACCTGGAGCTGACCGCCAGGGTCGCCGCCTCCCTCGCCGTGCCGCACAAGGGCATGGCCCGTGACTTCACCCGTACGGCGTGGGAGATCGTGGACGTCGCCGAGCAGGCGCTGGTCGAGCTGCCCGCGGGTGAGCAGTCGCTGCGGGCGAGCCTGCTGGCCACCCTGGCGCTCGAACTTGAGGGGTCGGCGACCTCCAGGGGAGAGCAGGCCTCCCTTGAGGCGGAGGAGCTGGCCAGGCGCAGTGGTGATCCGGCGCTGCTGGCGACCGCGCTGAGCGGGCGGCTGCGTCAGTCGTACGGCATCACCCCCGTCGGGGAGCGCGAGGTCATCGGCAGGGAGCTGCTTGAGGTCGGCAAGACGACCGGCCAGGTCTCGGTCCAGGCCCTGGCGCATCTGGTGCTGATGGAGTGCGCCGCGGCCTCCGGCGCGTTCGCCGAGGCCGACGCGCACGTGGCCGCCTCCGGACGACTCGCCAGGCAGTACGGCCTGCCCGCCCCCGCCGCCGTGGGCGCGTGGTACGCCGGGCAGCGCCTGATGATCGCCGGTGACTTCTCTGGGGCGGCGCTCGCCTACCGGGACGCCGCGCGGCTGACCGCGAAGGCCGGCATGCTCGAAGGCCGCCAGGACCTTCCGCTGATCACCACCTTCTGCCTGCACCTGGTCAACGGCAGGGCCGCCGACATGGTCGAGCCGCTGGCCGAGGCCCATCAGCGGGGGGCCAAGTGGACTCTCGACGCCTACGCCGTGGCCCTGGCCTCGGCCGGGCACACACGGGACGCCAGGGCGGTCATCGCGGTCAAGACTCCGGTCCGCCCTGACTTCCTCTACGAGCTGGCGATGGTCTGGCGGGCGCTGGCCGGGATGCTGCTGGACGACCGGGAGCGGATGACCGAGGCCTACGACACGCTCAAGCCGTTCGCCGAGCGGATCGCGGGCGCGGGGACGGGTGTGGTCGCGTTGTGGCCGGTCTCGCTGACCCTGGGTGACCTGGCGCTCAGGCTGGGCTTCTCCGACGCGGTGCGCCCGCACTACGAGGACGCCCTGGCCGTCGCCCGGCGGGTCGGGGTGACCCGCTGGGTCGAGGCGGCGCAGCGTTCGCTCAGCAGCTGACGCGGAACCTGGCGCTGTGCGCGGTCGGACGGCCGGGGACGGAGAGCGTGACGCGGTACAGGCCGGGGTTGCCGGCGATCCTCGGCTGCCATTCGACGCTCTGACGCTCTCCGGTGAAGCCGGAGCCGCCGCTCAGGTAGGTGCGCCAGCCGCGGGACGACTCGCTCCAGCGCTGCAGGCGCCAGCCGTAGGTGACGGTTCTTTCCGGGTGCGGGTTGCCGATGACGCTGCGCGCCTCGTACGGCCTGTCGCACGGGGCGCCCTCGGTCGCCGGGGTGACGGTGACCGTGCCCTCCGCCAGGGTGGTCTCCGCCTGGACCTGTGCCGTGGTCTCCTGCATGGACTTGGACGACAACTCCACGGTCTCCACCGACGCGTCGTCCGCGCTGACCGCCCGCACCGTGGTCGCGGGGGTGCGCGGCACCTCGATCCCGGCGTAGGCTCCGACGAAGGCGAGCGTGGCGACCAGCAGTTTCACGACGCTCGCGGTTCCACTGGCCACCACCGGCGTGAGACTGCCTCGCGGACTCATGACTGTTCCCTCCCTGTTTCTGCCCCTTACTTGTAGCCCGGGATGGTTGATCTCCGCTTGACGTCCGGTTGCAGCGTCAACGGTGGCTGAACGGGCTCCCACCCGACCCCCTGGACAAGGTCAGGTAAGCCTGCCCTAATATCGGCATACGGCAGGGAAACCAGCGGGGCGGTGATGTTCACAATGCGGTCGTTCGCGGCAGGCATCCCCGACCCGACCTCGGCCTCCGTGCTGGGGATGCCCCTGTGGCTCTGGGTGCTCATCGGAGGGGTCGCGCTGTTCGGCGCCTTCCAGGCCTACTACTGGATCGGCAGGAAGCTCGGCCCGAGGCTCTACGCCACCCGGGTGGGCAGGCGGATCAGCCAGGACGGCATCCGCAAGGTCGAGAACGCCGTCAGCAGGTGGGGCGCGCTGGCCGTCTACGGCTGTTTCTGGGTTCCCGGCCTGCGGCACACGCTGCCCTGGGCCGCGGGGGTGCTGCGTGTCTCCTACCCGTGGTACGTCGTGGCCAGCGCCCTCGGCTGCCTGACCTGGGTCCCCATCGCGTCCTTCGGCCTGTACTCGCTGTTGTGGGGCTGGCTCAAGCTCGCGGCCGAGTCTCCGCTGCTCGCGGGCACGGGTCTTCTCGTGGCGGCCGTGGCGGTCACGCTGTTCGTGCGTCACCGCAGGAACGCGCGGCGGGCCAAGGAGGAAGTCACCGTCGGGTGACGCCGCGCCGTACGGCTTGTGTCACACCTCCGCGTGGTTTCTGCCACCATGTTCCCCATGCAAACCGGGGGAATTCGTCTTCTCGCCTGTACCGCTCTGGCCACCGTGACCACGGTGGCCGCTGTGACAACCGGGTTCGTCGTGCCCGCGCACGCCGCGCCGGTCGTGTCACAGGCCACGACGAGGACGGTCGCGGCCTCGACCGCTCCCGCGGTGGCCGCGAAGGTCGCCTACCTGCTCGACGTGACCACGGGCAAGCCGCTGTTCGCCAAGCAGGCCACCAAGCGGGTGCCGATCGCCAGCCTGACCAAGGTCATGACGGCCTACGTCGTGCTGCGTGAGGCCGGTCTCGACGACGTCGTGCGGATCAACGCCGACGACGTACGGCACGCCGCGACGAACGACGCGACCAGCGCCTCGCTGCGCGCCGGGGAACGCCTGACCGTCCGGGACCTGCTGCACGGGGTGATGCTCCCCTCGGGGGCGGACGCCTCCCACGCGCTGGCCCGCGTCTACGGCCCCGGCGAGAAGAAGTTCGTGGCCAAGATGAACGCCGCGGCCCGCTCGCTCGGCCTGACCGGCACCCGCTACACCAACACCGACGGGCTGCCCAAGCCGTCCGGCGGCTACTCGACCGCCCAGGACCAGGCCAAGCTGGCCCAGATCGCGCTGGGTGACCCGGTGCTGCTGGGCATCGCCTCGACCAGGCGCTACACCGTGGCCGCCTCCAAGCTGCACCGGGCCCACACCTGGACCAACAGCAACAAGCTGCTCGGCAAGACGCCCGGCGCGCTGGGTGTGAAGACGGGTTACACCCGCGCCGCGGGCTACTGCCTGTCGTTCGCCGCCGACCGGGACGGCCACCGGTTCGTCGGGGTGATTCTCGGCGACGCGAAGTCCGAGCGCCGTTTCCAGACCGCCAACCGGCTCCTGGACTGGGCCGGCGAGCAGGTCTCCGGCACGGGCGACGACCAGGGCGAGGACGGCGGGACCCTCAGCGGCGACGCCTAGCCCAGGGTGTCTCCGGTTCCTGTGACGAGGACGCCGCGCATCAGGCCGTGACAGGCGATGGCCGCCGCCGCGACCACGTTGAGGGAGTCGACGCCCAGGCTCATCGCGGCTGAGCTCATGGGGATGCACACCGGCTGGTCGGCCTCGTGCAGCCAGTGGGAGGACAGGCCGTCGCCCTCCGAGCCGAGCAGGAGGGCGACCCGGTCCGCCGTACCGGCCGTGTCGATCGGGGTCGCGCCCTGGTCGGGGGTGAGTGCCAGGGTCAGGAAACCCGCCGCGCGAAGTTCGGCGAGGCCGTCGTACCAGTTGGTCATCCGCGCGTACGGGATCGCGAAGACGGCACCCATCGACACCTTCACCGCCCTGCGGTACAGCGGGTCGGCGCAGCGGGGCGACAGGATCACGGCGTGGACGCCGAGCGCGGCGGCGCAGCGGAAGATCGCACCCACGTTGCCGTGGTCCACCAGGTCCTCCAGGACGAGGACGCGCCGGGGGCCGCCGCGCAGCGTCTCGGCGACCGTGGGCAGGGGTTTGCGGTCCATGGCGGCCAGGGCGCCCCGGTGGACCGGGAACCCGGCGATCTCCTCCATCTCCCGGTCCTCGACCACGTGGACCCGGTCGCCGAGACCGTCGAGCAGGTCGGCCAGGGAGTCGGCCCAGCGGCGGGTCAGCAGCACCGAGCGCACCGGATACCCGGCGGCGACGGCCCTGCGGATCACCTTCTCCCCTTCGGCGATGAACAGGCCGTGTTCGGCCTCAAGGCTCTTGCGCAGTTCGACGTCACGCAGGTTCGCGTAGTCGGCCAGGCGGGGGTCCCGGTGAAGGTCCCGGTGAAGATCGGGGTGGGAATCGGCTGCTTCAGGCATCCTGGAATACTGCCACGGCCTTTCTGAGCTGCCACACCGCGGCGTAGACGACCAGCAGCACGCTCAGTCCGGCCAGTGTTCCCGCACCCAGTCTGGTGATCAGCTCGGTGCCGTCCCTCGGCGGGAAGATCACGGGCCACACCGCCGCTCCCCCCAGGGTCGCGGCCACCGCCGCCAGGATCACGCCGAGCCGTACCGGGGTGGAGAGCCTCAGCCGGTCGGGCACCGCGACCGGGGTCATCCGGGCCAGGCCGCGCCAGGACCACCACAGCACCAGGCTCAGCCCGACCACGCTTGAGAGGTACTGCAGCGCACGGAAGGTGGGAATCTGGCCGACGAGGGGGTCGACCAGCCAGGACCAGCCCCAGATCCGGATGCTGTAGGAGTGGGTGAAGGAGTCCCACAGCAGGTGGGTGAGGGAGCCGACGACGCCGCCCGCGACCACGGGCAGCAGCCGGCCGATGTCGTGTTTCGGGGCCAGCGAGGCCGCCCTTCCCGCAAGACCGGCGGGCAGCAGCGCGGTCAGCGGGTCACGGAGCAGCCCGTGGAAGACGGCGAACATCACCAGGACGGCGAGCAGGTCGAGGGTGAAGGCGCCGGGTATGGAGTGCCAGATCCCGTAGTTCGGCAGGAAGGGCAGAAAGATCGGCAGGTCGGGTGCCATCGTGCCCAGCGCGAGCGCCCAGGGGTCGAGGACCTTGCGGGCCCGCGCCGAGGCGATGAACGGCAGCACTGCGGCGACATGGCTGGGCGTGAACGGCACGAAGCTTTCTCCTGAGATCCGGTGATTCGTTCTTCCCCAGGAGACTATGGCGCCACGTCCGCCACCGAGCGACTCACGAATCCACCCTGAAACCACAGGGAGTGGCGTGTAGGTTACCTGGCGTGATATTTGGGGATTCAGGAACCACCACGGCCTGCCGGAGCACACCCCCCGCGCCCGAGAGCGCACGCTGGCTGCGCGACGCCCGTACCGCACGCGCCCTCTCGCTGGCGACGCTCGTCTGGCTCGGGGTCGAGAGCGCTCTCGGCATCGCCGCCGGATTCGCCGCGCACTCGGTCGCGCTGATCGGCTGGGGCATGTTCTCACTGGTCGAGGCCGCGGCCAGTCTCATCGTCGTGTGGCGCTTCACCGGGTCGCGGACCCACTCGGCGGACGCCGAGGCCAGGGCGGGCAGGGCGGTGGCGATCAGTTTCTGGCTGCTGGCCCCCTACCTGGCGCTTCACGTGGTCTACGACCTGTGGGCGGGGCACACGGCCAGGCCCAGCGTGCTCGGCGCGGTGGTCACGGCGGTCAGCCTGTTCGCCATGCCGTTCCTCGGGGTGGCCAAGCGACGGCTGGGCGCGCGGCTCGGCTCGGCCGCGACCTCGGGGGAGGGCACCCAGAACCTGCTGTGCGCCTTGCAGGCCGTGGGCGTGCTGGCCGGGATCGCGCTGAACGGCCTCGGGTTCCGGTGGGCCGACCCGGTCGTGGCGACGCTGCTGGCCGCGGTGGCCGCGCACGAGGGGCGCAAGGCCTGGCGCGGGCACGTCTGCCACCACTGAGCGGCCCGTTCCCATACAGCACAGAGATCGTTTTCTATCGCGCAGGGGGATTTACACAGCAAAAAGGGTGTTTTGCCACTTTAAGCGTTCCCAGTACAGTTCCGTGAACATTGTGGAGAACCTCCGTATAAGGTGACCCGCTAGTTTCCGGACATCGAACGCGAAGAGGGCATCGTGAGCGGACGTCACAGGACGGATGAGCTCGACGACGGCTACGCCTCCTACAACCTGCCGCGGCGGCGCAGAAGCGGACGGGGCGCGGTGCTCGTGCCGTTGGCGGGCTCCGTCGCCCTCGCGGTGCTGCTCGGCGTCGCCGCCTTCGTGATCGTCAACCGGGACCGCGGCTGTGCGCAGACTCCCGTCACACTGCGGGTGACCGCCTCCCCCGACATCCAGCCCGCCCTCTCCGAGATCGCCGGGCGCTTCACCAGGACCTCCCGCGACTCCGGCGGCGGATGCGCGACCGTCACGGTGACCGGGGCCGCCTCCGCCGCCGTGGCCTCCGGCCTGGGGGGCAGCGGAGGCGAGGTCGGTGCGATGGACCTGTGGATTCCCGACTCCTCCCTGTGGGTGAACGGCCTGCGCGCCAAGGATCCGGCCTTCCCCGCCCCCGGCGCCTCCGTCGCCCGCTCCCCCGTCGTGCTGGCCGCTCCGGGCACCGCGGTCCAGGAACTGCGGGACGACCTCGGCGAGGCGAGCTGGAAGGGCATGCTCGGCGCCGCGAACGTGACGGACCCCAACGGCCCGGGCCGCAGGGTGCGGGTGCTCGCGCTCGACCCCTCGCTCAACGCGGCCGGGCTCGGCGCGCTGCTGGCCGCCTCGGGTACGGCGACGGCCTCGGGTGTCGGCCAGGAGGAACTGGTCGGCGCGCTCAAGACACTGTCCGGCTCCACCGTCCGCGACCAGGACGCGCTGCTGGCCAGTCTCGGCGTCAAGGGCCGCAGGACCCCGATCGGCGTCGCCTCGGAGCAGGGCGTGTGGGCCTTCGACACCGGCAGGAAGCCGCAGGTCCCCGCCGTCCCGCTGTATCCGGCCGAGGGGACGGTCGACCTCGACTACCCGGCGGTCGTCACCACCCGGGACGCCGCCGTGCGCGCCGCGGCCGAGGCGTTCCTGCGCGACCTCACCACCGAGGCCGCCGGGAAGGACCTCCAGGACCGGGGTTTCCGCACCCCCGACGGCCGGGCGGGCACCGCGCTCCTGGGTGTCTCCGGCTTCCGCGCCCAGGCGCCGAAGTCGCTGCCGCTCCCGGACGCCGCGACCGTCGCCGGGCTGTCACGCTCGTGGTCCCGGCTGAACCTCGGCACCAGGCTGCTCACCCTGCTGGACGTCTCGGGCACGATGGCGCTCCCCGTGCCGGGGACGGGCCTGACCCGGATGCGGGCCATCACCAGGATCGCCACCGAGGGCATCAAGCTGTTCCCGGTCAAGAGCGAGATCGGGGTGTGGGAGTTCTCCACGAACCTGGACGGCCGAGGCGTCGACTACCGCGAGACGGTCCCGGTCGGCCCGCTGACCGAGAACCTGGACGGTGTCCTGCGCCGGGACCTGATCAACCGGAAACTGGCCGCGACCAGGGCCAGGGCGACCGGCGACACCGGGCTCAACGACACCCTCGCCGCCGCCTACCGGCGGATGAACGAGGAGTACCAGGGCGACAAGATCAACACCTTGGTGGTCCTGACGGACGGCGCGGGCAACGACGACCCCGAGGGCGGCATCGGCGACCGGGAGATCCTCAGGAGGCTGAAGCGGGAGTACGACCCGGAGCGGCCGGTCAGCATCCTGATCATCGCCTTCGGGCCGGACGCGCCGAAGGGCAGGCGCCAGATGGAGGCACTGGCCAGGGCCACCGGCGGCGAGGCCTACATCGCCAAGGACATCGGACAGGTTCGCACGTTCTTCCTTGAGGGAATGCGGCGCCGCCTCTGCGCGCCGCACTGCTGACCCCTCTCCGAGGGCACCGCCGTACGGCGGACATATCACACGATCGACATGGATGGTGACCCTCCGCGGAGGGCGTGATTTGAGTCACTTCTCTCACCCCCGGCTCGCGCGGCCCCCGACACGCCCGAGCCACCTTTGCCACAACTGTCCCAGCTCACCCGATCTGGCCGAAAAGCCCTGCACCGTAGGGCTTCGGTGGTTGCGCGTGAGACTCTCCCGGCGTGGCGAAAGGCCCAAGGGAGACATCCGAATCCTGACCGGATATCGTATGATCACTTGACTCCGCGCTGGATAACGCCAACGCATCGCTTTGCGATCCGGTAAACCATGGACTGAGGTCAAACGTCGGCATTGACGTTCGTCCGCAGTGATTGATCCCATGAATAGGTGATCGATCATGCCACTACGACCAGGAGTCAGGAGATGTCGACCAATCGCAGGGTGCTCGGGTGGGCACTCACTCTTGCGTGCGTGGCGGGGGCCGTGATCGCGCTGGCCGGGATCGACACCCCTCTCCGGATCGTCCTCACTCCGCTGTTCCTCTTGGTCACTCCGGGTGCCGCGGCGATGGGACTGTTGCGTGATCGTGACCCTCTTGCGGCACTATCAGTGGGTGCGGCGGCAAGCCTGGTCGTGAACGTACTCCTTGCCGTGGCCATGCTGTCCTTTGACAAGTGGTCGCCTCGCGCCGGGGTGGCGACGATCGCGGTGCTCGGTGGGTTCATATACGTGTTACGCGTGTTGTACCGGGGGAGCGCAAGCTTGCAGACCGAACAGGGGGCCAGGTCAAGGTGAACATCGTCGTCGTTCGCCCCGGTGACCTCGGGGAGTCCGAGATATCCCGATGGCGGGAGTTGCAGGGGGCCGATCCGTCCCTCGACAACCCCTTCCTCTCCGTGGAGTTCGCCCTGGCCATGGGCCGTCTCCGCGACTACGTCCGGGTCGCCGTCATCCAGGACGGTGGCCGGACGGTCGGATTCTTTCCCTACGAGCGCCACAACTTCGGCATCGGCAAACCCCTGGGCGGTTTCCTCACCACCTGCCACGGCCTGATCTCGGTTCCCGACCTGGTCCTGGACGCCAAACAGCTGTTGCGCGCCTGCAAGCTCTCCGTCTTCGACTTCGACCACCTCGTCGCCGGTCAGCCGACCTTCGCCGAACACCAGTCGGACGTACGGCCCGCGCCGGTCATGGACCTGAGCTCGGGTTTCGACTCCTATATCGATCAGGTGAAGCAGAACTCACCGAAGAACTACAAGACCGTCCGCTACAAGGAGCGCAAGCTCGGCCGTGAGCAGGGCGAGATCCGCTTCGAATGGGACTCGACGGACCCCGCGACCCTGCGCACCCTGCTGAACTGGAAGTCGGACCAGTACCGCCGCACCGGGCGGGTGGACCGCTTCGCCCAGCCGTGGATCGTCCGGTTGCTCGACGAGATGCACGCGATGCGCTCGGAGAGCTTCTCGGGCGTGCTGACCATGTTCTACGCCGGTGACACCCCCGTGGCCGGGCACTTCGGCCTGCGTACGGCGCACACCCTGGTCGGCTGGTTCCCCGCCTACGACACCGAGTACGCCCGCTACTCCCCGGGCATCACGCACCACCTCCACATGGCGGAGCACGCGGCCGGCTCGGGGCTGCGCCAGGTGGACATGGGCAAGGGCGGCCGCGAGTACAAGTCCTGGCTGAAGAGCGGCGACCTGTACGTCGCCGAGGGCCGGGTCTCCCGCCCCTCCCCCGCGGCCGCGGTCCACTGGATGGGCCGCACGCCGGTCAACAAGGCCCGCACCATCGTCCTCGATCGACCCCATCTGTATCGGTTTGCCGATCGCGTGCTGAAAGGTTTCGGCCGTATGCGCACCTCAGCGCAGAACCAATCGGCCTCCGCGGTCGTCAAGGAACCATGGGGAGTCGGCTAGGCCGACCCCCGGTAACAGCGAACACTCCCGCCAGGACCCTTCCATGCATCCCTCACCGCATTCGCCATTCCCGCCGCCCCCTCAGGCTGTGTCTGGCTCCGGGTCCTCCCGTCAGTCGTCATGACGACCGCCGAACCGGAAGGACATGTTTCATGAGTCCCGACATCGTCAAGCACAATGCCAAACCGCCGCTGCGAGCGATGCCACCGATTGAGCGGTTCACCCCTATCACCCCTCACATGGCCATCTCTCCCACGGTCAGCGTCGTGGTCCCCGCGATGAACGAGGCGGAGAACCTTCCGCACGTCTTCGCGACCCTGCCCCAGTGGATCGACGAGATCGTCCTCGTCGACGGCAACTCCGTCGACGACACCGTGGCCGTCGCCAAGCGGCTGCGGCCCAACGTCCGCATCGTCACCCAGACCGGCAAGGGCAAGGGCGACGCCCTGGCCGCGGGGTTCGCCGCCTGCACCGGCGACATCATCGTGATGATCGACGCCGACGGCTCGACCGACGGCCGGGAGATCATCCAGTTCGTCGGCGCGCTGGTCACCGGGGCCGACTTCGTCAAGGGGTCGCGCTACGCATCCGGCGGGGGCAGCGACGACCTGACCTTCAACCGCAAGTTCGGCAACAAGGTGCTCACCGGCCTGGTCAACCGGATCTACGGCACCAGCTACAGCGACCTGTGCTACGGCTACAACGCCTTCTGGGCGCGTCACCTGGACGTGCTCAACCTGGACTGCGATGGTTTCGAGGTCGAGACCCTGATGAACATCAGGGCGGCCAAGGCCGGGCTCAAGGTGCATGAGGTTCCCAGCCACGAGCGCTGCCGTATTCACGGCGAGAGCAACCTGCACGCGGTAAGGGACGGGATCCGGGTGCTGAGAACCATCATCAGGGAGTGGCGGAACAACCCCGTCACCACCGCTCCCGAGCCTGCGGCCACCACCCCGGCGGCGGACCAGGGCGCCGCGTAGTCATGAGAACCAGTGTCGTCATCTGCGTCTACACCGAGGAGCGCTGGGAGGACATCCGGGCCGCCGTCGCGTCGGTCGAGAACCAGCGGCGCAGGCCGTACGAGATCATCCTGGTGGTCGACTACAACGCGGACCTGCTACTGAGGCTCAAGCGGGAGTATCCCGATGTGATCGTGGTGGAGAACACGCAGGAGAAGGGGCTGTCCGGGGGCAAGAACACCGGCGCGGCTACGGCCTCGGGCGACATCGTGGCCTATCTCGACGACGACGCGGTGGCGGAGGCGGGGTGGCTGGAAGCACTGGAGGAGGGCTTCCAGGATCCGGCCGTCGTCGGCGTCGGCGGGCTGACCAACCCACTGTGGGCGACGGGACGCCGTCCCGGCTGGTTCCCCCGCGAGTTCGACTGGACCGTCGGGTGCTCCTACCAGGGCATGCCCACCCGGCGGTCACCGATCCGCAACGTCATGGGCGGCAACGCCGCCTTCCGCAGGGAACTCGTCGGGCAGGTCGGCGGGTTCCACACCGGCATCGGCCGCAGTGTGCAGGGGCGCAAGCCCAGGCCCCTGGGGTGCGAGGAGACCGAGTTCTGCATCCGGCTCTCCCAGCGGATGCCCGGCGCGGTGATGCTGTTCGAACCCGCGGCGGTGATCGGCCACAAGGTGCCCGAGGCACGGGCCAGGTTCGCCTACTTCCGGTCCAGGTGTTACGCGGAGGGCCTGTCGAAGGCGCTGGTCACGCACAACGTCGGCGCCGGGGACGGACTGGCGAGTGAGCGGGCGCACGCGCTGAAGGCGCTGCCGCTCGGCGCGCTGCGGGGCCTGGGAGACGTACTGCGTGGCGATTTGTCAGGGTTCGGCAGGGCTGTGGCGATCGTGGTCGGACTCACCTGGACGACCTGGGGTTACATCGTCGGATCTCTCCGGTTGAAGGTGGCGAAATCGTGATCCGCGTGCCGATTCTGATGTATCACTCCATCTCCGACCGGCCGAACCCGGAGACGAAACCGCTGGCCGTACGGCCCTCGGTGTTCGCCGACCAGCTCACCTACCTGAAGGAGCACGGCTTCACCCCGTTGACCGTGGCCGACATGGTCGCCTCGCTGCACAGGAACAACGGGCGTTCCCTGCCCGAGCGGCCGGTCGTGGTGACCTTCGACGACGGCTACGCCGACTTCCACAGCCACGCGCTGCCGGTGCTCGAACGCCTCGGCTTCCCCGCGACGGTCTTCCTGACCAGCGGGTGGGTCAGGGACGCGGGCGAGGACGCGGCGGGCAGGCCGCTGGACACGATGCTGACCTGGAGCCAGGCCCGGGAGGCCGCCTCGTGCGGCATCGAGATCGGCGGCCACAGCCACAGCCACCCCCAGCTCGACCAGTTACCCGACGACCGGCTCCGCCAGGAGCTGCGCCGCAACAAGGCACTGCTCGAAGACAGGATCGGGGCTCCGGTCGCGACCATGGCCTACCCGTACGGCTACTCAAGCGGGCGGGTCAGGCGTGAGGTGCGGCGCGCCGGCTACTGGGCCGCCTGCGCGGTGAGCAACGCCATCGCCGCCGACAGGCACGACGTGCTCGCCCTGCCACGCCTGACCGTGGCCGAGGGCACCTCGATGGGGATGTTCAGCCGGGCCGTCGAGGGCAGCCAGGTCCCGCTGATCTACATGAGGCAACGCGTCCTGACGAAGGGTTACGCCGTCGTCAGGAGGACCCGCTACGGCCTGCGCCGGGTGCGCGGTCTGGCGTGAGGAACACGTCCTCGGACGTGGGGGGAGGCGACACATGAGCGCGACGACGGACGAGCCGCAGGGACGGCTCGCCGGGTTGCGGCAGCGGGTGACGCGCGATCTGCGCAACCCGCTCTTCCGCAACGGCTACGCGCTCATGGCCAACACCGCGATCACCGCGGTGCTCGGCATGGGCTACTGGTGGCTCGCCGCCCAGCTGTACGGCCCCGCGGACTTCGGCAGGGGCCAAGCGCTGATCACCGCCATGCGGCTGTTCGCCTCGCTGACCGCGCTGGGGTTCGTCGGGGCGCTGGCACGCTTCATCCCGGTGGCCGGACGGCGCACGCCCGCGCTCATCGTCAGGGCGTACGCGGTCGCCGGGGCGACCGGCGTGGTCGCCGCGCTCGGGTTCCTGCTCACGTTGCCGTGGTGGGGGCCGACCTACGCCTCGCTCGACGGCCTCGGCCCCGGGCTGTTCTTCCTGGCCTCGACGCTGGTCTGGTCGGTGTTCACGCTGGAGGACGTGACGCTGGCCGGGCTGCGCAAGGCCACGTGGGTGCCGGTGAGCAGCCTGTGCTACGGCCTGGTCAAGATGGCCATGCTGGTGGGCCTGGCGTTCGCGCTGCCCCGCGACGGCATCTTCGTCTCATGGATCATCCCGGCCGCGATGGCCCTGATCCCGATCAACCTCCTGCTGTTCAGGAAGGTCATCCCCCGGCACGTCGCGCGCACGGAGGGTACGGCCAGGCCGCTCGCCTTCGGCGAGGTGGGCCGCTTCCTCGCCGGAGACTACCCGGGCACGCTGTCGATCCTGGCGAGCGTCTACCTGATCCCGGTCCTGATCGCGGCCAGGGTGGACGAGGTCACCTTCGGCCTCTTCTCCATGGCCCACACGCTGGGCTCGCTGATCGAGCTGCTGGCGATGAACATGGCCACCTCACTGACCGTCGAGGGATCCTTCGACCGGGACCGGTTCGCGTCGAACTCCCGCAGGGCGCTGCGCCGGGCCTTCATGATCATTGTCCCGATCGTTATCGTGACGATCCTCGCGGCGCCCCTGATCCTGCGCGTCTTCGGCCCGGACTTCGCCGACCGGGGAACACTGCTGCTGCAGCTGATGGCCCTGGCGGTGCTGCCCAGGGTGCTGATCGAGATCTATCTGAGCGGCCTGCGGGCCCTGGGGAAGGCTCGCAGGCTCGCGTTCGTCCAGGTCTCCCTGGCCGTACTCGTGCTCACCAGCACCCTGGCGCTGTTCCCCTCTGCGGGGATCGAGGCCGTTGGCTACGCGCTGCTGCTGAGTGAGCTGCTGATCGCCGCGCTGATCTTCCCCGACCTTCGCAAAATGCTCAACGGTGGGAAAAGATCAAATACGGTCGTCACGGCCGGCTCCGTATAACCCCCATGATGTAGACGTGAGGCAACGCTCAGGTGATGACGTGAAATCGGAGGCCGCAGAGGCGGGGGAGCATTCCCCCGCCTCCGAGGAGACGCACGCCGGACCCGAGGACAGTCCCACTCCCCCGGCCGCTCCCGAGAGCCTTGAGGACCGCGACTCCAAGGACTTCGAGGACCCCGAGGGCTCTGGGAACCCTGAGGGTTCCGGGGCCTCGGAGGGCTCTGGGAGCTTCGGAGGCCTGGAGGACGCCGAGGAGAACGTGGGGCCCGGGGATCAGGAGGAGCCGGACGCCTCCGGCGACGACGACCCCTCGCCGACCGCGGTCCTCCGCATCCCCGGCCACACGCACGAGGAGTCCTCCGAGGACGCGATCGCCTCGATCATGGGCACCTCGGTCCTCGGTTCCTCGGTCACGGACTCCTCCGTCGTCGACTTCTCGGTCGTCGACCTGCCGGGGGTCGCCGACGACGACCCCGAGAGCGAGGCGGACCCCGAGCCCGAGCCGGATCCCGAACCAGGCCCCGAGCCGGGCTCCGGGTCAGGCGAAGTCGGTGACGGTGACGGTGACGGTGAGGGCGCCGACGGCGAGGACGTGGAGGCGACCGCCGAGGTACGGCTGCCCGCCGCCCGGCGTGCCGGACTCCCCGGCTCCGCCCAGAAGGCCGACCCGGAAGCCACCAGAAACGTCAAGGTGTCGGCGTCCATATCGGTGCCCACGCTCCGGCCCCGCGTCCCGTTGACGGAGCGGCTGGCGCGCTCGGCGATGGCGTGGCTCCCGCCGCTGCTGACCGTCGAGGGCCTGATCATGTACGTGCTGGCCCTGCGTGCCACGCCGGGCCCGCTGCGAGGTGTCGACCTGTCGCACATCGACGGTCTCGGGCTGATCTCCGCGCTGCCCGCCACCTCGTTCGTCGCGATCCTGCTGATGATCACGGCGTTCTTCGTCACGATCGCGCAGAACACCGACCGCAAGTTCCTGCTGCTCTTCCAGCTGGCGGTGATCACCTTCGCGTTGCACGGCGCCGCCGCGCTCATCGAGGACACACCGCGCTTCCACACGGCCTACGTCCACGCGGGCTTCGTCGAGTTCATCAACCGCACCGGGACGTCCTCACCGATCCTCGACGCCCGTTTCGCGTGGCCGGGGTTCTTCGCGCTGGTCGCGTTCGTCACGAAGGCCGCCGGAGTCACCGACCTGACGCTGGTCCTGCGCTGGACGCCACTGCTGTCCAACCTGCTCTACCTGCTGCCGTTCGTGCTGATCCTGCGCCAGGTGGTCGCGACGACCCGGGCCCGCTGGTTCGCGGCGCTGCTGTTCATCCTCGTGCAGTGGATCGGCCAGGACTACTTCTCGCCGCAGGGCTTCACCTACGCGATCTACCTGGCCTTCGTGGCGATCGTGCTGCGCTGGTTCGGCAAGGTGGAGGTCCGTGACGCGGCCGCGCCGCCCAAGGGCCGCATCCGGCGGCTGCTGGCCAGGCTGGACGGGCTGGCCCCGGGCGAGCTGACCCACTCGACCAGCGTCTACGACCGCTCGATCATGCTCATCCTGCTGATCGTCCTGTTCGCGACGGCGACGGCCTCGCACCAGATCACGCCGTTCATGATGCTCGGCGCGCTGACCGGTCTGATCCTGCTGCGGCGTTCCTCGCTGAGCTGGGCCCTGCCGTTCCTCCTCGGGCTGATCGTGCTGTCGTGGATCAGCTACCAGACGGTCACCTTCTGGAGCGGCCACATCGAGGAGCTGTTCGGCGGTCTCGGCCGGATCCTGGAGAACCTCCAGCGCAACACCGGCGACCGGATCGAGGGCAGCGACAGCAGGCACACGCTGGTGCTGCTGGCCCGTCTGGGCATCTGCGCGGTCATCCTGCTGCTGGCCGCGGTCGGCCTGCTGCGCCGTCTGCGCCGGGGGGTCGGCGACCGGGCCGCCCTGCTCCTGCTGTGCGTTCCGGTGCTCGCCCTCGCGCTGCAGAGCTACGGCGGCGAGATCGGTCTGCGCATCTACCTGTTCGCGCTGCCCGGGGCGTGCATCCTCGCCGCCTACGCCTTCTTCCCGAACCTGCCCGCCGGTACGGCCGACGCCCCCGAGGAGGCGGTTCCGGCCCGCAGACGCGTCATCAGGCTCGACCCGTTGCTGACCCGCAGGATCTCACTGCTGCTCGCCGCCGCGTGCGCGATGGCGCTGTCGATGTCCTTCCTGATCGCCCGCTACGGCAACGAGCAGTTCGAGCGGGTCTCCAGCGACGAGGTCCAGGCGATGCACTACGTCTACGGGCACGACAAGCCCAGCGGCAGGGTGCTGTTCCTGGTCCCGATCATCGGGCCCGAGGTCACGCCGACCATCCCATGGGGCGAGCGCGACTTCGACAAGATCGAGTATCAGCAGGTGCTCGTGGACAAGAACCCGGAGCAGCTGTCCTCCGTGATCGACAAGTTCCGTGTCTCCCCACCGAACACCTACCTGGTCGCGAGCCGTGGCCAGGCCGCCTACCTGCAGCTCAACCATGGTTTCCCGACCGACTGGAGCAAGCGTTTCCGGGCCGCCCTCGACGCGTCACCGGAGCTCAAGCGGGTCTTCGACAGCCCCGACGCCGCCGTGTACACGCTGAAGACGTATCCGAAGAACGCCGAGATCCCCCAGCCACGTCCTCTTACGGGCTTCGGCGACCGTGGGTCCCCTATGACCCCGATCGGCCTCGGTGCCCTCGGAGTCACCTGGATTGCACTGTTTGTCTATGAGATGCAAAAGCTGCGCGATCCCGGCCGTGTTTCGAAGAGGGGACGACGCATCCTGTTTGTCGCGGTTCCCGCATTCCTGCTGGCGGTCGCGGTGATTGTCGAACGCTTCATCGTCATCGGGTTCAACCAGATCCAATAGGCGTGAGCCTCCGGGGTCCCCCGGTATATCGACCAACTATCGCCGGGGGCGCGTGACGCGCGCGGCACGTTGAAGGACGGTTCGATGGTCATGGGAGAGCATCATCGCCTGGTGAAACCTGTCGTGGCCATGACCATGGCCGTCCAGGATCGCAGGATCGCGGCCGTGGACGCCCTGCGCGGGTTCGCGCTGTTCGGCATCGTGGTCGTCAACATCGCCTACCTGGCCTCGGGGTACCGTATGGCGGGCCTGGCCGAACCGGCCTTCTCCGCGCCGCTCGACTGGGAGGTGCGCTGGGTCGTCACGGTGTTCTTCGAGAACAAGTTCTATCTGCTGTTCTCGTTCCTGTTCGGCTACAGCTTCACCCTTCAGCTCGACTCGGCCGCGGCCTCGGGGACCGCCTTCGTGCCGCGTTTCCTGCGCCGTCTGACCGGGCTGTTCCTGCTCGGCCTGGCCCACGCCGTACTGCTGTTCCCCGGGGACATCCTGGCCACCTACGCGGTGGTGGGGCTGGTGCTGCTGGCCGTACGGAGGATCAGGCCGCGGACCGCGGTGCTCTTCGCGGTGGCGCTGACCCTGCTGCTCGCGACGGGGTTCGTCCTGATGGCCGGGCTCGCGCTGCTGGGGACGGACCTCTCGGGCACCGTGGCCGGGGGTGCCGCGCAGGCGGCCAAGTCGGACGCGGCCCTGCAGAGCTCGGTGCCCATGATCATCTCGGATCACCTGCACAAGCTCGGCAGGATCGTGGTGCTCCGGGTGCTCTTCCAGGGGCCCGCGGTGCTCGCCGCCTGCCTGGTGGGGCTGGCCGTCGGCAAGCGGCGGCTGCTCGCCGACTCCGATCGGCACACCGCCACACTGCGCCAGATCCAGTGGGTGGGATTCCCGGTCGGCATCCTGGGGGCGATCTTCTACGCGCACTCGACCTGGTCGGGCGGCACGAGCGTCCACCACATGCTCGGCCAGGCGGTCGACCTGATCACCGCGCCGCTGCTGGCCGCGGCGTACGTCGCGACCCTGCTGCGGGTGTTTCCCCGTGCCCCGCGCCTGACCTCCGTGCTGGTGCCGCCGGGTCGGACGGCGCTGACCAACTATCTGAGCCAGTCGCTGATCTGCTCGCTGATCTTCACCGGCTACGGGTTCGCCCTGATCGACCGGCTCAGCCCGCTCGCCGTCTCCTCGATCGCCGTGGCGATCTTCGCGTTCCAGGCGGCCGCCAGCGGGATGTGGCTGCGCAGCCACCGGTACGGTCCCGTCGAATGGCTGCTGCGCTGGTTCACCAACTGGCGCAGACCCGCCGTCAGGCTCCATCCCGCCCGCTCCACCTGACCTCGTACGGTTCCAGCTCGAACTGTTTGCCGTCGATCGTCGTGGTCGCGGCGGCGTCGGTGGTGTTGACCATCACGAACTGGCGTTCCTGGGCCAGCACCCGCACCGCGGGATTGGCCGAGGTGAGCGGTACCAGGGGGACGCCCTCGGGGAACCACTTGGTGAACCCGCTCAGCACCCCCGCCATCGGCAGCTCCTCCCCCGTGCCCGGACGCCACAGGCAGCCGGGGCAGTCCTCGCCCGGTTTGCGTTGCGGATTCCAGTAGAGGGCGGTGGACGCGCCGCTGGTGGCGAACTCCATCATGGCGACGGTCTGCACGGCGGTTCTGCGCTCCTCCGTCCAGTCGGCGTTGTCCGGCGCGACGTACCATTCGGCCCACCAGACCGGCAGGCCGCCGCTCCTCTGTTTGAGCCAGGTGGTGACGGCGCCGAACTTGGCGAGTGCGCCGAAGTCGTCGGGGTGGGCCCCGGCGTCCCTGGTCATGGAGGCGCCGTCGACCACGATGAAGTCGGCGCCCTTCTTGTTGCGGATCCAGTACTCGACGGCGTCGAGGTCGCGCTGGTCGACCACGCCCCAGGGACCCTGGAGTTCGGAGCCCCGGCCGTTCTTGTCGCTGACGATCGGGATGTAGGGACCGCCGACCTTGATGTCGGCGTTCACCTCCTTCAGCGCCGTGTAGACCTTGTTGTACAGCTCGGTGTAGGCCTCGGCGTCCCAGCGGTTGGTGGCCGAGTTCCAGAATCCCTTGAACTCGTTCCACACCATGAAGTGCTCGACGGTGGGGTAACGCCTGGCGACCGTGGCGGCGAGCTTGGCGAAGTCGTCGAAGTTCTCGCGGTTCGGCGGCGACTCCAGGGTGTTCCAGTCGGTACGCCCGTCGGTGCCGCCCTTCATCCAGTCGGGGGCGCAGCACAGGGTGATGACGGGCAGGGCCTGTGAGCGGCCCATGAACTGCACCCGGCGGTCGAGGTTGCGGAAGTCGTACTTGCCGCGTACGGGCTCGGGGTTGTCCGCGCCCCAGCCCATGATGTGCTGGTTCTGCACCAGCGGGACCCGGGCCAGGAGGTGCGAGGCCGTCTCGGTGACCTCCTCCCGCTCCGCGTCGCCGCTGAACTCGGTGTGGGTGACGCCCCAGCGAGGCCAGGCGCCGAAGTCCGGGGGCTGCTCGACGGCGGGCGCGGGCTGCGGGGGCGGGATCGCGACGGCCCGCCCTCTCGGCTTGCCGTGCCCTGTCGACATGACGACGATCCCGACCAGGAGCGCGAGAGCGACGACTCCCGCTCCCGTCGCGATCAGCCAGTTCGGAATCCGCCGGCGCGGTCCGTCAGTCGGTATCACCGCTCGTCCTCGATCCTGGGCACGGTCCAATGAAGCGTTCCACAGCGACGGCGGACGTGACCGTGAGAGGACGCGGCTCACAGCCAAGCGTTATCGGCCGCATCGTCAGGCTATCCACGCGACTTGCAGAACACTTGAAACTTCTATCGCAGATTGGCACCTGACCGGTAACCCACGGTGATCATCACGGGTGGTACGGAGCGCCTTCTCCCATGGAGCCTCGGAACGTTACATCCTGGGAGAACCCTGGGAAAACCACCTACGACCCGATCCTTTACCGCTACATTACGCACCGTGCCGCACGCTGTGAGTACGCATATCCTGTGCGCATTCATGCCCGAAGGCGCATCGGGGAAGTCGCAACCCCAGTAGGAGCCCATGCACGTCTCTATCGTTCATCCTCGCGAACTGGCGGAGTCCGACATCGAGCGATGGCGGACCCTTCAGGACGCGGACCCCGCCTTCGACAGCCCCTTCCTGTCCCCCGAGTTCACGATCATCGTCGGCGAGCTGCAGGAACAGGTCCGGGTGGCGGTCCTGCAGGATGGCCGGGAGACGGTCGGCTTCCTCCCCTTCGAGCGCCACGCGATGGGCATCGGCAAACCGGTCGCCGCGGGGCTGACCGACGCCCAGGGGCTGGTCCACGTCAAGGACCTCGAACTCGACCCACGAGAGCTGATCAGGTCATGCGGCCTGGGGGTCTTCGAGTTCGACCACCTGGTGGCCGGGCAGCCGCTGCTGTCCGGACGGCACACCCGTCACCCGTCACCGATCATCGACCTGCGCGACGGCTACGACTCCTACGTCGAGACGGTGAAACGCGACTCGGGCAAGACCTACCGCTCCACGGCCTACAAGGCGCGTAAGCTTCAACGGGACCATGGAGCGATCCAACACGACTACGCCACGACCGACCGTGCGGCGCTGCGGACGCTGCTCGGCTGGAAGACCGACCAGTACCGCCGCACCGGCAGGACCGACCGTTTCGCCCGGCCGTGGATCGTCAAGCTGGTCGAACGGCTGCTCGCCACCGACACCGAACGCTTCGGGGGGGTCTTCGACGTGCTACGGGTCGACGGACAGCCGGTCGCGGGCCACTTCGGCCTGCGCACCGCCACCACCCTCGCGGGCTGGTTCCCCGCCTACGACATCGCCTACGCCAAGTACTCCCCCGGCCTGATCCACCACCTCGCCATGGCGGAGAAGGCGGCCGCCGCGGGCATCGAGGTCATCGACCTGGGACGCGGCGAGAAGGAGTACAAGGAGAAGCTCAAGAACGGGGAGTACGAAGTGATGGAGGGCCGCATCGCCAGGCCGAGCGCCGGGGCGGGCATCCACTGGGCGCTCAGCGTGCCGGTCCGTAAGGCACGGGGAACCGTCCTGGCCAACCCGGTCCTGCGGACCACGGCCGACCGGGCGCTGAAGACCTTCGGCCGCCTGCGCACCTCCTTGTCGTCGTGAGCGCCCGGTGACCCCCGAGGGCCTGGTGGCCACGCGAACGGGGCGTCACTGCTTAGCCGTACCGTCCAACCGGCTCGGCCTCTATCTCGCGCTGCGGCACTGGTGCCTTCCCGGGCAGCGGCTGCTGATGTCGCCGATCTCCGCCGACGAGATCCTCTTCCTGGTGCTGGCCGCCGGGCTGCGTCCCGTCATCGCGCCGCTCTCACCGAGTGACGGCAACATCGACGTCGGCTCCGTCGATCTCGGCACCGTCGACGCCGTGCTGACCACCAACCTGTACGGCCTGCCCGACCGGGTGGCCGCGTTCGCGGGCAAGACGCTGATCGAGGACGTCGCCCACGCCATGGAGACGACGGTCGGGGGCAGGCCACTCGGCACGTTCGGGGTGGCCGGGGTCTTCAGCATGTCCAAGCACGCGGGGGCGGGTTCCGGCGGGGTGATCGCGGTCGAGGACGAGGCCGACCTGCGTCCCCTTGAGATCGCCCGTGACCTGCTGCTGCGGCCGTACCGGCCGGTGGCCGAGGCGCGGTCGGTGCTGACCTCGGCCGCCAGGCACTCGACGGTCCGGCTCGGCCTGGTCAGGCCCGCGCTGTGGGCGATGCGCGCGCTCGGCCTGGAGGAGAAGCGCGAGGGCCTGCGGATCGCCACGCGCCCGGAGGAACTCGCCGAGGCCATGAAGCGGGTGCCCGACCTGCCGCCGTTCGACTCCTGGGTCAGGGCCGACCTGCACGACTACCGGACCAGACGGGGGCCGCTCTCCCGTCGCTACCAGGTGAGACGGCTGCGCGGGCTGCCCGGGCAGCGGGCCCGGCGGATCGCCGGGGTGCGCGCGCTCGCCGAGTTGCCCACGGTCGCCGCGGGCGTGCTCGCCCACCTCGACCAGCCGCTGTTCCGGGTGCCGCTGCTGGTCGCCGACCGGGACGCGGCCATCGCGGCGCTGGAGCGGCGCGGGGTGGCCACCGGCTACCTCTACGACCCGCCCTACGACGACTATCTGCCCGGCCTCGTGGAGCCCTCCGACGATCCGGGGGTCGCGCGGTGGTGGGGGCGGCACGCGCTGCCCGTCGATCCGCTCCAGGCCCGCCGCGCGCTGCCCGTGGTCAGGGAACTCGCTCCGGCGCCGCCCCCTCCTCCGCGAGCCGCAGCTCCCCGATCAGCTCCGCGATCACCGCTACCCCCCGCCTGACCTCGGGCAGCGAGGCGGAGCCGTAGCCGATCACCAGACCGTGCCTGTCGGCGGCGCCGTGGTCGTCGCGGTTCATCCCCTTGAGCAGGACCCCGCGCTCGGCCGCGGCGGCGACCAGCGGCCCGACCACGTGCTCGGGCAGCCCGACCATGACGTGCAGCCCCGCGGTGTCGCCCGTCACCAGCGTGCCGAGGCCGGCGACGACCTCCGCCCGGCGGCGGGCGTATTCGAGCCGCATCCGGCGCAGGTGCCTGTCGAGGTCTCCGCGTTCGAGCAGCACGGCCATCGCCTGCTGGGTCGGGCCGCTGGTGCGGTCTCCCAGGTCGGCCCGGACCTCGGCGACCGCCGCGAGCAGGCCCGGCGAGGCGACCAGCCAGCCGACGCCGACGTCGGGGGCCAGGGACTTCGACAGCGTGCCGAGCAGCACGACCCGCTCCGGTCCGAGGCCGTACAGGGCGGGCAGCGGGGCGACGTCGTAGCGGAACTCGGCGTCGTAGTCGTCCTCGACCACGACCGTCCCGGTACGGCGGGCCCAGGCGAGCAGGCGTTCCCTGCGCGGGACGGGCAGACGACCGCCGAGGGGGTACTGGTGGGCCGGGGTGGTGTACAGCACGCGCAGGTCGTCGGGGAGGGCCTCGACGATGACGCCGTCCTCGTCGACCGGGCACGACACGACGTCGGCGCCCCGCGCGGCGAAGACGTTCCTGGCGACCCGGTAGCCGGGGTCCTCGACGCCCGCCCGGTCGCCGGGCCGCAGCAGGGTCGCCGCGACGAGGTCGAGGCCGTTGCCCGTCCCCCGGGTGACCATGACGTTCTCGGGACCGGCCGCGACCGCCCTGGTCCTGCGCAGATGCTCGGCCAGCGCCCGGCGGAGCCTGGGCAGGCCGTACGGGTCGGGGTTGCTCCCCGGCGGCAGGTCGGCGGCGGCGCGCCACGCCCTGCGCCAGGCCGCCCGGTCGTAGTCACGCACCCACGGCTTGCCCGGGCGCAGGTCGATCACGGGCCCGGCGGGGGCCTCCCGCGTGGGGGCGGAGACGGGCGAGGGGTCCACCGGGACCTCCGGCTCGCGCGGGGCCAGGTCGACCACGTAGGTTCCGGAGCCGTGGCGGCCTTCGAGCCAGCCCTCCGCGTAGAGCTGCTGGTAGGCCTCGGTCACGACGGTCCTGCTGACCGAGAGCTGGCGGGCCAGGGCCCGGGAGGAGGGCAGCCGCTCCCCGGACTTGAGCGTGCCGTCGCGCATCGCGGTGCGCAGCAGGTCGCCGAGCTGGGTCATGAGTGCGGCGGGAGCCTGGCGGTCAACCGACAGGGGCAGGTCAACGGGGATGCGCGGCAAAGTGGTCTCCCAGAGGCGACACGAAGTGGACGTGGTTTCGATATCCACTTCTTCCTAGGGTAGGGGTCATGCTCTCCACGACCTCACGCACCACGCTCAACCGTTCCAAGGAGCGGGGCCGCACCTCCCGCGATGATCTCTACGCCGTGCTCGACGCCGGGCTCATCTGTCACCTGGGGGTCGTGGTCGACGGAGCTCCCCGGGTGGTGCCGACCGGCTACGGGCGCGTCGGCGACACCCTCTACCTGCACGGCTCGACCGGTTCGGTCTCCCTGCGCGGCACCGGCGAGGTCTGTGTGACGGTGACGCACGTGGACGGCGTGGTGCTGGCCAGGTCGGTCTTCAACCACTCGATGAACTACCGGTCCGCGATGATCTACGGCCGCCCGCGTCTCGTGCTCGACGAGGACGAGCGCCTCGCGGGCCTGCGCGCGATCACCGAGCAGCTCGCCCCCGGCCAGTGGGACGCGGCTCGCACGCCGACCAGGAAGGAGCTCGCCGCGACCGCCGTGGTGGCCCTCTCCCTGACCGAGGCGTCGGTCAAGGTACGGCAGGGCCCGCCGAGCGACGAGCCCGAGGACTACGCGCTGCCGGTCTGGGCCGGGGTGCTGCCGCTGCGCCTGTCGTGGGGCGCGCCGGAGACCGATCCGGCCATGACGTCCGAGGTCGAGGTGCCCGAGCATGTCTCCTCCCGGCCCGCGCCGGGACGGTAGGAAGGCGGGCGAACGGGGGCCGTTCGCCGCGACCTACCGGGTCTCCCAGCCTTCCGAGACTGATTTGTGATTCATGAGTAAATTTTCGCGATCTCCGGCTAAGCTACGGTTCGCCTGTTGTGGGTGGGGGCCCAAGCAACTGAGGAGACCGCATGTACGGCACGTCATCAGGCTGGCGAGTCCCCGGATACACCGAGATACGCGAGCTGGGAGCCGGTGCCGGCGGACGCGTGGTGATGGCGCGGCACGAGGTCGACGGCATGCAGGTCGCGATCAAGTACCTGTCCGACGAACTCAGGGGTGACGTCGGGTTCGTCGCGCGTTTCCGGCACGAGGCCAGGGTGCTCAACACCCTGGACAGCCCGCACGCCGTACGGCTCTACGACTACGTGGAGACCGGTGAGGGCGCCGCCATCGTCATGGAGCTGGTCAACGGCGTCCCGCTGCGGGCGATCCTGCGCTCGGAGGGGCCGACCGGTCCTGAGGCGGCGCTGGTCGTGCTCAAGGGAGCCCTCCTCGGCCTGTCGACCGCGCACATGGCGGGCGTCGTGCACCGCGACTTCAAGCCGGAAAACGTGATGGTCGAGGCGGACGGGACGAGCAAGCTCGTCGACTTCGGCATCGCGATCCGCTCGGGCGACGGGGACACCCCCGCGGGCACGCCTCCCTACATGGCCCCCGAACAGTGGACGGGCTCACCCTCCGGCCCCTCGACCGACGTCTACGCCGCGACGGCCGTGTTCTTCGAGTGCCTGACGGGCGCCCGGCCGTTCCGGGCGTCGAACGTCGCCGCGCTGGCCAGGCAGCACCAGGTCACGCCGCCGCCGATCGAGGAGGTGCCGCCCGCGCTGCAGGGCCTGGTCGAGCGGGGACTCGCCAAGCACCCCGCGGACCGGCCGCCGACCGCCGCCGCCTTCATCACCGAACTGGAGGCCGTCGCCGCCGACGCCTACGGGAGCGACTGGCAGGAGAAGGGGCGCCGCCGCCTGGCCGGTCTCGCCGCGCTCCTGCCCGCCCTGTTCCCTGTCGAGGCCCCCAAGACCGGCACCGGTTCCTCCTCCGTCGCCGAGACGAACCTCAGAAGCGGCGGCGCGCGCCGCAGGGCGTCGTCGTCCCTGGGCAAGATGGGCGTCAAGATCCTGGTCGGCGTCGGGTGCGTCGCGGTGATCGGCGGGGTGACCGCCGTGCTGGTCAACTCCGCGAGCAGCACCGCGATCACGCCGCAGAGCCTGGTCTACTCGGCACCCCCCGAGACGGACGAGTCGCTGCTTCCCGAGAACCAGCCCGACGACCCCACTCCGACGCCGTCGAAGAAACCCACGCACAAGGCCTCAAGCCCCGCCCCCACTCCGACTCCGGCCGCGACGACCGCCGCGCCTCCCCCACCGGTCCAGCCGACCCAGGCGGCCGTCCCGTCCAAGTCGCCCAAACCCACGCCGAAGCCGTCGGCGACCCGTACCAGGAAGCCGACCAAGAGCCCGGCTCCGAAGCCCACGCCGACCGCCTCCGAGGAGGAGGAGACCTCCTCCATCGACACCTCGGACACTCCGACCAAGGCCCCGTCCAAGTCCCCGACGCCGACCCCCACGCCGACCAAGACGGCCTCCCCGTCGTCGCCGTCCCCCAGGCCCACCAGGACTCCGACCCCGACGCCGAGCAGCCCGTCGCCGACGGAGACCTCGACAGACGGGGGGACGCCTCCGAGCCTGAGCGCGTCTCCGACGCCTCCCGAGACCTCCCCGGTGACGCTGCTGGCGTTCGGCCTGGTGACGAGCGGCACCGTGCCCATCACACTGGCGGTGAGGCGCGGGATGGCCGGTCGCCACCGGAGGCGGCGCGGGCGCTAGAGAACGGCGGAACAGGTCATGGACATCGAACGGGGGAACGTCGCAGGGTTCCTGCTGACCGGCGAGAGCCGTACCGGTGAACCGGGAACGTGGTCGTCGGCGACCGCGCCCGGCGGACGGCAGGCGGGCGCGCTCAGGCTCGACCCGCGTTTCACCTCGGACCCGGCGGCGCGGGAACGGCTGGTCGCCGCGGTGCTCGCCGAACGCGCGCTGATCCAGGCGGGCCTGACCGGGCTGGTCCCGGTCACCGACCTGGTCTCGGCCGGGCGGGAGATCTGGCTGCTCACCGGCGAGCCGGTCAGCCCCACCCTCGCCGACCTGCTCGTCGCGCCCGCAGGCGCTCCTGGTCCCGGTGCGGGTGAGGCGGCCGTCGTGCTGCTGGAGACCGCGCGGACCCTGCTCGCCCTGCACGCCGCGGGGCTCGCCCACGGGGCGCTGCACCCGGACACCGTGGTGATCTCCGCCGACGGGTCCGCCCTGCTCGCCGAACGGGGGCTGGCCGACGCGCTGCACGGGCGCCCGGCCCACCCCGGCCGTGACGCGGCCGCCTGGGCCGCGCTCGCCCGTGGCCTGGCCGCGAACTGGGCCGCCGCCGACCCCGGAGCCGCCGCCCTGTTCGAGCGGGCCGCGGCCGTCGCCGACGCGGACGGGCTCGGCCGGGCCCGTGACGTGCTGCTCTCCGGGCAGGACACGCTGCCCGCGGGCTCTCTGACCAGGAACGGTCTCGCCCAGGCCGTACGGCTGCGCCCCGCCCCCGGCCTCCTACCCGCGAACGTTCCGCCGATGCCCGTCCCCGACGAGGGCGAGGTCGTCACGCTGCTGCGGGCCGACGTGCCGACCGCCGCCCAGGAGAACGTCGTCATGCGCTTCGGTCCCGGCGTGCCGCCGGAGACCACGGCGGCGCAGATCTGGCGGGCGGGCCGTAACCGGCAACGGACCGAACAGCCCTCCGACGGGTTGCGGGCGCTCGGGACCGCCGCCAGACGCAGGCGCCGCCGTACGGCGCTGGCCACCGTGGTCCTCGCGCTGATGGTCGTCGGTGTCCTGGCGGTCTGGCTGCTGCGCGGTTCGGCGACCCCGCTCGCGGTCACCGGCGTAGAGGTGAGCGCGCCGAAGAAGCAGCAGGCGTGCGACGCGACGGTCAGGATCACGGGTGTCTTCGCCACGAACGGCTCCGGCGGGGAGATCCGCTACGAGTGGCGGCGCAGCGACCGCAAGACCCCGATCGAGCAGACCGACACCGTTCCCTCCGGGGCGGCCTCGCACGAGGTGAGCCTGGAGTGGACGGTCAAGGGCGAGGGCCGCTTCCGTGGAACGGCGACGCTGCGGCTGCTCTCCCCGCTGGCCGGGGGGCAGAAGGTTCAGGACAAGGCAAGTTTCACCTACAAGTGCCCCTAAGCCTCCCAAGCCACCGCAATGCACTGCTAACCGGTTCTTACTACTCTGACGGCCATGACCACGCAGACCCCTGCCGGCTGGTACCCCGACCCCTACGGTTCACCGCTGTTGCGGTGGTGGGACGGCAACCAGTGGACCGACGCCACGCACCCCAGGGACACCTCTCCCCAGGGGCAGGCCGCGCCCCTCGCCCAGCCGACGGGGCAGACCGGCCCGTTCCCCCAGCCCACGCACCCGCAGACCGGCGCCGCCGCCCAGCCTCCGGCCCAACCCGCCCCTCAGCCCGCCCAGTCCCCCGCCCAGCCCGCCGGACCGCCTGCCGGTCCCCCCGTTCCCGGCGGGCCCACCGGTCCCGCGGCCGGGCCCACCGGGCCGCAGACCAGCCCCTTCGCGGCGCCGTCCGGCCAGACGCCCTCCTTCTCACCCCCCTCGGGACCCCCTGAGGGGGTGGGCCAGACCGCGCAGTGGAACGGGGCGCAGAGCCAGGCACCGCAGGGGCAGCCCTCCTGGGGCGGCGGGCCCGGGGGCGGTAACACGATGCAGCTGCCCGCCGGGGGGTACAGCCTCCCGCCGGGGACCACTCCGCGTAAGAGCAGCCCGTGGCCCTGGATCCTCGGAGGCGGCGGAGTCGTGATCCTGGTGGCCGTCGTCGTGGCCGCGGTCATGTTCCTGGCGAACCCCACATCCAGGCCGACCGCGGACGACCCGACCCTGCCGCCCGCCGTACCCACGCAGGAGCCCACCCCCTTCCCGACCGAGCCCGAGACCACCGAGCCTCCGCAGGAGACTCCCGCGCCGGAGGCGTCCGATTTCCCCCGGCCGCAGAACGGGCGCATCCAGGACCCGGTGAGCGGCATGTCCTACGCCTTCCCCGGCTCCCCCTGGCAGATCCCCGCGAACGCGGGCACCGACCCGCTCGGTTTCACCTGGAACAGCGGGACCCTGGCGGTCGCCCAGGACGACTACGACGGCAAGGGCGGCAGGTGGCTCGGCAACATCCTCACCGGTGAGCTCCCCGACAAATACGGCTATGACGGGGTCCCCAGCATGCGCGGGATCGCCGCGACACTGCTGCACGCGACCGAGGCGGCCTACTACAGCCCCGAACACGATCGGAAGGTCGTCAAGGACGAGGCGATCAAGGTGAGCGGCCGGGACGGCTGGCTGTTCATGTTCGACCTCGACTTCTCCGCCCAGTCCAAGGCCAACGGCTGGAAGTGGAAGAAGGAACGGGCCGCCTTCGTGATCGTGGACCGGGGCGAGGGCAGGAGGCCCGCGCTTATGTACCTTTCCATCCCCGACAATCTGGACACTTCCCTCGCCGACCGGGTGGTCAAGTCGCTCAAGGTCTCCTGACGGGAGTACTACCCTGAAGGCTATGAGTGACCTGCTGGTCTGGATCGACTGTGAGATGACCGGGCTCGACCTCGGCCGAGACGCGCTGATCGAGGTGGCCTGTGTGGTCACGGACGGTGAGCTGAACCAGCTCGACGAGGGCGTTGACGTGGTCATCAAGCCTCCGCCCGAGGCTCTGGAGCAGATGTCGCAGATCGTCCGTGAGATGCACACCGCCTCGGGTCTGCTGGAGACGCTGAGCACGGGCGTCACGCTGGCCGAGGCGGAGGCCATGGTCCTTGACTACATCAAGGGGCACATCCCCGAGCCCAAGCGGGCCCCGCTGTGCGGCAACTCCATCGCCACCGACCGTTCGTTCATCTCGCGCGACATGCCGGCCGTCGACACGTTCCTGCACTACCGGATGATCGACGTGTCCTCGATCAAGGAGCTCGCCCGGCGGTGGTACCCCCGCGTCTACTTCGCCTCGCCGGAGAAGCAGGGCGGTCATCGCGCGCTGGCCGACATCACCGAGAGCATCCGCGAGCTGCGTTACTACCGCGCGGCGGTCTTCGTGCCCCAGCCGGGACCCGACTCCGCGACGGCCCGTGAGCTCGCGGAGACGATCTCGGCCACCGCCACCTGAGCGACGCGCGAAAACCAGGGGCGAAACGACTCCCAAAGACCGCTACACTTTTCATGTGCTGCTGCGGCAGACATGGTGGGCGTAGCTCAGTTGGCAGAGCGCCAGGTTGTGGTCCTGGATGTCGAGGGTTCAAGTCCCTTCGCTCACCCCATGAGAACGGCCGGTCCCCAAGGACCGGCCGTTCTGCGTTTTTCATCACTCCGGACTTGTCCACCAAAGACGGATGTCGCGGGTTATGCTCGCTGCTATCGCTACGCCGTTAGACGGGGGGTTTCGGCGACCTGAACGTGTTGCTGCAACGGAGGCCGTATGAGAGTCGACGACGCACCGTTCGACGCCGAACCCACAGTCGCGGCGAGCTTGAGCAGGCGTGAGACCGAGGTCATGGAGCTGATCGCCACCGGCTGCTCCAACTCGCAGATCGCCCAGCACCTGTTCCTCAGCGAGAAGACGGTGAAGAACCACGTCAACCGGATCTACGCCAAACTCGGCGCCGACTCCCGGATGACGGCCATAGGACTGTGGCGCAGCCGTACCCCCCAGGACTAGACAGCGCTGTGTCTCTTTGCGACGCCTGGCGGCGTCGCGGGCTTGGGCGCCCTGAGCCGACGCTTTCCCTCGTCGCTCATCCGCTTCGCTCCTTCGCTCCTCAGTCCAAGCGTCGGCGCGCCCAAGCCGGACACTCCTCACGCACGGCACCGGTAAGGCCCAAGCCGAAACTCCTCACGCTTGGGGCCGAGGGGCCGGTCCGACCTTTTCGACGCCCGGAGTGAGGGTTTGATCTTGTGCTTTCCGGCGCCGTGCGTGAGGGGTTTCGGCTTGGGCGCGTCGGTGTCTGGACTGAGGAGTGAGGGAGCGCAGCGGACGAACGACGAGGGAAGACACCGACCCGGGGCGCCCAAGCCCGCGACGCCGAAGGCGTCGCAAAGAGACACCGTCACGCGGAGAGGCGAAGGTCCTGGGAGGCCTCCAGGGCTCTGGTGAGGGCGTTCGTGCCCTCGGCGAGTTCCTCGGCGGTCACCGAGAGGGCGGGGCGCAGCCGTACCGACTGGTCGCCGCAGGGCAGGACCAGCACGCCCTCCTCGCGCCTGAGCCTGGCGACCAGGCGGTCGCGGGCGGTGGTGTCCGGCAGGTCGAAGGCGCACATGAGGCCGCGACCCCTGGCGTTGCGGACCAGGCCGGGGAAGCGGGCCTGGATCTTCTGCAGCGAGGTGAGCAGGTCCTGACCGAGTTCGCCCGCGCGGGTGATCAGGTCGTCGCGTTCGATGATCTCCAGCATCCTGCGGGAACGGACCATGTCGACCAGGCCGCCACCCCAGGTCGAGTTGATCCGGCCGCTGACGCGGAACACGTTGTCGGGCACCTGGTCGACCCTGCGGCCGGCCATGATCCCGCCGACCTGGATCTTCTTGGCGAAGGCCACGATGTCGGGGCGCAGGCCGAGTTGCTGGTGCGCCCACGGGGTCCCGGTGACCCCGGCGCCCGTCTGTACCTCGTCCATGACGAACAGGGCGTCGTACTCGTGGCACATGCGTTCCATGGCCTGCAGGAACTCGGGGCGCATGTGGTTGTCGCCGCCCTCGCCCTGGATGGGCTCGGCGATGAAGCAGGCGATGTCGTGCGGGTGGCGTTCGAAGGCGGCCCGCGCCTGGGCCAGTGCCCGCGTCTCGGCCGCCTCGACGTTCCCGAAGTGGATGGCGGGCACCTCGATCCTGGGCCAGTCGAACATCGGGAAGCGGTCGGTCTTGACCGGGTCGGTGTTGGTCAGGGAGAGGGTGTAGCCGCTGCGGCCGTGGAAGGCGCGGGTGAGGTGGAGCACCCTGGTGCCGAGGCTCCTGGGACGGCCCGCCGCCTCGTTGCGCCGGCTCTTCCAGTCGAAGGCGCACTTCAGCGCGTTCTCCACGGCCAGGGCCCCGCCTTCGACGAAGAACAGGTGCGGGAGTTCCGGGTCGCCGAGCACGCGGTCGAACGTCTCGACGAAGTCGGCGAGGTGGCCGGTGTAGAGGTCGGAGTTGGCGGGTTTGTTGGCGGCGATCCTGCCGAGCAGGGCCAGGAACTCGGGGTCGTCGTCGAAGGGGTTCAGGCCCAGCGGCGCCGAGGCGAAGAAGGTGTAGAAGTCCAGGTAGCGGCGATCCGTCCGGGCGTCGACGAGCCGGGAGCCCTTGCTCCGGTCGAGGTCGAGGACCAGCCGGTAGCCGTCCACGAGCAGATGTCGAGCGAGGCGGTCGTGCACGTCCATGTCCCCTCCACAGGTCTCCCCCATAGCGATTCGAAGGGATTATTCCCCGTAAATGACACTTCTATATGGAGACATTACGCGGAGAAGCTGATTTTTCGGGAGATTGTCCTGGATCACACGACGCGAGGGGTGCCCGAAGGCCCTCGCCACCGGGAGGCGAGCCCCTTGATCCGGAAGGACAGCGCCACCAGGGCGATGCCGTACAGGATGGCCATGATGCCGATGAGCCAGACGAGGGCCAGCGCGCCAGGAGCCGGCCGGATGAACAGCAGGACGCCGAACAGCACCGAGAGCGCGCCGCTGATGACGAACATCCATTCGTTCGCCGCGGTCCCGCGCAGCCTGATCCCCGCCACGATCTCCAGGACGCCGGTGACGACGGCCCAGGCCGCGATGAAGAACAGCAGGACCAGGGCCGTGATGCCCGGCCAGACGAAGACCGCGACGCCCGTCAGGATGCTGACGACGCCGTAGAAGATCATCCATCCCCGGGAACCGAGGCCCGCTCCCCTGCCCGCGCCGAACAGGGCGAAGACACCGTCCACGATGGCGTAGGCGCCGAAGACGACGACCAGGGCGAGGACGGTGATGGCGGGCCAGATCAGCGCCAGCACGCCGAACAGGATCGCGCAGACACCACGGACCAGATACACCCACCAGGTGCGTGCCAGCTCTTCCATGTGACCTCCCCGTTCCTCGGGGATTCCTATCCGGCAACAGGACAAGACGAGACCACCGGCCGGTTAAATCGGGTTATCGTGCGATCAATTCGTCGAGCCGCCAGAAGGAATGATCGATGTCGTTTCGTGAATCCGCCGCCGACATGCGGGACGAGCTGGTCCGCCTCAGGCACTCCCTGCACCGGGAGCCCGAGCTGGGCCTCGACCTGCCGCGCACCCAGGAGAAGGTGCTGGAGGCGATCTCCGGTCTCCCTCTGGAGGTACGGCTCGGCGAACGGCTCAGCTCCGTCACCGCGGTGCTGCGCGGAGCCCTTCCCGGCCCGACCGTCCTGCTGCGGGGTGACATGGACGCCCTGCCGGTCTCCGAACGCCCCGGGGCGGGCGGGGTGACGGCCTCGCGGTTCGAGGGCAGGATGCACGCCTGCGGTCACGACCTGCACACCACCATGCTGGCCGGGGCCGCGCACCTGCTGTCCGCGGGGCGCGACCGGCTCGCCGGGAACGTGGTCTTCATGTTCCAGCCCGGCGAGGAGGGGCACGACGGGGCCAAACTCATGATCGAGGAGGGAACGCTCGACGCGGCGGGCGAACGTCCTGTCGCGGCCTACGCCCTGCACGTGACCAGCGCGATGCTTCCGCAGGGGACGTTCCTCACCAAGGGTGGCCCGATGATGTCGGCCATCGACGAGCTGACGGTGACCGTGCGCGGCGCGGGCGGTCACGGCTCGACGCCGCACCGCGCCAAGGACCCCGTCCCCGCCGCGTGCGAGATGGTCCTGGCGCTGCAGTCCATGGTGACGCGGAGCTTCGACGTCTTCGACCCGGTGGTGGTCACCGTCGGCAGCTTCCACGCGGGCACGGTCAGCAACGTGATTCCCGAGGAGGCCCGCTTCGCGGTGACGATCAGGTCGTTCTCCCCGTCCGCGCGGGAGCGGCTCCAGGAACGGACGGTCACCCTGGTCAGGGGCATCGCCGCGGCCCACGGGCTGGACGTCGAGGCCGACTACCAGGGGATCTATCCGGTCACGGTCAACGACGCCGGCGAGGCCCGCTTCGTCGCCGAGACCGTCAGGGAGGTCTACGGCGAGCAGCGCTTCCGGCAGGCGGCGAACCCGTTCACCGGCTCCGAGGACTTCTCCTACGTCTGCGACCAGATCCCCTCGGTGTTCGTCGCGCTCGGCGCGTGCCCGGCCGACCGTGATCCGGAGCGGGCCGCCTACAACCACGCCCCGGACGCGGAGTTCGACGACGCGGTGCTGCCCGACGGGGCCGCGCTCTACGCCGAACTCGCGGCGCGCCGCCTGGCCGGTGCCACGGCCTGAGCAGCGGCTCAAACAGTGGCCTGGACCGGTCGCCTTCTTGTGACCGGTTCAGGCCTCGCCGACGATCCGGACACCGACCGTGCCGTGCTCGCCCCTGCGGAACCTGCTGACGATCATCAGGACCCTGGCGAACAGGCCGTACTTCCGCAGGATCAGCCGGCGCACCCGCTCGGTCTCCTCCGCGGGCAGCACCGAGGCCCGTCCCTCGACCTGCTCGCCCCGCGTGTTGCCCCGCACGTCGCAGGCCGCCAGGACGACGCGCGGATCGGCGTTCAGGCGTCTGACCTTGCCCGAGGAGGCGACCGTCCAGACGACCAGCCCCTCGCCGTCCGGCGCGACCCACACGGGGGTGGGCACCGCGGCCCCGTTCCTCCTGAAGGTCGTCACGGAGACATAGCGCTCGGCCGCGAGCTCCTTGATCGTCGTCATGTACGGCACCCTACGCCGCCGTGTAGACCACCAGGAAGACCGCGGCGTACTGCACGAGGTAGGCGGCGACGGTGAGGGCGTGGAAGACCTCGTGGAAGCCGAACCAGCGGGGCGAGGGGTCGGGGCGGCGTGTGCCGTACACGACTCCGCCCGCGGTGTAGAGCAGGCCGCCGGTCAGGACGAGGGCGACCGCGACGGCCCCGGCGCCCGCGAGCAGCTGGGGGAGGACGAGGGCGGCCGTCCAGCCGAGGGCGATGTAGAGCGCCGTGGACAGCCAGCGGGGGGCCGAGGTCCACAGCACCTTGAACAGCACGCCCGCGAGGGCTCCCGTCCAGACCACGGCCAGGACCGCGGTCCTGGCCGGGCCGTCGAGGGCGAGCATCGCGAAGGGCGTGTGGGTGCCCGCGATGATCAGGAAGATGTTGGCGTGGTCGAGGCGGCGCAGCACCCCGGCCAGGCGCGGGGAGAGGGTGCTCCGGTGGTAGGTGGCCGAGACGCCGAAGAGCAGGCCGGAGGTGACGGCGTAGACGGCCGCCGCCAGCCGGGCCTGGAGGGTCGGCCCCAGGGCGACGAGAACGAATCCGGCGATGAGGGAGACGGGCAGGGCTCCGGCGTGCAACCAGCCCCGCAGGCGGGGCTTGGCGGCCCCGGGGAGAGCGAGGCCCTCGGCGGTGGTCGTGACCATGAACCTACGCTAGCGTAGGTTACGTCTCCGTAGGTTGTGATCTGCCCGACATCGTCACAGGGCTCTGAGGAACCTGGCCGCGACGGGGACCGCCGCCTCCCCGCCGTTCTCGACGAGGACGGCGAAGGCCAGGTCGCCCCGGTAGCCGACGAACCAGGCGTGTTCCCGCCCGTCCGCCGCCCGCGCGGTGCCCGCCTTGCCCGCCGTACCCGGAGGGAGGCCGCGGGTTCCGTCGGCGGACACGGCGCCGTCGGAGGTCCCGGTGGTGTCGGCGACGGCCGCCCGCATCATGGACCGCAGGGCGGTGACCGTGGCCTCCGGTAACGAGGCCCGCCGGGAGACCTGCCGCACCCGCGACGACCGGCTGGGGACCAGCACCGGCCCGTGCCAGGAACCGTCCTGTACGGCCGCCGCGACCAGCGCCATGCACAGCGGGCTCGCCACGACCGAGCCCTGCCCGATGGCGTCCGAGGCCAGTTCGTCGACGTCGCCGGGCGGCGTGATCCTGCCACAGGACTCGCCGAGGCCGGGCACCTCCGCGTTGAAGCCGAACAGCTCGGCCGCCCGCACCAGGCCCCGGCCGTTCGAGGGCAGGTGGGCCGCCGCCTGCTCGACGAAGGCCGTGTCGCACGACAGCGCGAAGGCCGTCGTCAGGGTGACCGCCTCCGAGGCCGGGTGGTCGGCGGCGTTGCGGAAGATCCTGCCCTTGGGGGGCGTGTAGGTCCGCGGGCAGCCGACCCGTGTCGCCGGGGTGAGCCCCTCGGAGAGCAGGGCGGTCGCGGTGACCACCTTGAACGCGGGGCCGGGGGGATACAGTCCGCGGAAGGCGCTCTGCCCGCCGTTGCCCTCGCCCAGCCGGTCGGCCACCGCCAGGACCTCCCCGGTGCCTGGCCGTACCGCGACGATGGCGGCGGGGTGGCCGACACCGTCGAGCGCCCGCGCCGCGGCGGCCTGGACGGGGCGGGACAGGCTCGTCCTGAGCTTTTTGACGTGCGGCGGCCGGAAGACGGCCAGTTCCCTCTTGCTCCCGTCCGCCGCCGTCGCCTCAAGGGCGTAGCCGGTGGTCTCCTCGGCTCCCGCGCCGAACAGCCCGCGGTAGCCCTCCGCCCCGCTGTCTTGCGGCAGCGGCGCCCCCGAACCGGTGACCGGTTCGGTCTCCGGCGCGGGGATCTCCTTGAAGGCGATCCTGCCGCCGCCCGCCAGCGCCGGGTGGAGCGTCTCCGGCAGCCACACCACCCTCCAGCGGCCCTCACGCAGGACCATCCGCAGCGTCGACTCGAACGGCCAGTCGCCGAGGTTCCTGACCTTCCTGACGCCGTGGAAGGGTAACTCCGCGTGCAGGCCGTCCCCGCGCACCAGCGTGCCCGGGACGAGTCTCACCGACTCGATGTCCAGGTCCTGGGCGAAGTCCAGATGCCGCTGGGCGAAGTCGGCGGGCGGCGAGACGACCATCCGGCCCATCTCGCTGAGGTCGCCGTCCTGCCAGGAGGCCAGGTAGGCGCGGCCCGTCTCCTCGGGCCCCGGGCCCACGGCGCGCACCTGCGCGCCGGTCGGCCGCAGCAGCACGTAGACGCCCGCGCCGATCATGATGAGCACGACGGCGACGAGCACGAGGACCGGTCGAGTACGCATACGGTTTCTCCCAGATGTGTCCTCTCGGTTGTACAGGAACAGAAGTGGAAAGTGGGGCAAAAGTGATCAGGCGGAAACCGGAGGGGCCGATGCCCGGCCGCTATCCGGTGAGCTTCGGCGAGGTCGACCTGCTGGAGGACCTGGACAGGCCCTCGGGGTGGGTCGTCTCCAAGGAGGGCGTGCCCCAGTCCTACGTCGACCTGGAGGACCCCACCTACCTCGACTTCGAGTACGTCCAGCTGATGGCCGTCGTGGTCGACCTGCTTCCCGAGGGACCTCTCGACGCCGTGCACGTGGGAGGTTGCGCGTGCACCCTGCCCCGCTACGTGGCGGCGACCAGGCCCGGGTCCCGGCAGATCGTCGTGGAGCCGGACGCCGGTCTGGTCCAGCTGGTCAGGGACCAGCTCAGGCTCAAGTCGGTGCCCCGGCTCAAGGTCAGGATCCTCGACGGCCGTACGGCCACCGCCGCCCTGCCCGACGCCTCGGCCGACCTGCTCGTGCTCGACGCGTTCAGCGGCGCCACGATGCCGCTCGACCTGGCGAGCGTCGAGTACATGGCCGAGGTCGCGCGCGTCCTGCGGCCCGCGGGGACGCTGGTCGTCAACGTCGCCGACGGCAAGGGGCTCGCCTTCGCGCGCAGGGTGCTGGCCACGATCGGCGGTTCCTTCGGCCATGTCGCCCTGCTCGGTGAGCCCGGCATCATGCGGGGGCGGCGTTTCGGCAACCTCATCGTCGCCGCCTCCCGCGTCGCGCTGCCGTACGCCGACCTGACCCGCAGGGCCGCGAGCGGCCTGACCGTGGCCCGCTGCCTGTCCGGGGAGGAGCTGACCAGGTTCGTCGCCGGGGCGAGGCCGTTGCGTGACGGCGACCCGGTGGTCGTGCCGGTGCCGCCGCCCGAGGTCTTCGGCTGAGACCGTCGGCCGGGGCCTTCGGCCGGAGAACTCAGGCGGGCACCCAGGCCCGTACCGCCGTGCCCTCCCCCGGGGCGCTGGCCAGCCTCAGCCCACCGCCGAGGGCGTTCATCCGGTCCGCGAGCGCGGCCAGTCCCCCGCGGTCCGCCGTGGCCGGTTCGAACCCTCTGCCGTCGTCGGAGACCACGGCCTGCAGCCTCCCCTCCTCCAGCGACAGCCGTACCTCGATCCTGGAGGCGGAGGCGTGTTTGAGCGCGTTGGCGATGGACTCGCTCACCGTGAAGTACAGCGCGCCCTCGACCTCGTCGGGGAAGCGGCGCGCGCGCAGCCCGGGGTCCGCGATCACCGTGGTGGTCGTCGGCAGCCGTGAGCAGCGCTCCTCGACCGCCTCGACCAGCCCGCCCTGGCTGAGCACGGACGGATGGATGCCCGCCGCCAGCTCCCGCAGGTCGGTCAGGGTCTGCCTGGCCTCCTCGCGCAGCAGGGTCATGGTCCGCGCGTCCCCACCCGTCGCCCGCGCCAGCTCCAGGCCCGCGATCAGCGCGACGAGCTGCTGCTGCACCCCGTCGTGGATGTTGCGCTCGATCCGCCGCCGCTCGGCCTCCTGGGCGTTGACCAGCCTGGCGGCCAGCCCCACGCTCTGGATCGCCAGGCCGACCGGCACCGCCAGCGCCCCGAGCAGCCTGCGGTCCTCCGAGGTCAGCCGCCCCACCGTCTTCGGGCCGCACACGATGCGCCCGAGCCCGGCGGGAACCGTGAGCGCGGCCTCGCCGTCCTCCTCGCCCGCGACGACCCGCGTGCCGTCCGCCAGCTCCACGGCCGCCCAGCTGGTCTCCAGCCCCGCCCGTACGGCCCCCGCCAGCCTGCCCAGTTGCTCGACCGGCTCGGTCTCCTCAAGCGACGGGCCGAGTTCGGTCAGCAGCTCGTCGACCGTCGGTCTGAGGTCGAAGACCAGGAAGATCCGGTGTCCCCTGATGCCGATCCTGATGTCGAGGAGCTGGTGCCTGAACACGGTCATGGTGATCACGATGGGCAGCGCGGCGATGGAGGTGAACAACCCCAGCCCCAGGCCGGCGCCGTAATCGCTGGGCCCGAAGAACGTGATCAGCAGGAACCCGCCCAGGGTGCCCGTGAGCCCGGCGATCATCCAGCGGAGCACGCGGCGCCCCGCGACGTCGGCACGCCACCAGCGCAGTACCAGGGAGACCAGCACGGCCAGCGCGACCAGGTAGACCACCCCCTGCCCCACCGCGCCCGCCAGGGCGGCGACCAGGCCGGGTGTGCCCTTGAGACCGATCGGGTTGCCCCTGGCGAAAATGGACTCGTAGACCGCGTCCGCGCCCAGCAGAAGACCCGCCCAGTGGACCGTGATCGCCACCGCCGCGATCCACGCCCCGACCCGCCAGCGGGGTGAGGGCAGGCGGCCGTCGGGGAAGAGCAGCGGGACGAAGACCCAGGTCAGCCCGTAGAAGACGGTGAAGAGCGAGCTCAGCACGACGGCGACGACGGCCAGTGGTCCCCGCAGCGTGGGGTCACTGATCAGCAGGCCCGCCCCGAACGCGCCGAGCCCCAGGCAGTCGGCGGCGACGAGCAGCAGCCAGCCGTAGACGTTGTCCGGCCGTCTGGCCGCGATGAGCCAGCCGACCGTGGGCGTGATCAGGCATACGGCGACGAACGCCCACACGCTCAGCGGCACGGGGAAGCCGGTCTCCAGCACCCCGCCGGCGACGATGCCGCCCGCGGCCACGGCGGCCATCGCCCCGGCGAGGGCGGCGGGCGGAATCACACGGGTCATGACCGCAGCCTGCCGCCCGGGACGGGGCGCCGTCCATGAGGTTGTCCACACATCCGATGCAGTCTGCCTCACCTCGGGAAACGGAGGACGGCCGGGTGTTCCCGCAGGTCCCGCCGTCCCTACCTTCGAATCGAGGCCGCCGAGGGTGCGGCCGGAAGAACCCGCCTCCCACCAAGGAGATCCTCGTGAGACCGCCGTTCAGATCGACGCGCATGCTCGCCCTCGCCCTCGCCGCGACCGTCGTTCCGGTGAGCACCGTGGCCGCCGGAGGGCAGAGCGTGGCCGCCACCTCTTCCGTAACCCTTTCCGAGACCGCTCTGACGGTCGCCGCCGCCCCCCGGATCCCGGACACCCCGGCGGGCAGGCAGCTGACCTGGCTCCTCGACGCGCTGTCCCGCACCCCCCTGCCCGAGAGCGAGCTGCGGGAGCACTTCGCGGCCGGCTTCCTGCAGGAGGTCCCCCCCGACGAGATCAACAAGTTCGTCGCCGCACTCAAGGGGCTGACGCTGCAGACCCTGAACGAGGCCGACCCCACGTCGCTGTACGGCACGGCGAAGCTCGGCGGCGAGGACTACGTCGTCACGCTCTCCGTGGACGACGACGGGAAGATCAACAGCCTGCGGGTCCAACAGCCGCAGCCCCTGCCGCCCGGCCCGAAGAACTGGCGGGAGCTGGACGCCCGGATGCGTTCGGTCGCACCGAACGTCGGCTTCCTCGCCGCCGAGATCGACTCCCGGGGACGGTGCCAGGTCGTGCACGGCGTGAACGTGGACAAGCCCAGGCCGCTCGGCTCGATCTTCAAGCTCTACGTGCTGGGCGCGGTGGCCGAGAAGGTCCGCGACGGCAAGCTCAGCTGGGACACCGAGCTCACGATCAAGCCGGAGTGGAAGAGCCCCAGCGAGGGCGGCCTGTGGGAGCGCCCGGACAACAGCAAGGTCACCGTGCGCGAGGCCGCCAAGCTGATGATCTCGATCAGCGACAACACCGCGGCCGACATCCTCATCCACACCGTCGGCCGCAGGGCCGTCGAGGCCAAGGTCCGCCAGTGGTCCGACCACCCCAAGCCGAACATCCCCTTCCTGACCACCAGGGAGCTCTTCCTGCTCAAGGGGATCGACCACCCCCGGCAGGCCAGGACCTACCTGGGCCTCAGCACCGCCAAGAAGCGGAAGTACCTGCGTGACGTCGTCGCCAAGCAGGACGGCTCCGGCATGAAGCCGTGGACCACGCCCCGCGAGGTCGACACGATCGAGTGGTTCGGCTCCCCGCGTGACATCTGCCGCGCCTACGTGGGCCTGAGCAGGCTGAACTCCAAGACCCTGAACGAGACGCTGTCCGGCTTCGACGGCCTGGGCCTCGACGCCAAGAAGTGGCCGACCGTCTGGTTCAAGGGCGGCTCGGAGCCCGGCCTGCTGGACCTGGCCTACCTCGGGCGTTCGGCCTCGGGGAAGACCTACGTCGTCACCGCGCTGGCCTACGACAAGAGGAAGGCCCTCCCCGAGGAGCGGGTCGCCCCCCAGATGGTCTCCCTCGTCAAGGGCTCCTTCTCCCTGGTCGGGTCCAGGTAGCCCGTCGCCGGGACCGCGGTCAGGCCGTGGTCCCGGCGTCCACGGTGACGGAGGTTCCGGTGATGTTGCGCGCGCCGGGCCCGGCCAGGTGCGCCACGGTCGCGGCGATGTCGTCGGGGTCGCAGTAGCGGCCGAGCGCCGTGTAGGAGCGCTCCTCCTCCGCGTCCGGCCCGTCCGCCGGGTTCATGTCGGTGTCGGTCGAGCCGGGGTGGACGAGGTTGACGGTGATGCCCCGGGGCCCGAGGTCACGGGCCAGTCCCTTGGTGAACCCGATGAGCGCGGACTTGCTCATCGAGTACAGCGTCCAGCCGGGCGAGGTCACCCGCTCGACCAGGCTGCTGCCGATGCTGATGATCCGCCCGCCGTCCCCCATGTGCCGGACCGCCGCCTGGGCCAGCAGGAACGACGCCCTCGCGTGGACGGCCAGCGTCCGGTCCACCTCCTCCAGGGTGAAGTCCTCGATCGGGCCGTAGGGGGCGATCCCGGCGTTGTTCACCAGGATGTCCAGCCCGCCCAGTGTGGAGACGGTGCGCTCGACCGCCTCCGCCAGCGCCGTCGCGTCGGTCGCCTCGGCGGGTACGGCGAGGCCCCGGCCACCGGCCGCCTCGATCTCCCGCACCACCTCCCGCGCCTTCTCCCCGGCGCGGGCGTAGGTGATCGCGACGTCCGCGCCCTCGGCCGCCAGCCTGCGTGCGATCGCCGCACCGATGCCGCGGCTGCCTCCGGTGACGAGCGCCACCCGTCCGTTGAGCATGACGTTGCCCCCTCAATACGGAATTGATTCCGTTTCAGACACTAGGCGGAATCGATTCCGGATCGCAAGTCGATAGGGTTGGGGGGTGCCTCGGAGCCGACGACCTCAAGCAGCGGACCCCCCAGCCGGGGATCCCCCGGCCGCGGATGCTTCAACCGCGGACACCCCGTCCGCGGGCGGCTCGGCCGTGGGCGAGCCGGTCACGGGTGACCGGCCGGGCGACAGGCGCGCGGACGCGGCGCGCAACCGTGCGAAGATCCTCGCCGCCGCGGAGGAGATCGTGGCGACCCGGGGCGTCGAGGCACTGGCGATGGCGGACGTGGCCGCCGCGGCGGGTGTCGGCGTCGGCACGCTCTACCGCCGCTTCGGCGACAGGTCCGGCCTCGCCCATGCGCTCATCGACCGGCGGGAGCGGGAGTTCCAGACGACCTATCTGAGCGGCCCGCCCCCGCTCGGTCCCGGCGCGCCCGCCGCCGAACGGATCCGCGCCTTCCTGCGCGCGCTGGCCCGCCGTACGGTCGACCAGCTCGACCTGCTGCTCGTGGCGGAGACCACCGGACCGTTCGCCCGCTTCGGCGGGGCCTACCACGCCTACCACCGCCACCTGGCGATCCTGATCGCCGACGCCCGGCCCGACCGCGACCCGTCCTTCCTGGCCGACGCCCTGCTCGCCCCGCTGGCCGCGAACCTGCTCGCCTACCGGCGAGACCTCACCCTTGACGGCGTCCAGGCTGGACTCGACGACCTCCTGACCGGCGTCCTGCCGGAGTAGCCGCGGCCTTCACGTCGCCGAGGTGCCGTGGGTGGTGGCCAGGTCGAGGAAGAGGGCGCTGGACCAGCCGAAGCCCTGGGTGGCCCGGCAGGCCCGGCCGCCGGTGAGGGGGTTCCAGTACTCGTACAGGCCGCCGCCGTCGTTCACCATCCGCAGCGTCCGTACGGCCAGCTCGTCGGCGGCCTCGGCGAAGCCGGAGCGGCGCAGCCCCTCGACGAGCAGGTGGTTGACGTTGAGCCACACCGGCCCGCGCCACATCGCGTCGGGGTCGAAGTCCGGGTCGTCGAAGGCGACCGTCGGCACCGGGCGTTCGGCCCAGAAGCTCGGCGAGAGCAGGTCGGCGAGGAGCCTCTCCGCGATCGCCTCGGGCAGGCGGCCGGTGAACAGCGGCATCAGCTCAAGCGGGGTACGGCAGGCCACCTCGACCTCCCGGGAGGTCTTGGCCAGGGTGGTGAAGCGCTCGCCGTTCCAGCGCCTGGCGACGAGCAGTTCGACGTGCCCGGCGGCCCGCTCCCGCCACCCGGCCGCCTCCGCCGTACGGCCGAGCGCCTCGGCGATGTCGCCGAGCCGGTCCGCCTGCAGGGCGAGGTAGGAGTTGAGGTCGGGGGGTTCGGCCCTGGGGCCGTGGTCCCAGATCGGGCTGTCGTCCAGGCCGGACGAGTAGGGGTGGAGATACTCGGCCAGCCCGTCCCCGTCGGGGTCGGAGACGGTCAGCCACCACTCGTGGGAGCGGGCGATCGGCTCGTAGACCTCGGCGAGGAAGCCCGGGTCAGGCGCCACCTCGTGGATCTTCCAGACGGCCCAGGCAAGCAGCGGTGGTTTGGTGACCGGCACGACGCCGCCGATCGGCTGCCCGGCCTCACCCGGCTCCGGCCCGCCGACCGCCGTACCGACGTGCTGGGCCAGGCGGGCGTGGTCGGAGCGGGGCAGGTCGGTGGTCTCGGCAAGCACGCCCAGGTCGTGCACCACGTCGGGGACGAGCCCGTCGGGGCGCTGGTGACCGAGCAGGATGCGGATCTGGTCACGGGCCAGTTCGGGGGCGCCGTGGCGCAGGCCGACCGCGTGGAAGCAGGCGTCCCAGTTCCAGACGCCGACGTAGCCGAACTTGGAGGGGACGACGCCCAGCCTGCCCCGCGCCTGAGCGATGGGCAGCAGGTTCACCCCGAGCGTCCACCACGCCTGTTCGGCCCGTTCCCGCAGGTCATCGGGTACGGCGGGCATCCGCCCGAACCACTCCCGCCACCGTGACGCGGCCCGTTCGAGCAGGGTGGGGCCGTCGAGTGTGGAGGCTCCGGTCAGGACCAGCGTCCCCTCGACCGCTCCCCCGCCGCCGTCCCAGACGGCCCGTGCGCCGGAGCCGGTCAGCACCAGCGTCTCCGCGTCGGCGAACACCAGCTCGACGCCGCCCTCGAAGGTGAGCCGGTCGGCGTGGGCCCCCCGTACGGGCAGTTCGACGGCGCCGGAGAACAGCCGCAGGCCGGTCAGCACGGTCGTGTCCGCCAGCCGGGTCTCGTACTCGGCGCGGGCGATCCACAGGGAGCCGTCGTCGGCGGGCATCACCAGCAGCCGGGAGCCCCGGTCGGTGAAGGGGGTCCGCCCCAGGTCGCGTAGCTCGAACGTCATCAGCGTCCTCCCAGGCCGGACATGGCCATGCTGTTGAGGATGCGCCGCTGGCCGATCAGGAAGGCGATCATCATCGGGACGACCGAGATGGCCGAGGCGGCGAGGGTGAGCCCGTACTCGGTCGCGCCGTGCTGTCCGGCGAACTGGCTGACCAGCAGCGGGACGGTGGCCAGCTCGGGCGAGTTCAGGAAGATGAGCGGGAAGAAGAAGCTGTTCCAGCTCGCGAGGAAGACGATGATGCCGAGCGCGCCCATGCCGGGCCTGACGTTGGGCAGCACGATCCGCCAGAAGATCGTCCAGCGGCCCGCCCCGTCGAGACGGGCGGCCTCCTCAAGCTCGATCGGGACCGCCCTGATGAACTGGCGCAGCAGGAAGACCGCGAACGGGTTGACGTAGCCGGGCACGATCAGCGCCAGGTGGGAGTCGATCCAGCCGAGCTTGGAGAGCATCAGGTACAGCGGCACGATCGTCACCTGCGCCGGCACCATCTGGGTCGCCAGGAAGAGCCCGAACAGCAGCCCCGAGCCCCTGAAGCGGATCCTGGCGAAGGCGTAGGCGGCCATCGCCGAGGTCAGCAGGGTCAGCGCCACGTTGAGGACCGCGATGTAGAAGCTGTTCCAGTAGGCCTGGGCGAAGGGCAGCGCGCCGAAGGCGTCGGGGTAGTTCTGCGCCCGCCAGGGGTTGGGCAGCCAGTCCAGGGGCGAGTTGAGCATCTGGTGCGTGCCCTTGAACGACGTCAGCAGCATCCAGACGAACGGGAACAGCATGACGAGCCCGCCGACGGCGAGTGCGACGTGCAGGGCGATCCCGCCCAGGCGGCGGGGCAGGGAGACACCCGTGGGGATCACGGACATGGACGTCCCCCTTTCACGAGTCGTAGTGGACGAAGCGCCGCTGCACTCCGAACTGGACGAGGGTGACCAGCAGCGTCAGCGCGAGCAGGATCAGCGCGGCGGCGCTGCTCATCCCGAACTCGAACCGTTTGAAGCCCAGGTCGTAGACCTGGTAGACGATCGTGCGGGCGCCGTCGTTGTGGTCGGGGTCGACCAGCACGTAGATCTGGTCGAACGCCTGGAAGGAGCTGATCACCGCGACCACGGTCGAGAAGAAGAGGGTCGGGGAGATCATGGGCAGGGTCACCGAGCGGAAGACCCTGATCGGCCCTGCCCCGTCGATGCGGGCGGCCTCGGTCAGCGAGGGCGGGATGGTCTGCAGCCCGGCCAGGAAGATCACCACGTTGAGGCCGAGTGAGGACCAGATGGTCACGACCGCGATGGCGACGATCACCCAGTTCGGGTCTTCGAGCCAGTCGGGCGGCGTGATCCCGAACCAGTCCTGGACGGTCCTGTTCAGCACGCCGTAGTCGCCTCCGGCCAGGATGATCTGCCACATCACCGCGACCGCCACCGAGCTGGTGACGACCGGCATGAAGTAGACGACCCGGTAGAGGGTCTTGCCCCTGACGTGGTTGAGCGCGACGGCGATGAGCAGCGCGAGGCCGAGACCGAACGGGACGGTCAGGAAGGCGAGTTCGACGGTGTTCCAGACGGCCGTGCCGAAGGCGGGGTCGGACAGCTGCGCGGCGAAGTTGTCGAAGCCGACCCAGGACTTCTCGCCGAGCCCGTCCCACTTCATGAAGGCGAGCACGACGGCGAAGCCGAGGGGAAGGACCAGGAAGGCGAGCAGGCCGACGACCTGCGGGGCGAGGAAGAACGCGGCCCACCAGCCGTCCCGGCTCCGCACGCGCGCCGCCGCGCGCGCGGAGCCGGGTTTCGCGGTGGAGCGCGTCTCGGTGACGACGCCTGCCACCGCTAGCCGATCTTGCCGTCGACGAGTGCCTGCAGCTCGGTCATGCCCTGCTCGAAGGGGACCTTGCCCGTCCAGACCTTCAGCAGGTGGTCGTTGATGTCCTTGGTGAGGCCGGGGATCGCCACCTCCTCCGGGTAGTTGGCGAAGCCGGTGTCGCGGACGTCGAGGAAGGTCTGGGCGTGCGCGGGGTAGTCGCCTTCGAGCACGACCTGCTCGGCCCCCTTCACGGACGGTACGGCGCCGCCGCCCTTGAGCCGCAGGAGCTGGCCCTCCTTGCTGACGAACTCGCTCAGGAAGGTGAAGGCCTCCTTGGGGTTGGCGGAGTCCTTGTTCAGCGACAGGTAGGAGGCGGCGACCGCGCCGGGCATCGGCTGGCCCGTCTCGGACGGGAACGGCACGATGTCGTAGTTGGGCAGGTCACCGCCCTTGCGCAGGGAGTCGATCATCCAGCGTCCGCCCGCGTAGAAGCCCGCGGTCCCCTTGAGGAACTGGGTGCTGGCGCCGTTGCTCGCGGGCAGCACGTCGGCCGAAAGGAAGGTCTTGTCGGCGTAGCCCTTGGCGAGGGTCTCCAGGGCCTGGCGGGACTTGGGGTCGGTGGTGGCGACGAACTTCCCGCCGTCCCAGACCTTGCCGCCGAAGCCGCCGATGACGCTGTAGGTGGAGCCGTACCAGTTCCAGAAGATGGACCCGGCCTTGCCCGCCGCCTTGAGCTTGGCGTTCATCTCCAGGTACTTGGCCATGGTCCACTTGCCCGCGGCGTTGAGCTCGGCGGGGTCCTCGGTGATGCCGGCGTCCTTGAGGGCCTTCTTGCCGTACCAGAGGACCTCGGGGTTGGTGTCGTTGGGGACGCCGTAGATCTGGCCGTCCTTCCTGGCGCCGCCGTAGATGCCCTCGAAGAAGTCCTCCGGCTTGCTCTTGCTGTCGGGGCCGGCGAGCTTGTCGTTGAGCGGGGCGAGCACCCCGGCGGCGACGAACTTGCCCACGTTGTCGTCGCCGACGAAGAAGACGTCGGGGGCGGTCTTCGAGGTGAGCTGGGTCAGCAGCTTGGGGTGGTAGTCCTCGTACTTGGGGACGGTCTCCATCTTCAGCACGATGTTCGGGTGGCGCTTCATGAAGTCGTCGTTGAAGCCCTTGAAGAGGGCGACGTCCTCGGCCGAGCCCCAGGTCGACCATCTGATGGTGACCTTCCCTCCCTCCGCGGCGCCGCCGGTCGCGGCCCCGCCGCCACCACCGCCGCCGCTGCCGCTGCACGCCGCGGTCGCGGCGGTCGCGACGAGGGCCGCCGCGGCCAGGAACTTCTTGGACGGGGAAAAGGACACGGTGTGCCTCCTGGAGCTTTCCTTGCGGGGGGTGGGGGTGCTTTTCTCACGAAAAATCAGGCTTTGTGGGCGATCAGGCCTCGCGAAGGGACCTGCGGAAGGTCACGCGAGGCCGCCACCGTCGACGACCAGCGCCGCGCCGGTGACGTAGCTGGCGGCGTCGCTCGCCAGGAACAGGACGGCCTGGGCGATCTCGTCGGGGGTTCCCGCGCGGCCCATCGGGCGGTCGGCGGCGTCGGCGGCGAAGGCCGTCCAGTCCTCGGACAGCTGCCTGGCCTCCTCACGGAGCATCGGGGTGTCGGTGTCGCCGGGGTTGACGGAGTTGACGCGGATTCCGGCCTTGGCGTGGTCGATGGCCAGGGCGCGGGTCATGTTGACCACGGCGGCCTTGGAGGCGCAGTAGGACAGGGCGTCGCCGCCGCCCTTGAGGCCCCAGCCCGAGCCGGTGTTGACGATCGAGCCGCCGTCCCTCATCGCGGGGATGGCGTGCTTGCACATGAGGAAGACCGAGCGGACGTTGACCGCCATGACGCGGTCCCACTCGTCGGCGGTCAGTTCGAGCGCGGTGGCGCGGCGGATGATCCCGGCGTTGTTGAACACCACGTGCAGCCCGCCGAAGGTCTCGACGGCGGTCCGTACGGCCCGCTCGCAGTCGGCCTCGGCGGCCACGTCCGTCTCGACGGCGACGGCCCTGCCACCCGCGGCCTCGATCTCGCGCGCGACCCGCTCCGCGCCCTGGCCGTCGATGTCGGCCACGACGACGGCCGCGCCCTGGCGGCCGAACAGCAGCGCGGTGGCCGCGCCGATGCCGGACGCGCCGCCGGTGACGATGGCGACCTTGCCGCTCAGCGCGTTGGTCATGATGGTCATCGGAACTCCTCGGTGGCGGATCGAATCCGGTACAGCGCGCTCTCGCGGTGCCCGGTGATGACGGGGACGTAGCCCTCGACGAGGGCGTCCGTCGCGGGGTCTCCGGTGTCGGCCAGCAGCGGTCGTCCGCCGAGCCCGGCGAGCTTGCGCTGGGTCGCCAGGACGACGAGCCCGCCGGAGGCCATGACCTTTCTCAGTACGGCCGGGCTGATCTGCTGGTTTCCCCGGCCGAGCACGAATCCCTGCCCCCCGATCACCGAGACGACGGCGTGGGTCTCCCGCCCGTCCACGAGGTCGAGGAGCTGCCCTTCTGTCACGTCGGCGGCGACCAGCGCGCCGTCCTGGACCACGTCCACGCCCAGCAGGGTGGTGGCCAGGCCGAGCCGCCCGCCGACGGCCATGGTGGTGGCGCCGGGGCCCAGGACGTAGCGGACGCCGGGCCGCATGCGGGCGACGACCTCGGCCGCGACGGCCTCCGTCGTACCCGGGGAGGCGGCCGATCCCAGCTTGCGGCCGGACAGACGTTCCCTGGCCGCGGGCACGCGCAGGACCCCGTACAGCCTGGGGCCGACCTCGCCCCGCCGGTAGGCGTCCTCGTCGAGGTCGACGACCTCGGCCTCGGCCGTTTCGCGGGCGTCGGCGAACTCGGCGGCCATGGCCCCCGCGGTGGCCGGGCTGAGGGCGAAGCAGCCGGAGTAGACCTTCACCCCGGCCGGGACGCCCAGCACCGGGCACGACGGCGCCCCGTCGAGCACGTCCCGCGCGGTGCCGTCTCCTCCGGCGAACAGCAGCAGGTCGACCGCCTCCCGCATGGCCTCGACGGCCGCCGTGGTGTCCCGGCCCCCGGAGGGGGCGCCGGGAACGAACCGCACCAGCCGGGGGTCGGCTCCCGCGGCCCGCGCGCTGTCCTCCCCCATCGGCCCCGCGACGGTCAGGATCGGCGTGCCGGGCCGCCTGGCCAGCAGCGCCCGTACGGCCTGCGCCGCCCGCTCCCCCGCCTTCGGGGAGGAGCCCCTGGCCAGCGCGAGCCGCTGGGCCCGCTCGCCGTCGCTGCCCTTGAGCCCGGCCGGGCCGCCGATCCCGGCGACCGGGTTGACGAGCAGGCCGACCGTGAAGCCGGGGGCGCCGGGCCGTACGGACGTCATGTCAGATGCTTGCGGGTGTAGGCGCGCCAGGTCGGCGACCACTGCTTGGGGTCGTCGAGCGAGGCGGGGTCGATCTTGTGGATCGTCTGGTTGTAGGGGGCTCCCTTGACGAACTCCGGGTCGCGGCGGGCCTCGTCGGCGACGTGGGCGAGGATCGCGGCGTACTCGTCGAGGTCCTCCTTGGAGTAGGACTCGGTGGGTTCGAGGGTGAAGGGCTCGGGGACCAGGAAGGGGTGGTGGCTGGTCCAGTAGTGCACGCCGAAGTCGGCGGCGCGCACGCCGATCTCCTCCGAGTGCACGCCCGTCTCCTCGAACAGCCCCTGCCAGGAGTAGCGGACCTGTTCGAGGCGGTTCCTGTCCCAGTGAGCGCCCGCGCCGGGAATGTCCAGCACCTTGCGCATGAGGTAGTTGTTGTTGAGCACCGCGGTCTCGGCGACCTCGCGCAGCCCGTCGGCGCCCAGCGCCATGATCCAGGCGTAGGCGCGCACCACGTTGGGGGTGACTCCCAGGAAGGGCCGCATCTTGCCGACGGACAGCGGCCGGTCGTCGTCGAGACGGTAGCCCTCGCCGTCGAACTCGACGGTCGGGGACGGCAGGAAGGGCGCCAGCGCCTCGGAGACGCAGCTGGCCCCCGCCGCCGGGCCACCGCAGGCGTGCGGGGTCGAGAAGGTCTTGTGCAGGTTGAAGTGGCACAGGTCGAACCCGGCGTCGGCCGCGCGGGTGACGCCCAGCAGCCCGTTGGCGTTGGCCTGGTCGTAGCAGGCCAGGCCACCGGCCTCGTGCACGATCCTGACGAACTCCTCGATACGCGGGTTGAAGATGCCCGTGTCCTCGGGGTTGGTGATCAGCAGGGCCGCGGTCCTGGGCCCGGCGGCGGCGCGCAGCGCCTCGATGTCCGGGTAGCCGTTCTCGTCGGGCAGCAGCGTGATGACCTCGTACCCGGCGGCCTTGGCGCAGGCGGCGTTCGACGGGTGGGAGAACATCGTGGTGATGACCTGGTCGCGCTGTTCCGCCTCGCCCCGGGAGGCATGGTAGGCGCGGATCATCGCGACGTTGGCGTAGATCGCGGCCGACCCTGAGGCGGGCTGGAGCGAGACCCGGTGCATGCCGGAGATCTCGGCGAGCATCCGTTCGAGGCGCCAGTAGATCTCCAGGACGCCCTGCACGGTGTCCTCCGGCTGGATGGGGTGCAGCTCGGCGATCCTGGGGTCGTTGACGAACCGGTCGTTGACCTTGGGGCTGTACTTCATCGTGCAGGTCCCCTGGCCCACGGCGATGGCCTGGTCGACGCCCAGGTTCTCCTGGGAGAGCCTGACGTAGTGCCGCAGCACGTGCAGCTGCGACATCTCCGGCAGCCTCGGCGGCTCGGCGCGCCGTACCGAGGCGGGCAGCTCGACCGCGGGCACCCCGGCGGCCGGTACGGCCACGCCCCTGCGTCCCGGCCGTGACTGCTCGAAGATGATCGGCTCGTCCCAGCGGGCCTGGTGGAAGCGGCGCAGCGGCGGCTTCGGCGCGACCGGCAGCTCGGCGAACGGCTCTCCCGCGTGCCCACTCATGCCAGCCCCTCCCGTACGGCTGCCGCCAGCCGGTCGATGTCGTCCTTCGAGTGCAGTTCGGTCACGCAGACCAGCAGCGTGTGGTCGTCCAGACGGACGCCGCCGAGGATGCCGTGCTCCCGGAGCACGGCCAGGAGCGCGTCGCAGGACGGCACCTCGATCGTGAACTCGCGGAAGTGCACGGAGCCGGAGTGCGGCACCGTGGCCCCGGCCTCCGCCAGGCGGTCCATGGCGTAGCGGGTGCGGGCCAGGATGGTCTCGCCGATCTCGCGCATGCCCTGCGGGCCCATCAGCGCGAGGTAGACGCCCGCGGTGATGCCCCACAGGGCGGCCGCGGTGCCCACCCACTCCTTGCCCTCCTCGCGCAGGGCGAAGGAGGTCCGGTCGTAGAAGACGTCGCCGAAGCCGTACTCGCCGGGGACCGTGGTCGGCGCGATGCCGAACAGGCGCGAGGGGAACTCCGCGACCAGGCGCTCCTCGTCGCGGGTCGCGATGTATCCCGCCTGGCCGCCGCCGTAGTTCTGGTGCATGCCGAGCGACTGGATGTCGCCGCAGGCGATGTCGGCGCCGTAGGAGGCGGGCGGGGCGAGCACGCCCAGCGAGATCGGGTCGGCGGAGACGACCAGGAGGGCGCCCGCCGCGTGCGCGAGGTCGGCCAGCTCCCGGCCCCTGGTCTCCACGACGCCGTAGACGTTGGGGGTCTCCAGGTAGATCGCGGCGTAGGTCTCGTCGATCTCGACCTCGCCGATCTCACCGTCCGGCCCGACGGGGGCGACGACCAGGTCGATGTCGTGGCCGAGGAAGTCGCGCAGCTTGCTCATCCTGTCGGCGGAGACGGCTCCGCTGACCAGCGCCCTGGACCGACCCGTGTAGCGGGCCGCCATCCTGATCGCGGTCCCGGCCGCCTGGTGGCCGTCGTAGGTGGGGACGTTGACGACGTCCATCTCCAGCAGCTCGGCCATCATGCTGACGTACTCGAAGATCGCCTGGAAACGCCCGTGGTCCTCGTACGGCTCGCCCGCGTAGGCGGTGAGGAACTCGCTCCTGCCGTTGACCTCGTCGCAGACGGCCGGCACGTGGTGCGGGTAGCAGCCGTGCCCCAGGAAGCTGAGCACCTGGGTGGTGTCGACGTTGCGCGCCAGCAGGGCGCGCATGTGGGCGACCAGCTCCTGTTCCGAGGCCAGCGGCGCGGGCAGGTCGAGCGGCCTGCGCAGGCGCAGCCCCTCCGGGATGTCCGCGTAGAGGTCCTCGACGCTCGCGGCGCCGACGGCGGCGAGCATCTCGGCCCGTACGCCGGGCTCGGCGTTCGGGATGTAGGGGTGTGTCACCGTTCTCCTTCGTTCGTCAGCGGGCTCTCCGTGTCCGTACGGCGGGCGCCGGAGTTCGCCAGGCGCAGCACGACGGCGTCGCGGCCCGGGATCTCGATCGGGCCCGCGAGGTCACGGCCGGTGAGCAGGTCGGTTCCCGGCTCGGCGAGGTCCACCTTCACCGGGTCTGTCGTGTGGTTGAGCAGGAAGAGGTGGTCGCCTCTGCGGGTGGCCTCGACGCCCTCGGGCACCACGGCCACCGGCTCGACTCCCGCGGCGGCCAGGACCTCCGTCAGGACCGGGGTGACGTCCTCAGGCAGGCAACCGAGGTAGACGGCCTTGCCGCGCCTGGTGATCGCGGCCTGTCCGTCCAGGTCGCCGCCCTCGTAGCGGGCGAGCACCTCGGTGCCCCCGAAGGCGTCCCCGAGGGTGTCCCCGGAGGCGTCCTCGACGCGCAGCCACTCGGCCCAGGTCCGCGCCGGTACGACCCGCCCGGCCAGCCGCAGGGGTTGGACCGTTCCCTCGGGCAGCGGCCAGAACTCGTCGACCGTCACACCGAGCAGGGCGCGCAGCGGGCCGGGGGCGCCGCCCTCGTGGACCTGGTCGTCGGAGTCGACGACGCCGCTGAACGGGCCGACGACGAGGTGGCCGGGGAAGGCTTCGAGCCAGGCGGCCTGTTCCCCGGTGCACATGTAGAGGTTGGGGGCGATCACCACGCGGTAGCCGGACAGGTCGCCCAGCGGCGGGACCAGGTCGACCGCGACGCCCGCGGCGTGCAGCGGTCCGTACCACGCCTGCAGGAGCTCCTTGAGCCTGAGCCGGTTGGACGGCATCGACTCCGGCGCCTCAAGACCCCACCAGCTGTCCCAGCCGAGGACCAGGGCGACGTGCGCCGTGGTCGGGGTTCCGGCGACCTCGGCGAGCCGTTTGAGGTCGGCGCCGAGGGCGAGGGTGTCCCGCCAGCCCCGGGAGGCGACGCCGCCGTGCGGCAGCAGCGCCGAGTGGAACTTCTCCGGCCCGTACTTCGCCTGCCGCCACTGGAAGAACATGGCGCCGTCGGCGCCGTGCGCCACGGCCTGCAGGCTGTGCAGGCGCATCATCCCCGGCGGCTTGGGCGCGTTGACCTCGCGCCAGCTCACCGCGCTCGCGGCCTGTTCGAGCAGGATCCACGGCTGCCGCCGCAGCGAGCGCATGAGGTCGTAGCTGAGCGCGACGGTCACGTGCGAGGTGGGGTCGGCGGGGTCGGGGTAGGCGTCGTCGCTGACGACGTCCTCGGCCCCGGCCCACTTCCAGTAGTCCAGGCCGTGCAGGACGCTCATGAAGTTGGTGGTCACCGGGATCTCCGGGGTGACCTCCCGCAGCACCTCCCGCTCCAGTTCGAAGCATTCGAGCAGCGCGTCGGAGCAGAAGCGGCGCCAGTCGAGCAGTTGCGCGGGGTTGACCGGCCCCGGCGCCTTCCTGGGCGGGTTGACCTGGTCGAACGCGGTGTAGTGCTGCCCCCAGCAGGAGGTGCCCCAGGCGGCGTTGAGGCCGTCGACCGATCCGTGGCGTTCGCGCAGCCAGCGGCGGAAGTGCCTGGCCGACTCCTCACAGAAGCATTCGAGCGTGTGGTCGGCGTACTCGTTGCTGATGTGCCACATGGCCAGCGCCGGGTGGTCGCCGTAGCGTTCGGCCATGGCGCGGGCCAGCCGTACGGTCGCGGTGCGGAAGACCGGGGAGCTCGGGCAGTAGCTCTGCCGGGAGCCGAAGTCGAGGCGGGTGCCGGTGGCGTCCACGGGGAGCACCTGCGGGTACTCGCGGACCAGCCAGGGCGGCGGGGTCGCGGTCGCGGTGGCCAGGTCGGCGGCGACGCCGTTGGCGTGGAGCAGGTCCATGACGCGGTCGAGCCAGCCGAAGTCGTACTCGCCGGGGCGGGGTTCCAAGCGTGACCAGGAGAAGACCGCGACGGTCGCCATGTTCACCCCCGCCTCGGCCATCAGCCGGACGTCCTCGTCCCAGACGTGCTCCGGCCACTGTTCGGGGTTGTAGTCCCCGCCGAACAGCAGACCGGAAACCCTGGTCAGGCCCACCCGAAACTCCAATCTGTGCCATGTACTATTTTGTATGCAGAATTCATAGTGCAGTATTTTGTACTGCGTCAAGTGGTAGGTTTCGGTCAAGATCAATCCCGAGGAGAGCCATGCCGATCGAGCGGCGCCCCCTCCGCGAACAGATCCGCGACGAGCTCATGCTCAGGCTCGACCGAGGGGACTTCGCGGCCGGAACGGACATCAACGAGGCCGCGCTGGCCGCCGAACTGGGCGTCAGCCGTACGCCGCTGCGCGAGGCGCTGATCACGCTCGCCGGCGAGGGCGTGCTGGAGAGCAACCAGGGCAGGGGTTTTCGGTTCGCCCCGGTGAGCCGTAAGGAGTTCCGCGAGCTGTGCGCCATCGTGGCGGCCCTTGAGGCGCTGGCGCTGGACAGCTCCGACCCCGCCTACCTCGGACGGACCGCCCCCGAACTGCTCAGGCTCGCCCAGGGGTTCTCCGACGACGTCGCCGAACAGCAGGACATCGAACGGCACGACGACGAGTGGCACGACCTGCTGCTCGGCGGCTGCGGCAACGAGCGGCTGCTCGACCTGATCACCAGCGTCAAGGCGGGGATGCGCCGCTACTCACACCTGGTCGCCGGGGAGAGCACCCCGATGGAACGCGCCGCCGAGGAGCACTGCCGGATCGCCGAGTGCCTGATCGCCGGCGACCTCGAAGGGGCCGCCACGGCCCTGCGGGACAACTGGGTCAACGGCATGGAGCGGATGATGTCCCGCATCCCCGAGACGCCCTGAGAGCCGCTCGCAGGAAAGCGCCTCTCAGTCTCCCGGAGAGCGCCTCTCACTACCGGCCCACCTGACGCGAACCCATCATGGGATGCGACAGGCAAGCACGAAGGTGGTGACAGAGTGCGGTCCTCTGTGGAAGAACCCGTGAAAGAGACGGACGTCGAGCGCGTCCTCGGACGCTACGCCGGAACGTGGTCCATCTGGCGCAGCGACACCGGCCGGTGGTACGCGACCCGGCTGACCAGGGCCCTTTCCAGGGTCCAGCTGGACGCGAACCTCTCCATGACCGTCCACGCGGACGACGCCGAGGCGCTGGACGAGCTTCTCACGGAGCAGGAACGGATGGCCTCCGCCGCCCCGTCATGAGCCGCCGCGGGGACGGCGCGGCCCCCGCGGCCCGACATCCCGCGCCCCCCGCGGCTCAGCTGTACGGCGTGGCGATCTCGTCGATCCGGGCGGCGAGGGTGAGGTCCAGGTCGGTCAGGCCGCCCGCGTCGTGGGTGGACAGCGCCAGGTGGAGAGTGCGCCAGCGGATGTCGATGTCGGGATGGTGGTTCATCCGCTCGGCCTCCACGGCGACCTCGTCCACGATGCGGATGGCCGAGGGGAAGTCCTTCGCGGTGATCGTCCGGCGGATCTCGTCACCCTCGCGCCGCCAGCCGGGCAGGTCGGCCAGTCTCCGGTCGATCGCGGAGTCGTCAAGCAGGTCCATCGGTCCAGGAGATCACGCCGGTCGTCACGACGCCAAGCCCGCACGGCGCCTCGGCGCGCCGGGAGAACGCCGAAGGCGTGTCCCGCGGAGAGGTCCGCGGGACACGCCTGTTGTTCGTTACTTGACGGCGCCCGAGGTCAGACCCGACTGGATCTGCCGCTGGAAGATGATGTAAACGATCATGACGGGGATGATCGCCATGCTCAGCGCGGCGAACAGGCCCGGCCAGTCGGCCTCGTAGCCCGCGTTCGTCGAGATGTTCGCCACGCCCTGGGTGATCAGCCACTTGTCCTCGACGTTGCCGGAAAGCAACACGATCGGCAGGAGGTACTGGTTCCACTGGCCCAGGATGTTGAAGATCGTGATGCTGATCAGGCCGGGCTTGGCCATCGGCACCATGATCTGGAAGAACGTCCTGGTGTGCGAACAGCCGTCCATCATCGCCGCCTCGGCCACCGAGGTGGGCAGCGTCTTGAAGAACGCCGACAGGAAGAACACCGTGAAGGGCAGCGAGTAGGCGACGTAGACCAGGATCACCCCGAAGTGGGTGTCGATCAGTCCGAGCTGGCGCACCACGAAGAACAGCGGCACCAGCGCGAGGAAGACCGGGAAGGTCATGCCCGAGACGAACAGGAAGTAGATCGCCCGGTTGCCGGGGAAGCTGTAGCGCGCCAGCACGTAGGCCGCCATCGAGCCGAGCAGCATGGTCAGCGCCGTACTGCAGGCCACCACGAAAATGGTGTTGATCATGTACTGGCCGATGTGGGCCTTCTGGAAGGCCCTTCCCCAGGCGTCCCAGTGGTAGGACGAGGGAAGCGTGATGGGGTCGCCGAAGATCTCGGTGTTGGTCTTGAAGGACCCCAGGAACGTCCACAGGATCGGGCCGATGATCAGGATCGCCCAGATGAGCAGCGCCACGTGGGACAGCGCGCCGAAGGCCCCGAGGGGGTTGCGCCTGCGCCGCGGCCTGCCGTGGGAGGCGGGCTTGGAAACCATCAGAACTCGATCCTCTCGCGCCTGGTCACGCGCAGGGTGAGCGCCGCGAACGTGATGGTCATGAAGAAGAGCACCACGCCCATCGCCGACGCGTAGCCGAACTTGAAGAAGTTGAACGCGTTCCGCCAGATCTCCAGCGGCAGGACCGTGGTCGAGTTGTCCGGACCACCCCGGTCGACCGAGAGCACCTGCACCAAGGCGAAGGCGTCGAAGGCCGCGATGCCCAGGTAGACCCAGGCGACCTGCATGGTGTCCCACAGCAGCGGAAGCGTGATCTTGAAGAAGAGCGTGGTGCGGTTCGCGCCGTCAAGCTCGGCGGCCTCGAAGACGTCCTTGGGGATGGAGGACATCCCCGCGGAGAACAGCACCACGTAGAAGCCGACCGCCTGCCAGACCATCACGCCGATGATCGACCACAGCGCCAGGTCGGGGGCGATCAGCCAGCCGACCGGGTCGATGCCGACCAGGTTGAGCAGGCCGTTGATGACACCGCTCTCGTCGGGACGGTAGATCGCCTGGAAGAGCACACCGACGATGGCCACCGCCAGGACCTGGGGCAGGAAGAAGATCACACGATAGACCTTCGAACCCCAGATCCCGCTCATCTTGCCGCCCCGCCGCCCTCCGCTCAGGTTGAGCAGGAAGGAGAAGAACAGGGCGATCACGATGGTGACCAGCGGCATGACAAGCAACAGAACACCATGGTGACGCACCGCGGCCCAGAAGGCGTCATCGTCCAGCAGCCGGGTGTAGTTCTCCAGGCCGATGAACTGAGGGGTCGCCGTGATGCCCTTCCAGTTGGTCAACGAGATGTAGAAAGCCTGTAGGTACGGGCTGATCACGAAGACCACGTAGAGGATCACCGGCGCGGCGAGAAAGCCGAAGATGAACCGGTACCTGCCATGCCGCATGGGGGACTACACCGTCCGCTTCTGCTTGGTGATCGAAGAGTCGGACTTCGACTTGTCGGCGGCCTTCTGCATCTTGTCGCAGAACTCGTCGGCGGAGATACGACCGAACATGAGGGCGTTGGTCTGCTTGCGCAGCTCGGTCTCCAGCTCCTTGTACCAGTTCTCGAAGGCGCTGAAGGTGACGATGTTCTGGCCCGCGGCGGTCTGCGCGGCGCTGAGGCTCGCGTTACCGGGCGACAGGTCCAGGCCGTCGGCGGCACCGGTCACGACGGTGATGTTGCCGGACTTCTCGGTGAAGCCGCGCGCGCCCTCCTTGGAGAGCATGATGCGCAGGTACTCAAGGCCGCCCTTGGGGTTCTTGGCCTTGGCTGGGACGATGTAGGCCTCGCCGGCGGCGGCGCGGATGGCCTCGAAGGGCATCTTGTCCGCGGCGGTGACGCTGGGGGTGGGCGTCAGGGCGTACTTGAACCCCTCGGGGGTCTGGCTCTTCTGCTCGTTCTCCAGCCAGGAGCCCGACGGGTAGAGGGCGACCTTGCCCTGGTTCTGGCGGGTCTGCACCTCGGTGTGGATCAGGCCCTCGAAGGACTTGTCCATGTACTTGCCGATCTCGGCCCAGGCGGCGGCGGCCTGCTTGACCGAGTCGCGCTTCCAGACGCCGTCCTCAAGGTTGTCGATGTCGATCAGGACCTGGTTGCCCTCGATCTTCGCGGCGGAGATGAGGATCATCCAGTACGCGTAGTAGGAGGCGTTCTTGCCCGCGTAGGCGAACGGGGTGATGCCCGCGGCCTTGATCTTCTCGCAGAGGGCCTTGAACTCGTCGAAGGTCTTCGGCGCGGTCCAGCCGTTCTTCTCGAACAGGGCCGAGTCGTACCACAGGCCGTAGGCCGAGAACACGTAGTTCATCAGGAACGGCTTGTTGTCGATGAGACCCGACTCGATGGTGCCCGGGGCGACGGTGTCGCGCACCTTCTTGGCGGGGTCGTCCATCGAGGGGGCGTCCCACAGCTCGGTGAGGTCCAGGAGCTGGCCCTCCTGCTGCAGGGCGCCGGTGTCCATGAGGTCGGTGCCGGAGTTGGCGATGACGTCGGGCACCTCGCCGCTGGCGAAGCGCGGCTGCAGGGTCTGCGCGATCTGCTGGGTGGCGACGTGCTTGACGGTGGCCTGCGGGAAGGCCTTCTTGTACATCGGCTCGTGGACGTCGGTGGCGTAGCTGTCGCCGAGACCGCCCTTGAAGATGACGACTTCGAGGGGGGCGTTGGCGGCGACACCGAACGGGTTGGCCGGGGAGACCGCACCGCCCGAGGAGGGGGCCGCGGAGGTGGTGGCGGCGGGAGCGTTGCTGCCCCCGGTCGCGCACGCGCTGAGCAGTCCTGCGGCGGGGCCTGCGACGAGGGCGGTCAGGCCGATCCGGCGGAGCATCTGCCGCCGGGTGATATCTCCGGGCGTACCGGCCGAGTAGGACATTGTAACCCTCCTGGGCGGGGGATCAATTAGGAAAGTTTCCTAAACGTTTGCCTGAAGGTACGTAGCCCCGGACTACAGCGTCAAGGGTTCGCAGCCGGTCTAGACCGAGCCGTGATGTCTCTGCGACAAATCCGGTAGCAACGAGACAGCAAAGCAATCCTGACCTTGGCAGATTTGCACACAGTACCCGATACTTCGCACATCGCCATTGACTCGCGACATGCGTGTGGGTAAAGAATCTAGGTCCTGAAGCAACCCTTTGGGAAGAGCCGGTCTAGACCAGATAATGACGGTTTGCCGCATACCGCCGCAAGACCCTACTTTTGGGGCATGTTGCTGGCGGAGCAGCGTCGGCTGCTGTGTGAACACGGTCGCCGGATCGTGGAGACCGGGCTCGTTCTCGGGACGTCGGGCAATCTCAGCGTCCGTCTCGGCGACCTGGTCGCGGTGACCCCGGGCGGTCTGGCCCTGGACCGGCTCGAACCCGAGGCCTGCCCGGTCGTCGGCGTCGGGGGCGACCTCGTCGAGGGAGACCTGTCGCCCTCCTCCGAGACCCCCATGCACCTGGCGATCTACGCGGCGACGGGGACGACGGCCGTGGTGCACACCCACTCGACCTTCGCCACCGTGGTCTCGGCGGTCATGACCGAGCTGCCTCCGGTCCACTACAACACGACACTGCTCGGTGGCGTGGTCAAGGTGGCGGACTACGCCACGTACGGCACCGCCGAGCTGGCCGGGAACGTCATGACCGCCCTCGGCGACCGGCAGGCGGTACTGCTGGCCAACCACGGCGGGGTGACCCTCGGCGACGACCTCCCGCAGGCCTTCGAGGCGGCCAGGCTGCTCGAATGGCTCTGCGAGGTCTACGTGCGGGCCAGGGCCCTCGGCGAGCCGAGGACGCTCACCGGGGACCAGCTCTCCGCCGTCGTACGGCGCCGCCGGGCTCCCGCCTTCCCCCTCGGCGAGGACTGACCCTCCCGCGAGCCTCCCACCAGGCCCCCCGCGGGGACGACGTCCCCGCCCTGTCGACGTGAGGATCGACGCGATGCCCCTGCAGCTCACCGGCACCCCGAGCGACCCGGACCTGATCCGGCTGCCCTGGGACATCCCTCTTGAGAACTGGCCCGACCACCATCTGGTCGCCCTGCCCCGGGGTATCTCCCGGCACGTGGTGCGCTTCGCCAGGCTCTCCGGGAAGGTCTACGCGATCAAGGAGATCAGCGAGCACTACGCCAAACGCGAGTACCGCCTGCTGTGGGACCTGAACCGGCTTGACGCCCCGGCGGTCGAGCCGGTCGCCGTGGTGACCGGCAGGACCGACGCCGACGGTGAGCCGCTCGACTCCGCGCTGGTCACCGAGCACCTGCAGTTCTCCCTGCCCTACCGCGCGGTCATGTCGGGCACCATCCGCCCCGAGACGCTCACCCGGCTGCTCGACGCGCTGGCCGTACTGCTGGTGCGGCTGCACTTGACCGGTTTCTACTGGGGTGACTGCTCGCTGTCGAACGTGCTGTTCCGCAGGGACGCCGACTCCTTCGCCGCCTACCTGGTCGACGCGGAGACCGGGGAGCTGCACCCCATGATCAGCGAGGGGCAGCGGCTGCACGACATCGACGTCGCGCACGTCAACCTGTTCGGCGAGATGCTCGACCTGCAGGCGGGCGAGCTGCTGCACTCCTCGATCGACCCCGAGGAGGTCGCCGACTCGGTCTGCGCGCGCTACCACAGGCTCTGGGGCGAGCTCACCTCCGACGAGATCATCGAGGAGGTGGACTGGCACCGGATCGACCAGCGGATCCGCAAGCTGAACGACCTCGGTTTCGACGTCGCCGAGATGATGGTCCGCCGCAAGGCGGGCACGGGACGGCTGGTCGTGCGCCCCAAGGTGGTCGACGCGGGACACCACCAGCACAGGCTGTTCAGGCTCACCGGTCTGGACGTCGAGGAGAACCAGGCCAGGCGGCTGCTCAACGACCTCGACGCCTTCCGGGTCGCGCGCGGCCTGCGCCACGAGGACGAGGCGGTCGTGGCCCACCGGTGGCTGGCCGAGGTGTTCCAGCCGACGATCGAGGCCGTACCGGCGAACATGCGGCGCAAACTGGAGCCGGCCCAGCTCTTCCACGAGGTGCTCGACCACCGCTGGTTCATCTCCGAGAAAGCCGGGCAGGACGTCGGACTGCCCGCCTCGACCGAGTCATATGTGAAGAATGTTCTTGTCCACAAACCCGACGAGAAAGCCCTCCTCCCCGACGAGTAGTAAACGTTCCCCCCGTCGGTTGACAAACCTTCTACCGCCCGGCGGAATTCTTTTCCTCGCCATATCTGACTTTTCATGAATAGCTCCGGGTTCGGAGAGGTTTCCCTACGCTGACCGGGCGGCGTTGTGGAGTCGTTGGCGAGGGGGACCCCGTGCTCGGAATCGAAGGCTGCCTGGCCGAGGCCATGGCCATCCCCGGTGCGCTGGACGCGGTGCTGATCGACCAGACCGGCGGGACGGCCGTGGCGGGCGGCGGCGCGGCCCGCGAAACCGGCGCGGGCAGGGCCGTCGCGGGGCTCGGCGAGACCTTACGGGCGATGCTCGACGGCCTCGCCGTGAGCCTCCCCGGCGAGCCCACTGGAATCCGTGAAGTGATCATAACCACCGACGACGGATACCATTTACTAAAACCATTGGAAACGGTGTTCGACGGCCTGCTCGTGATTTATGTCCGTCTTGATGTACATCACGCTGATCTGGCCCTGGCGCGGCATCGTCTCCAGTCCCTGTCGGGTCACCTGACCGCCCGTGCCGGGGGTCTCACCGCCCCGCCGTTCCCGCGTGAGGAACGGCACCGGTCCGGCCCGCGAGGGTGCTTCGACACGGCCGGGCCACCGTGCCCGCCCGCGACGGGACCTCCCGCCGGGGCTCCCGGGGGGACCGTGACGGCGGGCGACCCCGCCGACGTCGACCTGCTCATCCGGCTGAGGAACGCGCTGAGGGCACTTGCCTGAGCCCGGTCCGACGCCTTCGAGGACGCCCGTGAAACCGCGGACGCTGAAGCGGACCAGAAGGAGGGTGCCGGTGGAAATCCGCGACGAGGTACGCCAGGAGATGACCCGGCTACGTGAGCGGACACCCGATGTGGACGGAAGCGTCGTGTGCGGCGCGGACGGCCTGACGATAGCCAGTGACCTGGACGGCGGTTTCGCCGAGCAGACCGGCGCCCTCTCCTCGGCGCTGCTGGCCCTCAGCCGCCGGATGGCGGACATGACGGGCAGGGGAACCTTCGAGGAGACGCTGGTCTCCGCGGCCGGCGGCCACGCGCTCCTCTACACCGCGGGCCCGAAGATCGTCCTCACGATCCTCGCCCGCCCGGGGTCCAACCTCGGATTGCTGCGGCTTGAGGGACGCAGGACGGCGGAGAACCTGGCCGCCATCACCTCCCGCGCCCGGACGCCCCGGTGACCGGAGCGGCGAGGACGACCGCGAGGGACCACGCGACGCCGAGGAGAGACGGAGGGTCCGGCCCGCGGGCCGTACGGCACGGCCGGTGAACGCGGAACGAGGGCGGGCACCTGTGCGGGGTGCCCGCCCTCGTCCTTCCTGAGGGGGTCTCGGACTCCGAGGGGGATCGGAGGAGGGGTCCCGGGAGAGGAGCGGGACCTTCGGGGATCTCAGGAAGCGGGGATCCGAAGGGGGTCGGGGGTCTTCGGGGCCGGGGGATATTTCAGGGGGTTGGGGGATATTTCGCGATGAGGGTTACGGCCGCGGCGCGTCGGCCAGGGCGGTCTGCGGCGGCGTGGCCGGGTTGTGGTCCATGAGCTTCCAGGCTCCGCTGGAGAAGGCCACGGGGTAGTTCTTCTTGCCGACGCCGTCGCCCCACTTGGTGATGACGTACTCGACCTTGATGTGCCCCTGGCCGTCGACACCGTCCACGCCCAGCGTGTCGGAGTTGAAGCTGCCACCGGTCAGGTCGGCGAAGGTCTTGGCGTCGAGGTCGATCATGACGCCGCTGCTCGACGGCACGCCGGGGCCGCGGTCGCCGACGAAGAACTTGGCCTTCTTGCCGTTGTAGAGGACGTAGCCCTCGGTGAACAGCGGCCAGCTCGGGCTGGCGATCATGCCCTTCTGCATGGGCTTGCCGCTCGCGGGCAGACCGGTGTCACCGGCGCGGCCGGAGGAGTCGTCCCAGAAGTAGGAGGCCTTGGTCGAGCCCTTGAGCAGGACGGGCTCAGCGGCGGCCGGGGCGGTGGCGGAGGTGGCGGTGGTTCCGGTGCCGGTGTCGGCTGCGGCGGGCAGCGCGGAGACGACACCCGCGGAGGTCAGGACGCTCGCGCTCAGAAGGGTGGCGGCGAGCAGACGATGGCGCAGGGCAGCGGAGAAACGCATGAAGACAGGGCTCTTTCACGAGGGAACAGGACAGCCGCTCGTGCCGGGCCGAAGACGTTCGGCGATCAGTGGGGCACGGGGCGTGAGCGCTCACAGGGAAGAGAGGCCGCACCAGGAAACAGGCGGGCGTACACGGAGCGCGGTGCGGGGCGGGGGTGCCGCGGTCAGGCGCGGCGGAAGTCTCAGTCGATCCGCGCGAAGGCGGTGCGTGCCGGTGGGTAGGCGACGACGTGATCCATGAGGGGATCTCCTCTCCATCTCGTCTACCGGGTTAGCTGACGGGTTCGGGCGGTGGAGTTGCCCTACCGCCGCGTTGTCGCGGCGGATTCACCCCAAAAGGTGGGTCCCCGGCTCCCGTCGCCCTCGGGAGGCTTCGGGATTCGACGTCGACCGACCGCTCCTTCTCGTGAGGGGCAAGTCACCGGTCGAGAACAACTAGGACACTACCCACCACAAACGGACAAAGCAAAGCAAAAGCCATGAAAACCCCAGAAGATCTACCTTCAACCCCCAAGAAAGGGACATTGGCCAGGTCTTGACCCCACTCCGCCCATGGCGTTAAGTTCAGTGAAACTGTTAGGAAACTTACCTAATAATTAACCCGTAATCATGGGCCTGACCTGCACGTTCTCCGCCCTTATACCCCCCAGGAGAAGCCTTTCATGAACAATCGGAAGCTTGGTGCGATCGCCGCCGCGGCGGCCGTACCCGTCCTGCTCTCGACGGTCATGGCCGGTTCGGCGTCCGCCCATGGATCGATGGGAACACCCGTCAGCCGGGTCTACGCCTGCTATCTGGAGAACCCGGAGTCGCCCGACACCCCGGCCTGCAAGGCCGCCGTCGGCAAATGGGACACCCAGCCGCTCTACGACTGGGACGAGTTGAACATCGGCACCGCCAACGGAAAGCACAGGGAGATCATCCCTGACGGGCAGCTGTGCAGCGCCGGACGCGCCAAGTACCGGGCCTACGACGCGGCCCGCACCGACTGGCCCTCCACGGCCATGCCGACCGGCGGCGGCGCCTACACCTTCCGCTACCCCTACACCGCCGACCACCCCGGCACCTTCGAGATCTACATCACGAAGGACGGCTTCGACCCGCTCCAGCCGCTGAAGTGGTCGGACCTGGACTCCACCCTGCTGGCGAAGGTCAGGAACCCGTCCAAGGTCAACGGCGAGTACGTCATCCAGGGCCAGCTGCCCCCGAAGACCGGCCGCCACATCATCTACTCGATCTGGCAGCGCTCGGACAGCGCCGAGGCGTTCTACACCTGCTCCGACGTGACCTTCGGCAACGTGTCGACCCCATCCCCGACCCCGACCGCCACGGCGACCGCGACGGCGACGCCCACGGTGACGCCGACGCTCACCCCGACCCCCACCCCGACCGTCTCCCCCTCCTCGACGCCCACGCTGACGACGACCGCGACGCCGCCCGCGCAGCCCTGGGCCGCCGGTGTCTCCTACTACGCCGGGAGCGTGGTGACCTACGGCGGCTCCGCCTACCGGTGCCTGCAGGCGCACACCTCCCTGCCCGGCTGGGAGCCCGCCAACGTCCCCGCGCTCTGGCAGCGCGTGTGACCCGGTACCCGCCGTACGGGCCGTGAGGCCGTAGGGCACGCGAACCCCTCCCATCGGCTCCCGGGCGCGGGGCCGGTGGGAGGCTCGTTCTTCCGGACATCACGGGCGAACCCGGTAGCGTGAGCGCGTGTCACTGACCCTCGGCTGTTGCCTGGCCGCGCTGGTGACCGTCGCGGCGCTCTACGCGCTGGCCCTGTACGGCACGGCGGGAACCGCGGCGGCCGGGGCCGTCGCCGTCACCCTCGTGGTGGCGATCACGATCGGCGTCGTGAACGGAAGCCTCAGGGACGCCGCAGGCTTCGGCACGCTCGCCGCGGGCGCCGCCGCCGTCGTGTGGTCCCTCGGCCGCTCCCACCGGCGGCGCAGGACGGGCCGGGCCTCGCTCGCCGCCTACCGCGCCGCCTCGGCCGCCATCCCCAGACTCGCTGCGACCACCGAGCGCGACCGGCTGGCCGCCGAACTCCACGACGTGGCCGCGCACCGGCTGACCGGCATCGCGGTCGCCTCGGCCGCGGCCCTGCGGCTCGCCGACCCCGTCATGACCGCGGAGGCGACCGCCCACGCCGCCGAGGCGGGCCGTCTGGCCGTCGCCGAACTCGACCGCCTGGCCCGCATCGACCGGCGCGGCGGCGAGACGACGCTGGCCGACGTCGACGCCCTGGCGGGCCATCACCCCGGGGCCGACTACCGGCGCACGGCCGCCTCCGCGCCACCCGGGACCGCGGCGCTCGCCCTGCGCATCGTCAGGGAGAGCCTGACAAACGCGATGCGTTACGCCACCGGCGCCGCCGTACGCGTCCGGGTCGAGGAGAACGCGGGACACCTGGTGGTCACGGTCACCGACGGGGGCGGTCCCGCCGCCGGAGGGCTCGGCACCGGAACCGGCCTGGCCTCCCTCGGCAGGGCCGTACGCGCCGTGGGAGGGACGCTAAGCGCGGGCCCCGAGGGGGCCGGATGGGCCGTCAGAGCGGCGCTCCCGCTGCCCTCCCCGGCCACCGGGCCTGCTGCGCCCACCGCGTCTTCTACGTCCCCTGAGCCCCCGCGGCCCCTGTGGTCACGCCGTACGGCGGGCTGGCGGGGCGCCGCCGCGCTCGACTGGGCCCTCGTGGTGCTGGCGGTCGCACTGCCCGCGGGGTTCGGGCTGCTGGCCACGGAGGCGCCGCGGCCGTTCGTCTCCCCCGCCTCGGGCACGCTGCTGCTGGTCCTGCTCGTCCTGCACGCCCTACCGCTGCGCGGGCGCAGGCTGGCGCCGAAGCTGAGCCTGGCCGTGGCGCAGGGGACGTTGCTGGCCTGGCTGGCGTGCGACGCGGCGGGGCTGACCGTGCCGCACTCCGCCCAGCTGGTCCTCGTGTGCTGGTGGGTCGAGCTGACGCTGCTGTACACCGTCGGCGCGTACGGCTCCCGCGGCTGGCCCGCCCCGCTCGTGGTCGCCGGGCTCGCCGCCTTTCCCCTCGTCCCGGGCATGACGGGCCCTCCCCTGGCCGTCTGGGCCACGCTGAGCGCGGGGATGGCCGTACCGACGGGGCTGGCGTGGGGGTCGGGGCTGCTGGTCGGCGGGCGCAGGCGCAGGCGGTGGCGGGCCGAGGCCCTCGACCGGGAACGCCTCGACCGCCGCACGGCCGAGGCCGCGGGCGCCGAGCGGAACCGGATCGCCGCGGGGCTGCGCCGTACGGCGGGGGCACGGGCGCGGGCCGTGGTCGAGGCGTCGGAACAGGGACGGCTCGACCTGGTCCTCACCGAGTCCAGGGCCGGGCTCACCGCGCTCAGGGAGCTCCTCGACGAGCTTCGCGGCGGCTGCGACCCGGCGGACGACACGCCTCCCCCGGTCGTCGCCGGGATCGCGGCGCTGGCCGTCAGGCGCGGGGCCTTTGTCGAGCACGAGGGACGGCGCCGTCCCCTGCCCGCGACGGTCGAGGTGGCCGCCTACCGCCTGGCCGAGGCGCTGCTGGCCGACGGCGTGACGGTGACGGTGACCTACCGCGACGACGGCCTGGTGCTCTCCGGTCCCGGAGAGGCCAGGAAGGTGCGTGCCATGGTGGACGCGGCGGGCGGTACGGTCACCGAGACGAAGGACGGGATTCGGGTATGGCTGCCGGAGGTGTTCCCAGCGTGATCCGGGTGACGGTCGCCGACGACCAGGCGGTGGTCAGGATCGGCATCACCGCGGTGCTCGACGCCGAGCCGGACATGACGGTCGTCGGCCAGGCCGCCGACGGCGAGACCGCGGTCGCGCAGGCCACGGCCCTGCGCCCGGACGTGGCGGTGCTGGACATCCGGATGCCCGGGCTCGACGGGCTGGCCGCGACGGCCAGGATCACCGCCGAGGTCCCGGCGACGCGGGTGGTGGTCCTGACCACCTTCGGCCTGGACGAGTACGTGTTCGCGGCGCTGCGCGCGGGGGCGGCGGGGTTCATGCTGAAGGACGCCGACCCCGGGCGGATCATCGACGCGGTCCGGGTGGTCGCCGGGGGCGACGCGCTGCTCGACCCCGGGGTGACCCGCAGGTTGATCGACCGTTTCACCGGCAGGCCCGGCCCCGAGGAGGCCGCCAGGCTCTCCGGCCTGACCCCCCGTGAGACGGAGGTCCTCCTCCACGTGGCCCGCGGCCTGTCGAACGCCGAGATCGCGGCGGCGCTGGGCATCAGCCCGGCGACCGTCAAGGACCACGTCGCGCGGATCCTCGCCGAACTCGGGGTCCGCGACCGGGTACAGGCCACCATCGCGGCCTACGAGGCCGGTCTGGTCCGTCCCGGGGCGCGGTGACCCCCCGCCGCGCGGCGGGGTGGGAAACGGTTCTCCGGCAGGACGATCACCGGGAGTGACGTTCCTAGCGTGAGTTCCATGACAGAACCATCCCCTTCCCTGCCCGCCTCCAGGGCGCCGCTCGTACGGCGCCTGGCCGGGGGCCTGCTGCTCGTGGTCACCGCCCTGGCCGCCTCCGCCGCCGGTGTGGCCGCCTTCCTCGGCACGGCCGCCGCAACCGCGTCGGTCCCGGCGCTGTGCGCGGCGGGCCTGGTCACGCTCGTGATCGTCGCGTTCCTGCTCGGCCTGCCCTGCCTCGCCCTGTACGGCGCGCGCCGCCGTACGGTCGCCTCCGCCGTGTTCGCGGCCGTGGTCGCCGTCGTGGTCGCGGGGACGGCCACCGTCACGGTGTTCCGGCCGCTGCCGGTGATCGCCCACGGCCCCGCCCCCGCCGGTGTCGGGTTCTGGGACCTGCCGACCGGCTCCAGGATCGCCTACGTCTCCCTCAAGGCCGCCAAGCCCCGCCCCACCCCGGTGATCTTCCTGCACGGCGGTCCCGGCACCCCGGACGAGGGACTTCCCGACAGCGGCGCGGAGCTGGCCGCGCTGGGCTTCGACGTCTACTCCTACGACCAGCTCGGGGCGGGCAGGTCGACCCGGCTCGCCGACGTCTCCGGCTACACCGTCGCCCGGCACGTCGCCGACCTCGACGCGATCAGGAAGACCATCGGCGCGGAACGGGTGATCCTGGTCGGGGAGTCGTGGGGCGGCTCGCTCACCGCCCAGTACATGGCCGCCCACCCGGACAACGTGGCCAAGGCGGTCTTCGTCTCGCCGGGACCGATCTGGGAGGGCGCCTTCCCCGGCGGGAACTACGGCAGCCCCTGGGACCGGGTCGCCCCGCAGGACCGCGCCCGTTTCGACGAGCTGAACGAGGAGCCGAGGGTGCTGGCCCTGTTCACGCTGATGGGGATCAACCCTGAGGCGGCGCACGCGCTGGTCCCCGACGCCGAGGCCGACTCCCACCTGCACCGGCTCGCGCTCGCCGGCAAGGACGGGACCGGGTGCACGGCGGGCCCGCCGACCAAACCGCACGACAACCCGCAGGGCTTCTACGTCAACCAGGTCACCAACGCCGACTTCGCCGGGATCACCGACCCCAGGCCCGCCCTGCGCCAGGTGCGGGTGCCCTCGCTCATCATGCGGGGCGAGTGCGACTACGTCGCCTGGCCGGTGACCCGCGACTACCGGCGCACGCTGCCGGAGTCGAGGCTGGTCTACGTACGGGGCGCGGGTCACGCCGTCGAGCGGGGGCAGCCGAAGGTGTACCGCTCGCTGCTGCTGGACTTCCTGCTCGACCGGCCGCTCGCGCTGCCCGACCACTCCTCGGCGCAGCCTCCGAAGTGACCCGGGCGCCCCGGACGGTCAGTCCCACCAGAACGACCAGGCGTTCCTCCCCGTGATCCGCTCGGCGTAGTCGATCAGCGTGCCCGAGCTGTAGGTGACGCTGTCCGGGCAGAACGTCCAGTGCTCCGCGGCGACGTGCAGGGCGTGCTCGGGGGTGACGGGGGGCGCGGCGACGCTGAGGTCCAGGGTGTTGAACCCCAGGCCGACGACCCTGGCCCCGAACCTGTCCTCCCAGCTGCGCAGGACGGCGGCCAGCGGGACCATCCACTCGTTGTGGTTGAGCGCGCCCTGCCAGCCCATGACGGCCAGCACGTCCGCGCCCCGCTCCGCGGCCACCAGGCCGAGCGGGGCCCTGCGCTCGGCGACCAGCCCGGCGTACCAGTCGGCGACCACGTCGGGATCGGCGACGAGACTGCCCGCGGGGGCGGGTCCCGGGCACTGCGGGCCGTAGGGGGCCAGCAGGTCCAGCTGGTCGGCTCGAGCCCGTTCCACCCAGTCCGACCACACCTCGGCCATGAACGCGTCCGCGCGGTAGTTGTCGATCTCGGCCGCGGCGTCGGGGGCGATCTGCCCGGCCGACCACGGCTGTACGGAGTCCTCAAGGAGCACCGGCCACAGCCCCGAGTGCTCGTGTTCGGCCCGCAGCCTGGTCCACAGGTCGGCGGAGACCGCCTCGTCACTGAGCCAGAAGGCCGGGAGATGGTCCAGCGAGAACTGCGAGTAGTCGGGGTCGGGCCACACCAAGTCTCCCGGGGGCAACTCGGCCGCGATGCTGCGTCCCTGCCCGCCGTCGGCGAACAGCTGGCCCAGCAGCGGCGGAAGTTGCCCACGCTCGCAATCGCTCATCCCCACCGATCCGATCCTGACCACGGACCAATTTTGGCGCGTCAGGCGTGCCGAGCGACAGTTATCCCCCTCACCGACGGTAAACGCCCAGTACAGGGCTCATAGGACGGGCGCCCCGCCCCCTCGCGCAGGCGCCTGCGCGTGACGAAAGAGGGCGGGGCGCGTGACGGACAGGAAAGCGTTACGGGTGGGCGGGCCCCTCGCCGACGCCGAACCCGGCGATCACCGCCTCACGGTCGGCCCTGCTCATCGGCCAGCCGGGCGCGTCGGGGCGGCTCTGCCACGGTTTCGGCCCCTCCTTCGGCCGGTACTCGACCCCCAGCGCGTCGAGCCTGGCCGTGTGGACCTCCAGCCGCCCGGCGAACTCCTCGTACGGCGTGCGCTCCGCCGCCCACACGACCTCGGCGAACGCGCACAGCCTGGGGAAGACCATGTAGTCGACGGCCCTGGCGTCCTCCATGTGCTCGGTCCAGACGTTGCACTGGGCGCCGATCACCAGGGGGCGGTCCCGCTCGTCCATGCCGGCGGGGACGGGGTCGAAGGCGTGGACGTCCCGCAGGGTGAGCGGCGGCCCGATCGGGATGGGCTCGTCGGGCGACTCCGACTGCCGATAATCCAGATAGACCGACATGTCAGGACAGGCGACCACCCGGTGACCGGCCCGCGCCGCCACCGTCGTCGCCTTGGGCCCACGCCAGGCCGCCACCGTCGTCCCCGGCGTCGCACCGCCCTCCAGGATCTCGTCCCACGCGTACGGCGTGCGCCCGGCGGCGGCGACGTGCTCCGCGACGGCCCCGATGAAGACGGCGCGCGCGGCCGGGTCCCCCGGGCACTCGTCCCCGCCGATGCCGATGTGGGAGGAGGGGAAGAGCTCCATGACCTCGTCCAGGACGTCACGGCAGAACTCCAGGGCCGCCGGCGAGGTGAGGTCGAGGATGTCCTCGGAGACCCCCCATCCGGTACGGACCTCCGTGGGCCGCAGCCCCAGCTCCGGATAGGCCGCGACGACGGCCTGGGTGTGGCCGGGCAGGTCGATCTCGGGGACGACGGTGACGAACCTCTCGGCCGCATAGGCGACGATCTCCCGCACGTCGTCGGCGGTGTAGAAGCCGCCGTGCGGGCGTCCGACGACGGTCTCGTGCTGGCGGGAGCCGAGCATGCTCGCCGGGCGCCAGCCGCCGACCGAGGTCAGGCGGGGATACTTGGCGATCTCAAGACGCCATCCCTGGTCGTCGGTCAGGTGCAGGTGGAGCACGTTCAGCCGGTGCAGGGCCAGCAGGTCGACGAAGCGCAGCAGGTCGGCCTTGGGCATGAAGTGCCTGGCGACGTCCAGCATGCAGCCGCGCCAGCCGTACGCCGGACGGTCCTCGATCTCGACGGCGGGGGCGGTCATCGGCGCGCCCGCGACGGGGGCGCGCCGCAGCGCGGCGGGCGGCAGCAGCTGCCGGAACACCTGGGCGCCGTTGAAGACCCCCGCCGCGTCGCCCCCGGTGATCCACACGCCGGAGGAGGTGACCCGCAGCCGGTACGCCTCGGCCCCCAGGTCCGGGTCGAGGGCCAGGGTGAGGCGCCCCTGCTCGGGCCCCTGCGGCGGCAGCAGCGCGCAGCCGGTCGGCGGGCCGAGCGTGGCGCGCAGCCAGGCGGCGACCGACGCCAGCTCCCGAGGGGCGTCGAGCGCGGTCTCCGGGACCAGGGTGAAGACACCCGGGCCCGGCTTGACCGTGGACGGTCGCGGAAGCAGGCCGTGGGCGTTCAATCCTTCACCGCCCCGCCGAGCCCGGCCACCAGCCTGCGCTGGACGGCCACGAAGAAGATCAGCACGGGAATTGTCATCAGCGTCGAGGCCGCCATGATTCCCCCCCAGTCGTTCTCGTCGGGTTTGAAGAAGACCAGCAGGGCCGCGGGCAGGGTCTGGTTGCCCGTGGCCGAGATGATGAAGGTCCTGGCGAAGACGAAGTCGTTCCAGGCCGCGATGAAGGAGAACACACTGGTCGCCACCAGACCCGGCGCGACCAGCGGGAACAGGATGCGCCACAGCACGACGGGCCTGCTCGCCCCGTCGATCATCGCGGCCTCCTCAAGAGACTCGGGGACCGCGGCGACGAAGCCCCGCATCATCCAGACCGCGAACGGCAGGCTGAAGGCCAGGTGTACCAGGACGAGCGAGCCCAGTGTGTTGAGGCCGACACCGGGCACCGCCGTACCCAGGTCGCGGATCAGGAAGAACAGCGGGATGGTCAGCGCCTCGACGGGCACCATCTGCGCGATCAGGAACATGATCAGCACCGTGGTGCGGAACCTGAAGCGGAACCGGGTCACCGCGACGGCGGCCAGGAAGGCCACCACGCCGGAGAGCACGACGACGGACATGGCGACGACGAGACTGTTGAGGAAGTAGCGGCCGAAGTTCTCCCCGCCGAGCACCCGCTGGAAGTTCTCCAGGGTCGGCGCCAGGGTCCACGGACGCACCTGGAGCGACTGGATCTCCCCCGCCGGCTTCACCGCGGACAGGACCATCCAGTAGATCGGGAAGAAGGTGACGAACGCCGCGACCACCGCCACGACGTTGGCGACCAGGCGGGACCTGCTCACAGCTTCTCCCCGTTGCGGTGGATGGCGCGGATGTAGAACAGGGTGACCACCAGCAGGATCAGCGTCATGACCACGCCGATCGCCGAGCCGAGGCCGTACTCGGAGGAGCCGAAGGCCGTCTGGTAGGCGTAGACGTTGAGCACCGAGTTCTGGCCCGCGATGCCGCCCCCGTTGGTCATCACGTAGATCTGCGTGAAGATCTTGAAGTCCCAGATGATCGACTGGATGACGACGATCGTGATCAACGGCCGCAGCATCGGCACGATGATCCGCCAGAAGGACTGCCAGACCGAGGCTCCGTCGAGTGAGGCCGCTTCGAGCACCGAGCCGGGGATGGCCTGAATGCCCGCGTAGAGGGTCACCATGACGAAGGGGAAGGAGTGCCAGACCACGGTGACGCCGACGACGCCGAAGGTGATCCACCGGTCGTAGAACCAGTTGAAGCCCTCGATGCCGAGGACCTGGTTGACCAGCCCCAGGTCGGCGTCGAACAGGAACATCCAGACGGTCGAGCCGGTCATCGCGGGCGCCGCCCACGCGGCCATCGCGGCCAGCGAGAGCAGCAGCCGGGGCACCCTGCCCGCCCTGGTGAGCACCACGGCCAGCGCCGCGCCGACCGCGAGCGTCGAGACCACCAGCGCCGCGGCGAACACCAGCGTCTGCCCGAGCACCGACCAGAAACGGCCGTCGGCGGCCAGGAGGGCGTAGTTGCCCAGCCCCACGAACCGGGTCGGCTGCCCACCGCTGACCTGGGCCTGCCGGTAGTCGAAGACCGACAGCAGGCCGAGCATGTAGAGCGGGTAGCCGAACAGCGGCACCAGCACCGCGGCGGACGGCAGCAGGTAGAGCCACGGCCGCAGGCGGCCACCCCCGCGGGCCCGGAGTCCCGGGCCCGCGGGTACCTTCGGCGTCTTGGACGCCCCCGGTGCCACGGTCGCGGTGGTCGCCGAGGTCATGACCGGCCGAAGGCGGTCTTCACCGCCGCCGCGGCCTCGTCGGTCGCCTGCTCGACGGTGGCCTGCTTGGTGGCGATCTTCTGGAGCATGGTCGGGATGACCTTCTGGTTGTCGATCTTCACCCAGGCCGGGTCGATCGGCACGAAACGGGTGCCCGCGGCGACGGTGTCGAGGAACGGCTTGAGGAAGGAGTCCTTGGCCGCCAGTTCGTCACGCGCCGAGGTCAGGGTGGGCAGGTTGCCCATGGCCTCGTACATCTTGGTCTGGTAGGTCTTGCCGCCGAGCAGCTGCAGGAACTTCACCGCCAGCGTGCGGTGCCGGCTGTTCTTCATGACGCCGAGGTTGTTGCCGCCGGAGAAGGCCGGGGCGGGGGTGCCCGCCTTCGAGCCGGGCAGCGGGATCACGGCGTACTTGCCCGCCGCGGCGCCCGCGTCGACCGCGGCGCGGTTGAAGTTGCCGAGGATGCCCATGGCCGCCTTGCCGCTGGCGAACAGTTCGACGGTCTTGCCGCCGGTCAGGCTCGCGCAGGCCTGCGGCGGGCAGACGTCGTCGCTGAGCAGGTCGGTGTAGGCCTTGACGCCCGCGCGGGACTCGGGGCCTGCGAGGTTCTCGATGTCGCCGCCGGCGTCCCAGACGAACGGCATGGCGCCGAAGGTGTACTCGCCGCCGACGGCGATGCCGTACAGGTCCGGCTTCTTCTTGCGGATCTCGCGGGCGGTCTCGGTCAGCTCGCCCAGGGTGGCCGGGGGCTTGAGGCCCAGCTCCTCGAAGACGTCGGTGCGGTAGTAGAGGGCGCGGATGCCGATGTACCACGGCAGGCCGTAGACCTTGCCGTCCACGGTCGCGGACTTCAGCAGGTCGGCGCCGACGTCCTTGCCCTCGGACCAGGCCGACAGGTCGGGGCCCAGGTCGGAGAAGCCGCCGGCGGCGGCGTACTCGGCCAGGTCGGTGTTGCCGTACTCGGCGACGTCGGGCGCGCTCGCCGGGTCGTTGAAGGCGCCCTTGAACTTCTCGTGTCTGGCGGGGGTCGTCGGGATGTAGGCGACCTCGACCTTCACGCCCGCGTTGGCGGCGGTGAACTCCTTGATCGCCTCACCGACGACCTTCTCCTTGGGGGCGCGGTTGGGCTCGTCGAACAGCCACACCCTCAGGGTCCCGGACTTCTCGTCACCCCCGCTCGCGGCCGGGGCGGTCGACGGCGCGCACGCGGCCAGGGCCAGCAGGGCCACACCCGCGGCGGCCCAGTTCAGGATCTTCACAGGTCTCTCCTCCCGTTGGCGGCAGACCCTAAGAAGGGGGCGCCTGTCACCGGAAGGGGGGAATGTCCTTTGTTCTGCACTGCAGAACCTTGTGTCGCAAACTGGAAAGAAGACTTCCAATTCCCATAGTTTGTGGTTCGTGCCCGACTCAGCCTGATGACCACACGTGAGGGCGTGATGAACGAACCTGCGCCGGAACGCAACCAGTCAGCCTCGCTGCGGCGAGCCCTGGCGGTACTGGAACACGTCCGTGACCACGCGGGGGCGGGCCAGGGACTCTCACTCACCCGGCTCGCCGAGGCCACCGGCCTGTCCAAGAGCACCGTGCTCCGGCTGACCCTCCCGCTCATCGAGACCAGGCTGCTCGACCGGGACCGCAAGACCGGCGCCTACCGGCTCGGGCACGGCTCGCTCCACCTGGGCCAGGCCTACCTGTCCACGCTCGACCTGCGGACCGTCGCCGCCGAGGAGTCGCACCGGCTGATGACCGAGGTCAAGGAGACCGTCCACCTCGTGGTCTACGACCCTCCCGAGGTGGTCTACATCGACAAGGTCGAGAACGAGGCCACCGTGCGGATGGCCTCGCGGATCGGCAGCAGGGCTCCCGTCTACCGCACCGCCGTCGGCAAGGCCATCCTCGCCTGGCAGCAGGACGAGGACGTCGAACGGGTCGTGGCCGCCGGGATGCCGCGGATGACCCGCCACACCATCGTGGACGCCGACCGCCTGCGCACCGAACTCGGCCGCATCCGGCAGCGGGGCTACGCCGTCGACGACCGCGAGAACGAGCCCGAGGTGCGCTGCGTCGCGGCGCCGATCTTCAACCACGCCGACAGCGTGACCTCGGCCATCTCCATCTCCGGGCTCACCTCAAGGATCACCGCCGTCCGGGTTCGCGATCTGGGACCGTTGGTCGCGGAGACGGCGCTGCGCATCTCCAGGAAGCTGGGATCGACCCGCTGACCGTTCACAGACGGGGCCCGGCGTCGGGGGGGACGCCGGGCCCGTGGAGGCAGGGGACCGCCTCCACCCGCATGTCCGACGAGACCAAAAGGACCAACCTTTGATGATCGACCTGGTGACGCTCGGGGAGAGCATGGCGCTGTTCACCGCACGCCGTACCGGGCTGCTCCGGCACGCCCGCGACTTCGGCCTCGGTGTGGGTGGCGCCGAGTCGAACCTGGCGATCGGCGTCAGTCGCATGGGCCGCCGCGCGGCCTGGTTCGGCCGGGTGGGAGCCGACGAGTTCGGAGAGCTGCTGCGCTCGACACTGGCCGGCGAGGGGGTGGACGTCCGGGGAATGATCGTCGACCCCGAGGCGCCGACGGGCCTGATGGTCAAGAGCAGGCGGACCGCCGAACTGGTCGACGTGCGCTACTACCGCTCGGGCAGCGCCGGGTCCCGGCTCCGCCCTGGCGACCTCGACCTGCCGACGTTGCGCTCCGCCCGGGTGCTGCACGTCACCGGCATCACCCTCGCGATCTCCGCCTCCGCCGCCGAGACCGTGCGCGCCGCGGTCGCCGAGGCCCGCGCCGCCGGGGTGACGGTCTCGCTCGACGTCAACTACCGCCGCGCCCTGTGGAGCCCCGCCGAGGCCTCGGCCGCCCTGCGGGACGTCGTGGCCTCCACCGACGTCCTGTTCGCCACCGAGGCCGAGGGCGGCCTCCTCGCCGAGGGCGACGACCCGGTCCGCCTGGCCAAGTCCCTGTCCGCCCTCGGCCCCCGCCACGTGCTCGTCAAACGCGGCGCGCTCGGCGCCGTCGAACTGTCCGACGGGGTGCTGCGGCACGCCGAGCCGTACCGGGTGACCGAGCTCGACCCGGTCGGGGCGGGTGACGCCTTCGCCGCGGCCTGGCTCGCCGAGACCATGGAGGAGGCCGACCCGGAACGGCGCCTGGCCACCGCCTGCGCGGCCGGGGCGTTCGCGGTCACCTCGGAGGGCGACTGGGAGAGCCTCCCCCGCCGCCGCGACCTCTCCCTGCTCTCCCCCTCCGACGCCGTCAGCCGCTGACCGTCCGAGGCGCCCGCCCCCTGACCCGCCGACGGTTCCGTGGGACGCTTGGCACGCGAACAAGATCCGATCTGGAGGACGTGAATGAGCGGCATCAGAGACGACTTCCTGTCCGCGGCGCGTTCCGCCGCCGCCCTGCTGCGTGACCCCGCGGTCACCGCGGCGTGGGAGGAGCCGAGCGCGCTGCCGGAGTTCGGCGTCGGTGCCCTGGCCGGGCACATGGTCAACCAGATCCTGCTCGTCCCCCGGCTCCTTGAGGACCCCGTGCCCGAGGAGCCGGTCGTCTCCCTCGTCGATCACTACGGCCGCTCCCTGTGGGTGGACGCCGGCCTCGACGACGAGGTGAACGTCACCATCCGCCTGGGCGGTGAGCAGATCGCGGCCGAGGGCCCGCGGGCGCTGGCGGAACACGTCGACTCGGTCGTCGAGGAGCTGGCCGTACGGCTGCCCTCCGCACCGGAGCGGCCGGTGCGCTTCCCGTGGTGGGGGCCGTGGTCGCTGACGTTCGACGACGCCCTGGTCACCAGGACGGTCGAACTGGTCGTCCACTCCGACGACCTGGCGGTCAGCGTGGGCGTCCCGACGCCGCCGCTGCCGGAGAGCGTCGTGGACAGGGTGATCGTCCTGCTGTCCAAGGTGGCCGCGCGACGGCACGGCCCGACCGCCGTCCTGCGCGCCCTCAGCCGCGCCGAACGCGCCCCGTCGAACATCACCGCCTTCTGACACCTGTCCTGTCCAGGAGGGGCTTCCCAGGCCCTTCCCGGCGCCTTCTCAGGCCGCCTTCCCGGGCGTCTCCTGGCGCCTTCCGGGCTCTTCCCGGGCACCTGTCCGGGCGCCTCCCAGGTGCCCTGTCCGGGTGCCCTCACCGGTGCCCGGGTACGGCGCCGGTCACCGGGACGCGGGGAGCCTGCCGAGGGCGCGGGCGAGGACGGTGGCGGTCTCGGCGACGACCTTCTCCTCGTACGGCGCGCCGGAGGCACGCCGGGTGGTGTAGACGGCCATGACCAGGGGCGCGGCCGACCCGGAGGGGCGGACGACGGCGATGTCGTTGGCGGCGCCGTAGGCGGCGCCGGAGCCGGTCTTGTCCCCGACGACCCAGCTCTTGGGCAGCCCGGCGCGGATGCGTGCCCCACCGGTCCTGTTCGCCCGCAGCCAGCCCTCCAGCCTCGCCCTGTCCTCGGCGACGAGCGCGTCCCCGAGGACGACCGCCCGCAGGTCACCCGCCACGGCCGCCGGAGTGGTGGTGTCCCTTCTCTCGCCGGGGCTCCAGTCGTTGAGCTCGCTCTCCCAGCGGTCCAGGCGGGAGACCGGGTCTCCCAGCGCGCGGAGGTATCCCGTCAGCCCGGCCGGGCCGCCGATCCGCCTCAGCAGCAGGTTGCCCGCCGTGTTGTCGCTGCGGGTGACGGCCGCCTCGCACAGCTCCGCGACGGTCAGCCCGTCCCTCACGTGCTTCTCGGTGACCGGGGAGTTCGGCTTCAGGTCACCGCGCCGCCAGTGGACGACGCGCTCCATCAGCCCGGGACTCGTGGTGCGGGCCTTGTGCAGTACGGCCGCCGCCGCCAGCGCCTTGAAGGTGGACAGCAACGGGAAGCGTTCGCCGGCCCGGTAGGCGATCGTCCTTCCGGTGCCCGTGTCGAGGGCGTAGGCGCCGATACGGCCCCCGAAGGACCTCTCCAGCGCGCGCAGTCTCCGGTGGGCGTCGGCCTCGGCGGACGGGCGTGCCACCGAGGCACGCGTCAGGTGGCCGCCGGCGGTGACCTGGCCGTACGCGGCGCTCGGGCCGTACGGGAGGGTACCGGCCAGGAACGCGAGCACGGGGGCGGTCGTCCTCAGGGCCGCGGCGAGGCGGCGGGGGCGGTTGCGCATTCCTCATTCTCACCCCCACCCTGCCCCCGGGCCCGGCACGGGGCGGAGCCCCCCAGATGACGACGGCGTGTCGCCCCGGGTCATCCCTCCGCGCGTCGTACGGCCTCCGCGGCGTTGATCAGGCCGATGTGGCTGAAGGCCTGGGGGAAGTTGCCGATGGGCTCCCCGGTCACCGAGTCGACCTCCTCGGCGAGCAGACCGACGTCGTTGGCGTACGACGCAGCGGTCTCGAACGTCCGCCTGGCCGGGCCGCTCCTGCCCGCCATGGCCTGGGCGTGGGCCAGCCAGAACGTGCACAGCAGGAACGTGCCCTCGTCCCCGGGCAGCCCGTCGGCCGCCTGGTAGCGGCGCACCAGGCCGTGCCCGTCGGTCAGCCGTGTGGCGACGGCGTCGACGGTCGCGCACACCCTGGGGTCGTCACCGGGCAGGAAGCCGACCATGGGCAGCATGAGCGCGGCGGCGTCCAGGTCCCGTGAACCGAAGGCCTGGGTGAAGGCGCCCACCTCCGGGTTCCAGCCGTGCGTCAGGATCGCCTCACGGATGCGCTCCTCGGTCTCCTTCCAGGCGGCGACGCGTTCGTCCGCCCCCAGGAGCGGGGCCAGGGACACGGCCCTGTCCATGGCGACCCAGCACATCAGCTTGGAGTGCAGGTAGTGCCGCTCGGGGCCGCGCACCTCCCACAGTCCCTGGTCGGGCTCCTGCCAGCGGCGGGCCGCCGTCTCCGCGACGCCGACGAGGAAGGCACGGGTCAGCGGGTCGGGCCGGTGCGCGTTCCGGTGGAGCAGACCGGCCGCGTCGAGCAGTTCGCCGTAGACGTCGATCTGGCGCTGCCGCCAGGCGTCGTTGCCGACCCGCACCGGGGCGCTGCCGCGCCAGCCGGCCAGGTGGGGCAGCGACCGTTCGCTCAGGTCGCGTTCGCCGCCGACGCCGTACATGATCTGCAGGTCGGCGCCCTGGTCAAGCTGGGTGGCCGAGGCGCGGGCGAGGAAGGTGAAGAACTCCGCCTCCTCGACGTCGCACGTCGCGGTCGCCAGCGCCTGGAGGGTGAAGCTGGTGTCACGGACCCAGGTGTAGCGGTAGTCCCAGTTACGCTCCCCGCCGATGCTCTCCGGCAGGGAGGTGGTCGCCGCGGCGACGATGGCGCCGGTCGGGGCGAAGGTCAGGGCGCGCAGCACCCGCCCGCTCCGGTCCACCTCCCGCTCCCACGGCCCCCGGTAGCCCAGGTGCGTGTCCGACCAGGAGCGCCATCCGGCGACGGTGTCCGTGATACGGCGGTGGATCCGCTCCTGACTTCTGCGCGGCGGGTCCGGCGCCCAGCCCGAACTGGCCTGCAGCGCCATGCCCAGGCGCTCGCCCGCCTCAAGCGTCACGGTGCCGTGCGCGGTCGATCCGCTCACCCGCAGCGGCACCGGGACCGACAGCGTCAGGACGTTCGCGCCGCCCCGCGCGACCAGGCCGCCGGGCACGGACTCCATCAACGGCTGGACGAGCCCGAACTCGGGGCGGGGCGCGTACTCCACCTCAAGCGTCATCCGTCCCTCGACGCACGTCGCCTCGCGCAGCAGCAGGCCCGGCGACCCGGTGCCCAGCGCGTGCCCGCGCTCCCCCTGGCCGAGGGCGAGCGCGTCGCGCAGGACCACGGTCCCGTCCCGGCCGCGGAAGGTGGTCTCAAGCACCAGGCTGTGTTCCAGGTATCCCCGCTCGACCCCGACGGGGCAGGCGGGCCGTACGGACCAGTGTCCCGCGTCCTCGTCGAGGAGCCTGGCGAAGAGGGCCGGGCTGTCGAACCGGGGCAGGCACAGCCAGTCGATCGAGCCGTCCGAGGTGACGAGGGCCGCCGAACGGCAGTCGGACAGCATGGCGTGGTCACTGATCGGTCGTGTGCTCAAGGACGTGCACCTCGCCAACCGCCGGTGAGGATCATGGGTCACGCATCCCGGGCCCGGCACACCCCATTTGCCCCAAACTCCCCTTTTTCTGGATATACCCCCAGGTAGAGAGGCCAAGCCGTACCGGCGACCGGCCTGCCCCGTACGAACCAAGCCGGGTGCCCTGTCCGCTTCAGGACAGGAGGATGTCTGATTTACGACAACACACCTGGCGGTTCCCCTGCATCGTTGGCAGAGCCGAGGCCCCACAGGAGGTTCGCCATGGAGAAGTACGGCGCGCTGCTCACCGTCGACGCCGAGAAGTTCAGCAGACACCGGGACGTCGACCTGCCCCACCTCCACATGGAGATCCGCCGCGCCCTCTCCGCCGCCTGTACGGCCTGCGGCCTGGCCGAGACCTGGGAGTCCGCCCGGTTCAAGGAGAGCACCGGGGACGGAATCCTCGCCGTCCTGCCCGGTGAGGCGATCCCCACGCTCGTCGATCCCTTCCCCGCCCGGCTCCAGGAGGCCCTGGCCGCCGCCGCGCCGGAGCTGCGGGCCAGAGGGCTGAGGTTACGGCTGCGCGCCGCCCTGCACGCGGGCCTCGTGGACGACGAACGGGAGGAGGCCCCCGGCGTCTCGGCCGCCACCGTCACCGTCTGCCGTCTCTGCGACAGCGAACCCCTCCGGGACGCCATCGGGGGGAGCGACCCCGACGTCACCTTCGCCGCGTTCCTGCTGTCGGACCAGGTCTTCCGCGACTACGTCGCCGGAGGCCGTACGGCGTTGCGGGAGAGCCAGTTCACGGAGGTCCGGGTCCGGATGGACGACAAACAGTTCTCCGAGACCGCCTATCTGCGCGTTCCCGTACCGTCCGCCGTCGCCGCGCCGCTCCCCGAGACCGGTGTTCCCGCCCGGAACGACGGAACCTCGATCAGCGGGGTGACGATCAACGGGCGGGGATCAAGAAACGCCTTCGGCAACACGGTGAACGGCGACTTCAGGATGGGCTGAGCATGACCACGATCGAGGACGTCACGATCACCGGGGACGGCTCCCAGAACGTCTTCGGGAACACCGTCGCGCGGGACCTCATCCTCAACCAGCTCACCATCGTGCGGGGCCGTCCCGCGATGGTGCTGTCCGAGGACGAGGTCGCCGAACGGGTCAGGGCCTACATCCCCGCCTTCAACCACGGCCGGATCGTCGAGATCCTCGCGGCGGACCACGTCATCGCGCTGGCGGGCCCGGAGGGGGCGGGCGTGGTCACCACGGCCATCGCGGCGCTGCGGCGGTTGCACCCGGCCCTGCGCATCCGGTTCTTCTCCACCGGGGAGGACGACGTCGAGGAGGCCGCCGCGGCGTCCACTCCCTGCGGATACCTGATCCGCGCCCGCGACGAGGAGCCCTCGCGGCTGCGGTCCTTCCTGGCCGCGGTGCGCGCGTCGAACGCGTTCGCCGTCGTCGTCGGCACGGCGGCCGAACAGCGGCACCTCACCGAGTTCCTGACCTCGGTCACCGTCGAACCACCGCCCGCCAACGCCGTCTACCGCAGCCACCTCGCCCGCCGGGGTCTGTTCGACTCCCCCTGGCAGGACTGGTCCGGAGGGACACGGCTGCTGTGGGGCGCCTCCCCCGGCGACGCCGCCCGCCTGGCCAGGATCGTCTACGAGGTGAGCCGCAGGGGCGGCGACGAGCACGAGGTCGAACGCGCCTACCTCGGCTGGGCCGAGGAGCTGCGCAAGTGGTTCGGCTCCCACCCCGGCCTGCTGGACCAGACCCTGATGATCGCCGCGGCGACGATCACCCCCGCCGACGAGACCCAGGTGTACGGCGCCGCGTCGTCCCTGGCCAGGCACCTGGAGATCACCCTGGCGGGGGGCGGCCTCGCCTGGACCCCGACCACCGGCCTGAGCGAACTGCTCGACGCCGAACGCGACGAGGACCAGATCGTCTTCCGCCGATACGGCTACGCCGAGTCGCTCCTGCCCCACGTCTTCGCCGAGTACCCCCTGGCCAGGATGGAGCTGCTCTCCTGGCTTGCCAAGCTGCCGACCGACACCGTCCTCGCGCTGGAAAGAACGCTCGGCCACCGGCTCGTCAGGACGTTCGCCGACCTCGCGGCCAGATACAACAAGTACGAGAAGATCACCCAGATGGCGCGGGCCTGGGCCACCGGATCGGCCGCCGACCTGGCCTACATCGCGCTCACCCAGACCTGCCTGCACCCCCTCGTCGGCGGCCGGGTGCGGACCAAGCTCTACGAGTGGTCGCGGGAACGCCAGGCCCCCCAGAGCCTGAAGCTCACCGTCGTGCAGGTCTGCGAGGTCCTCGGCCAGACCCACCTGTCGATCGCCATGACCCGGCTCAAACACCTGGCGACCCACGGTGACGAGCGGGTCAGGCTTGAGGTCCTCGACGTGGCCCGCGCCCTGGCCGACCTCGACCCGGCGGCGGTCTTCTCCACGGCGCTGAAGTGGGCCGCGAGCACGGCCCAGGGCACCGGCGCGGACATGATCGGCAGGCTCGACGTCGCCATGCGTCTCCTGCTCGACCTGCTCCCCTCCTTCGGCGGCCCCGAACTCCGTCAGGTCCTGGAGACCGTCGACCACCTGGTCACGAACGGCACCCCCCAGCTCCGCTCCCGCCTGCTGGGATGGGCCAGGGAACTGGCCGCCGGCTACCCGGTCCACGTCCTCATCCTGGCGCTGTCCCTCACCAGGAACGACATCCCCTCCGTCCGGCAGCGGACGACCTTCGGCACCGATCTCTTCCTGACCCTGACCGTCTCCCTGGACTTCGAGGAGCACTCGTCGGTGCTGGAGACGTCCGGTCCCGTCGACCCGATGTCCTGCACCCTCGCCTGGCGGGCCGCCTTCGCCGCCACCCGGGAGTTCCCCCACTTCGGTGAGGCCCTGCGCGTCTGGCTGGACACCGCGGCCGCCCGCGAGGATCTGCGTACCGCTCTGGTCTCGGCTCTCACCGACGCCGCCCACCCCAGCCCGGCCTCCCGCCAGCTCCTGACGGACGTGGTCCGTTCCTGGGCCGCCGCGGGACCCGGCCGCCGTACGGTCAGGGAGGCGATCCTCACCCGCGTCCTGCTGCCCGAGTGGCGACGCTGGCTCCTGCTCGCCTGGGTACGGCTGCGCCCCACGATCCTCTGACCGTCCTGTGCGGGCTGTCCCGTCGAGACCGTTTCAACGGGACTCCCTGTTCGTCAGGACCACTTCACCGGGGCTGTGCCGTCGGGGCTTTCGTCGGGGCTTTCGTCGAGGCTTTTTGTCGGGGGCGGCTGCCACACTGCGGGGATGGCGACATGGCAACAGTTCGAGCGTGAGGCCGGTGAGCTGGCCTCGGTGGTGAGGGCCCGGTTCGAGGCGAGCAAGAGCCACGTGCTCGCGACCCTGCGCAGGGACGGCTCCCCCAGGGTGAGCGGCAGCGAGGTCGACTTCCAGGGGCCCGACCTGTCGTTCGGCTCGATGCTCGGCGCGGTCAAGGCCCTCGACCTGCGGCGCGACGGCCGGTGCGCGATCCACGCCCACCCGCACGACGACGGTGACGCCAAGGTCGCCGGGGTCGCGGTCGAGATCACCGATCCCGGCGAGAAGCTCGCCTACACCACGGGCGACGAGCCCCCCGGCGACTTCCACGCCTTCCGCCTCGACCTCCACGAGGCCGTCCTCACCTCGGTCGAAGGCGACGAACTCGTCATCCGCCTCTGGCGCCCCGGCCAACCGGTACGAACCATCCGCCGCAAATAGGGCCGTCAGGCGGCCAGGGCCTGTTTTATGGATCTTCACCACGGCGAGGATCCGCAAAGCAAGCCCTAAGGGGGATCGGAGGGGTCTCGGCCTTCATCGTTGGTGCAGGGCCGCCGCGTCATCAGGTGCTGAGAGAGCTCCAGCCGGTGATGCAGTCCTTTGCCCAGGCGGTGAGGCGTTCTGGAAAGCCTTCGGCGGGGAACGTGCCGTCCTGGGCAACGTCGTGGATGGTGACGCTGAAGGCTGTGGGCGGCGGGATGAGGGTGACCGGTGCACCGAAGGCGGCTTCAGAGGGTCGGGTGTCGCGGTGGCTGTTGGCGCGGCGGGTGTGTTCGGTGAGCCGGGTGACGGCGGTGAGCCCTCCGTCGAGGTAGGTGTGCAGGATCGTCCAGGGACGGGTTGGAGCGGCCCCGAGCAGGCGGCTGGGATGTTGGAGCAGGAAACAGGACACCGTGACACCGTGCAGAGAACCCCAGGGTGGGAGCCGAGAGTGGTCGAGTGCGAGCACGATCTCGAAGAGTTCCTGACACGGGTGAGGCCGAGTGGGTGCTCCGCATTCGGGGCAGCGGGTCACGGGTACCTCCTGTTCTCACCGGGTGAGCGTAGGTGTTCGGCACACCTCTTGCCGGTCCTGGCCGAGGTCTGATCGACGAACGGCCGCCGACATCGGGCACATTGTTTGACTCTTGCGAACCCGTCGTCCAGGATCACCAGCTTCGCCAAGGTGAAAGCGGCTTGCGCCGACACGCTGGAGGACTCGTAGCGCAGCCGCCAGCGGCCCTTTTCCGGGACCAGGACCGCGGACCCTTGGGCCAGGTGTTCGTTGAGAACCTCGGTCACGGCGTGCTCATCGGGGAGCAGGGCCACCAGTTCGCCAAGCGACGAGACGGCCAGCGCCCGCTCAGCGTTGATCAGGACGTGGCTCCAGGCTTCACCTCGTCTGGCAGACATGCCCCTCCTGTATGACGAAGTCATCGATGTCAAGCAATGCGCTGCGAGGCTAGGGGCTCCCCTCGCCGGAAGGTCAAGCGAGCCGTCGGCGAGCAGCCGATCTCAGCCGACCTCGGGGATGTCGAGCAGGAGTCCGTGTCCAGACGAGAGCGGCCATAGGGCTGACGCGCGCCCCGAACAGGGGGCTGGGACATGAACGGGATCAGCGATGAGCGGTCATTCGCATGGAGCCGATGTGGGGGACTAACCACCCTGTAAAACGACACCGGCACGCCCACGATCGGAATCGTGAACGTGCCGGTGATCTCGCTGTGCGCCGCCAGGGACTCGAACCCCGGACCCGCTGATTAAGAGTCAGCTGCTCTAACCAACTGAGCTAGCGGCGCTTGAAGCCCTTGAAGGATAGCGCACTTCGGCCACAGGCCCGTAATCCGGCGGGAGTCAGTTCATCCCGCGCGACAAGCCGGGAAGTGCCGTCCGCGCTCTCACGGCTGACGGGGTGAGGCGTCAGTTCATCCTGCGCAGGACGCGGGCCGCGGTCCTGGCGAGCACCTCGACCTGCTCCGCGTCGAGATCCATGCGTGGCCCGGCCAGGATCCAGCGGGCGACCAGGCGCGGCTTGAGCAGGGTGAGCCCCTCGGCGCTGACCGTCCGCCTGAGTTCGCCGCCGTGTACGGCCAGCAGCGGCTCGATCGTCACGGGGATGTTCGTCTCGCGGGAGAGAACCTCGGCCAGGGAGTCGGCGGCCTTGACGAGCGCCTTGGCGACCGACGTGCCGTACTTCTCGCCGAGGAACAGCCGCTCGCCGTACTTGGCGATCTCGGTGTCCGGGGACCAGGCCTCGTTGTCGACCACCCAGACGCCGCCGGGCCCGATGACCAGGTGGTCGATCGAGGCCTCTCCGGGTACGGCCCGGCCGTCGAGGACGCGGTAACCGCGCCTGCGGAGGCTGCGGCGCAGCCGCCTTCCCGTGATGGTCTCGCCCCGGCGCCTGCCCCGCCAGACCGCGGTCGCCTCGTAGGAGCGCCAGGCCCAGAACAGGTCGCCCGCGCCGACCAGCAGTCCGCACACGAGCCCGAAGAAAGCGGGCGAGGGGATGGCGAACCGGTAGGCGATGACCAGCCCCACGGCCAGCCCTCCGGCGGCCTTGAGCCCGCGCATTTTCCAGCGCTGGTCCGCCTCCTTGCGCCAGAACTGCTCGTACATGACCTGGGGGGACAACCCGTGGACCGGGTCGTCGCTCGTCACGTAGATCGATCCGCCGGGCACAGCGAACTCCCGAGAGTCGAACGGTCAGGAAGACACGTGGATCTGCGGCGTTGAAGATCCTTGGTCATCAAATACCCGGCGGAGGGTTGGGGGCACCCCGGACCGTCCAAAGGTGATGGAACTAACACAAGCCGGATAGCCTTCGGGCCCCACCGGGGTCACGCCGTCTTCGCGGCGACGGGCGAGGAGGTCTCCACGACCTTCCTGGTGACCAGCCGTCCGATCAGGGCGGAGAGCCTGCGCGGACGGTCGGGCACGATGTGGGCCATGAAGAGGTTGCCCACCCCCGGCACGACGTAGCCCCGGTCTCGGTCGAGCGCGCGCAGCGCGCCGCGGACCACCCGGTCCGGCGTCATCATGCGCGCTCCGATCGCCGCGGCCCTGGTGCCGATCACGTCGAAGAACGCGGTCTCCACCGGCCCCGGGGTGACGGCGAGCACCTTGACCCCCCGGCCCCTGTACTCACTCCACAGCGCCAGGCTGAAGTTGAGCACGAACGACTTGGACGCGCCATAGGTCGCGAAGTAGGGCGCGACGTGGAAGCCCGCGGTCGATCCCACGTTGACGACGGCACCGCCACCGCGGGCGACCATGCCGGGGACGAACGCGTGGGTCAGGCCGACCAGGGACACGACGTTGACCATGAGTTCCTCGTGCTCGCGCTCTGCCGGGATCTCCTCGAAGCGGCCCGCGGTGCCGAAGCCCGCGTTGTTGACCAGCAGGTCGACGGTCATCCCCCTGGCGGCGACCTCCTCGGCCACCCGTGAGGCGGCGTCGGGTGCGGCGAGGTCCTGGACGACGACCTCGGCCCGCACGCCGTGCGCCCCGCGCAGTTCCCCGGCCAGGCTCTCCAGCTTCTCCACCGAACGGGCGACGAGCACGAGGTCGTGTCCGCGCGCGGCGAGCTGACGGGCGAACTCGGCGCCGATCCCCGAGGAGGCGCCGGTCACGAGAGCGGTGCTGTTCATCGCGAAACTCCCTCAACTTGGTTTCCTGGGTCATCAAGGTAGCAGCTATGGAGTTATCCGCAACATCGATGTTGCAGTTAACTTTCGAAATGGTGCGGTGCTGTAGCCTCTGAGCATGGCAACGACAGGTCGACGGCTACGGGCTGACGCGGAGCGCAGCATCAGGACGATCCTGGAGGCGGCCGAGCGACTGCTCAGCGAGAACCCCGGCGCCACCATGGAACAGATCGCCGAGGCCGCCGGAGTCGCCAGGACCACCGTCCACCGGCGCTTCTCCAGCCGCGAGGCCCTCGTCGAGACCATGGCGACCTCCGCCTGGCAGGAGATCAGCGACGCCGTCGACGCGGCCAGGCCGTACACCGCGCCGCCGCTGGTCGCCATGCACCAGGCGACCGCCAACGTGGTCCAGATCAAGTCCGGCTGGCGCTTCGCCCTCGGCACCCTGCCCCCGCCCGGCGAGGAGGCCGCCCGCATCCACAACGAGGTGATGGCCAAGTGCGACGCGGTGTTCGCGCGCGCGCTCGAAGCCGGGCTGCTGCGCCCCGGCACCGACCCGCTCTGGGCCCGGCAGGTCTACCTCGCGCTGATCAGCGAGGCGGTGCACCACTCCCCCGCCGGCATGCGGGCTCAGGCCCCCGACGACCCCGACGCCCTCGCCACCCTGATCATCGACACCCTCCTGTACGGCCTGGCACCCCGCAGGCCCGGTCCACCCGTCGCCCAGGACACGCAGGAAGTGGACCTTCCCGCAGGTCACGACCGGCCATAAGGTCGTCTCATGACCGCGACCATGCCGTCCCCCGTGACCCTCGAAGGTGAAGCCGTACGGCTCGAACCGCTGAGCGAGGCCCACGTCCCCGACCTGTTCCTCGCCGGAGGGGGCGACGACGAGGTGTGGCGCTGGCTCCCGGCCATCACCCCGCGCACCGAGATGGAACTGGCCGCGATCGTGACGCAGCTCGTCCACGACCGGCGCCACGTGCCGTTCGCGGTGATCCTCAAGGCGACCGGCCGCGCGGTCGGCTGGACCTCCTACATCGACACCCAGGGCTTCGACGAGAGCATCGAGATCGGCTGGACCTGGTATGGCAGGGCCGTGTGGCGCTCCGAGGTGAACACCGCCTGCAAGGTCCTGCTGCTCGACCACGCCTTCGGAGAGCTCGGCCTGAACCGCGTCCAGCTCAAGACCGACATCCTCAACCTCCGTTCGCAGGCGGCGATCCGCAGGCTCGGCGGCGTCCAGGAGGGGGTTCTGCGCCGCCACCGCCGCAGGCCCGACGGCTCCTGGCGTGACACCGCCTACTTCAGCATCCTGGACGACGAGTGGCCCGCGCACCGCAGCAGGTTGTGCTCCTTCGCGGTGAGGTGACCCGAAGACCGCACGGCCGGTCACTCGACGCGGCCCGGCCGCGACGCGTCACCGCGCGCGTACACACGGGCCGATCACGCCTTCCACAGCGTTGACGTGGAGCCGCATCTCACCGCGCGTACGCACGGGCCGATCGTCCCGGCGGGGGAGGAATCCCACGTCCCGGTACGCCGGGAAAAACCGGGTGAATCCCCGCCTGGGCCCTCGCTACCCTCCTTGTACGGCACACACGCCTGCATGGCTCAGTCGGTGAGAGCGCCGCACTCATAACGCGCCCCTTTGACGGGTCCCAGGTTCGAGTCCTGGTGCAGGTACCTTCACCCGCCGCCCTCGCCGGGCAGCATTCCCCGTAGCAGTTCGGCGAGGCCGAGGCGGAGGTCGTCGAGGGTCGGCTCGCTTCCCGCTCCGGCGACGGTGTCGAACATCAGGCCCTCCCCGAACGCGACGACCTGGCGGCCGTGCCGTACCGGGTCGGGGGATCCGGCGGCGGCGAGGACCGCGACGGCGGGGTCGCGGAAGCGGCTGCCCGCCCGGTCGTAGACCTCACGCAGTTCGGGACGCCGGGTGGCCTCCAGGGCGAGTTCGTATCGGGCGATCGTCCGGTGGCGGCCCGCGGTGAGCTGCTCCCACAGCGTCCTGGCGGCCAGCTCGACGAGCGTCTCGGGCGAGCCGGGACCGGCGGCGTCGAGGAGGGCGGCGAAGGTGGCGGCCTCCAGCTCGGTGAGCCGTTCCAGGGTCAGTTCGAGCAGCGCGAGGCGGGTGCGGGCGAGGTTGGAGGTCGACCCCGGCGGCAACCCCGCCTCCTCGTCGACCGCCCGGTGGGTCAGGCCGCGCATCCCACGTTCGGCCAGCAGGGCGATGGCGGTCTCCGCGATCAACTCGGCGCGTTGGGACTTCACCGTCCAATACTACGGTTGTAGTTACCCCGGGAAGAGGAGTAACCTTCACTACGCCTGTAGTGACTACATCTGTAGTGAAGGAGTGCGACGTGGCGCGCGCTGTGGTGATCGGAGCGGGGATCGGCGGCCTGACGGCGGCGGCGGCGCTCCAGGGGCGGGGCTGGGACGTGACGGTGTGCGAGCGCGCGCCCGCCCTCGAACCGGTCGGTTCCGGGCTCGCGGTCGCGGCGAACGCCCTGCGCTCGCTGGACACGATCGGCGTCGGCGACACGGTCCGCGGCCTGTCGGCGGTCAGGGGTGAGCTGGGCCTGCGGCGCCCCGACGGAAGCTGGCTGGCGCGCACGACCGAGGAGGAGGCCTCGGCGCGCTACGGCGACTCCGTGGTGCTGCTGCGCCGCGCTGATCTCGTCGGCGCGCTGCACGCCGCCCTCGCCCCCGGCACCCTACGGCTGGGCACCACGGTCCTGGCGGCCGATCCCGGCGGGGAGGTGCGCACCGAGGCGGAGACCCTGCGCGCGGACCTGGTGGTCGCCGCGGACGGCGTCTCCTCCCCCGTCAGGGCCACGCTGTTCCCCGGCCACCCGGCACCGCGCTACGCCGGGGTCACCAGCTGGCGGGTACTGGTGCCGGGCGGCGGGGCCGTCCAGGCCTCGGAGACCTGGGGCGCGGGCAGGGTCTTCGGGGTGATGCCGCTGGCGGGCGGACTGACCTACTGCTACGCGACCGACACGGTCCCCGCCGGCACCGGCGACGGCGACCAGCGCGCCGAGCTGCTGCGCCTGTTCGGCCGCTGGCACTCCCCGATCCCCGGACTGCTCGCCGCCGCCGAGCCCGGGGACGTGCTCAGGAACGACGTGTACCACCTGACGGCCCCGCTGCCCGCGATGCACCGGGGCAGGATCGCGCTGATCGGCGACGCCGCCCACCCGATGACCCCCAACCTCGGCCAGGGGGCCTGCCAGGCGATCGAGGACGCCGTCGTGCTGGCCCACGTCGTGAGCACGGGCGGGGATCTGGCCGCCTACACCTCGGCGAGGCTGGCGCGGACCGCGCGCATCACCGCCAGGTCCGCCTCGATCTGCCGGGCAACCCGGCTGCGCGGGCCGCTGGCCGTACGGCTGCGCGACACCGCGACGGCGCTCACCTGGCGGTTCGCCTCCGGGCGGATGACCGCCGCGATGGACGACGTCCTCGGCTGGCGGCCCCCGCACGACCAGGGCTAGGAGGAGACCGTCGCGGGTTCGCGCACGGCCGTACGGCTGCCGCCGTGGTCGGGGGAGAGCCGCCCCAGGGTGACGGTCCCCCAGATGAGCACCGCGGCGGCCAGCAGGGCGGGGATCACGTTGGCCGCCCCGGTCGGCATGGGCTCCTTCAGCAGGATGGCCCCGGCGAGGATCGAGGTGATCGGGTCGACGACCTGGACCGCGGCGTAGGCGATGCCGAAGTAACCCACCTCGTAGGACTTCTGCAGTAGCACCACGGCGCAGACGAGCAGCACCGGGATCGCCACGGTGAACCAGGTCAGCAACCTGCTCAGATCACCTTCGAGACCGCCGCCGACCACCCGCACGAAGGTGGAGACGCTGGCGGTGACCGCCCCCGCCCCGACCGAGAGCAACAGCGCCTTGAGCGATCCGTTGGCCTTGCGCGCGGTCAGGTGGGTGACCAGCACGATCAGCCCGACGCAGGCGAGGAAGCCGAACGCCTGGCCGTTGGTCATGTGGGGTGTCCCGGCGTGCGCGGGGACCAGCAGCATCAGGCCGAGCAGTCCGACGGCGACCGCGATCGACCCGAGGATCTCCTGCCTGCGCGGGCGCCTGCCGTGCAGCACCGCCGCCAGCGGCACCGCGAAGACCAGCGTCGCCACGCTGATCGGCTGCACCACGACCAGCGGCGCGAGGCTCAGCGCGACCGCGTGCAGACAGGCGCCGGTGAAACCGATCACTCCGCCGAGCCACCAGCGGGGCCGTCTCATCAGCTTGAGCGAGGCCCCTTCCGAGACCGCCTCGAACTGCTGGAGCGCCGCTCCGAGGGCGTAGCCGAGCGCGCCGATCAGAGCGATCGACATACCGACCCAGGTCATCGCCACCCACCGGAAGCGACCAGACATGAGTAAAGAAGCGATTCTTGGGTCATCCCGCAAGCTTAAAGCGCGCCAAGGACGGGTAAGGGGCCTCTCTCGTGCGCCAAGAGCGATTTTGGCCACAAAAATCCGCCCTAGTCAGCTTTTCTGCGGATTTTTTCGGTCCTGCACCGCCTTGTCCCCGCCCCTCCGGTACGGCGCCCGCTCCGGCCCCTCCCCTGCGAAGGCTCCGGAGCGGACTGCCCACCGGACCTACTGCTGGGGCGGGCAGACGCAGAACAGGTGGCCCTCCGGGTCGGCCAGGACGACCCAGTGCCCTCCCGGCTGGAAGTCCGGCCTGGTCGCCCCGAGCTCCAGGTAGTCCTTGACGGCCTGTTCCACGTCGGGGACCCGTACGTCCAGATGGAACTGCTTGTCCGGACCCGGCCAGACGGCGGGCGTGCGGTCGGGGTTGCGCTGGAAGTAGATGGTCATCGTGCCGTCGCCGACGGCGGCGTAGTCGTCCTCGGCGTACTGGACCTCGCAACCGAAGACCGCCGCGTAGAACTCCGCGAGCTTCCTGGGCTCCGCGCAGTCGATGTTCACGGCGATGAGCTGAGCGATCGTTGTCATGCAGCCCATCGTCACGCCCATACCTGTCAGCTCATGTCAGGATTGCGAAATCCTTTCCCGAACGCGCCGTTCCGCCCTCGGGCTACACGATGATCCGTTCGGTCGGTACGGTGAGGCTCGTTGTGAACCTCGTTGGAACGTGAACCCGGGGACGGGCGTTGGAGGAGACGTGGCCTCGATAACTCAGCGCATCAGACGGCTCCTCGAACGTCCCGGGTCGATCGACCTGGCCCCCTTCGAGCGGATCGTCGCCGCGGCGGGAAAAAGGGAGGATCGGGTTCGCGAACTCGACGAGCTGCCCGAGCCCTCGCTCGACGACCTGACCGAGTTCTGCGCCATCGTCCGGGAGGCCGCGCGGCGGACCCTGGGGCTGCGGCCGTACGACGTGCAGCTGGTCGGCATGCTCGCCATGCTCTCCGGCAACGTCGCCGAGATGGCCACCGGCGAGGGCAAGACCCTGTCGGGGGCGATGGCCGCCGCCGGATACGCCCTGCAGGGCAAGCGCGTCCACGTGATCTCGGTCAACGACTACCTGGCCCAGCGCGACGCCGAGTGGATGGGCCCGCTGTACGAGACGCTGGGCGTCTCGGTCGGCTGGATCGGCCAGACCTCGACGCACGAGGAGCGCAGGGACGCCTACGCCAAGGACGTGACCTACGGCCCGGTCAGTGAGATCGGCTTCGACGTGCTGCGCGACCGCACCCGCGTCGACGCGGCCGACCTGATCATGCCCGACCCCGAGGTCGCGCTGGTCGACGAGGCCGACTCGGTGCTGGTCGACGAGGCCAGGGTGCCGCTGGTTCTCGCCGGGGCCACCGACCCGGGCAACGCGGTCCCGGAGATGGCGGCGCTGGTCCGCCAGCTCGTCAGGGGTTACCACTACGAGCTCGACGACCAGGCGCGCAACGTGCACCTGACGAGCAAGGGCATCGACACCGTCGAGCAGGCGCTCGGGATCGACCTCTACGACACCCCGGCCACGCTGACCGAGGTCAACCTCGCCCTGCACGCGCACGCCCTGCTGGCCAAGGACGTCGACTACATCATCCGCGACGGCAAGGTGCACCTGATCAACCCGTCCCGAGGCCGGGTCGCGCTGCTGCAGCGCTGGCCGGACGGCCTGCAGGCGGCGGTCGAGGCCAAGGAGGCGCTGCCGCCCTCGGCGACCGGCGAGATCCTCGACTCGATCACCGTGCAGGGCCTGATCACCCGCTACCCGCAGCGGTGCGGCATGACCGGGACCGCGGTCGCGGTCGGCGACCAGCTCCGTGAGTTCTACGACCTCAAGGTCGCCGTGGTTCCCCCCAACCGGCCCTGCGTGCGGACCGACGCCCCCGACCGGCTCTTCGAGTACCGGATGGACAAGGACCGCGCCCTGGTCGAGGAGATCGTCGAGGTGCACGCGACCGGGCGGCCGATCCTGATCGGCACCCTGGACGTCGCCGAGTCCGAGCGCCTCTCGCTGACCCTGAGCGGCCGTGGCCTGGAGTGCGTGGTCCTCAACGCGAAGAACGACGCCGAGGAGGCCTCGATCATCGCGAAGGCCGGTGAGCGCGGCTCCATCACGGTCTCCACCCAGATGGCCGGGCGCGGCACCGACATCCGCCTCGGTGAGGGCGTCGAGGAGCTCGGCGGGCTGTACGTCATCGGTTCCGGGCGGCAGACCAGCAGCCGCCTGGACGACCAGCTCCGCGGCCGGGCCGGGCGGCAGGGCGACCCCGGCGGCTCGGTCTTCTTCGTCAGCGGCGAGGACGAACTGATCACCCACTACGTGGCCGACGAGTACGCCAGGGGCGTGCCCGACCACAGTCTCGTCGGCCACGCCCAGCGGGTCGCCGAGGGGGTGGACATGGAGATCCACCGCAACACCTGGCGCTACACCCGGCTGCTCGAACAGCACCGGGGCCAGGTGCTCGAACTCCGCGGCAAGGTCCTGCACGGCGACTCCGCGGCCCAGGCGCTGGCCTCCGCCGCCGCCGAGCGATGGTCCTCCCTTGAGGAGACGGTCGGGGAGGAGGTGCTGAAGGAGGCCGCCAGGCAGATCGTCCTCTTCCACCTCGACCGTTCGTGGGCCGACCACCTGGCCTACCTCGCCGAGCTGCGCGAGGGCATCCACCTGCGCGCGCTCGGCCGCCTCAGCCCGATCGACGAGTTCAACAAGGAGGCCAAGCCCGCCTACGAGCGGATGCTCGCCGAGGTCGAGTCGCGTTCGATCGAGACGTTCGAGGCGGCCACGATCACCGCCGACGGTCTCGACCACGAGGAGGCGGGCATCAAACGGCCGACCGCCACCTGGACCTACCTCGTCCAGGAGAACCCCTTCGGCACCGAGTGGGAGCGCATCCTCAACCGTCTGGTCACCAAGGTCCGCCGCCGCTGACACGCTTCTCCCCCGGGGGCAGTGGGTAATGGTTTTGCCAACATGCCCCCGATATCGTGTTAATTGTGACCACCACCAGCGTGTCCCGCCCAGTCGGTGAACTGCTGCGCCAGTGGCGGGAACGACGGCGGATGAGCCAGATGGACCTCGCCCTCCAGGCCGAGATCTCCACCAGGCACCTGAGCTTCGTGGAGACCGGCCGCTCGAAACCGAGCCGGGAGATGATCCTGCGCCTGGCCGAGGAGCTCGACCTGCCGCTGCGCGAGCGCAACCACCTGCTGCTGTCCGGGGGGTTCGCGCCGGTCTACTCGGAGACACCGCTCAGCTCTCCGGAGATGGCCTCGGTGCGCGAGGCCCTCGGCCAGGTGCTGAGCGGGCACGAGCCGTACCCCGCGGTGGTCGTCGACCAGCGCTGGAACGTGGTCGACCGCAACTCCGCGACCGGGCTGCTGCTGCGCGGCGTGGCCCCGGAGCTGCTCGTCCCGCCGGTCAACGTGCTGCGGCTGAGCCTGCATCCCAAGGGGATGTCCCAGCGGATCATCAACCTGGGCGAGTGGCGGGCCCACCTGCTGCACCGGTTACGCCGTCAGATCAGCCTCACCGCCGACCCGGAGCTCGGCGCCCTCTGGCGGGAGCTGGACGACTACCCCTGTGACCAGCCGGTGCCCGAGATCGACCGGCCGGGCCCCGGCCACATCGTGATCCCGCTCAGGATCCGCAGGGGCTACCGCGAACTCGCCTTCTTCAGCACGATGGCCACCTTCGGCACGCCGCTCGACATCACGGTCGCCGAGCTGGCCATCGAGGCCTACTTCCCCGCCAACCCGGAGACGGCCGCCTACCTGCAACATCAGCACCACCCGGACTGACTCCGGGGTCACGGCCCGCGACCCCGCAGGCCGGGTGCCGCGGCCCCCGGGGACCGTGGCTCTCAGGTGACGGGGGCGATCTCGGCCTCGACGAGACGGCCGTCCTCGATCCGCAGGAGGCCCACGGTGCCGTGGGGCTGGCGCCGCCGGTCGGTGGGCGAGCCGGGGTTGAAGACGCGGAAGCCGCCCTCGCTCTCGTCGAACGGGATGTGGGAGTGACCGAAGACGACGAGGTCGGCGGTGGGAAACCGGCGGCGCATCCGGGCGATCCGCCCCTTGGCCGCGCCGCTGTCGTGGATCATCGCGACCCGCAGTCCGCCGAGGTCGAGTTCGAGCGTCTCCGGCGCCCGTACGTCCGGCCCGTCGTTGTTGCCCTTGACCACGTGGACCGGGGCGTAGGCGGCCAGCTCGTCCAGGACCCCGGGGACACAGACGTCTCCCGCGTGCAGGATCAGGTCCGCGCCGCGCAAGTGCTCCGCCACCCGTGGCGGGCAGGACTTCCAGCGCCGGGGCGCGTGCGTGTCAGCGAGGACGACCACCTTCACGCCACACCCCTTCCCCCCTCTCACCCGCTTCCACCGCCGGAGGGCGGCGTTTTCCGCCCGCCTCGCCGGGCACAAACCCACCATGAGTCACAAAACGGACTATCCCGCCATAATCACTCCATGTGAGGACGGGCCACTGCTGCTCCGGGGGACGTTCACCCTGACGACTCAGGATGGAGAGGTCATCGACCCCGGCCGGGCGACGGTGGCGCTGTGCCGCTGCGGGCGTTCCTCGGCCAAACCGTTCTGCGACGGCTCGCACAAGTCCACCGGGTTCCGGGCCACGAGCGAACCCGACCTCTGAGCGCGTTCCCCGAGCCCGCGAACCGGATGCGCGGCGGTCAGCATCCGGTGCCCCGCGTAGGGGATCCCGCCGCAGAGGAACCGGGCCACCAGAGCGGGCCAGCTGCAGACGGCCCGCTCCAGCACCCACACCGGGGCGAACAACGAGGCGGTGAAGGGGAAGACCCGCCGGCCACCCGCCCGGCGGCGGCCGATCTCCGCCACCCCCACGCAGACGGCGGCTCCTGTCAGCACCGCCCCGTACCTGCGTCGCAGCAGGGCGACGGCCGACACCGGCAGCACGGCCAGGAAGAACAGCATCCGGGGCGGCTGCGCCAGGTCGTCGTAGGCCTGCCGTACGCGCTGGGACCAGAACCTCCCGGCGGAGGGCGGCAGACGGCGGACGTAGAGATCGTGCGCGCGGTGTTCGCGCCCGCCGTTGGCGCGGACCGTGCGGATGAGTTCCAGGTTCTCGAACAGCACGTCCCCGTCGTAGCCGCCCATCTTCAGGAAGGCCGACCGGCGCACCCCGAAGGTGCCCGGGTAGTCGGCGCCGAAGCCACGGTTGAGCAGCATGCGGGCGGTGTCCCAGCGGGCGTGCCAGGGCAGCGGGTCGAAGTGGTTCTGCGGCCTGACCAGGTCGCCCGTCTCCAGCAGGGTGTCCATCCTGGCCAGTTCCGCCGCGCCGTAACGGACGTCGTCGTCGGCGATGACCACGTGCTCGGCGCGGGCCAGGCGCATCCCGGTGATCACCCCGTTGACCTTGCCGTTGGCGAAGCGGAGGTCGGCGTCGGGCCGCACGTGCAGGACGAGGCCGTTCCAGCGGGCGGCGTGCCGGTCGAAGAGCGCGGGCGGGGAGCCGTCGACGACGATGACGCGGACCCGGCTCCCCAGCCACCGCAGGTAGCCGGTCAGCTCCGTCAGGCCCGAGTCATCCTCCCAGCGCAGCGGCAGCACGTAGTCCAGGTCCGTCACGGGCTCCCCACCGCCAGGCTCGCCTCGCGCAGCGACGTGGTCCCCCGGGTCCAGCGGTCCAGGACGTGCTCGGCGAAGAGGCGGTCGAGGGTCAGGGCGCAGGCGGCGCCGTACAGTATGTCGCCGGTCAGGGCGGGTTCGGTGGCGGCCAGCCCGCCGCACATGTCGTGCGCGGCGATCTGCTCGTGTACGGCGTCGGCCAGCACGTGCTCGTCGTAGAAGCGGCAGGCCGTCGCGTCGCCGCCCAGTCTCCGCAGGCCCCGGCCGTACCTGAGGTTGGGCAGCGAGGAGGTCATCTCGAAGACCGCCAGGTGCCCGAGCAGGGCACCCCGGCGCGCGCGGTGCAGGCCGAACAGCGACATGAGGTTGACGGTCGCCAGCGTGATCGCCGGCACCCGGTCGAGGTAGGCGCCGTAGGAGTCGTCCAGGTCCAGCCCGCGCATCGTGGCCCGGAACAGCTCCGAGTGCATCCGCTCCCGGCGGCCTCCGCCGTACTCGTCGGCCTGGATCTCCGCCAGGGCCGCCTTGGCGCGGCCGCACAGCCGGGGCAACGCCCAGGTGTGCGGGTCGGCCTCCTTCAGGTGGTAGATCGAGCGGTGGACGACGAACTCCCTGAACTGGTCCGGACCGGCCTTCCTCTCCAGGAACGCCGCGAGCGGCGGCCCCTCCGCCTCGGCGACCAGATCGGTCAGGGCACGGCAGACCCGCTCCGGCTCCCCGGCCGTGGGGGGCGGTACGGCCCGCGCGAGCCATTTCTCGAAGCGCCGTTCCAGCGTCCGCCTGACCGCCAGCAGCGACGGCTCCCACTCCCAGGCGTCGTCGACCTCCTCGAACCCCTGGTAGTGCAGCTCGTAACAGGTGAAGAGCGCGAGTTGCAGGTCCTCGTCGTCCTCCACGCCGAGGGACGGCGGGTCGAACGGGTGGGGCGGGCGGGTGAGCCGTTCGAAGAGCACCGTGGTGACGGGGCCTCGCGGCGCGGGCAGCCGCATCACGGCCTCCCCGGGGACGAGCGGTAGACCGAGACGTGCGAGCGGCTGTCGTCGGTGTAGGGAGAGCCGTCCCAGCCGGCCCAGCGGTGCTCACGTTCCAGGCCGGCGAGCAGCCCCATCAGGTCGAGCTCTGCGGGCCAGGCGTAGCGGTGGTTGGCGGGCAGCAACCTCAGTCCGTCGGAGGTCAGGTTGACCTTCGTCGTGTACATCATCTGGTCGGCGGCCGACAGCCGCGCCGCCTCGACCAGCACCCTCTCCTCGCTCAGCGACAGCAGACGCAACGCCGTGCCGTCCCTGAACGCCCCGGGATCGGGGACCCACGCCTCGACCACGAACCGGCCCCCCGGGCGCAGGTGGGCGGCCGCGTTGCGGAAGCAGGCGACCTGCGCCTCCTGCGAGGGCAACGCGAAGATCGTGTTGATCGCCAGGACGACCAGGCCGAACTCGCCCTCGACCCGGGTCGTGGCGAAGTCTCCCAGCGTCACCGGGACACGGTCACCGCCGGGCTTGGCACGTAACCGCCGCACCATCTCCGCCGAGCCGTCCACGCCCGCGACGACCAGTCCCCGCGCCGCGAGCGGCAGCGCCAGCCGTCCCGTGCCGACGCCGAACTCCAGGACCGGCCCCCCGTCGGCGAGTTCCGCCAGCCGGTTCACCGCGGACTCGGTGTCGGGAATGGTCGTCCCGTAGACGCCGTCGTAGACGTCGGCGACGGCACGGCCGTACGCGGACGGATCGAACATCTGCGCCATGGGACCCCCGTTCCCTCGCCTAGAGGCTGCCCCCTCTTTGACCTGGGAAAACGACAGGCCGGACCTCGGGGTCCCCAAGGTCCGGCCTCGTGGCGTGGCGGATCAGACGGGTTCGACCGGGACGGGGAAGCGTTCCCAGACCCGGTGCCCGCCCAGCAGGCGGACGACCTCCGCCAGCACCGCCTCGCCGCCGTCCCCGACGACAACGCCGGGCGCCGCCGGATCGATCCCGGCGGCGGTGAGCGCCTGTACGGCGTCCGCCCAGCCGCCGATCGGCTTGGCGTGCCGGAACGCCTCACCGAGCATGAGCAGCACCCGCGGGTCGGTGGGCGCCCCCGCGGTGCCGTTCCCGGCCTTGGCGTCCCTGGCGCCGTCCGCGTCCTTGCCCCGCGCCGGGGTTCCGGCCAGCAGCAGGGCGTCGAACTCGACGGACCTGGCGGTGACGAACGTGCGCTGCACCGTTACGGGGCCGTCGCCGTCCGCGCCGAACACGCCACCGGCCGGGGCGATGACCAGCGGCACCATGCCGCCGTCCAGGACCGCCTGGCGGACGGCCTCGACCGTCGCCAGGTCGCCGTGGCCGTCGGCGACGATGCCGATGATCCGGCCGGTGGTCGGCCAGGTCCTGCCCACCTGGGACAGGGCCGGGCTCGGATCGACGGCCGGCAGGGAGTTGACCGGTTTCGGAACGGGCAGGCCGAGGCCCTGCGCCACCTGCTCGCACAGGTAGGGGTCGATCTCGGCGAGAACACGCAGGTTGCGCTCCTTGATCGCCTGCTCGTAGACCTTGCCGAGCTCGAAGGTGTAGGCGGCGATGACGTGCTCGCGTTCGACCGGGCTCAGGCTCAGCCAGAACAGGCGAGGCTGGCTGAAGTGGTCGGCGAACGACGCCGGAGCCTCACGCACCTTCCGTGCCGCGGCCACCCGAACGGGCGTCTCCACGTATCCCCCCTCGTGCGCCCCCGCGAAGAAGGGGCAGCCGCCGTCCAGCGAGTTCGGCTTGTACGGCGCCACGCCCGCGTGCACGGCGTCCTGGTGGAAGCCGTCGCGCAGCATGTCGTTGACGGGGGCGTGCGTGCGGTTGATCGGGATCTGCCCGAAGTTGGGACCGCCCAGCCGGGTGATCTGCGTGTCCAGGTAGGAGAACAGCCGCCCGGCGAGCAGCGGGTCGTCGGTGACGTCGATGCCGGGCACCAGGTGACCGACGTGGAAGGCGACCTGTTCGGTCTCGGCGAAGTAGTTCACCGGGTTGGCGTTGAGGGTGAGCAGGCCGATCGGCTGGACCGGCGCCAGTTCCTCAGGGACGATCTTCGTCGGGTCCAGCAGGTCGATGCCCTCGAACGTCTGCTCCGGGGTGTCGGGGAGGACCTGGATGCCCAGCTCCCACTGCGGGTGGGCACCGGCCTCGATCGCGTCGGCGAGGTCACGCCGGTGGAAGTCCGGGTCGGCGCCGCCGATCAGCTGCGCCTCCTCCCACACCAGGGAGTGCACTCCGGCCTTGGGCTTCCAGTGGAACTTCACCAGCGTCGTCGCCCCCTCCTCGTCGACCAGCCGGAAGGTGTGGACGCCGAAACCCTCCATGGTCCGGTAGGAGCGGGGGATGCCACGGTCGGACATGTTCCACAGCGTGTGGTGGGTGGCCTCGGTGTGCAGGGAGACGAAGTCCCAGAACGTGTCGTGCGCGCTCTGCGCCTGGGGGATCTCCCGGTCCGGATGCGGCTTGGCCGCGTGGATGACGTCGGGGAACTTGATCGCGTCCTGGATGAAGAACACCGGGATGTTGTTGCCGACCAGGTCGAAGACGCCCTCGTCGGTGTAGAACTTCGTGGCGAAGCCCCGGGTGTCGCGCACCGTGTCGGCCGAGCCCCTCGATCCGAGGACCGTGGAGAACCGCACGAAGACCGGCGTCTCGACGTCCTTGGCGAGGAAGGCGGCCCTGGTCACCGAGGCCGCGGTGCCGTACGACCGGAAGACGCCGTGCGCGGCGGCGCCGCGGGCGTGCACGACGCGCTCGGGGATGCGCTCGTGGTCGAATTGCATGACCTTCTCGCGCAGGTGGTGGTCCTGCAGCAGCACCGGCCCTCGGGGACCGGCCTTGAGCGAGTGGTCGGTGTCGGCCAGGCGCAGCCCCTGGGCCGTGGTGAGGCGGTCACCGCCCTGTGCCCGCTCCTCGGGCGTCACGTCCTCTTCCTGTCCGGTGGGGCTGTACGGGTCGGGGCCGCGCTGGTCGGGCTTGGGCCTGAGCGGCCCCCTGGGCTCGGTCGGCTCGTCGACCGACGGCGGCTCGCTTCCCGGGCGGCCGGGAATCTCCGCTGAATGGTCTGACAGTTTGTCAGTGATCTTGTCAATGACACCCTTGACCGGGTTGGACTTCTCCATCGTTCTCTCCTTGAGCTGCGGTGGCGGTTCCTCGGGTGAGGACCAGGCGCCGGTCGGGCCGCGGAGACCCGGTGGCGGTACGCCATACCCCTGTTCGGGTGCTCAAAGCGACGACACTCGGGAAGACGGAAAAATCCTGACAGAACCATTCAGGGAAAGGCCCCTCCGAGTTCTCGGAGGGGCCTTTCCCCTGCTGTCACCGGAGCAGCTTGGCGATCTCCGGGTCGACGGCGTCCGCGACGGTGATCTTCCGGTCGATGAGGCCGTTGGCGTGGAAGAGGTCGGCGGCGCGCTGCTGCTCGGCGACGAACTCCTCGGTCACCGGGTGCAGCCCGAAGGGACGCTTGCGCAGGGCGTTCTCCCAGTGGTCGAGGTCACCGCCGTCGTCGGCGGCGAACAGCCCGGCCGCCTCACGATGGTTCTCGGTGATCCAGGCGTCGGACTCCTGCAGGGCCGCGACGATCGCGGCGAGCTGCTCGGGGTGCTTCTCGGCGAAGTCACGCCGGGTGAACCAGAGCGAACGGTGGCTGAACAGCCCGTCGGTGGCGACCAGCTCACGGACCGGCGCCTGCGCCTCGACCTTGCTGAGCGAGGGGTAGGAGCCGACCCAGGCGTCGACCTCCCCGTTGAGGAACAACTCGCCCGCGTCCACCCCGGCGTCGACGGGGACGATGTCCTTCCAGGTCAGCCCGGCCTTGTCGAGGGCGAACAGCAGCAACGTCGTCTGCCAGGAGCCGTGCCCGAGCGCGACCCTCCTACCCTTCAGGTCCGCAAGGGAGGTGATCGGGGAGTCCTCCTTCACCACCAGCCTGCCGTTCTCGTGACGGGAGCCGGAGACGGCCACGTAGACCACGTCGTGGCCCTTGCCCTGGGCGGTGACCGGCGGCGTCGAACCGGTGCCGATGAAGTCGTAGCCGCCGTCGAAGAGGTGGTCGCCGTGGACCGAGGGCAGGCCCTTGGTCGGGTCCGTCCTGTCACCGGCCGGGAGGTCGCGCAGGTCGACCCACTCGACGTCGGGGATCGCGCGCTCCAGAATGCCCCGGTGACGCAGGACCCACAGCGAGTTGTTGTGCGGGAAGTAGCCGACGCGGACGCTCATGAGGGTGTTCCTTCCAGTAGGGGTGATGCGACGCGGAGGTCACGGCCACGCAGCAGCGGCAGAACGTTCTCGCCGACGCGGTAGGCCTCCTCCAGATGGGGCACGCCGGCGAGGATGAACGCGCCGACGCCAAGATTGACCAGTTCGTCGAGCCGTTCCGCGACCTGCTCGTAGCTGCCGACGAGCCCGAAGGCGGGCCCGCCCCGCAGCAGGTGGAAGCCGCCCCACACGTTGGGGGTGACCTCAAGGTCGCGGTGGCCGTTGACCGCGCCGGTGACGAACGACTGGCTGCGCTGCCAGCCGATGGAGTCGCCGGTCGCGCCGCGGAGCACCGACGGGTCGATGTTGTCCCAGCCTCTGCGGATCTCCTCCCAGGCCTCCTCCTCGGTCTCGCGGGCGAGCACGTCGATGCGGACGGCGAACTTGGGTGTGCGGTCGCTGTTGGCCCTGACCTGGTCGAACTTCTCGCTCAACGCGTGGAAGGGCTCCAGCCACGACAGGTAGTAGTCCGCGTGCCGCCCGGCGGCGTCGATGGCCGCCTTCGACGACCCGGAGAAGTAGATCTCGGGGAACGGCTGCCCGGTCAGCTCCTCGGGCAGCCCGGCGCCCCTGACCCGGTAGAAACGTCCCTCGAAGTCGTACGGCCCGCCGTCCCAGACGCCCCTGAGCACGTCGAGGAACTCCGAGGTCCGCGCGTAGCGGTCGTCGTGGGCGACCTTGTCGCCCCACCAGAGCTGGTCGGGGCCGCCGCCACCGGAGATGACGTTGTAGACGACCCGCCCGCCCGTCGCGCGCTGGAGGCTCGCCGACATGCGCGCGGCCTGCACCGGGTGGAGGAAGCCCGGCTGGAAGGCGATCATGAACCGGTAGGTCGTCGTCTCCCTGGCCAGCGTCGCCGCCGTCGCCCACGGGTCGTCGGTGTTGGGGAAGGAGGGCAGCAGCCCGCCGACGAAGCCGGAGACCTCGGAGGCCCTGGCGACGTCCCCCATGTGCTCGACGTAGCTGTAGCCGTCACGCCGCCCGTCCCGCACTCCCGGGGCCAGGCTGCCCGGCACGACCGGGGCCCACTCCCCCCGGCTGGCGACCCTCCTGCGCAGCGAGGGCTGGTCGCCGTGCGTGCCGATCCGCCAGTAGATGTCAACGGACATGGCTGTTCTCCTTGACCAGCAGCGGCAGCAGCCGCTCCCCGAGCCGATAGGTCTCCTCGACGTACGGCGTCGCCTCAAGGACGAAGGCGCCGATCCCCCGGTCCGCGTAGTCCCTGATCCCGGCCGCCACGCTCTCGTAGGAGCCGACGAGGCCGGGGCCGGGGAAGCCGTTCCACAGCCGGGTCTCCGGGTCGGGTTCGGGCAGGGTGTCCTCGGTGCCGCCGCCGCGCAGCCACAGGCGGCGTGCCGCCCGCCAGGCCTCGGCGTCGTCGTCGCGGGCCAGCACCGGGAGGCGCAGGCCGTAGGTGACGCCCTGGAGGCCGGAGGCCTCGAAGTCGTCGCCGGGGTCGAAGACGTGCACGTCGGCGTGGCGCGCGGACAGTTCGAGGGCCTGCGGAGAGGTCCCCGACAGGTGGACCCTGGGGAAGGCCCTGCCGGCGAGCGGCGACAGGAAGCCTCCGGCGAGCACCTGGTAGAAACGTCCCTCGTAGCCGTAGCCCTCCTGCGTCCAGACCCCCTTGGCGACGGTGAGGAACTCCTCGGCCCGCGCGTAGCGGTCCGCCCCTTCGAGGAAGTCGCCCTGCGCCCTGGCGACCTCGGGGTCGAGGTCGACGACGACCCGCCAGTCGAGCCGGTCGCCGGAGAAGCGCTGCAGCGAGGCCGAGACCTTGGCGGCGTAGACGGGGGTCGCGACGCCGGGGTGGAACCCGGCGGCGACCCGCAGCCAGCGGCTCTGCCTGAGCAGGCTCCCCGCGGCGACCAGCGACTCCTCGCCTCGGGGGTCGAAGGGCAGCAGCGCGCCGTCGAAGGCCGCCAGCTCCGCGGCCCTGCCCGCCTGCAGCAGGTGGTCGAACGGGCCGAAGGGCGCCCTGGGGTCGGTGACGAAGCCCGGCAGGTCGGCCCTGGCCCCGCGCCCGCCGTTGTCGCGGGTCGGCAGTGTGATCAGGAACGTGGTCATCGGACCGCCAGCCGTTCCCCGATGAACGCGCCGCCGAACCGGGCCGTCACCTCGCCGGGCGCGTCCGTCCAAAGGCCGTCGGAGCGCCGCCCGGCGAGCAGTTCCCGCGCCGCGGCCAGTGGCTCGTGGGCCGTCCAGGCGTCGAGGTCGACGTCGGCGGCGAGGAAGCCGTGCAGCAGCAGGAAGTCCTTCTGCCGCCCCAGCAGCGTGAGCCGCTCCGGCGACAGGTCCGGGTGGAGGCCACGGTGGAAGTCGCCCCGGTAGGCGGTGGCGACGCCGTCCGCCTCCGAGCGGGTCTCCGCGGCCAGGATGCCGCGTACGGCCTCCAGGTTGTCCGCCGCCCAGTCCGCGGCCCGCAGCGTCTGGGCCAGGAAGGCGACGACCAGGTCCGGGTGCTCGGCGAGCAGGTCCTCGTGCACGGTGATGGGCCTGGGGGTGCCGTTGTTGACGCGGGTACGGCGGTCCTCCGCGGCGTCCAGGTCGACGGCGACGACGGCGCCGATCTCCCTGGCCTGGTCGGCGGAGCGGGCGCCCTTGACGTAGATCGCGTCGACCTCGCCCGCGGCCAGTTCCTCGATGCCCGGCCAGGACCAGGCCCGTTCCGCGGCGCCCCGCCCGACGTCGGACCTCGGCTGGCCGACCTCGACGAACGTCACGTCGTCGAAGCCGAGCCCGGCCTGGGACAGCGCCCCCTTGAACCCGTGCAGCGCCATCGCCCTGGGGAAGCTCCTGGCGCGCGTCTCGGCCCACCTCGGCAGCGCGACGCGGGCACCGCGCAGCCCGGCCGCGTCGGTGATCCCCGAGTCGGGGCGGACCAGGATCGACTGCCACTCCTCGATCCAGGTCAGCCCGATCAGGCGGGTCGGGGCCCCCTCCGAGCGGGCGGCCAGCGCGGGGACGTTCCCGCCCTCCCGGAACAGCCCGAGGAGCCGGTGGTCGAAGTGGTGTTCCGACAGCTCGGGGCCCGCGTCCTGCAGGACGCCGACCTCGCCGAACTCCTCGTCGAGCCAGCCCAGGTTGTAGGCCAGCCCGCTCGCGGTGGGAACCGGGCAACGGGTGAACCAGATCTTGTCGATCGCGGACATGCGAGTCCTCCGTACTGTTCTTCGGGTGGTCAGTGCGCGGCGGCGGCGACGCCGAGATGGGACAGGAACAGCCGCCGGTGGGCGAGGAACGCCGGGTCGTTGCGGTCACGCGGATGGGGCAGGTCGATCGGCTGCTCGACCGCGAAGGCGCCGTCCCGCAGCACCACGACCCGGTCCGCCAGCCGTACGGCCTCGTCGACGTCGTGGGTGACGAGCACGACGGCGGGCCGGTGCCGTTCGCACAGCTCGGCGACCAGTTCCTGCATCTGCAGGCGGGTCAGCGCGTCGAGCGCGGCGAACGGCTCGTCGAGCAGCAGCAGCTCCGGGTCGCGGACCAGGGCCCTGGCCAGGGCGACCCGCTGCGCCTCCCCGCCGGACAGGGTCGCGGGCCACGCCCCGCCGTACCCGGCGAGGCCGACCTCCTCAAGCGCGGCGAGCCCGGCCTCGCGCGCCGACCTGGGCAGCCCGAGGACGACGTTGGCGAGCACCCTGCGGGCCTGGACCAGGCGCGGCTCCTGGTAGACGGTCGTACGGCGCCGCGGCGCCAGGACGGTTCCCGAGTCGGGGAGTTCGAGACCGGCCAGGATGCGCAGCAGCGTGGTCTTTCCCGTGCCGCTCGGCCCGAGCAGGACGAAGAACTCCCCCCGCCCGATCTCCAGGTCGATCCCGTCCAGGACGGTCTTGGCGCCGAAGGCCTTGCGCAGCCCCCTGATGTCCACGGCGGTGGTGCTCATCGGGCCGTCACCTGCCCGCGCCAGGGCATGGCGACCCGTTCGACGGCCCGGATGACCAGGTCGATCAGCAGGCCCAGCACGGCGTAGATCACGACGCACAGGACCATGTAGTCGGTGCGGTAGTACTGCTGGGCGAGCGTGACGAGGTAGCCGATCCCCTCGGTCGCGCCGATCTGCTCGGCCGCGATCAGGCCGGTGAGCGAGACCGAGAGGCACACGCGCAGGGCCATCAGGACGCTGGGCAGCGCGGTCGGGATGATCACGCCGAAGGCGAGTCCCGCCCCGGTGAGCCCGAAGCCCCTGGCGGCCTCGACGACCTTCCGGTCCACGCCGCGGACGCCGAGATAGGTGTAGGCGTACATGGGGCCGGCCGCGGCGACCGCGATCAGGACCACCTTGAACGTCTCCTCGACGCCGAACCAGGAGATGAACAGCGGGACCAGGGCCAGGAACGGCACGGCCCGCTTCATCTGCATGGTCGGATCGACCAGTTCCTCCCCCAGGACGGACAGTCCGGCGACCACGCCGAGCAGGAGGCCGACGCCCCCACCGGCCAGCACGCCGAGCCCGGCCCGCCGTGCGGAGGCGAGCAGGTAGTCGCCGAGCTGCCCGGTGGCGGCCAGCTCGCCGAGCGCCCCGACGACGGCTCCCGGTCCGGCGAGGATCTCCGGGGAGATGAGGCCACCGGCCGTGCCGTACCACCAGGCGGCCAGCAGTACCAGCGGGACCAGCAGGCGCAGCGGGACGGACAGCCCGGGGGCGCGTCTGCGGGAGCCCAGGTAGCGGGGCGGTTCGAGCGGGGACAGCCGTGTGGCCGTGGGGATCTTCTCCAGCGTCATGACGCGGGCTTGAGGTCGAAGATCACGGCTTTGGGGTCGATCGCGCCCGGCAGCACGCCGTACCTCTGGAAGACCGAGGCCACGTCGGCCACGTAGGAGGCGTCGGCGGGGGTGGCGAAGCGCGGCACGTTGGCGTACCGGGACTTGGCGTTCTCCTCCTCAAGACGGGCGCCGGACAGGGCGGTCGGTCCCTGGGTGAGGAAGACGTTCTGGAATTTACCCGGGTCGCGCCTGGCCTCCTCGGTGAGCTCCTGCAGGACCTTGAGGTAGACCCGGACGACCTCGGGGTGCTCGGTGAGCAGTTCGGTCCTGGCGGCCTGCATGTTCAGGTCCTTGTCCGGCAGGTCACGGCCGTGCACGACGACCCGCGCCCCCTTGGCGACCGCCTCGGGGTAGGCCCGCACGATCGCCCACCAGGCGTCGACCTTGCCGGTGGCGAAGGCGGAGGCGCCCTGGTCGGGGTTGAGGTAGACCCGTTTGACCTGGTCGGCGGGGATCCCGGCCTCCTGGAGGGCGAGCAGCAGGAGGTACTCCCCACGTCCGCCCTTGTTGACGGCGACCTGCTTGCCGACCAGGTCCTTGACGGTCCTGATGGGGCTGTCCGGCCTGACGACGAGGCCGTCGGTCTGCGGCGCGGCGGCGTCGGTCTCCGGGTCGGTGAAGGCGAAGATCTTGATGTCCTTGCTGCTGACGAGGTAGCCGAGGACCGGGGAGATCGCCCCTTCGAGCACGTTGATCGAGCCGGAGCGGACGGCGTCCACGGTGGCCGTGAAGGAGGCGTAGGAGCCGCCCCACTCCACCTTCGCCCCGACCTCGGCCAGCCGCCTCTCCAGGATTCCCTCCTTCTTGGCCACCGCCAGCGGTCCCGCGTTGCCCGGGTCCTTGATCCTGAGTACGGCTCCGCCGTCCTTGCCCGCCGGGTTCCCGGCGGCCGCGACCGCCGTACCTCCCGAGCCGGTTCCCCCGCAGGCGGCGGTGAGGGCGGTGAGTGACAGCGCCGCGAGCACGAGCGCGGCGCGCGTCCGTGGAGGAGATGTCCGCATGATGACTGGCCCCTTTGGAAGGTCGAGAAGACGAGAAAGGTCGGGATATGGGGAGACACACGTGTCCGGCGCACGGGAACGGCGGCCCTCGGACATACGGGCGTGGGCGCACGGAGACGGGAGGAGGAGAGGTCGACAGGCTCAACGTGGAGGACGGAGCGCGTCACGGACAGAGGCTGCTGTCCAGGCGCATGAGATCGACGACCCGCCGGAGGGTCAGGGGTACTCGCGACACATTTCCTATATTTCAGGTAGGTTTAATCCACGTCAACCCGTATCCCACATCATGGGATCGGAAATGTCATGACTTCCAGCCTCCTGATGCCAGGATCTCGATCATCAAGGCGCGGAGGCCACATCATGGGAAGCCAAGCTCCCGCCGGGCCGGAGGCATCGGCCGAGGTCAGCGGAGAGCCCGTAGAGTTACGGGCCCATGGGAGCAGGAGGATCATGACCGTGCGACGTTCCACCGACGACCTCGCCGACCACCGCAGCCGCGTGCGGGGCAGCCTGCTCGGCGGTGCCCTGGGTGACGCGCTCGGCGCGCCCGTCGAGTTCGACTCGATCACCGACATCCGGGGCCGGTACGGCTTCGCGGGGGTGACCGGCCTGGTCCCCGACCACCGCGGCAGGATCGGCCTGGTCACCGACGACACGCAGATGACGCTGTTCACCGTCGAGGGCCTGATCCGCGGCGGAGACGTCCCCGCCGTACGGCACGCCTACCTGCGCTGGCTGGACACCCAGCGGTACCCGGCGCCCCAGCGGGACCGGCCGCACGGAACGGGCCGGCTGCGGGAGCAGGGCTGGCTCTACGCGCGGCGGGCCCCGGGCAACGCGTGCCTGTCCGGCCTCACGTACGGCCCCGCGGCCCCGGCGCCCTTCGGCGAGCCGGGACCGGTCAACCCCGGCTCGAAGGGCTGCGGCACGGTCATGCGCTCGGCCCCCTTCGGGTACGGCGCGCCGGACGCCCGGCACGCCTTCGAACTCGCGGCCCGGTGCGCGCAGATCACCCACGGCCATCCGACCGGCTATCTCGCGGCGGGCGCCTTCGCCGCCATGATCCATCTCGCGCTGGCCGGTGAGCCGCTGGCCCAGGCCGTACGGGGGGCCGCCGACCTGCTGACGGACTACCCCTCCCACGAGGAGACGAGCCTGGCCCTGCGCGCCGCCGTCCGCCTCGCCGCCCAGGGTGACCCGAGCCCGGAACGAGTCGAGTCGCTCGGCGGGGCCTGGGTCGCCGAGGAGGCGCTGGCCATCGCGGTCTACTGCGCGCTGGCCCACCCCTGGCCGGGCGAACTGCGGCAGGCGCTGCTGCTCGCGGTCAACCACTCCGGCGACAGCGACTCGACCGGCGCCGTCTGCGGAAACCTCCTGGGCGCCCTGCACGGGCAGCGGGCCCTGCCCGCCGACTGGCTCGCCGACCTCGAAGGCCGCGAGACCATCACCGAAATCGCCGACGACTTCGCGGCCTGGACGGCCGGGGAGCCCCCGGTGAACGACTCCTGGGCGGAGCGGTATCCCCTCGACTGACACGGTCGCCTGAAAAAAGCCATCCATCTTACCCATCCGGCGGGATTTCTGCCGGGCCGTCAGGAAAAGCCATCGGCGAGGTCCATTGCGAGTCCGAATGGATCATGTGAAACTCGGGGGACGTTGGGGAGATCGACGAATCGAGGGCATCATGTCTCGTCCTTGGGAGGCCGATCCGCGCGCCGAGCTACGCAGGCGCCTCGGCAGTTCACCACTGGAACTCGGCAACACGACCGCGAGCCCGGACTGCCCGGACATCTGGGAACTCTCCAACGGGGACATCGCCGTGATCGGCCGCGACCTCACCGAGGCCTACCTGAACCGGCTCCCCGAAGGGGTGAGCCTCTCGCGTGACGAGCGCCTCGTGGTGATTCCCCGGAACCAGCTCATCTCCGCAAAACGGGATATACCAGATGATTGATGATATAAGCACATATAAAGCGGAGACCCTGAGCGCAGAAGAGTATATTTCGGATTTCTGGCCATATTTTCAGGAGATCGAAGGGGTTTTCTGGAAGCTCGAATACCGCCAGTCGTTCCGGGAGCCACGCAACCCCAGCTGGCAGGCCCTGGACCGGGGAGACTGGGACGAGGCGCTGCGCATCATCGACGAGACCCGTGACGAGATCCAGGGTCCCGTCCTCGACGCCCCCGGGTTCCCGATGCGCCGCCTGCGTGTCGTGCGGCGGCCGTACACGCCCTATCTGCGCTGGGAGCTGTACTTCATCCGGCTGAGGGCACAGGCGGGAGAACTCATCCGCGTCCTGGACGCCGGGGAGCTGGGCGAGAGCCGCGACCTGCCCGAGCTGGTCATCCTGGGATCCTCGGTCATGTACGAGGTCGTCTACGACGAGGGCGGTACGCTCAGCGGCGCCCGTAAGATCGCCGACCCCGGTCTGATCGAGGCCTGCACGCGCGAACTTGAGGACCTCTACGCGCGCGGCGAGGACCTGCTGCCCTTCCTCGACCGGGAGCGTCAGGCGCTTCCTCCCCTGTTACCGACCACGGGCAGAAAGCTCGGGTAGTGCGCGGCGGCCCCCTGTTCAACCGACTCGCCGGAGGCGGGCGCCGCTTCCTTCTCGTCGCACTGCTCTTCCTTCTGGTTCTGGCGGTACCCGGTTTCGTGGTGATATCTCCCTTCTTCCTCACCCTGCTCAACGACCAGGGCGCCGACTGGAGCAGGCTGAGCGACATCGGCCAGACCTACGGGGCGGCCTCGGCCGTCCTGGCCGTCTTCGCCCTCATGGGGGTGACGGCCTCGCTGATCCTGCAGGCCCGCGAGGCCAAGGCGGGCCGCGAGCAGACGCTGCGCGCCCTGCACACCGACCTCATGCGGATGGCCATGGACGACCCGCTCTACCGGGCCTGCTGGGGGACGTTCTTCACCTCCCAGGACGCGGACGAGCAGCGCGCCCACATGTACGTCAACATGATCGTCAACCACTGGCTGATGATGTGGGAACTGCGCGCCATCACCGAGGCGCACCTGCGGTCGGTCGCGGCGGTCGTGCTGGCCGGCCCCATGGGGTGGCGGTTCTGGACCGACGCCAGGAGACGCCGCCTGGTGAGCGCGGGCACCCGCAGGGAACGACGTTTCAACCGCATCCTCGACGAGGTCTACCGTACGGTCCCCGCCCCGGCCGCCCGCCGCCCCGAGCCTCCCAGACGGCCTTCCCGGTTCCCCCGGCTTCCCCGGCGTCACCCGGACGCCCGTGCCGTACGGGGCGGGCTGCTGTTCCTCGCGCTGCTGGCCGCCGTGGCCTCCGCCGTACGGCGTCTCAGGGCGCCCCGCGCGCGACCGGATGACGTCTGAACATCCGGCACGAAGGACACAACCCGTCATTACGGCGATTCTCCGTGTCACCGTAACGATCACGCCTTTCTTCCTTTGACAGATCCGCCGTATGCCGAAATGATCACGCTTTTCGGCGGCGTGCACCGGGTCCATCGGACCGGCGGGCGGCGCCCAGCGTCATCGAGGAGGGGACGTCGAGTGTCCGTGACGGACCAGGAGCTTGCCGCCGAGCTTCGCGAGCTTGCCGATCACCCCCACCTGGCGGCCCGCCAGGACCAGCTGTACGACCTCGCCGAGGCGGTCGTCGACCCCGGCGAGGCGGAACGCTGGTGTGAGATCGACCTGTTCGCCGCCTTCTCCCCCGAAGACACCATCCTCACCGACGCCGGGCAGGAGCGCGGACGGCGGTTCGGGCTGGGCGCCGCGGTCGGCCCCGCCCTGGTCTTCGTGCCGATCTTCATCACCTGGCTCGGACTGATGATGGCCACGGGCGCCTACGGCGACGTCCTCGACGAGGGAGGCCCGGAGGCGGCCCGCCGCCCCTTCCTTGAGATGTGGCAGCAGGGCTTCGACGGCAGGCTGCCCGAGTTCTTCAAGTTCGACAACATCGCGCTGTGCACCCTCGCGGCGATCTTCTGCCTCATCCTCTGGACGGTCCTGGAGAACGTCACGAAGAACAGGAAGGAGGAGAACGCGGAACGCGACCTGGCCGCCCTGCGCGTACGGCTGCGCGCCGCGCTGACCCGGGCGAGCCTCCTGCTCGGCGCCGTACGGCTGTCCTCCCCCGCCCGCTTCGGCACCGAACTGAGCAAGACGGCGGCCGACATCGGCTCCGTCGGCACGATGGCGCGCAAGGTGCACACCGAACTGGTCGAGGCGCTCACCCTGACCCTGGAGGCCACCAGGAAGACCACCGACGCGCTGACCGCGAGCGCGCTCGACGTGCGCGACGGCGTCGAACTCCTCGGCAGGCAGCTGGCGGCCGTCAACAGCACCTGCGACGACCTCACCACGGTCGTCGCGCGGGCCTCGGCCATGATCGACAGCGCGGGCACCAAGACCGGCCAGGCCGTGGCCAAGGCGGGCAACCAGCTCTCGACGACCATCTCGCAGACCACCCTCGACATGCGGCGCTCGTTCAACGACGAGCTCGTCCGCTCCATGCGTTCGGTGCAGGGAACCGTCTCGGGCCTGGACAGCCGGATCGACAAGCTGGTCGACGCCACCAAGAGCATCGGCTACGCGGTCGACCGCGCCGCCCTGTCGATCGACGCGGTCGGCTCCTCGACGGAGAAGGCCGTCGACCTCCTCGGGGAGCGGGTCAACGACACCCTCCTCGGCACGACCGAGGAGTTCCGCCGCACCTTCGGCGGCACCGGCGCCGAGATCAGGGAGGCCCTCGAAGGCTGGTCGGCCACCACCGAGACCCGTCTGTCCCGCGTCGAACGCCTGGCCGCCCGCGCGGGCGCTCGTTCGGACGCTCGTTCGGACGACGACTACCGCGACGGCTCTCGTGTCGGCGGTACCGACGGCTCCCGGGTGAGCGGTGCCGAGGGCTCCCGGGTGGGCGGTGCCGACGGCTCTCGTGTGAGCGGTACCGAGGGCGACCAGGACGTCCGGCGGGTCCGGTGACCCCCCGCCGCAGGACCTCGACCTCGACTCTGCTGGCGGGCTGGCTCTTCGCCGACCTGCTGCTCGGCGTCACGATCATCATGCTGGGCGCCCAGTCCCCCGCCGCTCCGTCCCAGGCCGCCGCGGAGACCCGCCCCACGGCAGGGGCTCAGGCGTCGGCGGACACTCGGGCTTCGGCCGCCTCCCAGAGCGCGGGGAAGCCCGAGACCGCCGGACCCCAGGACACCGGCACCGGTTCTCAGGACGACGAGAAGCCTCGGGCCACCACGGAGCCCCAGCCCACCACGGAATCACAGCCCTCCACGGAGGCTCCGTCCTCCACGGCCCCCCGGCCTTCCGAGGGGGCGAGTCCCACGGTCACGGGCACCGCCCGTCCACTGCGGGACACCGTCCGGGCCCTGCCGACCCCCACCCCCACGCCCGACCGGCCCTCACCGGACGCCACCGTGCCCACCACTGTGCCCACCACCAAGCCTCGCTCCCCCCGCAAACCCACTCCGTCCCCCTGTGTCAGCCGCCTCGGGGACGTCCAGGCGAAGCCGATCACGATCTCCTTCCAGCTCTCCCCGGGCATGCGTGACGAGGCGCTCGCCGTACAGGTCAGGCAGGAGTTGCTGCGGCACCGCGACCAGCTGGCCGGACGGCACGCCGGCATGGTGCTGACCTTCGGCGCCGACGGCGGCGCGGACAACGGCGTCCGGCTGGCCACCCGGGTCAACACGGCCATCCGCGAGACCTACCCGCGCATCTTCGGCGCCGCCGTGACCCGCAACTTCCACGACCTCGCCGCCCCTCCCGGCTCGATCTCCATGGAGATCTACCTCATGACCTACAGCTGCTCCCCGGTGTCCGGCTCCTAGATGGACCGGGACGAGCTGGAGCTGCTGTCGGTGAGCCTGATCGAACAAGGCGCCGGAGAAAGAGGACCGGCCGCTCTGATCGCCGCCCTCAAGAGAGACGGCCGCTCGATGGTGGAGTCCATATACCTCGTCTCCAAAGTGCTCTCCCTTTCCCTCGCGGACGCCAAAACGTCAGTGGTGACCAGCCCGTCCTGGTCGAGGGAGAACAGGGAACACGAGAGGTTCCACGAAAAGCTGATCGAGGTGTTCGAGGGTGAGGAACAGCCTCATGCCGACCGCTGATCCCCTAGCGTCTAGACCGTGACGACCTCTGGGATCATGCGAGGCGTGGAAAAGGGAGCCCCTGACGTGGACGACGTCCTGGAGCGAGGGCCGATCGGTCGCTGGCGTACGGCCTGCGGTACGGCGGCCGTGCTGGTCGGCGAGGAGGTGGTGTTCGCCCCGGACGGCACGGGCGTGCTCCACACCCGTTCGGTGGCCTTCGGCGCGGAGACCCTGGAGTTCCGCTGGCGCATGCTGGGCCGGGCACGCCTGTGGATCGAGTCCGAGGACACGCCGATCCCTCTGGAGTTCCGCTCTCACGAGACGGACACCGGCCGGCGGACGGTCCTGGCGGAAGCCGGTCAGGACGGCTTCTGGATTCTCCTCGACCCTCTGGAGTGGGTCGGCGACGCCTGAGGCGGCCCGTCCACCGTACGGGCCCTACGCGCGTTCGACCGCTCGCCGTACGGATCTGATGCGCGTCCGGCTGTTCACCACCTGCCGTACGGGCCTGACACGTTCGGCTGTCAGTTACCTGCCGTGTGGGTCGGAGGCGTTGAGCGTCTCGACGACCTGGTCGTAGTCGCCGCGCGCCTCGCCGTAGCGCAGGAACTTCACCCGCTCGACCTGGATCTCCCTGGCGTCCGGCTGGTCCCTGAACAGGGTGACGACCTCCGTCACGAACTCGTCGAGCGGCATCGCGAAGTCGCTGTCCTCCTGGCCGGGCAGCAGGGCCGTACGGACGGCCGGCGGTTCGAGCTCCACGACCTTCACGTTCGTGTCGGCCAGCTGCAGCCTGATCGACTCGCTGAGCATGTGGATCGCGGCCTTTGAGGCGTTGTAGCTGGGTGTGGCCCGAAGCGGCGCGAACGCCAGGCCCGAGGAGACGGTGACGATGGTGGCGTCCGGCTGCTCCCTCAGGTGCTCGACGAAGGCGGCGATGAGACGGATCGGGCCGAGCACGTTGGTGGTGATGATCTCCTCCGCCGAGGCGAGGAACGTCTCCGGCCGGTGCCAGTCCTCGACGCGCATGATCCCGGCCATGGTGATCAGGACGTTGAGATCCGGGTGCCCGGCCAGCACCTCCTTGGCGGCGGACTCGATGCTCGCGGGGTCTGCCGTGTCGATCCGTACGGTGTCGACGCCCGGATGCTCGGCGGCGATCCGTTCGAGCAGCTCCACGCGCCTGCCACCGACGATGACCTTGTTCCCCCTGGCCTCCAGTTCGAGGGCGAGAGCCAGGCCGATGCCACTCGTCGAGCCCGGGATGAAGACGGTGTTCCCTGAGATGTTCATACGTCCAGCCTGCTCCGGCGCCTCCCTCGTGTGCAGGGAACCCCCCATCGGGGGATCGGCGATCCCTGGTTCACGGCCCTCGGCACGGGAGTGTGGAGCGGATACTGAACCCATGGATCGCAGCGCACTCGCCGACTTCCTGCGCCGCCGTCGTGAGGCGCTCCAGCCGCAGGACGTGGGCCTGCCGACCGGCGCGCGCCGCCGGGCCCCGGGGCTACGGCGTGAGGAGGTGGCGGCCCTCGCCGCGATGTCGGCCGACTACTACACGCGACTCGAACAGCGTCGCGGCCCGCAGCCGAGTGAGCAGATGCTCGCCTCGCTCGCCCGCGCGCTGCGGCTGACGGCCGACGAACGTGACTACCTGTTCCAGATGGCGGGGCACAACCCTCCGGCGCCGGTCTCGGTCGCGGCGCACGTGGCTCCGGCCCTGCTGCGGGTGCTCGACCGTCTCGACGACACCCCGGCGCTCATCATGTCCAACCTGGCCGAACCGCTGGTGCAGAACCGGATGGCCGACGCCCTGCTCGGCGACAGGTCCCACCACACGGGCCTGGCCCGCAGCGAGACCTACCGCTGGTTCACCGACCCCTCGGCGCGGTCGCGCTACCCCGAGGAGGACCACGACAGGCACAGCCGCACCCAGGTGGCGAACCTGCGGGCCGCCTACGGATCGATGGGCCCCCGCTCCAGGGCGGGCGAGCTGGTCCGGGCGCTGCGGAAGACGAGTGCCGAGTTCGCCGAACTGTGGGACCGGCACGAGGTCGCCAGGCGCTTCGAGGATCACAAGACCTTGATCCACCCCGAACTCGGCCCGATCGAGCTGGACTGTCAGGTCCTGTTCACCGAGGACCAGTCCCAGGCCCTGCTCGTGCTCACCGCTCCCCCGCACACCGAGGCCCACGAGAAGCTCCGCCTTCTGGCGGTCCTGGGTCACCAACACTTCCCCATCTCCGAGAAAACGTCCTTCGCATAGGGCCGCGAAACCGCCCCCACGGGGGATGTGGCACCGTGGACGCACACACCGGATGATCAAGGACTGGAGAGATCATGTCGAAGCCGCCACTTCCCGAAGAGGCCGTCGCCGTACTCAGGAAGGCGAACCCCGCCGTCATCGCCACGCTCCAGCCCGACGGCCAGCCGGTCTCCACGGCCACCTGGTACCTCTGGGACGAAGGCCGGATCCTGGTCAACATGGACGAGGGCCGCAAACGTCTCGACCATCTCCGCAACGACCCCCGCGTCACCCTCACCGTGCTCGACGAGGGCGACTGGTACACCCACATCAGCGTCATCGGCCGCGTCACCGAGATCCGCGACGACAAGGACCTGACCGACATCGACCGGGTCTCCGAGCACTACACCGGAGGGAAGTACCCCCGCCGGGACCGCGGCCGGGTGAGCGCCTTGATAGAGATAGACCGCTGGCACGGCTGGGGCACCCTGAAGGACAACGCCCAGGCCTGACCTCCAACGCGACCGCCCCCTGACCTCGAACAGCAGGTCAGGGGCGGGTAACGCCCCAGGCCGCCGCATTTCCCGTCTTCAGGAAAACGCCCCGCTCAGGACGCCATCTGGTGAACGGCGGTCAGGAAAATCCCAACCGCCGGCTTCCGGACCTCCCATCGCCGATCAGCTCGCTACCCGGAGGATGAGGGGCCTTCACCGATCAGCGTGATAACCGAACTGCCCGAGACGGTGCCAGGCGATCTCCACTTCGGCCGGAGTGAAAAGATCTACGAATCTCGGCTGAACGACCAACGCCTCAACGGTCAGATCGAGCCTGCCGCGCTCCCAGAGGGCGGCGAAACCGTCGGAGACGGTCGGCGCGTGCAGAAGCCTGCGGGCGGTCACGAGGCTGCCGTGTTCGGCGAGCATGCTGAGGAAATACGCCGCATGGTAGTTCGCCTCGCCACGCGCCCGGTCGTAGATCGAGCGCATCGCCTGGTCGAACTCACCGGCTCCGGCGGTGACCGGTCTTCCCCGCTCGACGGGCTCGTCGACGGCGGTTCCCGCAGCGTTCTCATTGCGGCGGGTCACGTAGCCGAGAAGGGCGTCGACCGAGGTGAAGACCTCGTATCCCAGCTCTTCGAGCCTCGGCAGGTCCGCGACGTCGGGATCGAGCTCCAGCACCACGGGCTTGCCCTGTCCCGCCTGAAGACCATCCGGCCAGAAGGCCTCGGCGACGGCCAGCGCGCGTCCCGTAATGGGGTCGGCGATCTCGCTGTCGAGCGCGGGTTCGGTGTATCCCAGCCGTACGATTTCCTCGGCCATGGCCTTGACCTGGGCGGCACGCACGTCATCCTGCTCGACCGTGACCACCGCCACGGGCTGGAGGTCGGCGGGCACCTCGGCCGAGGTGCCGTTCCTGAGCTCGGTGAGGAAGGACTGCACGGCCTGGGCCAGCAGCTCTCGCCGCGCGGCCAGGAAATCCGGATACCGCTCGACCCGCCACAGGTCGGGGTCGGCCGGAATCCACTGTGAGGCGAGCACCCCTGGGTGCTTCTCCTCGGCCTCGGTGAAATACTCCTGAGGGTCACGCTTGCCGATCTCGAGGTTGGTGTCCTGGGTCAGGAAGCAGAAGTTCGCGATGGCGTTGACCTGGTCCCGCTCGTACTTCGCCTTGTACAGCAGCGCCTTGGGAAAGATGTGGTGCACCTGGAGCGAGGCGTGCTTACCGAGCATCTCGGCACGCAGCTCAAGCCCGCTACCGAGGTCCCTGGCCCCATTGACCCTGGTGAGCATGTACAGCAGCGGGTAGAACCGGGATCCACGGGTCGAGGCCTCGAAGTCGTGCGGCCGGATTTCCAGGTTTCCGCCGCGCCATCGTTCCAGTGACGCGATGAGGCCGTCGATGCCTGACTCCTTCGCCACCTCGTAGTCCTGGGCGAGCACGGTCTCCGTCGAACCGGCGAAGCGTCCCCACAACGCCGACTGGACGTACCAGAACAGCACCCTGTCCCGGTGCACCGAGTCGGTGAACTTACCTCCCGGGCTGAGGTGAAGCAGCCGCGAGATGACGGGGATCGCATACCGGCCCATCAGCACCTGGTCGTGGTCCAGGCCGAGACGCCCCGACACCGCGTCGAGGAAGTTGCCGACGTATCCCGTGGACTTGGCCAGTGCGGTTTCGAACTCCTGGGCCGACACGGTGTCCAGCGCCGTGAACACGGCCCTGCCCGTCGCCACCGCGGTGGCGTTGCGCAGCAGCCAGTCGAGGGAGAAGTCGAACCCCGCGTTCTTCCAGCGCTTGAGGTGATCGCGCATCACCTGACGGGCCGGGGACCAGTGCGCGCAGATCTTCGCCAGCGCGAGGTCGCCCTTGGACAGAGCGGTGCCGCCGGAGTTCACCCGGTTGAAGATGTCGACGACGACCTCGACATCCTTGTCCGGGCCGGCGATCTTCTCCTCGTGGAATTCCAGGTCGAGGAGCTGCGTCAGCCGGTTCAGCCGCTTGATGTAGACGACCAGCTTGTCGGGGACCGCGCTGAAGTCCTGGATGAACGAGTCCAGCCCTTCGGTGAACAGGAGAGTCACATCCACCCACCGGGGATCGTCGCGCATCTTCGCCGGGGCGTAGAACTCGAAGTTTTCGTCCTCGACGTTGAACCGGAGACCGGTGAACGCGGAGGCGTCCCCCTCGAAGAAGGCCGGTGCGTGACCGCGGATCACCCCGTAGAGCGAGGTGATGCGCTGTTGACCGTCGAGCAGCAGCCGCCGTACGCCTCCGTCGGTCGCACCGCCGCGTATCGACGCCTGGTCCGGTTCGGTCTCCCACAGCAACAGTCCGCCGACCGGATACCCGCGATACAGGGAACGCATGAGACCGCGAACCTGGTCGCGGTTCCAGACGTATCCTCGCTGGAACTCCGGCAGGAGGATCGTCCCGTTGTCGATCTCGTGGAGGAGTACCGAGAGCTTGGCCATGTCCCGCCTTCGTCACGCCGAATGATGTTCTTATCTGTTGTCGTACGGTCCGCGCCGGGTGTTTCACGGACAGTCAACGGCCGGTGAGGCCCGCCAGGAAGGAGCTGGCCGTACCGTGCCAGGAGACGTGGAGCTGTTCCCGCGCGCGGGTGCACGCGACGAACAGCAGGCAGCGCTCACGTTGCAGGTCCTGGGCGTGGGTCAGGGGGTCCTCCTCGACCGGAGTGACGGCGCTCGGCGGCGGCACCTGACGTTCGGAGACCCCGATGACCGCCATACAGCGGAACTCCAGGCCCTTCATACGATGCATGGTGCCGATCCGCACGCTGTCGTCCGTCTCCTGCCCCTTGGCCAGGGAGCGCACAGGGACATCGGCTCGTTCCAGTACGGCGACCGCCGCGTCGGCCAGCATGTTCGACCTCGCCGCGACCCCGATCTCTCCGGGTTCGACGCCGGCGTCCAGCCACTGCCGGACCCTGTCGGTCAGTGCCTCCAGTTCGCCCTTCTGGACGGTGAACCCACGAAGCTCCGGGAGGCGACCGTGCACCTGTGACCGGTAGCCAGCCACGGTGTCCAGACCGTCATCCAGGTCGTCGACACTTTCTCCGTTGAGCATGCCGAGACTCCAGGCAAGGATCTCCGCGGTTGTGCGGTAGTTGACGGTCAGGCGTGATGAGCGTCCGGCCACGTTGATACCGACCTCCCGCAAAGAGACACGGCTGTTGTAGATCCGCTGGTGGGCGTCCCCGGAGATGAACAGGTCGTCGGACCCCTCGGGCACGGCGGCACGCAGAAACCGCCACTGAACCGGATGCAGGTCCTGTGCCTCGTCAACGACGATGTGCCGATACGGCCTGTCCGCCCGTTCCCCCAGCAGCCGGGTCGCCTCAACGCAGATCGTCTCGTGCGTCCAGACTTTCCGCCGTCCGAGCTCCTCCTGGAACTCCCAGATTGCCTGCCACACTTGAGCCTTCTGCCGGACACCCAGTCCTCGTCCTCGTCCCTGACGCTTGGCCTGCAGATATCCGGCAGCGTCGGTCACCTGCTGGGCGAGCACCACATGCCGCCATTCCTCGGCCAGGAACGTCTCCGTGAAGGGCACCTCAAGCTTCTTGACGACGCGCCGCCAGATCTCCTTCTCCTCCTTGTCCCGGAGGATCGCGGCACGACCGTGCCGCTCGGCGAAGATCTGATAGGACAGCTGATCCACATGGCGCACCTCGACACGGTCAGGCACCTCCGGCGAATCGGCCAGCAGCCGCAGTCCCGCCTCCAGTGAGGCGGACAGGGTCGAGGTGAAGGTGGTGACCAGCACAGACCCCCTGCCGTGCTTCGCCAGGTGATGGGCACGGTGCAGTGCGACGACCGTCTTTCCGGTGCCGGGGCCGCCCGTGATACGAGCCGATCCCGTGAACGAAGCCCGCGCCAGCCGGTGTTGTGCGGGGTGCAGATAGATCCTCCACAACGCGAAGGGATGCCGGAACACCTCCATGAGTTCATCCGGCCCTTCGACCAGCACGACCCGCTCGGGGGTGCGTTCCACAGCCGCTGTGATGTCCTCGGCGTCGTACGGCACCTGCCCGGGGACGGCACCGAGTTCGGCCCAGACCTCCTCGGGGGTCATACCGGCGGCCAACCCGTAGAGCACGTTCCACTGGCTCTGGGGCAGGAAGGCTCCGGCCGCCTCCAGCTGCACGACGTCGGTGAGCACCCTGGCGAACGCTAGGGTCTGCTCGTCGACGCCGAGCTGCTTGAGGTCGATGTCGGCGACGTCGTCGAACAGCCTTCGAGGTGCCCGGTCCGCCATTTTGGTCAGCTCGGGCAAGGTGGCGTCGATCGCTGCACCGTCCCGGATCTCGATCTGCCCGGTCGCGGAGTTCACCGACGCCCGCCGCCGTTCCGCCCACGTGTAGGCGTCGTCGTGCGGAAGGACCTTCAGCAGGGTGTAGGAGTCTCCGGTCTCAGGGGCCAGCACAACCCCACGCCAGAACTTGTCGATGCGGATGGTACGGAACCGGGGGTCGCGTGCGTTGTTCGGTTTCTCCAGATGCAGACCGGCATGCGTGGCCTCCTCGAACTTGGCGAACACCTCCGCGACGCGTGCCTGCACGGAGCGTTCCAGCTTTCCGAAGTCCCGAAGGAAATCCTTGTCGATTCCGAGTCTTGCCACGCGATGTCCTCCGAAGTGCTCTCACTGCGGGAGCATCCCAGCGGAAACAAATCCACCGGAATGTGTCGATCAAAACAAACCAGCCGGAATGAACCGGCGGAAACGGGCTACAAGAATGCTCGTCCTCTTCATGAACCGTCGAGGTTTTTGAGAATCTCCTGGACTTGGCCGACCGTGGGGTGGCCGGGGCCGTACCTCCTTTCAAGGTCCGGCAGCAGTCCGCTCAGGGCGATCCGCGCCCCAGCCCGGTCGCCCGCGCCCAGTACCAGTAGCCCGATCTGGCGCCGGAGTTCCAGGATCCGCTCCTCGTCGACGCCGAGTCTCCGTTCATCCCGGAGTAGATCGCCCAGCTGGGCGAGGGCGCGCCTCGTCTCACCGACCGCCGCGTGGCAGTTCGCCTCCATCAGGCGGCAACGCAACACGAGGTCGTGCCCGGGTCCCTCACGTTCGGCGAGGTCGGCCGCCAGCCTGCGGAACTCGGGGGCGGCCCTGCGGTAGTCCCCGCCGAGGAACAGCGCGTCGGCCAGCTCGATCCGCAGGTCCACCACGTAGGGGTCCTTCGCCCCGAAGGCGCGGCCCGCGGGGGCGACCGCCTCCGCCAGCACGTCGGCGGCCTGGGCGAACCGTGACTGGACCTTGAGGGCTTCGGCGTCCCGGCGGGCGAGCTCCACATCCTCGCGGTCGATCCCCGCCGGGTCCGCGCGGTGCCGGTCCTCCGCCTGTCGGGCGGGAAGGGGCCACGCCGATTGGGTCTGCCGCCGTCCGGCGCCCGGCACGGCGGAGGTGATCCGCCCGACGACGGCCGCGTACATGCGCGTCGGGTGAGGTGAGCCGAGGTCGACGTATCCGGGGAACGGCGGCAGGTCACGGCAGAAGTCCATCAACCGCTCGTAGACCACGCCCGCCGTGGCCGGCCGTTCGTCGGACGACTTGGCCAGCAGCCACAGGACAAGGCGCTCCAGCCCCTCCGGAACCTCCCGCCTCCTGGTGCGCAACGGCCTGGGCGCCACCTCGACGTGGTTACGCATCGAGGCCAGGGCCGTGGCCCCGGCGAACTGGTTGTCACCGGCGAGCAACTCGTCCAGCACCACACCCAGGGAGTACAGATCACTCTGCGCGGTGGTCGTTCCGTTCACGGCCTGTTCAGGCGCCATGTAGTCAGGTGTGCCGACCACCACTCCCGTTCTTGTGAGCCTGGTGGCGAGGTTGGGAGCGAACGCGGCGGCGATCCCGAAGTCCAGTACCTTCACCGTGCCGTCCGGGCAGAGCATCAGGTTGGCGGGCTTGAGGTCCCGGTGGACCAGTGACCTGGCGTGGGCGACGGCGAGGACCGAACACGCCTGGGCCGCGATCGCCACGGCCCAGGCGACGGGAACCTCGGTCTCGTCGAGGACTGAGGAGACCGGACATCCGTCGACGAGTTGCATGACCAGGTAGAGGTCGTCACCGTGCGATCCACAGTCGTAGACGGCGGGTACGCCGGGGTGCTCAAGGCGAGCGGTTATCCGTGACTCGCGCACGAAGCGCTTGGTGAGTTCGTCGGCGGCGTCCGACTGTCTGTCGATGCGGACGAACTTAACGGCGACCGGCCGGTCCAGCTTGTTGTCATAACCGAACCAGACCTCTCCCATCCCTCCCGAACGACGGGACAGAGGGTCCAATTCGTACCGTTCCGCGATGACCGTCCGCCTGCCCACAGCAGCCGCCTTTCGCAAGGGCTTCGACACCGGGAGAGGTTCTGGGAAAGACACGACCAACTTCCCGAAAACCAGGGCTTGATCACAAAAACATACATGTTCGCGCTTCACGTCGAAGGCGTTCAGCGCAGCCTTTCCAGCACACCCGCGACGCGCAGCTCGGCGACGTGCTCAGCGGCCCGTACAGGCGCTGTGCCACCATGCACGAGCAGACCCGCCTCGATGTTCCTGGAGACGCCGGACTGTGTGAGGTTGGCGCTGGAGACCAGCAGCACCCGCCGGTCGGCGACGGCCAGCTTGGCGTGCATCTTCGCCCCCTGCTCGGCTCGTCCTCCGCTCGGCCAGTGCCACAACTGGAGCCCCTTGACGGATGCAAACGCCGCCGCGGGTTCCAGGCCGCCCAGCGCCGACCCCGCTCCCTGCAACGTCTCGACCACCACCGTCACCGCGACCCCGCGTTTCACCGCCCCGTTCAGGGCGTCGAGCACGGGCGCGTACGGCCTCGCGGAGTAGGTCATCATCAACAGCTCGTGCGAGGCCTCCTCCACGACCTCCACCAGAACCTGCGCGGTGGCCCTGACCGGCACGGGATGCGAGCTCGGCCCACTCCAGACCGATTCGACGTGAACCTTCTCCGCGTGTTGCGCGTACCCGTCGGCGACGCCCCTGAGATAGGCCGCCGCCTCACCGTTGGGGATCGCCGCCGCCTGCTGCGCGGCGAGCACGGCCCGTGCCGCATCGGCGAACCCAGGAACCGGCACCGACTCGGGGATCGCCGGGCGAGGCCATCCCTTGGCGATCCGCTGGGCCAGTGTGCGGAGGCGAACCGGGCCGAGACGGGCGACGAACTCGGCCGCCACCCGCTCGAAGCCCAACCCCGGCGTCACGGCATCTCGGGGTAGAGGGCCAGTGCGATGTCGTCGACGGGCACGACGAGTCTACGGTCCAGGAAGCGGTTGCCGCGCTCACAGGTCGTCTCGGAGACGAACAGGCAGACGTGACAGGCGGCGCCGTGCAGGAAGTCCTCAGGTTTGCGGGGCAGGCGTTCGGCGCACAGCGGGTCGGAGGAGCAGTGCCGGGCCTCCGACAGGGCGCGGCGTGTCAGCCGTACCAGCTCGTCGGGCTCGCCGAGGGAGACCAGGCCACCCAGGGTGCCCTCGGCATCGGGCACGGCGGTGTAAATGAGGATTCCGCTGCGCGGGTCGTCGTCCACCTCCGTGCTGGAGTAGATCCGCTCGGACAGGCTCGCCGAGCTGTAGCCACACTCCAGGGCGATCGTGCGGATCATCAGATGAGACAGGGTGTGCAGGGCGTAGTAGCGGGGCCCCGGCCATCCCCTGTACTTGTCGAACCCCAGCGGGAGCCGGTCGGAGTAGCGGTGCTCGCGGAAACGCCCGTACGCCTCGCGATGCCGCCTCATCACCTCGGAGTCGACGACCCGCTCCTCCCAGTCGGCCAGTGCCTCCTCCGGCACCCTCAGGAAGACGCCTTCGCCGCGCACCTCGCTGGCGGGCACCCAGGCGGGCTTGGACCGGCCGAGGGGTGCCCGGGTGACCAGTTCGGGGTCCTCGAAGTCGGGGGCGTCCAGCCGGGTGAAGCCGATCATGGCGCGGACCTCGCGCAGCCGTTCGGCCTGGACGACATCGGCGTAGAACTCCTTCAAGGCTGCGGGCACGCCGTCCGGGTCTCTGCGCAGGGCGAAGTCGGCGCTCGGCTCGGGAAGTGTGGGCCCGGAGAAGACCTGCCACTCGGGGGTGAGCAGGTCCGGGTGGCCTTCCGCCACCGCGCTCACGCCGTCGAGCTTCGCCCGGTGGCGTTCGATGGCCGCCCAGACCTCCTCGTCGTCGGGCCACTTCTCGAACTCGTGCGACAGGTGCGGCATGGACCGCATGAACGGCAGGAAGTTCGGTCCGGCGACATGCTGAAGGCTTTCCCAGTGCTGCTCGACCTTCGCGTCGAGCGCGTCCGTCCCGGCCTCGGGGACGGCCAGCGCCGACAGGGTCTGCGCGAACCACAGGTTGGAGGCACCGACGACGAGGAGATGTGGCTGTCTGTCGCACCCCTGCTCGGCGAACGTTCCGAGGTGGGGGTGGCGGCCCCGGCAGCGTGGGAGCCGGTCCCGGCCGCGCCGCCCCATGGCCTCGCGGATGTTGCGGTCCTCCCCGCAGCGCTGGCAGACGATGCGCACGTTGGCGCCGATGTTGCCCCCGTAATCCTCCATCAAAAGGTTGGGCTTGGCCGCCTTCGGGCACGTCCCGCCCCGGTGCACGAACTCCTGGTAGGGGAAGTCGTCCAAGTGCCCCGCCGCGCAGGACAAGACGAAACGGGCGCCGACCACGAGGCGCTGCTTGTTGCCCTTCCCGCACTGGTGGAAGAACCTCGCCTCGTGCGGCTTGCGAGGGGTATCGTTGCGGAACTCGAAGGCCCGCGTCTCGATCGGTGCCAGCAGGTTGCAGGCGGTGCAGCGCATCCAGCTCGGGAACGGTGTGACCGGCACCCCGACCCGGGAGGCGTCGCCGTTGGGGTTGCTGTCGAGCCCCGGTATCCACGGAGCGGGCCTGAGCTCCTTGACCGTTTTGAGGACCCGCTGGACGGCGGCGAGCAGCCTGGGCTCGACGATACTCTGCCGGTTGTCGCCGAGCTTGTCGAAACGCCACTCGTCGACCCCGCTGACCAGCACGGAGAAGTTCGGCAGGTCCACCAGGGAGCCAACACCCGAGGTGAACATCAGGTGGCTCGGGCGGATCGCGCCCACCCTGCGCCGGTACGGTGCGACGTCCGCCATCACCGGCCTCCCTTCTCGTCCAGCGTGGACACGCCCATCTCGTCTCCCGATGCGAACTCCACGTCCGGACCGTCCTCTGTCGTCGTCTGGAACGCCCACTCCGTGGCCCCGTAGGCGGGGTTGAAGAACTCCCCGCTGGGCGGCAGCAGCAGGTTGATCTCGTTCTCCGTCTCGCGCATCGAGTTGCCGACCGTCAGGTCACCCCACCGGCCGTTGCCCGCCCGCTCCAGGAGGTTGACCACGATCTCTCCCCCACCGCTCTTGCGCCGTTCGTAGCCGAGACGGGCGGCGTTGGTCTTGGCCTGCTCCCACCGATCGATCACGACCTTGATCCGCTCGTGGAGGTAGTCGCGGCCACGCTCGTCCCCCGCCGCCTCGGCACGGATGAGGAAACGGTCGACGATCCGGTCGACGACCTCGCCGGACAGTGGCACATCCTCGGCGTCCCGGTTGCGGGAGTGGGACTCCTCGGCGTTGCGCACCGCGGCGACAAACGTCCCGGTGGCTCCGCGGTCCAGCGCCCTACGGGTGTACGGCGTAACCGACAGGGCCTCGACCTGGCGGTAGAAGGTGGCGTGGTAGTGCTCGAAGTCCTCATAGTGGGCCAGGTCCCGGGGGCGCGACCAGTTGTAGAGGGTAACGACGAGGCCGGGGCGTTCACTGTCTCGGCCGACACGGGAGGACGCCTGGATGTACTCGGCGGTATTCTTCGGCTGCCCGGTGACCACCATGAGGCCGAACCTGGAGACATCGACGCCGACCTGAAGCATCGAGGTGGCCAGCACGACGTCCACCGGCTGGCGGTCGGTGCCCCGCCGGTAGTACCGCTCGGCGAGCGGGTGGACTTTCGGATGCTTCTCCTTCCGCGCTTTGGCGTACTCCTCGCGTACCTCAGTCCTGCGGCGCGAGGTGTCGACGTCCTGGTCGAAGCCGATCTCCAGCCGCTTGAGCACCTCGCTGATGTCGCCGGAGGAGATGCGGGAGGTCAGCTCGACGACGGTGAGCAGGTCGAACTTGCTCGCGAGCCGGTTGGACAGCCCCTTCTTCCTGCCATGGGTCCGGATCCGGGTGGTCACGTCGTCGTCGAGGTAGCGGCGCATGCCGGCCAGCTCGCGGGTGGCGTTGAAGTAGCCGACCAGGGTCATGTAGGGGTCGGCCGCCTCGCCGTACCGGTCGAACATGGTCTGCCCGGCGAGGAAGAGGATCTCGGCGAGCCTGATCTCGGCGGACTTGAGCCGGGTTCCGTGCGCGCACACACCGAGGTAGCGCCGCCCCGGGGTCTTCGGGGTAACCGGCACTTGCCGGGAGAAAAAGGTGTCGGAGACGTCGACGACCTGGGGCGGAAAGACCGCGAGTTCCCGCCCGAAGATCCGGATCACCTGAAGCCTGGCCCGTTTGGTGGTCGCGGTCGAGGCGACGATCTTCGGTCCGGTGAGCTTCCCTGGTGACGGGCTCCACGTGCACAGTTCGTCGACGGCGGCCTCGAATAGACCGACCGCGGTGCCGAGGGCACCGGAGATCAGGTGCAGCTCGTCCTGGATGATCAGGTCAGGCGGGCGGAGCCGGACCACCGGCTGGCTGACGACCTTGGGCAGTTTGCCCTTGGCGTGGTGCTTGGTGCTGCATTTCACCTGGTCGTCTAGGTCGCCGTGGCGGTAGCCGTGCCGGGGGCAGCGCTGCCCGACCCGGCCGAACAGGTGTCCGGCCTGTCCCCGCCAGGGGAGTTGGGCCAGCTTGTCGACGGTGGCGATGACGAGGCTGGGCACCAGCCGGTAGATCTCCTCGTCGACGGTGAGGATCGGCAGTCCCTCCCTGTGGGAGGCGATATCCCCGGGGTCGTCGAAGCGGGAGGTGAGCAGGCGGTCCTCACCGAGCCGGGAGAACGGGCACGGGTCGGGGTCGCCCTCCATGCCCCTGCCGCAGTACAACAGCACCCGCTGACGGTCCTCGTCGAGGTGGAGGTTGCGGTCGCCGGTGAGCTTCTCGCCGCACCACGGGCAGGTGAGCGTCTGCAGCACGTTGGTCCTGCGGTCGTTGCCCTTCTGCCGGGCGTCATCGACCTGCTCGGCCGCCTCCCTGTAACTGTTCGGCGAGACGGAGCCGCCAACCCACAGGCCGATGCGGAACGGCTCCTCGCCCCACGTCGCCGGATCCCGGCGGCGCTGCGCCTCGGCGGCGCACACCAGGGCGGCGGCCCGCTGGAACTGCTGGGCGGTCAGCAGCCGCAGGGTGTAGCGCATCAGCACCGCCACCCCGTACCCGCCGTCGCGGGCGTCTGCCCCCGAGCCGACCACCCCCTGGAGCCTGCGGATCGCGAAGGTGTAGGCGGTCAGGCCGAGATAGGCCTCGGTCTTGCCGCCTCCGGTCGGGAAGAACAGCAGGTCGACGACCGCTGAGGCGTCCGCGGCCCGCTCAGTGTGCTCGGGGTCGGTCAGCGCGGGCAGGTTGAGCAGCACGAACGCGAGCTGGAAGGGTCGCCAGGAGGCGGCTTTGCTTCCCCGCTCCTCCACCTCGGCCATGGCCTGCTCGAAGGTCATCTCCGGCTCGTCGCGGAGTCTTCCCACCTCGGTACGGCGGCGCTGCGCCGCCATGGCCTCGTTGGCGAACCTGAAGGCCGCCAGCGCGTCGGCGTGACGAGGGCGGTTCGGGTCGCTGAGCAGGGCGACGCCCTCGCGGATGCGAGCCGCGGCCTTCTCAGCCTCGAACACGGCGGCCGCCGCGGTGTCGCGAAGCGGCCCGGGCAGCCCGGGAATCCGATCCCGCTGCCGTCCCAGCCAGGCGGCGTACCCGTCAGCGAGGGGAAGCAGCCCGGCCGCGAGCTCCTCGGGGGAGGCCGCCGCAAGGGCGTCCATGGACAACTCGGCACCGGCCAGGTCGGTGCCCTCACCGACCGGAGCGACGGTGGCCGGCACGTTGTAGGCGGGCAACCAGGTCGTCCGCAGTTCGCGGGCGCACCGCTCCCCAGCGTCCACCGTCGCGTGCACGGCGACATTGCGCCCGGAAGCGTAGCGGCGCTCGTCGCGGTAGAGCAGCCGCAGGTGCAACTCCTCGGCGTCGTCGCCGACGGCCTCCAGGTCGTCCAAGGGGTCGTCGATCGGCAGGAAGAGGCAGGCGGCTCCGTCCAGGGCGGTCACGCGCAACTCGGTCTGGAACAGCCATGCGGTGTCGGCGCCGCCGCTCTCGGGCTCGGCCTGCTGGTTGACCAGCGTCAGCTCGACCACGCGCCGCCCGTCACGCTGTGGCCGTACAGCGGCGACCAGCAGGACGCCCGGCTCTTCGGCACGTTCCATCGTGAGCGGGAGACGCTGCGTCGCCTCGCCGTCGAGCCGGATCTCCAGGGGATGGCTGACCGGCTCCCGCGACCAAGCCCGGGCGGTCCGCTCCCGCCCCCTGGCGTCCTCGACCACGACCTCGGTCTTGTGGTAGCGCCCCCAGGAAGCCTTGACGGAGATCGCGTCAACGTCGCCGGGCACCGCGAACGACAACCCCATGGAGGATGCCCAGATGCGGCCGAGGTTCTGCGGGGTGAGCACCTCCGGCAGCTCTCCCTCCGAGCCGTCGCCTTCGACTCCGATCTCTGTTTCCGGCACCTCCCCGGCGTCCTCGTCGGGTGACCGGCGCGACGGCTTGGGCCCGAGCATGCCGACCAGGTACCGCTCCCGCGGCCCGCCCGCCTTGGGGGGAAACTCCTCGGTGTCACCGCCCCACGGCCCGAGCAGGTCACGCCGGACGATCTCCTCGAAGGCATCACGGACCCCGAAGGATGTGGCGGGTACGAACCTCTGCGGCACGTCCAGGGCGTGGGACACCTGCTTTTTCATCGACTCCGGTACGGCCCCGGCCGTCAGGTCGAGCCCTTGCTGCCTGTCCCCTAGCTCGGGAAACAGGTCTTCCTGGTCATCCGCCACGCCCGCCGACACCTCTCGCTGACGCCTACGTTATGACCGTCCATTAGAGCAGAGTTGGGGCGAACTTGACCGCATCTACAACCACAGAACAACCGAAGAGCAGCGATGTCTCCCTATGAAGAGAAGACCGAAATAATTTCCGCTTCTCTCAAAACCATTCACCATTTGACGTCAAACGACATGGTGTTCACACCTTCCGCGTTCTTCGGAACGCACGGGAGGGATACTTGTCGCGAATGTCACAGGGGACCGCTACGGTGTTCCGTGACACGTACGGCCCGTCGGGCTCCCGCCGCGCAAGCGGTTGAGGGAAGCCCCTACCCGTGGAGTGATTCATGCTGCCCGCAAACGGTGAGCGCGGCATTACGCTGCGCATCGAGCACCTTCCCACCGCACGTCTGCCCAGACTCGTCAGTGTCACTCCGGACGACACTCTGAAACGCGTCAAGACTCTCTTCACCAGACACAGGTACGCCCAGTTTCCCGTGCTGACCGACTCCTCAACTCCTGCCGGGGCCGTGACGCGAAAGAGCATCATGTCTGCGGACATGACAGGCCGCCTGCTCACCTTGACCTCCGTTACCGAGCCGGTCAAATTGGCGTCGATCGACGAGGAGGTCAGGAAGGTCTTCCCCACCGTTGGCGCGCCTCGCTTCGTCCTCGTTCGCGATGAAGGCGGGCTGATCAGTGGAATCGTCACACTGTCCGATGTCAACAAGGCCCACCAGAAGCTGAGCGGTCCCTATATTCTCATCGGAGAGATCGAATCTCGGCTTCGTAAAATCCTCAACCGCGCCTGCGCCACAATTGACGAGCTGCGAAGCGCTACTGGCAGACGGGCTGTCAAGGCTCCCCATGAGCTGACCATGGGCGACCTAGAGCGCGCCTTCAGCGGCGAGGAGTGCTGGACCAGGCTCGACTGGGACATTGATCAGGATGTCTTCACAGGAGAACTCAGGGTCGTGCGAAAAATTCGCAACAAGTTTGCACATTATCAATCCGGTCAGCTCTCCGAAGCCGAGGAGAACCAGCTCATCGAATTTCTCGGCTGGCTGGAGGAGTTGACTGCGGAGCGTTGACGATCGCGAAACGCCTCGGAACGGCGCCGTGGGCATTGCCAGGCTCTCTCGTCTGCCCAGGACGGTCTTCGGGCGAGGTCGCTCGTGGTGTGTAGTCTCGTCTTCAGCCGGGAGGGTGTCGTCTCTGGCGGATGGGCATCTGGCGCCCGCCGATACCGGCACCCAACCGTAGGAGCACTCAGCATGTCCAACCACAGTTCGGCCGCGGCCCGTCTTCCGGCACGAGTCCTTGCCGCGCTGGAGCCGACCGACGACAGCGCGGTCGGTAAGCTGGTCACAGCCGCGCTGAGTGGCTCCTCGAACCCACGACCGTCCTTGGCGGAGATCAGGTCCCGACAGAGCGGCCTGGCGGTCCTCTCCCGCGATCTGGCCGAAGCCGGACTGGGTGATGTGGAGATGCTGGTCGAGTTCAAGCTGCCGTTCACCAGCAAGCGGGTCGACGTCATCCTGGCGGGAAGCGATCCGAGCACTGGCCAAGACACCTACGTCATCGTCGAGCTGAAGCAGTGGAGACGGGCCGAGCTCTACGAAGACGACCCGAACCTCGTAGTGGTCCCCACGGAGAACAACCAGCCCAAGCTGCACCCGGCTGTTCAGGTGCTCGGCTACCGTGACTATCTCACCGACTTCATCAGCACGTTGGAACATCACCGTGAGAGGGTCCACGGCGTCGTTTACCTATATAAAGCGTGTGACGAAGACATCAAGGATCTGTACGGCAATGTTCAGAACGAGCGAGTCAGGCTGTTCAGCAAGACGCGTCGGGAGGCCTTCCTCAACTATCTCCAGAAACGGTTCGCTCCCCTGCACGGCACCGAATCAGCTGATCGGCTGCTGAGCAGCGCCGTTCGCCCCTCCAAGCAGCTCATTAAAACCTCCACCGAGGAAATCCGGCACCGCGAGCAGTTCGTTCTTATAGCAGAGCAGCGGCTCCCCTATGAGATCGTCTTGAATGCCCTGGACAAATCTCACGCAGCGGGCTCCAAAGAGGTCGTCATCGTCACCGGTGGTCCAGGAAGTGGTAAGAGCGCTATCGCACTGTCCCTGCTGGGTGAACTTTTACGGCGGGGACATCACGTCGTGCACGCCACAGGTTCCCGCTCGCTCACCGAGACTATGCGCCGAGTCCCGGGCAAGGGCTCCAGCAAGGTAAAGAACCTTTTCAAGTACTTCAACAGCTTCGCGCATGCCGAGCCGAATGGCCTTGATGTACTCATATGCGATGAGGCCCACCGGATCCGCGAGACCTCGCAGAACCGATACACCCCGGCTCGCCTACGTAGCGATCGGCTCCAGATAGATGAGTTAATCGACGCCGCGCGAGTCCCCGTCTTCTTCCTTGACGAACACCAGGTGATACGCCCCGGCGAGATGGGCACCACGGCCGCGATCAGAGGCCGCGCGGCAGCGCGTGGATTCCGTGTTCATGAGGTCTCTCTTGATGAACAGTTTCGCTACGGTGGTAGTCGTGCCTACGACGAGTGGGTGCTGCGGCTCCTCGGCCTTCACGACGACCCTCCCAAGCCGTGGATGGGCGACGACCACTTCGACGTCTCTCTCGCCGCGTCGCCGCATGAGCTCGAAGCACTTCTACGGGTCAAACACGACCAGGGTTACTCAGCACGCGTGACGGCCGGATTCTGCTGGCCGTGGAGCGATCCCCGCGAGGACGATACTCTCGTGCGCGATGTTCGGATAGGAGACTGGTCCCGCCCATGGACCGTCAAGGGTGATCGAGCCGTCGGTGAAGCGCCTGCGAGTGCCCTGTGGGCAACTCAGGAAGGCGGCTTCGGGCAGGTAGGAAGCGTTTACACTGCTCAAGGATTCGAATACGACTGGAACGGCGTCATCATCGGCCCCGATCTGGTCTATCGCGACGGCAGGCTGGTCACCGTGCGTTCCGCCAGCAAAGACCCGGCCCTGACAAAAGGAACGACCGCCGAACAGGCGGACCGGTTCGTCCGTAACACCTACAAAGTTCTCCTCACCCGCGGTCTGACGGGTACGGTTCTGTACTCGACCGATTCGGAGACACAGGGCTTCCTAGCCAAGCTCCTTCCTCCCGCGTCCGGGTGACCCGAAAGGATCATCTTGGATGGTGGTGCGTCGACGGTTACGGCCTGCTCATGAGCCACCGACGTTGGGGAAGGCGTCGGAGAGGTTGTTTCCACGAACACCGAGGAAGCGGACGGTGCCGGTGCCTCTCGCGCCTCGGCTACGAGTCGTTCCTGGGGCCGCTCCCGCTGGGAGAGGTAAACCGAAACCCCGGCAAGCGTCGCGGCCAACCCTGCTGCGAGCAGAATGGAGACCGCTGCAGCCCTGCGGCCTCGAAATGTCAGCCCTTTCGGCTCATCGGGTTCCGGAATCGCCGGAGGCGCCGCAGGGCCACCGTCCGCCCGAACCCACCAGCGCCAGTACGGCGGCACCGAGGGCCAGTCGTCTTCCGGCCCTCCCCAGGCCACGCTGGGAACCCAACCTTCTGGAGGAGTCGGCCAACCGGGAGGGGCGTTGAACCGCCAGTTCTCACCAGGACATGGGGGGATGTTCAAAGGTGCTCACTTCAAGCGTACGCGGATGATCTGGAGGAGGTCGTTCACATCTTGAACGGTCAGCACCGGATGACAGGGATACGGATCTCCGCCCGGTGGCCATGCATCCGATGGACAGGGATTGTCGTCATGAGGATAATCGCGTCCTGATTGATCTCCCGACTTCTTGATCGGCAGGGTTTTCGTGCGCATTCCCCCTCGTCCCGGCCCCGCGTGGCAGTTCAATCCCCCACCGGGCTGGCCGCCTGTCCTGGACGACTGGGAGCCGACGGAAGCCTGGGGAGGTCCTGAAGAGGACTGGCCGCCGGCTCCGCCGTATTGGAACTGGTGGATCGTTCCAGAAAGTGTCCCACGAGTCGCGGAATCCGCAACCAGCCCTGCCATTCCCCCTGAAGGTCGAGAAGACCAGGCGAAAAAGACTGAGAAGGTCTCACTGCGCGGCGCGGTACTGGCCGGAGCGGCAACCGGAGCAGCGATCCTTGCGATCGGGCTGTTCCTTTTTCGACCTCTCATATGGAGCAGCGAGGACAGCCCAGCCATCACTAAAAACTCCGCGGTCACCGACGATTCGGACACCGCCACCGGCGGCGGCGCCACCGGCGCCGACATCGCCTACGAGACCGAGTGGACCACGATCCGGACAAGACAGGTCCACATCAACAGCCCGGCGTGCTCCGCCATCGGCTACAGCGAAGCCGCCTGTTTGGCGAACCCGGGGCGTTGGGTGTCGGAGCCATACTCCACCACACGCCGAGGATTCGTGTGCGCCGCCGACTTCGACGAGGCCTCCCGTCTGGCCGCCACGAACAATGCGCGGCTCACCGGAAACATCCTCGAAAAACCATGCTAGCCGCAAGCAGCTTTGCTTTCACTTTGCACGGCCAATACATCTGAACATATGTTCTTGATCGCCGCGCCCCTTTGTGAGGCATAGATCAGCATACTTCGAATGGAGAACCCCGCAGGGGAGCCGGGTTCCATGGTGAAAAGAGGCCGAGGATTCCATGGTGGTCGCACAGCGTTATGAACTGCGTCGGCTGATAGGTCGTGGGGGCATGGGAGAGCTGTGGGAGGGCGTCGACGTCCGCCTGAACCGCCAGGTGGCCCTCAAGCGTGTCCGACAGGACAGGATCACCGAGGAGTTCGTCCGGCGTTTCAAGCGTGAAGCGCGGATCATGGCGTTGCTCCGCCATCCCGGCGTGCCTGTCGTCTACGACTTCGGGGAGGACGAGCATGGGCTCTTCCTCGTCATGGAGTTCATCGACGGCTGGACCCTCACGGATGTGCTCGACGCGCACGACAGGCTTCCCGTGGCATGGACGGCCCTGATCGGCGCGCAGCTCTGCGCCGCGCTGGCGGCGGCGCACGACCATTCACTCGTTCATCGTGATCTGAAGCCGGGCAACCTCATGCTCCGCCGCGACGCGACCCTCGTCCTGCTGGACTTCGGCGTCGCGGCCGTACCGGGCTCACCCGAATTCTCAGTGATCACCGGAACACTCGGGGCCCCTGGAACCGACCGGTACATGGCTCCCGAGCAGGCCTATGGCGGCAAAACCAACGCGCTGACCGACCTGTACTCCGTTGGCTGCATCCTGTACGAGATGCTCACCGGACAGGTCTTCCACACGACGACCGGCGGACATCTCTTCCCTACCCCATATCCCGCGGCGCTGCTGGAGACCTCGGCGCCTCGGGAACTCGACGCCCTAGTGACGGCCCTGCTCGATGAGGATCCTGGCCGGCGTCCACAACGAGCCAACGAGGTCTTCCACCGGCTGCTGCCGTTCGTCCAAAAGCTGCCACCGCTGCCCGGCGTGATCGACCGCGCGCCGAGACCGATCCATCTGTACGCCGGGGCGGTGTCCCGGATCGGCTGGTGACCGTGTCGGGGAGAGCCCCTCAGCCGGTGATCCCCAGCATCACCTCGGCGGCCGTCGGCCGTTCCCGGGGGTCCTTGGCCAGACAGTCGGCCACCAGCGCTCGGAGCGCCACAGGCAGCACGGACAGATCTGGGTGATGATTGACGATCATCTTGTAGACCGCAGGCAGGGAGGAGGCGTCGAAGACGTGCTTACCCGTTGCGCCGAAAAGCATGGTCGCACCCCAACTGAATAGGTCGGACGCCGGCCCGACCGGCTCACCGGAGATCTGCTCGGGAGACATGTAGGCCGGAGTGCCCTTGAGAACGCCGGAGGTCATCGTGATCTGGTCCAGCGCCCTGGCGATCCCGAAGTCGATCACGCGAGGACCGTCCGGGCCAAGCAGGACGTTGGCCGGTTTGAAATCCCGATGCACGATTCCTGCGGTGTGGATGCCCTTGAGCGCCGCCGCCGTCCCGACGGCCAGCCGGGTCAGACTGTCGCCGTCCCGTGGCCCCTTCTCCCTGACCAGTCGGTCCAGGGAGGGGCCGGGGACGTACTCGCTGACGATGTAGGCCAGGTCTCCGGCGACGTCGGCGTCGATCACTCTCGCCGTGGCGAAGGGACGCACCCGCCGGGCCATCGCGGCCTCCCTGACGAAGTTCTCGCGCTCGGCCGCGCCGCCCACGATCCGATTGTGCATCACCTTGATCACCACCTGCTGCCCGTCCAGCCCCTGCGCGAGGTAGACCGTCCCCTGGCCTCCCTCACCGAGCTTCCTAATCAGGGGGTACGGCCCAACCATGCCGAGGGAGCGGAAGATGGCCCCATCCACCATGCCGTTCTCCGAGGGTGAGGAAGGCGTCGGAGGAACTGACGGTGCTTGGTAGGGGCTGGTGGGAGACCGGTACGACGGAGAAGCCCGCGGAGTCTGATACGAAACGGTGGGAGGCCGGTACGGCGGCGCGGCAGGCGGAGCCTGGTACGAACTTGCAGCGGGCGGAGCCTGGTATACCGGTGGCATGGGGTGGTGCCGCCGCACCACCGAGGGCGCATGCCTTGGCGGTCGAGGCCCGAAGACCGCCGACCGGAGCACAAGCGTGTGTATCGTGCCGCCTAGCCAGCCTGTGAGCATCCAGATCGTCGCGGCCGTGTTGACGTGAGGATCCTGGGTCGCCGGATTATTGTCACTGAAAGTGATGGCGATCGTGCAATAGGCCATCAGCAGTAGGCCGTAGGCACCGGTCGCGAAGCTCAGGTTCCGGTTTTTCAGACGAAGTGCGGCGTGCCCGACGATGAAGGGCGTCGCGAATCCGCAGGTGTACAGCGGCGCCAGCGCCCAGACCAGGCTGAGGGGAAAACCCCGCCAGGAAGGCCGGTCGGGAATACGCCCGCCGGTGTCGCGGTGATGATAGGAGGCGGAACCACCGGCGGGATGCACGCTGAAAATAATACGAACCTCTCGGGTCCCGGCGGGAAAATCGCACAAAAGAACCGACGGCGTCGCGGATCGTCGTTCCGGAAGCCGAACTCGGACCCGCCCACGGCCAGAGCACGTCAGGTCACGCCGAGTCCGGCCAGTATTTGGGCGGAGAGACGGCCGGGTCCACGACGCGTAGACGGCTGGCAGGCATCGGATCGATGCCTCGCAGGATTACCAGACGCTGCCCCTCCGCTTCGGTGAGAAGCTCCAAGGTGACGGGAAGACCGGCGGCGACCGTGGCAATCGCGAGCCCTACTCCGGCCAGCCCTGGATGCCGGTGGGGATACTCGATCCGGTGCAGCCCGGAAGCCGCGATCGCCGCGACCTCCCTGGAACGCTGCATCTGCCGGGCGTCGTTCGTCAGAACGGCGTGAAATCCCTCATCCGCCGCACGAGGGTAGAGGCTCTCGTCCTTGGTCCCAGACCAGCGGTCGAGGTCGAGCAGGTGAACGATCTCATGATTCAGGATGAAGGCCTTGATGGCCTGGTGGAGAGGTCTGGAGACGTTCTCATCCAGCAGCAGCCTCACGCGACTCCCTGGGGGGATCGGGATCGTAACTGTCGACGTATTCAGCGAAGTCAGCGGCGTCCAGGGCCGCGGTGGCCGTGACACTCGGGTAGTAATCGGAGATCCGTTCCGCTGGAACCCCGTCTCGGAGCAGGGCGGCAACCTCGTCGTAAGGCACGCGAGTGCCTTCGATCACCGGCACTCCCCCGCGAACCGCCGGATCCACCGTCACATGGGGGCGAGGCTGTAGCAACGACGGGATGTGTCTGCCGTCTCGGTAGAAGGGCTGCAGAACGTCCACCATCTGGTGGATGACCACGTTGGCCTTCCTCCGCACCAGATCGACGGCCTGGTCAGAGGCCGCCAGGTAGATGGTTCCCGCGTCGGCGACCAGTTTGTAGCTCGACAGGTGCTCCCGCTCCTTCAGGTCGTCGCGGAGCGTGTCGAGCGCTCGCCTGATCTTCTGTAGCGACGCGTCGTTCCGCAGCTTGACGCAGGTCCGCAACGCGACCACATCACGGAAGGAGTACAGGACAGGACGCCTGCTGGAGACTTCGGGAATCAGCACCGCTCCACGCCTGGCACCGGTATTGCGCCAATGTGAGAGCTGGCGAAGCGTGGCCCCGGAGAGTGCCGCGGCCAGTTTCGGATCGTAGACCACTGCTTCTCCTTCCCGCATTCCGTATGCCGCTCTCTCGTGCCCCCATCATCACAAATCTCTCTCGCCCTGTCAGGCGTTACACGATCTTCGCCTCACCGATTCGATTCTTTGTCGAACGCGATGAACGTCACCGTCTCGCCCACCTGTCCGGTTGGAAAGTCAAATCTTTCGTTCCGGATGGTGAAGGCCATGACCTGGAGATGAAAGAGCAAAACACGATACGGCCTGAACCTGTCGACGGCCCCTCCTGATGGCACGGGCGCCCAGGACCACCCTTTGCACGTTCGAACAGTTCGGTAAATTCATTAAATAAAACACCAAAAACTATCAAACGAGACACCGAAGCAGGGATCGCCGAGCTCCTCGCATCAGCCGAACCCAGCCTCCCGGGTAGGTCACAGGAATCACGAACCACGTCGAAGAGCGGGGAAGTGGAGCAGGAGAATGCCGGGCTCGCCGCTGACGCGAATTCCATGGTTGTGACCGTGCGGAGAGATCGAAGTCATTATCCGATCCCCCAGAGCCTGGGCCCGTGGCGAATCGACGAGAGATCATGAATCCATGATCAGCTTTACATGGGACCTTAGGATGCCTCCAGAACAATCGATGTCAAGGTAAAATAACACTCCCCATCCGGTTAGAGGATCTTTCGCCCTTCGGTGGCAAGCTCATGGTGGTGCGCACCGGCCGCACCTACGGAAGGGGTGAGGTTGAAGCCGACAAGAAAGTCCACGCAGGACGTGCTCAAGGAGTTGGCGAAGCCATCGAACATAGCGGTTCACTCAAGTGCGGCACTGGTCGGCAGCGTGGAAAAGACCGCGGCAAAAGAAGACCGGAAACGGAAAGAGAAAGGAGGGCGGCAACTACGTCGGAAGGGCGGTCTTTCTGCCCTTCCGGGTTCTGAGGTCGGGAAGTCACTTCGACTGACTCCGTGGCATCTGCTACACAATCTCGCCCAGGCTCTCTCCTTGTCACGTCAAGGCGCCGGTCGCGGCCTTGCGGAACACTGGGGAAGCCTTAAATACTGCCAGGCGCTGACCGCAGCCCCCAATTCATACATACGATTGTCCAGCGAAGGCAAGGGCATAGCCCGGAACTACAAGAAGCTCCAGTCACACGAGCTGGCGCAGGGGCTCGCCCTGGCGCTGGCCAGGAATATCCTCGGAAAGCGCTACCCGGATCATTTCGTATCGATCATCGGCGCAGACGTCGTCATTCGTGCGGGATGGCCAAAAAGATCATCTGGCTATCCGTACCAGCCTGACTTCTTCGCAGAGGTCTGGAAGCCAGGTGAACCGTCGCGAGTCTTTCCGATGGCGGTCAAGGGGAACCACGGGCGAGGGCCTAATTCTTCCTATAGGCAGCTCGCGGCGTGCTCGGCCTATGCGGAGGCCGTGCACATCGGAACATGGGGCCGGACCCCCTGTCTCGTCTTCAGTATGGAGTTCTCAGCGGAGGGTCCCGTCACGACCCACTGCCTCCACGCCTCTGGAGAGGGTGGCTGGTTGTCTCCTTCACCCAAGCACCCGCTGGAGAACCTGGACGACGTCGCCAGGGACTTGAACCTCATGCCGGGAATCCAGCCTCCCCTCACAGGGAGCAAGGTCCCGGATTCCGAACCTGGGTTTCACGTCCAGCTCCAGCACTACCCCTGGTTCCATCACGTCCTGGCACGGACGGCCACGGCCGGAGTGGCGGCATTCGCCGGCGACGGTGGCACCACCGCCCAGTATCTGACCAAACGCCAGGGGCGTGATCGCTATGCCACCGGTTTCGCGCACCCTACGACAGGAAGTGTCAAGGACGCGGGTCATGTACTGTTCGACATCCCGTTCGTCGGCACGGACCACGTCTTCCGGTTGAACGACAAGCGTGTGGAGGCGTTCTCCGGAGTAGCGGAGGATCTGTTCACTCTCCTCTCCCCCAGAGGCAGGAACGACAAGCCGTTGCCGGGAGGAGTCGAGCAGTACCGCAGAGAGATATACGACAGACGTGGGACCTGGCCCGAGCAGGTATGGGACGAGGAATGGGGAGGTCCCGTCTCTGTCCACGAGGACGGAACCGTCCTGGCGATTCGCCTATTACGCCTCTGACCACTGACGACCTGGTGGCCGGAGCACACGTACTGATCCAGAAATGTGAACGTGATCGAGAGCGGGTGCCCAACAGCGGCTGTTTGCCCTCGATAGCGGCCTGGAAGCCTGCGGTACTTCGACAGAAGCGGAGGACTGTCCGCGCCGGAACAAGATCGGCGTGAAGCGCTGCGGCTCCAGGCCGCGAACATGTTCGCCGGAAAGATCTCACCGCCGCAGGTCGCCCGTCTGCCGGGCGTTACCCCGGCTCATCGAGCCGCCCACCGCGACGGCAACGAGGTCACCACCTGGATCAAGCGGACCTGGCCCGCGTAAAGCACCCGAGCCGCCTCACGATCTCCAGTTCGGAGCAACCTCCAGCTTCACTCTCAGTACTGTGTGGAGCACCACTTCTGCGGATGCTGATCCGCCGTCCTCTGGAGGACTGCCGTACTCGATGCGCCTCGCGCACGCCGGTTATCAAAGCACGTCAGGGCCACGACGCCACGCGCCCGACTTCTACAGCCCTGACCGGTCAAGCCTTCAAGTCGTTATGACTTCGCGCTTCAGGGGACGGTCAGGCTGCCGCCCGAAGCGTCCGTCGAACACCGATACCTTCTCGCTGACGATCGACGACCGGCATGAAAAGTCACCTGGACGTCATTTCTCAGAGACTTCCGGATGGAAGTCTCCACCCTCAGTCGAAAGTCGCTCGAAAATAACTCCGAGTAGCCGTCCAACTTCGAACCATCCGTATGATAGATGACAAGAAATGTCAACACTTGAATGTCATGCCATCCGTGCAGATGATCTTCTCAAGGAGATCACGAGGGCCAAAGCCAAAGGAGGGTAAGGGCCTCTCTCAGTCATCACCAGAAAGGCGAAAATGATTACCGGTAAGTGGCGCTTCATTGTCGTCTCAGCACTCTCCGCGATGGCTGTCACGGTGGCATCGGTCGTGACGCCTACGTCGCTTCTTGCCAACACCTGGCCATTCGATGGAATGTATCCCGACAAGAGCACGCACAGCTGGTGCTATCACTCATCGGTCAGCTCGACACTCAAGTCCTACATCCCGGGGGCGATGGACAATCTCTACACCTCGACCACCATTCCCGGAGTCCCTCAACACGCCACATGCGACTCACAGAATTCAAATCAAGACGGCGACCCGGCGACCGACGTCATGTGGATCCAGGGAAACCTGAACGGGGCGTTCGGAACCGCCCCCTGCTTCGTGGAGACGGCGTCCAACAGTACTCACTGCGACCAGCGAAAGGTGACCATAGCAGCCAGCACCATCGAGGCCTCACAGTACCCGCATCATCAGTATATTAAGACGGTGTGTCACGAGTTGGGACACACAGCCGGATTCGATCATTATTCGGCCCTTGCCAGCCCCCCGGCCATCCCGCCCGGAGGCGTGCTGGACTGCATGACCAGCGGAGATGTCAAATACGCCAGCAATCCTACCGGATCATGGATATGGCAATACAACAGTCACCACATCAATCACGCGAACTCATGGTGGCCCTGATTTGGAAAGGACTCAGTCAGTGAAGCGGTCTGTCGCTGTCCTCGCCATTGTTTCGGCCCTTGGCCTGAGCGGCTGTGCGGAGAAGGAGGCCACCGGTGGCATCTCCGCAGCCCAGGCTTCCCAGGAGAGGCGCGAAGCTCTTGACGTATCAGCCCTTCGGATCATGGAAGCCGACTTCCAGGCCTTACCCTCGCCGGAGGCGCTGGCCGGGGTTCAGTCGATTGTCGCTGCGGGTGTCGTGGACGGCTGGCAGGAAGGCCCCGCTCTGGCCTCCTATCCCAACGGACCTCTCGAACACCGGATTTTCCTCAGAATAAAGGTCACTCAGCCCCTGAAGGGGCTCAGGGAAGGGAAAATCAAAAACGATTCGGTGATCCTTGTTGACCTGTACCGAGGCGCTGTCGTCCGGGACGAGTCGAAAAAACCGGAGGAGTGGCTGCCCAGGAAGTCTCCAGAGGACTTCGAGAAGTCCATTCCCTCCGGCACCAGGGCTACGGTTTTCGTGAACGAGCACCTCCCGTACGACGGAGCCGTCGTGAAGCCGGGGGCACCCCTCCCCGAGAACGCCATTCTCACCAGCCCCCCTCCTCAGGGCCTCGTGTTCGAGGAGCAGGGACTTGCGCAGCAGAACAAGGCCGGTGTCCAGACACTCGTCGGCGGAATCGAACCGCTGGACGTCGCGGGAGCGCGATCGGGATGGCTGGAGCCCAAGAACATGGACGAACTGATCGACCGTCTCAAGCTTCATGGTTTCTCCGGATGAGATCTCAACAACCAGGCTAGAGACAACGTGCCCGCCGAACCGGCTCGCCGGGTGAATCCTTCACGAATCTAAGAACCCGCTTCCAGGGGCCGCCATGGTGATCGCATGCTTCAATCACCATGGCGGACAGGTTTTAAGAGGATTTGATGCTGAACTCTCGATTGGTATTGAGCGGCGAGTACCTTTCACGATGGAATGCCGCGGTTACGGCCCCGAGCAGCATGAGTGCTGAGGCACGACCGAGGTTGAAGACTGCGCAGCCGCGGCATCGTCGCGCGCATCGCCCGCCGGGGCGTCGAGTCCGCCCACCGACTCGGCCGGCACCGCCGGATCGTCGAGCGAACCGTCTCCTGGCTGTCCAACTGCCGTCGCTGCTACAAATGCCGAGTAGACCGCTCCGCAGCCTTCGTTGCCATCGCCGCAGCGCTTATTTACTATCGCCACCTCACCAAATAAGTCACGGTCTGGTCGACGATCGCCACCGTGTTGCACATAACCTCGCATTCAGCACTCGGCACCTCTATTGCGTGGCTAGAGTGAAATAACTACATATAGGACGAAAGGATGCGGTGGAGCCGATGACGTCGGGAGCGGGGCCTCTGTCACCGGACTTCAGCGGGATCGATCCCGAGCTGATGCAGGGCTTCATCGGCGCGTTGGAACGTGGCCGCGACGTGATCGGCGAGCAGTCCGAGCGGATCCGGCAGTTGCTGGCGAGGGCCGAGGTGTCGGCGGTGGGACTGCGGCCGATCAAGGAGATCGAGGGCTGGGTCGACGGCGAGCTGCCAGGGCTACGTAAGCGCCTGGAGACGATCCAGGCCGCCGACAAGCTGTCATGGCTGCCGGGTTCCCGGCTCGCCTCCTATGACGAGGGGAAGCTCCTCTCCCCCGCGGAGGCCCGCAAACAGGGAACGGACCTGGCCAAACAGCTACTGGCCGCCGAACCGGTCGACGTCCCCTGGTTCGGGCGCACCTCGTCCGAGGAGTACGAGAAGATCATCAAACAGCTGGAGGCCCACAAGAACGACTCCGATTACACCGCCGCCTTCTTCGCCGCCCTCGGCGTGAAGGGGACTCTGGGACTCCCTGTCCTGCTGCGCAAGAACATCGACACTCCCCACTTCCAGGCGACCCTCGGCCCACCCCGTTCCGACGACGAGGTCCTCCGTACGGTGAGCCAAGCCTTCGGCACCGCCGTCTCAGGAGGCTCACAGGTCCCCGGGTTCGCGAAGATCAAGGACACGGTACGGAATCCAGGCCAGTCAGGCGAGGACCGATTCGGGGCGAGCCTCCTGCTGAGCTCGGGCAAGTTTCCCGCCGAATGGCTGTCCGGCACGGTACTGGCCCACGGCCTGTCGGCGACCGGCAAGGCGAACCCCGGGCTTCTCTACGCTCTGGGAAACAACCCTGCCGCCGCACGTCAGACGATCACAGCGCTGGTCGGGCCGTACGCCAAGGACCAGTCGAAGCTGAAGACGCTCCTGAAGAACCTCAACGACCACGCCGGAGGCAAGTACGTCTCTTCGGCGGCCGACTCCGACGCCTTCGGCCGGATGCTCGCCGCGGCCGCCGGGGTCTATGACGAGGAGGACGGTAAGCACAGCGAGGAGTCAGCGGCGCTCGCCTTCACCGTGATGACGACCTTCGACGACCTCAAACTCGGCGAGGGGGTCCGTAAGCACCTGGCCGAGATCGCCGGCGCGTACGCCACGGAGATCACCGAGGGCGCGAACATCGGTGACGCGAACATGACCGAGGACAGCACGCTGAAGCCCTCGACCTCGACGTTCGGCACGACGTCGACGTTCACCCTGAGCCCGAAGGACACCTACCGTTTCCTGAAAACCTTCGCCGACTCGACCGAGAACCTCGCTCCGTTCGACGAGGGGATGGGACGGTTCTCCGAGAAGGTGATCGCCGACGCCTCGGCGAAGACGCGGCGGACCGGGGACGTCGAGCACATGGACCGGGTGTTCACCGCCCTGGGTAACGTCCGCGGTTTCGAGTTGGCGGCCGTCGAGAAGGTGCAGGGCAACCTGGACAAGCTCGACAAGCAGCAGGCCGACGCGCTCAAGTATCTGCGTGACACGGCTGTTGGAGCGGCGGGCCTCTACCTCTCTCCGACCGTCGCGGCTTCGTACTTCTGGACCCTGGTGGGCTTCTCCCTCTCCACCTACGACACCGCCAACGACATCTTCGGCGAAGAGGAGACCCGGGTGGACCGGGCCGACAAGAAAGACGCTATCGAGACCCTCGGCCGCCAGCACGCCTACGCCCAGATCCTCATGGCCAACGGTTTCAAGCCGAAGGTGACACCCACCGAGTTTCAGGCCTCCTGCCCGCCGGGCGTGGCCGTCGCCGACGCGAACGGCGACCTCAAACCGTTCTCCGAACTGATCAAACAGGGGAACAAGGGGCTTGAGGCCTTCGAGAGGTGGATAGCCGCCAATGGGATGGGGAGCAAGGACGAGCTCTCTCTAGGAGACCTGTCCGGCGCCATGGCAGACCGATTCGAGAGCCGCAACAAACGAGGGAGAGAACGAGGCTTAGCTTTCGACAGTTAACTCAGGAATTGGGGAGACACTCGGTTTCGCCCCGGACACCGTACTGTCCGTTTCTCGGCGACTCCAAGATGATCACTGTCTTGTATTTATCGCTGGCGAGCCGGATAGGACCTCTTCCGGGATCCTCGGCGATCCGATAGTTTGCCACCCGGGAGAGCGCCCCAAGCAGGAGATCATTGAGGCTGTCCGGCTCACGTTGCTCCGCCGAATCCTTACCGATGGCTGCGAAGGTCCGCTTCGCCTTGCCCTCACCGCAAGGGATGTCACGTCCACCCGGATCGGTGATCTGGACATCCAAAGCGTGACGTTCCTTCATCAGCTCGGTGATGTGCGCTTTGAGGGTCTCGCCTGCTTCAGCCGCCGTGGGGCCGCTGTCGCCGCAGCCGGCCACCGTCAGCAACGTCACCGCGCAAGCCGCGACGCCGAGCCGTACAGAACGTCCCATGAAATTCCTCCGGGGCTGGCCGATGTGTTGTAGATCCAATAATGTCCAATAGATCCGTCCGGTGTATCGGCATCCGAAGAGGGATACATGACAGATCTGGTGCCCAACCCGCGGCGTCAGGTGTTGGAACAGACATTGGTTGAGGTCAGGGCACGGATCGCCATTCTGGAGGCCGCACTCGACCCCGCCCATGGGCAGTTCACCGGTCAGCCGGTGTGGACGGGGCCGAAGGCCCGGACGTTCGCCGAGGATCTCACCGCCCGCCGCGCACGGCTCCGCCAGGCCGCCAGGGCACTCCTCGACACACTTGAGGACGAGCTCCGCGCCGTCCCGGAGAAGGTCCCACCTTCCGCCGCCCAACACTGACGCTCAGGACCGGCAGGCCGGGCACCGCCTGTCCGACCGGCGTGACAGGTGGGGAGATGAAGGATCATGGCTTTCGCCGTACCGACGCGACGACCGCCTGTCGGCGCCATGTCCGGATCCACCGGGTGTTCGCCCTCGCCCGACGCTTGTCCTCACCCTCTCCACAGGCATCCGGCACCGTCTTCATGGGCGCCTGGCGCCCGCCCTCACCACATGCGGGGTCATCCAGGCGCCGGTACGGCGGGCGGCGAGGCGAAAGGGGGCCGGCGCTGAGGAACGGCCTCCAGCCCGATGAGCCCTCTCTGTCACCGCACCGGATCAGACCTCAGGAGGCACAACCAGATCGTCGAGGCCGCCGCCCTTGATGACATCGAGGAACCCGGCCCACTCAGGAGGGGTGAAGGCCAGCACCGGACTGTCGGAGTCCTTGGAGTCACGGACCAGGAAGAGCCGGTCAGCGGCTGCCTCAAGTTCGGCTTGGGCGTTGTGGACAGCCCCAACCTCAACGCAGTTCTGTCCAGCGCCGCTCCGGGAACCCTTGCGCCAGACAGCGACCTCAACACAACTGCCGCCGTTTCCTCCGCTAAGGGTGCTCTTGCGCCAGACAGGTTCAGATAGCTCTTCGCGAGACACTCGAATCCCCTCTTGACACCTAGAAGTCCTCTTTGACGAGCTTCGCGATCATGTCAATGGATCCTCTTGGATCAAGCGCCGAAGCACGCAGATGGTCATATGCCAACGTATACGCCCTAAGCTCTTCAGGCTTCTCCAGATAAAGACTGCCAGTCATGTACTCCAGGTAGGTGACTTCGCCCACCCCTTCGGAGAAGGCCAGGATGGCGAAAGACCCAAGCATGGCTGTGTGTGCACCGATCGCGTAGGGCAAGACCTGAATAGTCACATTGGGCTGGGCCGAAACCTCTGCCAGATATCGAAGCTGTTCTTTCATGACGCGGGCGCCACCGACACGACGACGCAGAGATGCTTCGTTCATGATCGCCCAAAGGTGCATGGGACGTTCCGAGCGATTGAGCACGTCTTGGCGAGCCATACGCAGACTGACATACCGTTCTATCTCGTCAGGCGCATCGGTCGTCCGAGCAGCTTGGTAAACGGCACGAGCGTAGTCCTCGGTCTGCAGAAGACCGTGGACGAGCTCAGGTTCGTAGTTGCGGAGGGATGACGCCTCCGCCTCCAAACCTACGTAAACCTGGAACCACTGCGGGATGACATCGCTGTAGGCATGCCACCAACCTCGCTCTTTCGCCTGCTTTGCCAGCTGGATGAGCGCTTCGTACTCGGCTCCCTCACGAAGCCCGTAGAGCTGGAGCATGGCACGGACATCGTTGACGGATATTCGAAGAGTGCCACTCTCCACCTTGGTCATCCTGGACGTCGACCAGTCGAGGTGGTCGGCCACCTCCTCCTGTTTGAGGCCTGCCGCGCCACGAAGCTTTCGCAGCTCTTGCAGCAAGCGACGATGGCGAACGGTCGGCGAGAAGTCAGCCACGAGCCCTCCCTGAGCCATACGAACATCACGCATCGTAGTGATTTTTTGACTCTGTGCACCAAAGTACTTGCACCTGCAGTTCTGCAGGTGCAGATTGGCTATGCACTCCCCGAGCATATGCCGCTACTGAAGGTAACCATCTGTCTTCCGTGAGATGGCGGCACGGGCACGCGAAGGGCAGCCAGCAGCGATCAGAGCAACGCCTCCGTGAGGCGCAGAGAGGTGGTCAGATGCAAGAGCCCGATCATCAGAGTTGGAGATGGAAGGTCCAGCTTGTGGAGCTGGCGTGGGAGTTGGGCGAACTGGGGCTTGACGCCACGGTCAGGCTTCCGCCTGGGCGGCGGGCGAGTCTGGAGATCTTCGTGCCGTCGGGACCCGAGGGCATGGCACCTCGCCGAGGCCGCGTCTCGATGTTCGCCTGGCGTCGGCGTGACAACCAGGCGCCCCAGGTTGTCGATCACATTCGGACTGCCCTCGGGAAGATCGGGAAAGGTGTCACACCATGAAGACGCTGGGGATGCTCGGACAGGTCGCTCTCCCGGGGGAGATCTCCTCCGTCCCCGCCGCGCGGCGCCACGTCCGCGAGCTGCTGGACTCCGTCGGCCACACGGACAACGACGACGCACTCCTTCTGGTCACCGAAATCGTCTCCAACGCCGTACGGCACTCGCGCTCGGGCCGCCCCGGCGGGCGGGTGACGGTGTCCGTCGCCGCCCACGATGGAACGATCCACATCGACGTCACCGACGGCGGATCAGCCGATCGCCACCCCCGTCTCTGCTCGAAGGTGGACACTGACAGCGGCGGCGGACGTGGTCTGTGGCTGGTCCAGGAGATCGCCTCCGCCTGGGGCTGGCACGAGATCCCGGCCGGTCGGGTGGTCTGGTTCCGACTGGTTCCGGCCGGGTCGGCGGCTTCCTGCGGGTTTCGGCCGACGGGCGGGTGAGACACGATGATCCAGTGGGAGTACACACCCCGTTGCCTGAGCCCCCACGTCGCCTCCCCGCGCTCCCACTACGAGCCACTGATCTGGAACGCTCCAAGAACACGAGAGAAGGCCAGGGCCGTCCAGTGGACCTGTGATTGCGAAACGGTCTTCTACGAACTGTGCCAGGCGGGCGGCCTGCGCTTCATCCGCCGCACGAGACGTACGGCGGGCGGCCCGTCCATCGCGGAGAGCGACCGCTGGCCGACCGCCGAGGCCGACGCCATATGGACCGCCCTCCTGTTCGGCCTGGTCCGGTAACCGCCTTCCACTCCACCGGCGGGTCCTTCCGACCGCCCCCACGAACCCCATGGTGGGCTGGCCTTCCCCAATCCCGGCTCACCATGGCTCATTCCGGTACGGCGCGGCCCTCAGAAGAGCGGGTTCGTGGAGTCGTCCCCGTCCTTGGCCTGAGTGCTCCTCTTCGAGGCGGCACGAGCCCCCTTCTTCGCCCCCTTGTCGTGAAGCCCCTTGGCGACCTCCTCGGCGTACCGAGCGTGGTTGAGCTCCAGCAGCCGGTCCACCAACTCCCGCTGCACACCGGGCCCGACCGTGTAACGAGTCTCCCGGCCCACGGGGTGGTGACCGTGGTCGAGCTTGTCGACCAGATCGTCCCAGCCATACGCCCGGCAGACCGCCTCATCAATGGCCTTGTGAATCCGCCGCAGCTCGACGATGTCCTCATCCTTGCACTTGAGGTCGTTAACAAGGTTGTAGGTCGCGGTTAGGCCAGCTTGACGGGAGAGCATGAGGTCCCGCCGGAAGACGTCGAGCTGGTCGCCGAGACCGCGCATCTCCTGGGTGAGCTCAGGAAGGGGCAGGGTCTCAAAAACATCCGACGGCGTATAGCGAAGATCCGCTTTCATAGACGATGCCCGCGAACGCGCCCACCAGTAATGCGGTGCACTGGAAAGCAACGCAAGCATTGCCGTATCATCCGAGGCAAAGACACCAAGCATGTGTGAGAAAATTTGCCCAGTTGGCAACATAACTGGCATCGCAGTCTTACTGACTAATGTGATCACAATTACACGATTCAGCTTCGCGATGGCTGCCTGCATAGCTGGCGCGGGCCGCTTATATCTCCACCAGAACTTACGCAGCTGCGGATTGTTATTGGCCGCAAGAACGGGCTTTACCCGCTCCCGCAACTGAGCATAGCAATCAATATAACGACTCGCCCGCTCCTCAGGCCAGTCATAAAAATTAATTATCCACCTACGCCCCGAAGAGTCGACTCGAGAGTTAACATCCTCCCCATTGACGAAAGGGAACAGAATTTCTTCATTAGCGCTATCTAAATTAATTAGCTCACGCGCCCGTTCGGCGGACATCGTAAATCCGTCAATGACGGTAACTTCAATTCCCTTAAATGCCGCCCCCTGGCTGGCGCTCAGCCTACATGGGTCCCCGACCACTCGAGTTTCAGGGTCGAGAGATGAAGTTATTCCCGAAACGACCACATCATCTGCGACTCGCTCGGATTCTTCGCTAAGTGAAATAACGCTAGTCCAGACGGCACAGTATTCCAGTACCGCACTCCTAGACGGCCACGGCCTGCTCTTAACAGCCCGCCGAATCATTATACCGGCTTTCGTAAGCTGATCGAGCCCCACATCACGTGTGTCCCCTTGCGCTAGGGTATTAGTTGCGATTAGCCCGGTCTGCCCGCCACGATTCAGTAGATCATGAGCGCGAAGAACAAAATAAGCAACGAGGTCGGCACTGCCCCTGGCTCCCCGCCCAATGGCTCCTACCATGTACTCACGGTAGGAGATTCCCATGGCCCCGGTGAGTTTCTGCCCTCCCAGAAATGGCGGGTTGCCGATGACGGCGTCAAACCCGTGCCTCTGGAGAACTTCAGGAAAGATAAGAGGCCAGTGAATCGGCTGCCGGTCGAAGCTACCCTCCACCTTGTCAGTGGCAAACCAATCTCTCCGAGTATCCCGAGCCTCCACCTCCCCCCTGCCCTCATACACATCATTCGCCAGCTTCGCCGCCCGTTCCGAGCCCGCCCGAAGCCCCCGTTCCCCCTTCCCCGCAAACGCCAGTGCCGCCCCCACCGCCAAATCAGCGAACAGCCTCAACTGCCCCGACGCCACCTCCGCGTCCGCCAGCAGCGCCCGCTTCTTCGCCAGCGCCGCCAGAGGGTCGTCCCCCAGCTCGATCTCGGCGATTCTCCGGCGGCTCTCGGCCAGTTCGGCGACCTTGGAGCGGACCCCGGCCGTCCAGTCGAAGATGCCCTCGTGGATCTGGCGGCCCTTCGCCGGGTCCATGTGCATGTACTCAAGCTGCTCAAGCGAGGTGATCCCCAGCAGCGAGTCCCCCGCCACCAGCCGGTCGTCCACGAAGGTGAACGGCCTGGCCGGGTCCATGGAGACCAGCCAGAGGGACAGCTTGGCCATCTCGACGGCCATGGGGTTGATGTCGGCGCCGTACAGGCAGTGTTCGATGATCTGCCGCCGCGCCTCGATGACCAGCGGGTCCGCGTCGGCGTCGGCCGTACGCTCCTGGGCGGCCTCAAGGTAGGCGACCGCGCGCTCGTCGCCTTCGCGCGACCAGGCCTCGACCAGGGCGTCGCCCAGGTAACGCGCGGCGGCGACCAGGAAGGCGGCTGAGCCCATCGCGATGTCGGCGACCTTGAGCGCCAGGATCTCTCGCGACGCCTTCGGCTTCCACTCGGCCCGGTCGGCGGTCTGGAGCGGGCCGACCGTGTAGATCAACGGCTCCAGCGCTCCGGCGACGACCTCCTCGGCGAGTTTCCTCGGCGTGTAGTGGGTGCCGGTGTTCTTGCGCAGCGCCGACTCGGTGACATACAGCGTGCCGGACAGGATGACCACCGGCAGGCCGCGCAGGTCCTCCCGGAGGATCCCGAAGAACGGCAGCAACTTGCGGGTCAGCTCGGCGTCACCGTCGGTGGCCGCCAGCAGCCTGCGGGTCGCCTCCAGCTCGGCCGCCTCGTCCAGCGGGGCCAGCCGCCGGGCCAGGGCACCCGCCGTGCCGATGCCTGAGTCCTTGTACTTCTCGGCGAGCTTGGCGGCGAACCCGGCGTCGGCCGTACCGCCGAAACCGGCGGCGAGGTGTTCGAGGTCGACGAGGTCGACCTCCTCCTCCCGGCCCGGCTTGCCGACGAGACCCACGACGGTGTCGGCGGCGCGGCGGCCGTCGAACGACAACAGGCCCTCGTAGACGTAGCCGATCTGCTCGACGTCCAGGGAGCGGAAGCTGAGTTTCCGCCGCTCACGGTTCTTCCCGGTGCCGACCTCGACGTACTGCACGGCCCTGAGCATGTGCAGGACGGTCCGGTCGTCGATGGTCAACGGCATCCACGCGCAGGTGTCGGGGTCGAACAGCGAACCGTCGTGCGGGTGCATGGTCAGGCGGGGGTGGTCGACGCCCCGGTAGACGGCCTCGAAGACGGCCAGCAGGCGGTGCCAGGCGCCGTAGCCGTGGGTCAGCTCCTCCTCGGTACCCTCGATCGCGCGCTGTTCCAGCTCGGCGCAGAGCCGTCCGGCGGAGTAGGAGGCGGCGTAGACCTCGTTGTCGGCGGGCAGCAGCCTGCGTTCCTCGGCGAACAGCAGGAAGACGACGCGCATCATCACGGCCACCGCGCCGCGGTAGACCTCGTGCGCCGTGACGTCGTCGCGCACGCCGGCCCGGCCGATCGCGGTGACGAGCAGCTCGACGGCCTGACGCACCTGGACGCCGAGGGCCTCGGTGATCTCCTCCTGGCTGTCGAGGCTGGCGGCCAGCAACGCGGGCAGCCGCTCGCCCTCGGGGACGGCGAAGAACCGGTCGACGTCGAGCAGCGAGACGAACGCGCGCAGGACGTCGCGCTCGGCGGCCTCCGGCCAGGGGATCGCGTCGAAGACGGCGGTGGTGGTGACGCCGCCCTTGGGCGCCCAGACGAGGGTCCACCAGCGGCCGTCGGTGACCAGGCCGAGCTCGACGCCGTGGTGGCGGCAGAGCTGGGCCATCCGGTCGGCGGGGGTGGCGGCCCAGCCGGAGGTGCGCATCCTCGCCGTGGGGTGCCCCTTGCTGACCATCCCCAGCAGCCGGACGTTCCCCATTGCGCCCGAGTCCGACGCCTTCCCCGTCGCGCCCGAGTCCGACGCCTTCCCCGTCGCGCCCGAGTCCGACGCGATGTCGGGCTTGGGCTCCTGCCCGGGTACGGCCAGCGCGAACGACGGGGTGATGGAGGTGTCGTGCTCGGGCACCTGGACCGTGAGCGCGTCGAGGCCGCCGATGTGCACGGCGTCGTCCCAGCGCAGCAGCTCGCGCAGGACGTAGCCGATCCAGGCGCGGCGGTCGCCGCCCGCCTGCCAGGTGGCGTGCTCGACCCGGAGTCGTTCGCGCCGCCGTTTGTCGAGCGAGTCAAGTGAGGGCCAGGCGGAGCGGAGCACGGGCAGGCTGAGGAACGGGCCCGACACCTCGACGAGGCTCAGCCACTCCTGGTGGCCGGCGTCGCGGCTCTGGGGGAAACGGCGGTTCATCGGACGGCCTCCCGCTTCGGCACGACGAAGACCACGGCGACCGGGAAGCGGTGCGGCTTCGGGTCGTGGTAGCGGGCCGCGATCGTGTCAAGCTCGCGGTCGCGTTCCTCTGCGAGGCGGGACAAGCGTTCCTCCCATGATCTGCGGTCCTTGCGGTACTGGTCGAGTTCTTCCTTGCTTCTGGCCGCCTCGACGCGGCTGAACAGGGCGTCCTCGTCGTCTCCCTCGGCGAGCTTGGCGCGGAGCGTGGCCTCGAACCGCTCCAGGTTGGCCCTGATCCTGGCCTGCTCGGACTCCAGGCGCTGGGTGAGCTTGCGCGCGAGCTGTTCGCGCTTCTGCTCCTTCCCGTTGACGCGCCAGTCGATCGACTGCACGACGGCGTCGACGGCCCTCGGCCAGAGTCCGGCCAGGCGATGCCGTACCGGGGTGGAGGCGGGGGTGCCGTGGGCGAGCCCCCGGCCCAGCAGTCCGCTGAGCGTGGTGAGGTTCTCCAGGCGCTTGAACCGGCCGTTCTCGGGGATCCAGCCTCCGGCGTGCAGGACCTCCTCGTGCAGCCGGACACCGTCGCCGCCGACCAGGACGAAGCGGAAGAACGCCCCAACGAGCGTGGTCTCCAGCTCGGGGTCGTCGCTGACGACGGCGGTCACCCGGTGCAGGCCGATCTCGGGGTTGGAGACGGCGGCCCGCAGCAGCCGGGTGGACATGGCCACGAGCGGGTGACCCAGGTGGGCGAGGACCACGTCGTCGCGGATCCGGCCGTCCGGGGCGAGGGTCGCCTTCGCGTCGAAGGTGACCGGACGCTGCCGGGGCGGCTCGTCCTTCTTCCTGAGTTTGGTGGCGAGCCCGGCCGTCGCGCGCTCCCAGGAGCCGGTGAGCGGCGGCACGTCGTACAGGTCCTCGGCGAGGTGCTTGTCGTCGAGGTGGTCGCGCAGCGGCTGCTGGCGGGCCAGGCCGAGCGCGGTGTCGACGACCCTTCTCACCCCGGCCGGGGTGATGCCCAGCTCGCGCACGGTGTCGTCGAGGTTGGCGCGAAGCCTGCGCACCTGCTCGCCGACGTTCATCTCGGCGGGAACCGTGCCCCTGCCGCCCGCCCGTTCGACGTCGTAGTCGGGGATGTCGTTGAGCATCCGCCTCTGCACGGCCTCGGCCAGCACGGCGTTGACCGAGCCGAGGTCGTCCTCCATCTGGGCGACCTTCCTGGCCACCCGGGCCAGGAACTCAAGGTCGGCCTCGTAGGAGTCGACGGCGCCGTCCCAGCCGGTGCCGACGAAGTGGCGGATGTCCGGGGTGTTCTTCTGCCCCCACCGGTCGACGCGGCCGATGCGCTGCTCCAGCTTGTTGGGGTTGAACGGAATGTCGTAGTTGACCAGGCGGTGGCAGTGGTTCTGCAGGTCGATACCCTCGCTGGCGGCGTCGGTGGCCAGCAGGACGCGGACGGGGTGCTCGGCGGGGTCGGTCTGGAAGGCCACCCTGAGCTGCTCGCGCTCCTCTGCGGCGATTCCGCCGTGCAGGATGGCGAGCCGGTCCCCGGCGAGGTCCTCCTGGCGGAGCAGCTCGGCCAGCCACTTCTGGGTGTCGCGGTACTCGGTGAAGACGACGACCCGCTCGTTGGTCCAGTCCCTGTCGGGGCGGCAGACGGCCCGAAGGTAGGTGATCAGCTCGCGGGCCTTGGCGTCGGGGGCGGCGGCGTAGTCAAGGGCCCAGCCGCGCATATGGGTGAGCAGCGCGACCTCTTCCTCCGTCGCGGCGCCCTGCAGCGGGGCGGCCATGCCGACGGCGTCGTCCTCCGCCTCGGCGAGCGGCTCGTCGTCGAGGGTGGCCGTCTCCTCCCAGAAGTCCTCCATCCAGTCCGGAGTCTCATCGTCGTCCGCCACGGTCTGCGAGGCGGAGGTGACGTTGCTCAGGTAGACGCCGACGGTGTGGGCGAAGGCGGCGGGGCTGGAGAACAACCGCTTCTTCAGCAGCAGCGTGACCAGGTCGGCGGCCTTGCGTCCCTTCACGCTCCGGTTGAGCCGGGAACGGCGAATCTCGGCGAACTCCTTGAGCAGGGCGTGGATCTCCCGCTCGTCGTCCGGGTAACGCACCGGGATGGCGTGGGCGGCGCGGTCCAGGAAGCGCTTGGTGCCGTCGGCGCCGACGATGTGCCGCTTGAGACGGCGCACCACGGTCTCCCCGACGGCGGCCTGGTCGGGCTCGACGCCCCTGGCGAAACGCTGGTCGTCGAGGATCTCCAGCAGCGCGGTGAAGCTGGCCTGGTAGCCGTTGTGCGGGGTGGCCGACAGGAAGAGCCGGTGGGTGAAGTGCGGGGCGAGACGGCGGATCAGCTTGGTCTGCTGGGAGTCGACCGCGTAGACCTGCTTGGGCGCGGCGGGGGCGACGTGGTGGGCCTCGTCGAGGATGAGCAGGTCGAAGCGGCGTTCCAGACCCGACGGGTCGAGCACCTCGTCGAGGAGGCGCTGTGCCTTCTGGCCGCGCAGCCACGGCAGGCTGACGATGGTCAGCGGGTGGATCCGGAAGGGATTGGCGGCGCTGCCGTACGTACGACGCACGATCGCGCAGCGCTCGGTGTCGACGATCGTGAAGTCCAGACCGAACTTCTCGGCCATCTCGTCGCGCCACTTGAGGGTGAGCCCCGCCGGACAGACGATCATGATGCGGTGGGCGCGCTGACGCAGCAGCAGCTCCTGGGCGACAAGCCCGGCCTCGATGGTTTTGCCGAGTCCGACGTCGTCGGCGAGCAGCAGGTTCACGCGGGGCGCGTCGAGGGCACGGGCGACCGGTTCGAGCTGGTAGTCCTCAATGGCCACGCCGGAGCGGAACGGCGCTTGGAGCGTCTTGACGTCGGCGCTGGTCACGGCGGACCAGCGGATCGCGTCGAGGAAGGCGGCCAGCCGCTCGGGCGGGTCGAAGCCCTCGGGGGTGACGTCGGGCAGCGAGCCGCTCGGCAGGACGCGACGGCCCGGCTCGATCTCCCAGATGACGTCGAGCCTGTCGTCGTAGCGGCCGTCCTCGACGCTCTGCAGGCTCACCAGGGTGCCGGTGCCTCCGGTGTGAACCTCACCGACCACCCAGCTCTGCCCGCGGACCGAGACCAGGTCTCCGATGGCCGGTCCCACGGACGTCGCACTCGTCACCATTCGCTCCTCGTCAACGGCTTCCCACCGGCACCCGCCCACGCCCCACTCCCCGGCGATCGCACGGACAGCGAAGGGCGGTCGAACCAGTCTGGCAGGAGTCGGGAGGCCAGAAAGTCAATCGTCCCGGGAACGTTCCCCGAGGACGCGGAGGGAACTGTACGCCACTTCCTGTTTCATGTCCACGCAAAAAATCATCTGTGCGCTTAGTTCACATTTTCAAAGAGATGCTCTACTGTCCATTCGTGTGACGCGGGCCGCCTCCGCTCGGGTTACGGCCGGAGCGCCCCTTCTCCGTGACGTCGCATGAGGCACGCCCCCGCCTGAAGAAGTCCCGCTCCAACCGCAGCACCGCCAGGCCCCGACCCCGGAGGAAACATGGGCAGCGCCGAGCGTGCCACCGTGATCGCCCAGGAACAGCACGCCGTCGACCACGCGTACGACTGTGTCGAGCGAAGACGGCTGGAGGCCGAGCGGGTCAGGAGCACGCGCGGCGCGGAGCATCCCGACACGGGCCTCCCCTTCCTGCCGGACGTTCCCCCTGAGTTCGGCGTGTACGAGGATCTCGGAGACCAGCCCCTGGTCTTCATGCGCGTCGACGTCGCCGACGACACGGAGGGACCGGAAACGTGGCGCATCGGACGCCGTGCGGTCCGCGATCCCGAGGGCGACCTCGTCGTGATCGGCTGGACCAACGATCTGGCGGTCAAATGGATGAAGGCACACCCCTCCCGCCCCGGCGAGATCCGGCTCCGCCGCAGACTGCGCCTCGACGGACGCACCGTGACCGACTACCTCGACGACATCCAGCCGGCCACGGCGAAACGGAAGGCGGCGACGCCTCGTCCGGGAGGCCTGGCCGCCACCGCCTTCGAGAACCTGGCCATCCCCAGCCCCCGCCAGGCTCCCGGAGGACACGCGGACGCTTTCCTGCTCGCGGACCTCAACCGGGCGCGCGACGGACTGATGCGCGACATCGTGGAGACCATCCAGCGCGACCAGCTGGAGCTGGTCTCCGACGGGCGGCCCGGAGTGCTTGTCGTCCAGGGCGGACCGGGGACCGGCAAGACCGCGGTCGGCCTGCACCGTGTCGTCTGGCTTCTGGACCCGACGAACAGAGGGCTCTCCCCGGACGACGTCCTCGTGGTGGGACCACACCGGGGCTTCCTGCGCTACGTCGGCCAGGTACTGCCGAGGCTCGGCAGCCGCGGGGTGGCGACCGTGGAGGTGTCGAAGCTCTGGGACGGGGAGGTCCGCGCCCAGGACACTCCGCAGGCGCACCTGGTCAAGTCCGACGAGCGCATGGCCGAGGTGCTGCGCCGCGTCGTCGAGAGCGGCATCCGTCCCGAGGCCGTGACAGCCCACCTCGGGGAGGACGTCTTCAGCACGCCGTACAAAGGCGCGGCTCTGACGCTTCCCGCCGCCGAGATCGAGGCGCTCGCCGTGGAGGCGCGTGACTCCAGCGGCCCCTACCTGGTCCGCCGCCGTAAGTTCGTCGACACCTTCGTCGACCGCCTGCTGCACAGATACGCCAAGGCCCTTCCCGGCCGCCGCCCGGACGGCGCCCTCCGCTCCGGCATCGAGAAGCACGGCCGGGTGGCCTCCCTGATCAACGCCGTATGGCCCGCGCTCAACGCCGAGACCATCCTCCGTAAGACGCTGAACGACCCGGAGGCGATCGGTGTAGCCGCTCCGGGCCTGCTGACCGCAGAGGAGCGGGCGGCCGTCGTGCGGCCCCGGGTGACCCGAGCCTCCGAGGAGCCCTGGACGCTCGACGACCTGGTCTGCCTGGAGGAACTGCGCCATCTGCTGTCCGGAGACGGCCCTCGGCGCTACCGTCACATCGTCGTGGACGAGGCCCAGGACCTCACCCCCATGCAGGCGCGCTCCCTCGCCCGTCGCTGCCCCGGCGGCTCCATGACCGTGCTTGGCGATCTCGCCCAGACGACCGGGGCCCGGCAGTACGACGTGTGGGAGCGGCTGGCCGTGATCCTGAGCGGCGACGACGGCTGGCACATGGCCGAACTCACCGTCGGCTACCGGGTCCCGCACGAGGTCATGCGGTTCGCGGCGCCGCTGGCCGAGGCCGTGTCCTCCTCGACCGTCGTTCCGACATCCGTGCGTGCCGCCGACGAGACGTCCCTGCGGATCGTGCCGACCGACGCCGACCGGCTGGTTGACGAGGCCGTCGAGCGGGCGCTGGACCTCGCCACGGCGACCGTGGGGCGGGGACGGACGGCCGCGCTCCCCGAACGGGGACGGTCGGTCGCTTTGATCGTCCCGGACGGCACCGCGCTGCTCGACGAGATAGCCGGAAAGATGACGGCGGCTCAGGGAGGGGTGCCGGAGGACGCCATCCCACCTGTGGTGGTGCTGCCCGCGACCCTGGCGAAGGGACTGGAGTTCGACCACGTCGTGGTGGTCGAGCCCGCCGCCATCGCGAGTCAGGGAGCGGCGGGACCGCGCAGGCTCTACGTCGCGATCACCCGGTGCACCCAGTCGCTCACCGTCGTACACGCGGCCCCGCTCCCCGTCGAGCTGGGCGGACCGGCCGACACGACGCCTGCCAACATGTCCGAGCTTTCCGAAACCCTCACCGAGGAGAACATGAACATGGGGCTCGGCACGCCTTCCGAGGACGAACAGCGGGATGACTTCCAGGACTTCGTCTCCTCCCTGGAGGAACGGGCCCGCGCCGACCGGCGGTGTCACGTCCACGAGCAGCTGCGTTACGGCCTCATCGCCGAACTTCACGGGGCCAGGGTCGTCTCCCGGGGCACCGATCTCATCGACGTCATCTGTGAGGGCCCCGAGGGGACGATGATCTACGAGGTGCTAGGAGAGGATGAGTACACCTACCGGCACATGCGCGAGGCCGTGATGCGCCTCCTGGAGGTGGAGTACGCGGCAGGAGAGAGCGCGAAACGTCTGTTCCTCGTGCTCCCCCAAGCTCCCGAACCCGCCTGGGCGGCCAAGGCCGTGAACGAGATGTCCGCCGTCACGACGATCTGGAGGAACGGCACCGACTGGGACGGCGAGGACGTCTCGACGGCGCTCGGACGGTCCTCCGCCGCCGAGCCGACCACCGGGTGAACTGAGTCAACGGATAAGCTGCCCAGGGAGACCTCCCCAGGGAGGCGCGGTGGCACCACCCCGCCACCGCGACGCGACAGCGGGACGCCACCGTCCCGTCCCTACCCGGAGACGCCATGCCCGACTCTGCTGACCTGTCCGTCTCGGTGACCCTGGCGGAAATAGCCAGGATCGCCGGTGTCGGCCGCGCGGCCGTGAGCAACTGGCGGCGCCGCCACGAGAGCTTCCCCGCTCCCGTCGGCGGTACGGACACCAGTCCGCAATTCGCGCTGTCACAGGTGGAAGGGTGGCTGCGGGACCACAACAAGATCGGGGAGGTCGGCAGCCGGGAACGGCTGTGGCCGGAGTTCGAGGCACTCGGGAACCGCGACGCGATGGGGGCGGCGATCGCCGTGGCCGGCGCGCGACTCGCCACCGCGGAGAAGCCCGCGACCGGGACGAAACCGCCGGACGCGGGGCCGCTGGAGGCGGAGCTGTCGCGGACGCAGCGCGACCTCGTCGACCGGGCGGTGGGGCTGGCGCGTAAGCACGGCGCCTACGACGTCTTCGACTTCCTGCTCGGCCGCTGGCTCGACACCCACGTACGGCAGATCAGTGCCACCCCGCAACCGCTGGCGGACCTGATGGCCGAGCTCGCCGAGGTGTCGTGCGAAGGCTGGTGCGACGACGGCGCCAGGACCGTGCTCGACCCGGCGTGCGGTACGGGCGGCATCCTCCTGGCCGCCGCCCGCCGGTGGGCGGATCCGGCCGACACGCGTGACCCCGGCAGTCGGCTGAGACTGCTGGGTCAGGACTCCGACCCGATTCAGGCGGCCCTCGCCGACGTGCGGCTGCTGCTCGCGGGGCAGGCCGCAGGGCAGGACACCCCCCGGAAGGCCGCCTGGGAGAGCGACGTGCGGCCGGGGAACACCCTGCGCGTCGACCCGCACCCGGACGTGCGCGCCGACGTGGTGCTGTGCAACCCGCCGTTCAACGAGCGCGACTGGGGATACGAGGAGCTCGCCACCGACCCGCGCTGGACGTACGGCCTGCCGCCCCGCACCGAGTCCGAGCTGGCCTGGGTGCAGCACGCCCTGGCCCGCCTGACACCCGGCGGAACCGCCGTGGTGCTGCTGCCCCCGGCGGTGGCCTCACGCAAGGCCGGGCGCCGCATCAGGGCCGCGCTGCTGCGCGCGGGTGTGCTGCGCGCGGTCGTCGCGTTGCCCCCTGGCTGCGCTCCCCCGCACAGTGTCGCCCTGCACCTGTGGGTGCTGCGAGCCCCCGAGACGGGCGGTGTGGATCCCGGGGTGGAAGTCCTCATGGTGGACGCGGCCAATGTGCAGCCGGAAGCGGGTGACGGTACGCAACGCGGCGGCAGGGCGGGCATCGACTGGTCCCTGCTGCGCAGGAGCGTGATCTCAACCGTCCTGGCCGGGGGCGAAGGTGAGGGCGGACCGTGCGGCTACGCCTCCGTGCCGGTGATCGACCTGCTGGACGATGAAGTGGACCTCACTCCGGCGCGGCATGTCCCGAAGGCGAGCACGTCGGCGGGGCCGGGCCTGCGACGTTCATGGGACCGGTTCGACGCTCTGCTCGACGAGTTGCGTGACCTGACCACGACGCTGTCCAAACTCGAAGTGAGCACGGAGGCCGGGGCGGCCCAGGGCACGGTGACCGTGGGTGACCTGGTCAGGGCGGGTGCGGTGACCCTGCGTGCGGGACAGCAACCCGCCGACGACACCATGCGCACCGGCGACGCGCCGGCGGACGCCGTGGCCGTGCTGACCGTCCCGGACGTGGCGGCGGGTGGCAGGGCGGCAGGCTGGCTGTCACAACGTGAGGCCTCCGCAGGAGAGGAGTCGGGCGGTCTCACGGTGACGACGCCGGACGAGGTGGTGGTCGTCGGGTCGTACCGGGCCTTCACCGCCTGGGTGGACGTCGAGGCGCCCACCGTGCTGGGCCCGCAGCTGTTCGCGCTACGGGTGGACCCCGCACTGCTCGACCCCTGGTTCCTGGCCGGCTGCCTGCGCGCCCCGGCCAATGCGAGGCGGGCGGGAACCCACGCCTCCACCTCCTCCCGCGTCGATGTCCGCAGGCTCCAGGTCCTGCGGTTGCCCCTGCGGGAGCAGCGCGTCTACGGGGAGGTCTTCCGGCGCCTGTCCGTCTTCGAACGTTCGCTGCGGGAGGCGGGAGCGGTGGGCAGGGAGCTGGTGAACGGGCTGACCGACGGCCTGTCGGCGGGAAGGCTGCCCCACGCACCCGTCTGAGCGACGTCCCTGCCGGCCCAGGCCGTTTCGCGGTGCCGGTCTCGGAGGTCTCCGGTCGTCGTACCCCTACCGGGCGAGGCCTCGCCCGGTAGGGGTACGGGCGAGCGTCAGCGGCTGGGACCCGGGCGCCGGCCACCCGGGTGAGACCTCGCCCGGCGGTTACGGGGCGCGGCGCCGGAGCGGTGCGAGGATCTCGTTCACCTCCGCGTCGAATCCCAGCTCGTCCAGTTCGACGCCGAGTTCCTCGCAGTGCACGACGATCGGGTCCGCGAGGCCGGCGGGCAGCGTGCCGACCACGCCGACCACGGTACGTAGTCCTTCCAGGGCCGCGGCGATCTCTCCAGACGGGATGCGGCACTCGGCCACCCTTAGCAGGGCGGTCAATCTCCCGGCCTGATCCCGCGGATCCGCCGATCGGCCGAGGTCGTCGACCTGCTGCCGGTAGATGTCTTCCGCCCTGAGGCACTCCCCCGCGACGCGCAGGCTGTCGGCGCACACCGTTCTCGCGTCCATGACCAGCGGATCGGTGCCGAACTGGCGCCGCGCGGCGGGAAGGATGCCGGCCAGGCGCTCCGTCGCAGGACCCGCCTGCCCCTCCGCCAGTTCCCCGACGACCTCGGCCAGAGCGTCCTCAATGCTCCGGCGGCTGATCCAGGCACCTCCCCGACGTGACCGGGCGACCTGCGCGACCGTGATGGGGAGACGCACGGCCTTGGCGGCCGTGGCGGAGGGTCCGTCCGGTTCTCTGAACCTGAGTGTCGGGTCGGGGTCGGCCCGGGGATCCGGGGCCGGATCTCCGGGAGCCGGGAGGTGAGCCGTCAACACCTCCAAGACGGTTCGAATGTCGGGCCGATCATCCGGTTTCTTGGCGAGAAGCCCCGCGACGAGGTCCGCGATGTCGTCCGGAACCCAGGGGGCGAACTCCTGTGCCGACGGCGGGACGCTCTCCAGGTGCTGGCGGACGATGCTCAGCTCCGTCTCCGCCTCGAACGGCCGCCGGCCGGTCAACAGCTCGAAGGCCACGCACCCGTAGGCGTAGCCGTCGGTCGCCGGGCCGAGCGGCTCCTCCCTGATCTGTTCGGGCGCCATGTATCCCCTGCTGCCGAGCGTCGCCCCCTGCTCCGTGTAGCGGGTGACGCCGGGCCGCAGGGGGAGAGCGATACCGAAGTCGATGAGGACGGCGGTGCCGTCCCGGTCGATGAGGACGTTGTGCGGTTTGAGATCGCGGTGAACGAGGTCGGCCGCGTGCGCGCAGGCGAGAGCGTCGGCGATCTGCCAGGCGATCGCGACCACCACGGGCCGTGTGAGCGGCCGCTGGGTCAGCAGGAAGCGGTGCAGTGACTTCCCGTCCACCAGCCGCATCGCGATGTAGGGGCGGTCTCCGTGGGTGCCCCTGCCATACAGTTCCGGAATGCCGGGGTGACTCAGGCCGGCCAGGATCTCCCCCTCCCGCCGGAAGCGGCCGTGCAGTTCCCGGCGCCCCTGGTTCATGTTCTCGGTGTCAATCCACTGGCCGACGAGGTCGCGAGCCGGGCAGACCACCTTGATCGCGACCTCACGGGCCGCCTCGTCCTCCCATGCCTTCCAGACCTCGGCCATGCCGCCCTTGCCGACAGGTTCCACCAATCGGTACCGGCCGCCCAGCATGTCTCCAGGCTTCATGTTCACCTTCCGGCGATGTTCACACATGTCCCGTGTATCACTCATGTCGCCGTGCGTAACGACACGAGAAGTGTATCGTGAACTCGAAGCTCGAAAATACATCGCTTGACTTAGTTCACAGAGGATGCTCTTCTAAGAGCGCTCGTCGTCGTCTCGTCACGCGAGCCTCAACCGCATCTCCGACCGAACAGGGGGTCCGATGTCCGACTGGGTTCCGCCGCCCGGCACCGCCGGTGACGGCTCGCTCGTGCGTACCGGCCTGCCCGCGACCCGGGAGGACGTCCGTGACTGTCCCATCGCGATCGCGGTCAGGACACGCCCGCTGGTCCGGGCGGAGCCCGAGCCGGCGCGTCGTTACGAGAGGCTGCAGGGCTTCACCCTGAAGCCGCTGATGGACACACTCGATTTGATTGAACACCGAAAATGGCCGGTCGCGCAGGCGTTGGAGGAACTCCGCCGGACCCGGGGCGCCTTCCGGTTGAAGGGCCGCCCTCCGGCCCACCCCGGGCTGGTCGAGTGGACCGCCGCCGCGGTGTCCCACTATCTGGCCGCCCGTGCGGCCGGAGACGCCGAGGGGGTGGTGCGAACCCTGCCCGTGGAAGACGAGTGGGTGGTGATCAGGCGTCTGGGGAAGCCCGACCGGCGCGGCGCGACGCGCTACGAGCAGACCGCGTGGGGACGCCGGTACGCCTCCGCCGACGGGAGCGTCCGGGAGCTGTGGCTGCTGTCCTTCGGCCCGGCCAGGGAGGAACGTTCCAGCGCGGAGGTGGCGGCCGCGGCACACACGGTCGCGTTCGGCGTGCCCGGCGCGGCCGGGTACGGCAAGCCGTACCAGCCGGTGGAGGGACTGTCCGCGGCCCGCACGGCTTTCCCCCGGCGGATCCGGGTGGTGGGAGTCGGGTGCGGCGACGGCGGCAGCGTCGTCCTGTTCGACGGGGAACCGCAGGAGATCCGCCGGGACTACGCCGAGCACACCGTACCGGCCCTGGGCCGAGCGGTGGACGGCACCGAGCGCCGTCCCGGCTCCGGCTGTGTCGGCTGCAGGGCCCTGGGCGGGTGCGCGGCGCTGCCCAGGGCACCCGGTCTGCTGGGCCCGCTCCCCGGCGGGCGGCGCCCCCGCCGCAGCGTGTCGGCCAGCGACCTGCGGTCCTACGGGGAGTGTCCCGCCCACTTCCATCTCACCCGGCAGCTGAAGCTGAGGTCGCCGCGTCCGGAGAACGGCGCGATCCTGCGGGGCCGTGCCGTCGACGCGTGGCTCAACGAGCGGCACTCCGCCGTTCCCCGCCGGGCGTGCCGGCACACGAGGGGCCCCGGGAACCCGGACGAGTGGTCCGCCGGAGGTCACGTCCTCACCGGGGAGGAGGCCCGGCTCGGAGCCCGCATGATCGCCGAGCACGCGGCGCTGTGCCCGCTGGACGGCCTTGCCCCCGCCGAGCAGGTACGTGTGCAACCCCAGTTGGTCTGCTACGACCCCGCGCTCGACCTCGTCGTCGTCGCCACCCCGGATCTGGTCCACTCCCGCGCGGGCGGGTGGATCTGGCGGGAGGTGAAGACCAAGGCCACCCCCCTGTGGGAGGGCAGGTCGCTGATGCGCACCTACCCCCAGCTTGCCGTCGCCGTCCTCATGATGGCCTCGGGGGTGCTCGGCGGGGACCTCCGCCGCTCCCGGATCGAGCTGGAGATGCTGTACCCGGACGGCTGTGGTCTGGAAGAGCTGGACCCCGGCCTTCCCGCCGTCGTCGACGAGGCCCGCGCCGTGATCTCCGAGCTGGCCGCCCCCTGGCAGCGGGACGGCTCCTATGAGCCGGCCCCCGGCAGGCATTGCGAAGGCTGCGAGGCCCTCGACTGGTGCCGACCGGGTCGCGAGCACCTCGCCGCGTCACCGCCTCCGTCCCGCTGATCCCCTCCTTCCTGGCCTGATCCCGCGCAACCCCCACCAAAGGAAGTCCCAGGAGAGCGTCATGTCCTCATCCCAGCCTCCCCCGTCCCTCGCGGACTGGTCCGCGCACAGCGGGGTCACGCTGCTGCACACGATCGCCACCGCCGTCGTCCGGCTCTCCGAGATCACCGACCTGGAGTCCTTCACCCTGCCCTATCCCGCCGAGGCGCAACGCGCCCTGGACCGCACGGTGCTCGCCTGCCTGCTGCGGGGCGCCCAGCCCCCCGCGAGCCTGCCCGAGCTGCTCGCTTGGTGCCGCACCCGGCCGATCGAGGACTGGCCCCTGGACCTGCCGCAGGACGCCTTCGGCCCGGACGACTTCCTCGTCGACCCCGACTCGGCCACGCCGACCCAGCTGTGCCACGAGTGGTGGGTCCGCGCCCGTGACAGCGCGGCGGAGCAGTACGACCGCACCGTGATCCGCTGGGCGATGCGGCTGTGCCGGGAGAACGAGGCCCCCGAGTCCTACACCGCCTTCCGCCGCCTGCTGGTGGAAAGACCCGTCCTGACCGGCAACGACATGTTCGAGGTCGCCACGGACCTGGCCCTCGAACCGGTCCGCGAGCTCATCGGGCAGATCTACGACCGCGTCCCGGCCGGCTTTTGCCGCGACGGCGTGTATGTCACCTGTGCCCGCTGCCTGACGCTGCTCGTCCCCCTCACCGACGGCGGCTGGTGGTGCGAGCGTGACCGCTGCCGCCGCCAGGGGCAGCCGCCCGCGGGATGGAGACTGCACATCGACGAGGTCGGCGCCCTGTCGCAGCTCAGGCGTCCGCTCCGGGAGTTCGTCACCGGCCCGGGGCGGGCGGAGGTCGACTTGGAGAGAGAGCTCAGGGCGCTGCGGCTACCCGTCGAGATGTGGCCCGGCTTCGACGCCTACGACCTGCGGATCACCTTCCCCGACGGCTGGGTGTGGGCGGTCGACGTCAAGGACTGGGCCCATCCGGGCCTCCTCAGCCGGGCCGCCACCGCCGTACGGCGCGAGCCGCCCTACGACGAGGCCTGCTGGGTGGTCCCCCGGCACCGCGTCGAGGCCCGTCCTGACTACCTGGAGATCTACACCCGCAACCGCACGCCCGCCGCGGACGGCCTTCCCCTGCTCACCGACCGGCAACTGGTCGCCGCCGCGCGTGCCCGGCTGCGCGGGGACACCGGTCCCGCCACCCGCCTCTCCACCATCTTCACGAACGGAGCCTTCGATGCGTGACGCGGAAAGCTGGTACCGGCCCCTCGTCGCCGGGCTCGCCGGAGTCTGGCCCCCGGAGGAGCGCGAGATCAGGCCGTCCCTGCTGTTCCAGGTCGAACTCGGGCTGCGCCTGATGGAGCGCCTCTCCCCCGAGCACCCCGCCGACGGGGTGTGGACACTGCTCGGCGGCTACCCCTTCGCCCGTGCCCGCGGGCTCGTCGGAGGACCGGAGCAGGAGAGACTCCTGGTCTCGGCCAGGCACCTGCTGTGGCCCCTGCGGCGGCGCCGGATGTGGTTGCAGTGCCTGGAGGCATACCGGGAGGTCCCCGACCGGTTGCGCGGTTACCGGCTGCGCTCGGCGGACAGCCCGGCCCTTCCGGCGAACCCGGTCGTCGTGGTCGACCGTTTCGCGGTGTACGACACCGCGCTCGACGGCCTTCCCGACCTGGTGCGTCGTGAGCTGCCCCTGGCGGATCCCGGCCCCGCCCGGTTCGTCGAACGTCGCCGGATCACCTCCGTCACCCTCCCCGAGACCCCGCGTCCCGCCCCCGTGCCGGGGCACGACCTGGCCGGAGCCTCTGTACGGGGGAACCGGCCGCTGCGCGTGTCGCTCGCGGAGCTCTCCGACACCGCCCGTTGGATGGACGAGACCGAGCGGCGACACGACCTGCGGCCCGGCGGCTGGGAGCGGCGCCTGGCCAACCTGGAGCTGGACGTCCGCACCCCCGACGGTCATGGCTTCACCCGCGCCGAGGCACTCGACCTCGGCGGGCTGTTCCATCTGGTCGGCATGGTCGGGGCGGGTAAGAGCACCCTGATGTCGCTGATCGCGGTCTGGTCCGCCCGGCAGGGCAGGCGCACCACTCTGGTGGTCGGCGACGTCGCCGAGCAGCTCACGCTCACCGCGCTCTTCCGAGACCTCGGACTGGCCGCGGCCCCGGTGCTGGGCCCGACCACCAGGGAGACTCACGTGCAGCGGCTGCACCGCCGCCTCGCCGCCCGTGTTCCCGGCTCCCTGCTGACCCACGACGATCCGGGGTTCGACGATCTGAGCACGGCCTGTGTGGTAGACGCCCTGCGCGGCAACGAGGCCGCCGAACCGCTGCGCTACGCCGACGCGCCGTGCACCGCCCTGTATCCAGCCCCGAAGACGACCGAACGTGACTCCGGCACCACCTTGCCACCCGATCCTTACCAGGCCCGCCCTCCTGTCCAGGACGATGACCGTCCGGAACGTCTCGGCCGCGAGCACGGCTGCCCGATCTGGAGCGCCTGCCCTCGGCACGGCGCCGCCCGGGACTTGGTCGACGCCCTGATCTGGGTCGCGAACCCGGCCAGCCTCGTACAGACCTCCGTGCCGCGGCACCTCAACGAGGAACGGCTGCGCTACCTGGAGCTGGCCTGCCTGCGCAGCGACATCGTGATCGTGGACGAGGCCGACCGGGTGCAGATGCAGCTGGACACCATGTTCGCCCCGTCGGCGACCCTGGTGACCAGGGGGCCGGAGTCATGGCTGGACAGGCTCCACACTCACAAGATCGACGAACTGGCCAGGCAGGGACGCCTTCCCCTGTCCGAACGCGACGTCGAACGCTGGGCGGTCTCGCTCACCGTGGTGAGCGCCGCCACCGACCGGCTGTACGCGATGCTGATGAACGACGGGGACCTGCGCGGCTGGGCCCAGATCGAGTACTTCAGCGCCTGGACGCTGCAGGACAAACTGGTCTCCACCTGGTATCCGCTCCCCGGCACGGCCTCAGGAGTCGCGGAGAACGCACCGGACGAGGTGGATCTCTACGAGGACGACGAGCGCCTCCTCCCTCCGGAGACCACGTCACCGCCCGCGTCCCGGGAGACCGTCCCGTGGGCCGACCGCCGGCAGCAGGTGACCACCGTCCTCGACCGGTTCCGTGACGATCCGCTCGGGGACCGCGGGCCGTACGGAACGGACGCCGACCGGCTCGTCCAGGCCACTCACGACCTGATGCACACCCTGAACGAGAAGGGCACCCGGCAGCGGGTCCGCGCGGTCCTGGACCTGCTTCTGGAGGGCTCACCACTCCTGGACGGCTCCCTGCCGCCTCCGGCTCCCCGGGACGCCGACGTCCCTGATCCGGCCGACACGCCCGGAACGCCGGCCTGGTATGAACGCACCGCCAAACGGCTCGAATTCACGCTCCTGCTCGCCGCGCTACACCAGCGGCTCGACCGGCTCACCTTCCTGTGGCCGCAGGTCGAGGCCGCGCTCAACCTCGACTCGACCGACAACGAACTCTCCAGACGCCCGCCGCTCGACTACGTGCCGGTCGTTCCCGAGGCCCCCATGGGCAACGTCATCGGCTTCCAGTACCTCCCGGAGGAGGGGGAGCGCGACCCCGAGGGCCGCTACAGCGGCACGCTGCGGTTCTTCCGCTGCGCCGGGGTCGGACGGGAACTGCTGCTGTCCCTGCCCGGCCTGGGCGCCGACCCCACCGTCGGGCGTCACGGGCCCCACGTGCTGTTGATGTCGGGCACGAGCTGGGCAGGAACCTCCACCCGCGCTCATGTCCTGGCACCTGTCAGAGCGATCCTCAAGCCTGACGCCCGTGCTCTGACCGCCGTCAGGGACACCGTCTTCCGCACGCACTTCCTCTATGACGACGACAACACCCCGCTGAGCCTGTCGGGTCAGGACCCGAGCGTGCGCCCGGCGGTGCTGCGCCGGATGATCGCACGTCTGGGCCGTCCCGGCCGAGGCGGGCTCCCCAGCCCGCTCGAACAGGAGCTCACCCAGATCGGCGACGACAACCGGCGCCGGGCCCTGCTTCTGGTGGGCAGTTACCGGGAGGCGGGCGCCGCGGCGGACATGCTGCAAGAGATGGAGCGCTGGCGCGGCCGGGTCCGGGTGCTCGCCGCGGACGACGCCGACCTGGAGCAGGCCGTGCGGGGTGGCGGCCTCGGCTCGGACGGCCGCGGCCACGCCGCCGCCGTACGCCGGGGGGACCTGGCCTCCTTCGCCGAGGATCCGGACGCCGAGTTGCTCGTCGCCCCGCTGATGGCGATCGAACGCGGGCACAACATCCTCAACACGCGGCGCGAGGCGGCGTTCGGTACCGTGCTGTTCCTCGCTCGCCCGCATCCCCGGCCCGACGACCTGTCGCTGGCGGTCTTCGCGATCAACGACTGGACGGCCAGGTTCGTCCGCGACCATCCCGGCCTGGGCCGTGCCACCTTCGGCGAACTGGTCACCAAGGCCGGTGACCTCGACGCGGCGGGACTCGCCTTCCGGCACGAGGCCCGAGGCGCGTGGCGCAGGCTGCTGTCGCGCCGTTACGTCTACTCCCGGCTGAGTCCCGAGGAGAAACGATCCTTCGCGTGGGACCAGCTGGTGACGATCTGGCAGGTCATCGGGCGCCTGGTGCGCGGGGGCGTCCCGGCCAGGGTGGTCTTCGTCGACGCCAGATTCGCCCCCAAACACGCGGCGGCCACCGCGCCCGGTGTCGTCGCTGCGTCCTCCGCCCGCCCCGGCGGTCCCGGAGACGGTCTGCTGGCCGGGTTGCGGGCCGTCCTCGCCCCCTACTTCGACGAGACGACCGATCCAGCGCTCTTCGCCGACCCGGCCGACCCCGCCCTTGTCCGGATGCTGTACCAGCCGCTGTACGACGCGCTGTGCGGCATGTCCACCGGTCTCACCCGCCCCTGACCCCGCCCTCATCCTGGAGCCCTCATGGGATTCACCTATGACAAGATCCGCCGCGCCGCCTATGTCCTCGCTTCCGACGCGGCGCTCCTGACCGGTCGTTACCGCGCGCTTCCCTTTCCCGAGCACTGGCGCGACAGCCTGCTCGCGCTGTGCAACGCTGGGCGGGGGCCGGAGGCGGAGCCGTACCGCACCGTTCCCACCTACCGTATGGACGGAGTCCTGCAGAGCCTCGCGCCCGATCTCGTGGTCCGCGGGAGGGGGGCGGACAGGCAGGGCTCCGCCGAGGACTTCTGGCTGTACGCTCCGGCCGACCGTCCCCACCCGCTGCCGGAACCGGCCTTCGAGCGGCTCGTCACCGCCTGGGTGCGAAACCTGCGCCCGGGAACGGTTCCCGTCCGGCAGATCGCCGAGACCGTGGCCGAGCTGCGCGCCGATCCACCGCGCTGGCGGGAGGTCGAGGTGGACCTGCTGGGCTGTGCCCGCACCGACGGAGGCACCGCGATCCCGGCCGGCAGACAGTTTCAGCTCGCCACCGACCACCTGGCGCGGCGTGTCCTGGACCTGGACCCCTACGACACGGGGGCCGGCCTGCTGCGGTTCCGAGCCGTACCGCGCGGTCCACGCCAGCAGGGGGCGGAGCTGATGTCCCAGCCCCTCCCGCACATCGCCAAGAACGGCGGCGTCTGGTGGTTCTCCGTGGTCCTCGCCATCTCCCTGCACACCGTTCCCTTCTCCGCGCGGTCCAGGCTGCACCTCCACACCGGGGTACGGCGCTGGGCGACCCACCCGGGTGGCGACGGCCAGCTGCGCATGCCCTTCCGCCGCGACACCTCGGTCTATCTGCTGCCACCCGTGCCGTGGCTTCCCGGTGCCCCCGCCAGTGACCGTTACGCGGTGGCCCGGCTCACCCGGGACCGCGGCACGAAGGCTCATGGCTGGAGGGAGAACGGCCCCGCGGGAATCCTCAGAGATCTCGCCCTCGGCCTTACCTTCCCCGATCCCGCGGACCTGCTCACCACGCCAGAACGGTGGATCGGTGAAGGGCCCGGGGTGCGGGCCGCCGTGGTCCACAGCACGCACATGGGCGCGCACGAAGTCGGGGCGGGCCTGATGCCGAACCAGCGCTCACAGCTCGTCGAATGGGCCGAGCAGGCCCTGCCCGAGGAGCTGGTACGCGTTCCCGACCTCAGACGCAGCAGACTCTCCTCGCACACCCCCGCCAACCCCCGGCCCAAGCTCCAGGGAGAGGCCAAGAAAGCCGAGGAGGTCCGGGCCGCGCACGCCCGCCGGGCCTCCCTGGCGGTCGCCGTACGGGCGATCACCGGTGAGACGGACTCCGGCGGCATCCCGGTCGTGGAGATCCGCCTGCTGTGGCAGAGCGCCCTCATGCGAGACACCGCCATCGCGGCCCTCGCCGGAGTCCTCGCCTTACCGGGCGACGGCGGCCGTCCCGGACCGGAGGTCTTCGACACGGCCACGCCCGGCAGTCCCGTGATTCTGCGGTGGGACACCCACGAACTCTCCGTCCGGCTCCGCTGCCTGCCCCTGACGGGTGGGCTCGCCGACTCCCTCGGCATCGACCCGGCGATCCGGCGTAAGAGGGAGGCCCTGGCCGAGGCCATCGCCGTCCGCCGGGCCACCGTCGCCGCCTTCCTGACCGCCGACGGCGCCGATCCGGACGGCCCCGCCCTCGCTCTGGTCGAGATCGACCGCCGCACCGACTTCACGACACCTCTCCACGACCCCAAGTTCGCCCTGCGGCTGGGCTGTGCCGACGCCGGAGTGGTCACTCAGTTCACCGCCGTTCCCAGGAAGGCCAGAGGCTACAACTCCGAAAAGGACGTGGAGCACAGGGCGCGCTCCGGCTGGCTGGACGGGCTCCGCCAGCTCGGCGTGCGGGTCGTCCCCGAACACACTCTGGACGGCCTGCTGCCCGCGGGGCTCCGCTACGCGGCAGTGTGGATGGTCAAGCGCCGGGCCGACGGCCCCACCCGGTTGCCACGGCACGTTCCGGTCGCCGTCCTGGTCAGTCCCGGAAGGCCGGGATCGGGCCAGGCCGTGATCAGCGGCTGGGACCCGAACCTGGGTGCCTGGGTTCCGTACCCCACGTTCCTGATCCGGCTGACCGAGCTCGCCGAGCTCCGTGACGCCGGAGTCGGGGACGGTCCCACGCCTGACGTCAAGGACGTCGAGCCGGAGGAGGAGGGAACTCCGCACCGGGTCACCCACCGGGTCCGGCGGGAGAGCATGGAGGAACAGCGCAGGAAGACGGCTCGTTACCTCCAGCGGATGATCCGTTCGCTGCGCGGACACCCCACCCTGCTTCTCACGCATTCCCAGAACAGCCGGTCGCACTGGCCGTGGCTCCAGGACGGCCAGGCCGTAGCGGACCTGATCAGAACCGGTCACGCGCCCGCCGGTCGACTCGATCCGGATCTGCGGCTGGTGCGGGTACGCGGCGCGGCCGGACGCGAGACCCCTCAGTGGTGGGGGATCGACAACCCGTCGGGGGTCAACGGGCTCGCCGCCGGCCTGTGGGCCGAGTCCGTCACCCCTGTCGCGGCCTCCGAGCGGGTCTTCTACAGCACCACCGACAAGGCGGCCACCTTCCGCGCCTCCGCGGTCGAAGCCGACAAGCTCGCTCCTCGCCCACTGCGCCAGGGAAAACGCAAAGGCGAGCTGACCATCGACACCGGCGTACCGGCCTGGAACCCGGCCCTCATGGAGATCACCGTCATGGGGTGCCATCCGGAGCCCTTCGAAGCGGACGAGGGCGACCGCCCAGAGGCACTGGCCCTCGCGGTGCACCAGCTGCGTCAGGCCCCCGACTATCTGGACTCGCTCTCTCTGCCGTTGCCGCTCCACTTGGCGGCCCTGGCGCAGCAGTACGTGCTGCCCACCGTCGCCGACGAGGACGACGCGTCCACCGCTTCGTCGCCCGCCGACGACCTCGAAGGACTGCTGGGAGAGGAGACGGCGTCCGTCACGGACGAGTCCTCGGATCCTGATCCCGAACTGGTCGCCGCCTCGGACTTCGTGAAGGCGCCGGATCTTGAGCGGCAACTTGCGCTTTTCGGCTGATCCTCGATGGCACACCGGGCGGGGAGAGTGACCGAACTTCTCCCCGCTTAGCGGTGAAACCGGAAATGGATCTCATTACGGGAACGTTCCAACTCCGCAGATCTTGTGGCCACTAGCATCTCGCCTGTCACAGGCAGGGACCTTCGGAGTTCGCCGTCGAACGGCTTCCGCCCCGTGTGGACGACCAGAAGGAGAAAGAGAGCCGCGTGAGCATACAGCAGTCCCGGGCCCGCGATCCCCGTCTCGTCGACTCCACCACGCGACTGGTGGAGTTCCTTCGCGATCTTGCGGCTGCCCGCCGCGTCCCGGTCCGGGACCTGCGCGACCACGACCAGACCCTCTGGCTGGTGAACCTGCCGGACACGATCGAGCCGAACCGCTCCGCCGGGCACGGGGAGGTCCTCTTCTCCGTCGACCCCGTCCGGATCACCGCGCATCCGGCTCCCCCGGAGGTGCTGCACGGCTGGCTGCGGCAGGACGACCTCCCGGATCCGGAACGGGACGTCCCCGCGCTCTCGGAGAACGGTCCTCGACGCATCCAGGAGACCGACGAGCACGGCCATCCGGTCTCCCGCTGGGAGAACCAGGCGGATCGGCCCGACGTGGTGGAGGCGTACGGCGACTGGCTTCCCCTGTGGCGGGCCTGGGCCGACCGGGAACGGGAGCCCGCACGGCGGCAATGCTGGCATCGCGACCTCTACTCGATCTCCATCCAGCTCGGCCAGGCCGACGACGAGTGGGAGCTGGTGCTGGCGACCGGCCTGCTGTCCTGGACGGCCCCCGGTGGCGTCCGCGTCCGCAACCACCTGATCGCGACCCGCCTCCACCTGAGGGTCGACCCGCACACCGAGCGGGTGGAGGTCGTGCTGGGCGAGACGGCCTCCGCCCTGCAGGACCGTGAGCTGCTGGCCGACCTCGCGGGGTTCGCTCCGCAGCGGACCGACCACCTCCGCAGGCGCGTCAGGGAGGGAGAGGGCGTCGGTCTGCACGACGGCGTGACCGAACTGCTGGAGTCATGGTGTGACCGCGGCCTGGAGATCGAGCCCCGGCCCAGATACCTGCCCGACTGGGCTCCCGGCGACGCGGCCGTCAAGCTCGCGGAGGTACGGCCCGCGCCGGCACTGGTGCTACGCAGGCGGGACCAGGGCTCGCTGATCTCCTACTACGACAAGATGATCTCCTCGCTGACCGGATCCGACGCCCGGGCGCCCCTGGGCCTGGCGCAGCTCGTCGACTCCCTCGAACCGGCGGAACGCGCGGCCTTCCTGCGGGAGGGGGATGTCGTGGCGGGTGACGTCCTCGGACGAAACCCGCTGTTCCCGCTCCCCGCCAACCCCGAACAGCGCACGATCATGACGCGCCTGGGCGCGGACAACGGCGTCATCGTCCAGGGCCCTCCGGGAACGGGCAAGACCCACAGCATCGCCAACCTGGTGTCGGCGCTGCTCGCCCAAGGGCAGCGGGTGCTGGTCACCAGCCAGAAGGCGCAGGCGCTGCGTGTCCTGCGCGACAAACTGCCCCCGGAGATCGCCAAACTGTGCGTGTCCATGACCGACCTCGGCCGCGGCGGCTCCGCGGAGCTCGAAGGCGGCGTGAAGGCGCTGTCGAACCGCTTCTCCTCCTTCGACCCGGCCAGGCAGGCGAGAGACATCACCGAGAAGCGCCACCGGCTCGACTCCGCCCGCCGCGCGACCGTCACGCTGACCGAGCGCATCCGGGCGCTGCGGGAGTCGGAGACCTACCGCCATCCCGAGATCTCGGCCGGTTACTCGGGCACCCTCTCCGAGGTGGCCCGGCGGCTGACGCGGGAGGAGGCCGACTGCGCCTGGATGCCGGTGCCGCTCCCGGCCTCGGCGCCCTTCACACCCCCGATCACCGTGGGCGAGGCCGCGGAGCTCATCACCCTGCTCTCCGGGCAGACTCCGGAGCGCCGGGCGCGGCTCTCCCAGAGCGTCCCCGACGTCTCCGGGCTGCCCGGCACAGAGAAGATCAAGGATCTGATCGCGGTCGAGTCCGCCGCGCAGAACATGGCTCAGCGGGCCCAGACAGAGACATCCAGGCGCCTTGAGCACCTCCCGCTCCCCGCGATCGCCCGTCTGGAGGCGGTCGCTGCCGACGTCGATCTCCTCCTTCACCAGCTCGGCCTGTCCGAGGACACCTCCGCGGACTCGCCCGAGTGGATTGTCCGAGCCCTGGCGGACGGCCTGAGCGGCCGTGAGTCCGCCGTCTGGGAACAGCTCTCCGCCTACACCGACCGTCTCACCCTGGCCCAGGAGACGGTCCGCTCGGTCGGTTTCCGCTCGGTCGACCACCCGCCCCTGGACTCGCCGGGCGCGAAGGGTGCCTACATCCAGTCCATGCGGGCGCTGCGCGACCATCTCGCCGCGGGCAACCAGCTCAAACGCGGTCTGTTCAGGCCCGCCGTACAGAAGCAGGCCGAGCCGTGGCTGGTGGGCACGGCGGTGGACGGGATCACGCCCTCCAATGCCGAACTCCTGTCGCTGGTCATCACCGACTTCGAGAGCCGGGCCGTGGTCGAGGAGTTGCTGCGTGGCTGGCGGCTGGTGGGGGTGGAGTTCCCGCACGACCAGCCCCTCCAACGCACCGTGGCCCAGCTCGGCGACGCCTTCGACCGGCTGTACCGGATACGTCAGGTCATGTCCGCGGTGGCGGAGACGACCCGGCTGCTCGTCGAGGCAGGGGCGCGTATCGGACTGCGGAACCACGCGGAGTGGCTGTCGTATGTGACGGCTCTGCGTGCCGTACGGCTGAGCGTCGAGGCCGAGCAGGCCACCGTGGCGCTGAACGAACTGTGCGCGGCACTCCAGCAGGCGGCCCGGCTCGGCACCCCCGCTCCCGAGCTGACCGAGGCGGTCCGGGCGGTGGCCGTACGGGACAGCGCCCTGTACGAACGGTGTCTCGCCGCCCTGGTGGACGCCCGGCGCCAGCAGGCCGAGCAGCGGCGCTGCGACGAGCTCTCCGGCCGGGTCCGCGATGCCCATCCGGCGCTGCTCAGGCTTCTGGTGGAGGCGGGCGCGCGGCAGTCCTGTTTCTCCACCTGGGACCGGGCCTGGGCCTGGGCCAGGGCGAAGACGTTCTTCACCGGGCAGCGTCAGCCCGGCCTCGAACAGCGGTTGGAGGGCGAGCTGGAGTCCGCGACCGCGCGGGAGATGCGGCTGACCGCCGAACTCGCCGCCGAACAGGCCTGGCAGGCCGCGCTGGGCAGGATTACCTCCCGTCAGACGACGGCGCTGCGCGCCTACCAGGACCACATCGGCAAGCTGGGCAAGGGCACCGGACGGTACGCCGGCAAGTTCCAGGCACTCGCCCGTGAGGCGATGGCGCACGCCCGCGGAGCCGTCCCCGCCTGGATCATGCCGCTCCAGCAGGTGCTGGAGACGATCCCGCCCGTCCGCGACTCCTTCGACGTCGTGATCGTCGACGAGGCCAGCCAGGCGAGCATCGAGGCGCTCTTCCTGCTCTGGCTGGCGCCCCGCGTCATCGTCGTCGGCGACGACAAGCAGTGCGCGCCCTCCACCGTGAGCCACGGCGAACTGGAGCCGATCTTCGCGAAGTTGCTGACCTATCTCCCGGACATGCCCGCCTACCTGCGGGACGCCTTCACCCCGAAGTCGAGCCTGTTCGACCTGCTGGCGACGAGGTTCGGTTCGGTCCTGCGGCTCAAGGAGCACTTCCGCTGCATGCCGGAGATCATCGACTTCTCCTCGCGGCAGTTCTACGCCGACGAGCCGCTGGTTCCGCTGCGGCAGTTCGGCGCCGACCGTCTGCCTCCCCTGCGGGTGGTCCGCGTCCAGGGCGCGTGGAACGAGGGGACCACGAACCGGCTGCGCAACAAGGTGGAGGCCGAGGCGATCGTGGAGCGGATCCTGGCCTGCGAGGAGGATCCCGCCTATCAGGGCAGGACCTTCGGCGTGGTGGTGCTGCAGGGTTCGGCGCAGGTTCAGCTCATCCACGATCTGCTGCTGGACCGGATGGATCCGAAGGACTGGGAGAGACGACGGCTGCGGGTCGGCACGCCCCCCGACTTCCAGGGCGACGAGCGCGACGTGGTGTTCCTGTCGATGGTGATCGCCGAGAGGCGTTCGGCGGTGACGAGCACCGAGTGGCAGCGCAGGTTCAACGTGGCCGCCTCACGGGCCAGGGACCAGATGTGGCTGTTCCACTCCGTCAGTCCCGACCTGCTGTCCCCGATGTGCCTTCGCAGGTCGTTGCTCACCTACATGCTGAACCCGCCCACGACACCGCTCACGGCCCAGTTGGGCGATGTCACCGCCGACGATTCCCACCCGGACTTCGACTCGCTCTTCGAACAGCGGGTCTTCCTGCGCATCCGCGAGCGCGGCTACCACGTCGTCCCGCAAGTGGAGGTCAACGGCCGCCGCATCGACCTCGTGGTGAGCGGCGCCAGGGGGCGTCTCGCCGTCGAGTGCGACGGGGACTTCTGGCACGGCACTCCCGAGCAGCGGGAGGCGGATCTCGATCGAGAACGCGAGCTCAAACGTGCGGGCTGGCGCTTCTGGCGCGTCCGTGAAAGCGAGTTCTACTTCGATCCGGCGGCGGCGATGGAATCGCTCTGGGCCGAACTCGACCGCAGGGGAATCCTCCCCGGTGAGGTGACCGTTGGGGAGGACAACACGCTCTCGTCGTGGAGCGCCATGCCTCTGCCGGACGGTGAGGGCTGAGGCGGGCTCGACGACGGCTCCGACGACGTGGACGAACCACTGACCGAGGTGACGGGGGCGCAGGTCCGCACCTGGGCCCGCGCCCACGGTCACGACGTCAGCGGCCGAGGGCGTCTTCCCGAGCACGGGATCATGGCGTACCGGGACGCGCACGCACCGGGAGGACAGTAGTCCGCCGTCGGCGTGACGGCGCTCCGACCACCATGACCATGAACACGGCCACCACCGGTCACGCATCTCCCCACAGCCTGCAAACCACCCCACATTGGTGAAGATTTGGACAAAAAGTTCTTTTGTCTCAATCTTCTGCATTGACCTTTAAACCACAGCGAACCATACTTCCCGTCATGGAGGCACAGAAATCCACAGAAGCGGGCAGCCATGCTGCCCGCTGAGCGGCACTCGCGGATCGGAGAGGCGTTGCGGGCCTCCCGGGTCGTCAGCACCGAGGAGCTGGCGCGTGAGCTGAAGGTCTCCGTGGAGACGATCCGACGCGACCTCGTCCTGCTGGAACGTCAGGGCAGGCTGGCGCGGGTGCACGGCGGGGCGACGGTCGCCTCGGGGCGCTCCTCCGGGGAGGAGGCGCCCTTCACCGAGCGGACCGGGACCGCCGCCGAGGCAAAGCGGCACATCGGCCAGGCCGCGGCTGCGCTCGTACGGCCGGGCCAGACGATCGTGATCGACGTGGGGACCACCGCCGTGGACGTGGCCCGTGCCCTGCCGCTCGACTTCACCGGGACCGTGGCCACGTGTTCCCTCCTGGTCGCCGCCGAGCTCTCCGAGCGCCCCGGCGTCGAGGTCCTCGTCTCCGGGGGCCGGCTCAGGAGTGGTGACCTCGCACTGTCGAACTCCCTGGCGCAGGCCTTCTTCGCCGACCTGAACCCGGATGTCGCCTTCCTCGGCTCGGGAGGCGTGGACGCCGTCGCCGGGCTGACCGACTACTACCTGGACGAGATCGCCGTGCGCCGGACGATCCACGGCAACGCCGCCCGCTCCTTCGTGCTGGCCGATTCGAGCAAGTTCGGCAGGATCGCCCGGCATCGTGTCGCGGGTATCGAGGAGTTCGCCGGACTTGTCACGGAGACCGAGCCACCACCGAGCATTCGAGACGCCGTCACCCGCGGAGGCGGGGTGGTCGTCCTGCCGTGAGAGCCACAAGACCCGCGGGACCTTCGAGAGCCCCGAGAACCGCGAGACCGCGAACCGAGAAGGCCTGAGGCCGTACGGCAAGACGCCAAAACGGCCCAGACGCCAGGTCCCGCGACCTGAGACCCAGAAAGACCTGAAAGACCCAAAAAAGCCTGAAACCCAGAAAAACCTGAGACCCGGAAAGCCTGAGACCCAGGAAAGTCCGAGTCCCGGAGAGCCCTGGGCCTGCTTGCGGGCCTTCGCCGTAGCACGGATCGTCCAGGTGGACGCGCCGCGAGGCGGAGAAGGAGCCCATAACGAAGTATGGGCGACCACAGCAGGCATAGAGATCCACAAAACGGGTCCCATGTCGAAGGAGCTCAAGACCGAAAAGGCCAGACCCAGAAAGCCGGGCCCCAGAACGAAGGCCCCAAAGGGCCCGAAGCCTCAAAAAACCAAGGAGCCGGAGAGTTCGAGGAGCCGGGAGGCGCGGCAACGCCACCCGGCTCGGATCCCCAGCCGATGCACCATCTGACAGGAAACACAGGAGTTGGGACCCATGCCCCAGTATTCACCACACGAGTCCCCGGATCAGGCCACGGCGAGCGTCGAGGAGTTCGGCTACAAGCAGGCGATGAAGCGAGGAACCGGGCGTTTCGCGTCGTTCGCGGTCGCCTTCGCCTTCGTCTCGATCGCCACGGGAATCTTCACCACCTACGGCTCCGTGCTGAACAGTTCAGGGCCCGCGGGCATCTGGACCTGGCCGATCGTGATCGTCGGTCAGCTCGCGGTCGCGTTCATCTTCGGTTCCCTGGCCGCGCGCATCCCGGTGACCGGCTACTCCTACCAGTGGACCTCCCGCCTGGCCAATCCCGTCCTGGGCTGGATCATCGGCTGGATCTCGTTCACGTTCCTGGCGATCGTGGTGGTCGCGGTCGACTACACCATCGCCTCGACCGTGCTTCCGGCGCTGCTGAACTACCAGGGGACGGCGCTGAACGCGTGGGTGATCACCGGGGTGGTCATCCTCGCCCAGGCGTTCCTGGTCGGGTTGTCCACGAAGTGGACCGAACGGGTCAACAACTTCGCCGTCTCCGCCGAGCTGGCCGGCATGATCGCCCTGGTCCTGCTGCTGCTCGGGGTGGGGTTCGTCGCCAAGGAGGCCAACTTCGCGAACCTCTTCAGCACCGGCGCCGTCCCCGCCGAGGGCTACCTGTCCTTCGGCACGCTCACCTCGGCGGGCCCGTGGATGCTGGGCTTCCTGCTTGGCGCGTTCACGATCGTCGGCTTCGAGTCGGCGGCCAACCTGGCCGAGGAGACCAAGGACCCGGCCCGCGTCGTGCCCCGCGCCATGTGGCAGGCGGTCCTCGCCTCCGGTGTGCTGGGCTTCCTGTTCCTCATCGCCGTCACCCTGCTCGCCGGGGACCCGGTCGAGCTGGCGAAGTCGGACACGCCGATCGCGGACGTGATCACCCGGACCCTCGGCCCCGTCGTGGGTACGGCCCTGCTGGTGCTGGTGGTCATCGCGATCTTCGCCTGTGGCATGGTGATCCTCATGAGCGGGGTGCGCCTGGTCTGGGCGATGTCCCGTGACGAGCGCTTCCCCGGCTGGCAGGCCTGGCAGAAGATCTCGCCGAGGTTCGGCACGCCGCTGAACGCGACCGTGCTCATGTGCGTCATCGGCCAGCTGATCCTGGCGATCTTCTCGACCAGGACGGACGCGCTGTTCGGGCTGTTCGCCGCGGCGACGCTGCTGCCCGCGATCATCTACGCCTCGACCGTCGCCCTGTACGTGGTCAAGCGTCGTTCGCTGCCGCCCAGCAGGGGCTTCGACCTGGGCCGCTGGGAGATCCCGGTGGTCACGGTCGCGGTGGTCTGGCTGGTGTTCGAGCTGCTGCTGTTCCGCGACGCCTCGTTCGCCGACCCGTGGACCTATGTGCTGATCATGCTGGTGATCGGCGCCGCCTACCTGGTCTACCTGCTCGCCACCAGGGGCGGGGCGCGTGGCCTGGCCATGCCGGAGATGCGCTCCATCGACGCCGAGCTGGACGCCGACGCCGCCGCCGGGCACGACGTCTCCCAGGATCGGGGGGACGTGAACCGGCGATGACGACCGTACTGGCGATAGACCAGGGCACCTCGGGGACCAAGGCGGTCGTGACCGACGGTGAGGGGAGGGTGCTCGGCCTGGCCGAGCACCCGGTGCGCCCCGTCTACCTGCCGGGTGGCGGGGTCGAGCAGGACCCGAGGGAACTGCTCGACTCGGTCCTTGAGGCCGGGCGGCGGGCCGTCGCGCAGGCCGGTGTCCCCGTCGACGCCGTGGCGCTGGCCAACCAGGGTGAGACCGTACTGGCCTGGGACCCCACGACGGGTGAGCCGCTGTCCACCGCGATCGTGTGGCAGGACCGCCGTTCCGAGGAGATCTGCGTACGGCTGCGCGAACACGCCGACCGGGTCGCGCAGGCCACCGGGCTGGTCCTGGACCCGTACTTCTCCGCGCCCAAGATGGCCTGGCTGCGGGAGAACGTGACCGGGGAGGGTGTGGTCACCACCTCGGACTCGTGGCTGGTGCACCGGCTGACCGGGGAGTTCGTCACCGACGTCTCGACGGCAAGCCGGTCGCTGGTCACCCGGCTCGACGACGCGGACTGGGACGACGGGCTGCTCGAACTGTTCGGGCTCGGCGGGGAGCGGCTGCCCCGGGTCGCCGCCAACGACGAGGTGGTCGGCTCGACCTCCGCGTTCGGCGGGGACCTGCCGGTGTGCGGGCTGGTCGTCGACCAGCAGGCGGCGTTGCTCGCCGAGAACTGCCTCACCGCGGGCGAGGCGAAGTGCACCTTCGGCACCGGGGCGTTCCTGCTGGCCAACACCGGCACCTCGGCCACGCGTTCGACGGCGGGCCTGGCCGCCTCCGTCGCCTGGCGGGTCAGGGGGGAGACGTCCTACTGCTTCGACGGGCAGGTCTACACGGCGGCCTCGGCCGTACGGTGGCTGCAGGACCTGGGCATGATCGGCTCGGCGGCCGACCTCGACGTCGTGGCGGCCGACGACAGCGAGGGCGTGCTGTGCGTCCCCGCGCTGGCCGGGCTCGCCGCCCCGTGGTGGCGGCCGGACGCCAGGGCCTCCTTCACCGGGATGACGCTTTCCACCGGCCGGGGGCACCTGGTGCTGGCCGTACTGCAGGGCGTCGCGGCGCAGGTCGCCGAGCTGGGCGACCTCGTCGTCGCCGATCTCGGGCGGCCGCTGAGCGCGCTCAGGGTGGACGGCGGGCTCACCCGCAGCCGGGTGCTCATGCAGGCGGTCGCCGATCTGGCACAGGTCACGATCGAGGTCTACCCGTCGGAGCACGCGACCCCGCTGGGCGCCGCCGCGCTGGCCCGCGCGGCGCTCGACCCCGCCCTGCCGCTGCGGGAGGCGGTCGGCGGGTGGAAACCGGCCACGACGTACGAGCCGCACTGGCCGGCGGAGCGGGCGGCCGAGTTCCGCGCCCGCTGGCACGAGGCCGTACGGACGACCACAACGAGACAGGAGCAGGAGGGGGAACGGTGAGCACCACGGGGGTGGGCACGTTCGACGTGGCGGTGATCGGAGCGGGCATCGTCGGCTCCGCCATCGCCAGGGAGCTGGCGGGGCACGAGCTGAGTGTGGCGCTGCTCGAAGCGCGTGACGACGTCGGCGACGGCACCAGTAAGGCGAACACCGCGATCCTGCACACCGGTTTCGACGCCAAACCCGGCACCCTCGAATCCCGTCTGGTGCGCGAGGGCTATCACCTCCTGTCCGGCTACGCGGCCCGTACGGGCATCCCGGTCGAGCACACCGGGGCCCTGCTGGTCGCCTGGACCGCCGAGGAGCTCGACGCGCTGCCGGGCCTGAAGGAGAAGGCCGAGCTCAACGGCTACGACAAGACGGAGATCGTCGGCGCGGAGGAGGTCTACCGGCTGGCGCCGCACCTGGGTGAGGGGGCCCTCGGCGGGCTGACCGTGCCCGACGAGTCCATCGTCTGCACCTGGACGACCAATCTGGCGCTGGCCACCGAGGCGGTCCTGCGCGGGGTGACGCTGCTGCTGAACCACCGGGTCCTGACCGTCGAGGAGCACTGGGAGTCGACGACGCTGCGCACCTCGGGCGGGGACGTCACCGCCCGCTGGGTCGTCAACGCGGCCGGGCTCGGCGCCGACGTCGTGGACCGGCTGTTCGGCTACGACCGTTTCACCGTCACGCCGCGCCGCGGTGAGCTGCTGGTCTACGACAAGCTCGCCCGCCCGCTGGCCGACCGGATCATCCTGCCGGTGCCGTCCTCACGCGGCAAGGGCGTGCTGGTCAGCCCGACCGTCTACGGGAACGTCCTGCTCGGGCCGACCGCCGAGGACCTCCTCGACCGGACCGACACCGGGACCTCGGAGCGGGGCCTTGAGTTCCTGCTGGAGAAGGGGCGCAAGATCATGCCCGAGCTGCTGCGGGAGGAGGTCACCGCGACCTACGCGGGCCTGCGCGCGGCGAGCGACCGCCAGGACTATCTGATCGAGGCAGACGCGGAGCACCGTTACGTCCTCGTCGGCGGTATCCGCTCGACCGGGCTCACCGCGGGCATGGCCATCGCCCGGTACGTCACCGAACTGGCGGGCAAGGCCGGGCTGCCGCTCGTGCCGAGGACCGATCTGCCCGAACCTCCCCGGATGCCCAACCTCGGGGAGGCCTTCCTGCGTCCCTACCAGGACGCCGAGCGGATCGCCGCCGACCCCGCCTACGGCAAGGTGGTCTGTTTCTGCGAGCGGGTGACCGAGGGGGAGATCCGTGACGCCCTCACCTCACCGATCCCGCCCGCCGGGCTTGAGGGGTTGCGGCGCCGTACGAGGGCGATGAACGGGCGCTGCCAGGGGTTCTTCTGCGGCGCCGAGATCGGAAACCTGCTGGAGGCCGACCGATGAGCGACACCGTCACCACCCTCACCCCGGACGTGGTCGTCGTCGGCGCGGGGCCGTCCGGGCTGAGCGCCGCGCGGGTGCTCGCCCCCCGGGTCGGCGGTGAGGTCCTGGTCCTCGACCGCGAGAGTACGGCCGGCGGCATCCCCCGCCACAGCGACCACCCCGGCTACGGCGTCAGGGACATGGGGCGTTTCATGGGCGGCCCCGCCTACGCCCGCAAGCTCGTCCGGCAGGCGGAGGAGGCCGGGGCGACGATCCGGACGAACGCCACCGTGACCGGGTGGGCCGGGGAGCGCGCGATCGAGGTGACCAGCCCCGAGGGTCGTCTCCTCGTCGAGGCCGGGGCGGTGATCCTGGCCACCGGCGCCCGGGAACGTCCCCGTCCGGCCCGGCTCATCCCCGGGGACCGGCCCCGTGGCGTCTACACGACCGGGCACCTGCAGAACCTCGTCCATCTCAGGCACGGCAGGGTCGGTGAGCGGGCCGTCGTCGTGGGCGCGGAGCTGGTCAGCTGGTCGGCGGCACTGACGCTGCGGGAGGCGGGCTGCCGTACGGTGCTGATGACCACCGAGTATCCGAGGCCGGACTCCTACGCCGTGTTCAGCGGCCCGGGAAAGGTGCTGTTCGGGACGGAGGTCGCCACCCGCACCCGGGTGAGCCGGATCATCGGCAGGCCTGACCTGCGCGCGGTCGAGATCGAGAACCTCGACACGGGACGCAGGCGGGTCGTCGAGTGCGACACGCTCATCCTCACCGGTGACTGGATTCCCGACCACGAGCTGGCACGCGCCGCCGGGATCGCCATCGACCCCGGCACCCGGGGGCCGCTGGTCGACAGCGCGCTGCGCACGGACCGGCCGGGTGTGTTCGCCGTGGGCAACCTGCTCCACCCGGTGGACACCGCCGACGTCGCGGCGATCGACGGCGCCCATGTGGCGCGTCCCGTCACGACCTGGCTGGACGGCGGGTCGTGGCCGGTCGGCGAGGGGGTACGGCTGCTGGCCGGGGAGCCCTTCCGGTGGGTCGCGCCGGAGATCCTGCGTCCCGGTGACCCGGTGCCCGCCCGGCGCCGGCTGTTGCTGTGGGGTGATCGCCACATCCGCCTCCCGCACGTGGTGCTGTGGCAGGGCGACCGGGTCGTGGCGCGCAGGCGGGTGTGGTGGCCGGTGGCCCCGGGCCGGGTGTTCCGCGTCCCTACGGACATGCTGTCCGCCGTGGACCCGCGGGGCGGCCCGGTGCTGGTCACCGCGGAACCGTGACCCCCGGCTCCCCCTCCAGCCGGTAGACGCGGCGGGCGTTCTCCGCGCCGATCATCGTGGCCACCCGTACGGCCTGCGTCCTGCTCCACTCCCCGTCGGCGACGAAGCCGGACAGGACGCGGGTCATCGCGCTCCGCCACAGCAGGGCGCCCAGGTGGTGCAGTTCGGCGGGTCCCCAGGCGTCGGAGGAGAAGAGGATCTTGGCGAAGGGGGCGAGTTCCAGGCTCTCCGCGACGACGGCCGCGCTGCGCGCCCCGGTGTGGTTCACGGCGAGCCCCACGTCGAAGTAGACGTTCGGGTAGACCTGGGCGAGGAAGCCCGCGTTGCGGTGGAACGGGTAGCAGTGCAGCAGCATCAGCGGGACGCCGCTCGGTTGCGCCCGTTCGATGAGGCCGCGCAGCAGCAGCGGGTCGCAGCGGCGCAGGTCCAGGTCGGGGTCGCCGTAGCCGGTGTGGAACTGCAGCGGCAGGCCGCGCTCGACCCCCTTCCAGATCAGGTGGCGCAGCAGCACCGGGTCGTCGACACGGACTCTTCCCGTCCGCTCGGCCTCCCGCAGCCACCTGCCCGCCGCGGCCGTCACCTCGCCGAGGGTCGGCGGCTCCGGGTCCACGTCGAGACCGTGCCGGTAGGCGACGACCGTCTTCACCCCGCGTGCCGTACGGCTGCGCTCCCACAGGGCCGCCTCGAAGCGGGCGGAGAAGCCGGCCGCGTCGGTCCCCTCGGTCACGACGTGTTCGGCGACCGTCTCCAGGCGGACGATCTCTTCGGCGGGGCGTCCGGTGGCCTCGGTCATCCCGGCCGGGCCGAGGAGTTCCTCGCCCCGGTAGCCGGTCTCCACCAGGAAGTGGCCCACCCCGCTCGCGGTCAGCAGCCGCCGGTTGACCTCCTCGACGCCCAGTTCGGTACGGCGGGCGAGGTAGGTCTCCGGGTCGGTGTGCGCTTCGAGACCGAGGACGGGCGCGCAGTGCCGCAGGACGGCGAAGCCGAGCTGGGAGTCGAACTGGGTCATCCAGGACGGCGTCGGCCGGTCGGACTCGGTGATCAGCTCCTCGAACCCCCGCCTGGACAGGTCCGTGGCCAGGGCTCCGTGCACGTGGTGGTCCACCAGCGCGACCGCCCCGACGTCCCGTCCCAGGGACTCGGCGGAGAGGACGGTGGATGCTCCGGTCATGACGTGCTCCCGTGGCGGTTCGCGGCTTTCGGTCGTGTCCGTGGTCTCCCCACCGACCCCGTCGTCATACCAGAACCCGCCCCGGCGACCTGCGGGCACAGGGGTGCGCCGTACCAGGAAAGGCGTCGGCCCGCGAGTGGCGACTCCATGTGTTTCCCTTTGTGGAGGGCCCACCGTGAAGAAGCCCCGCCGGTTATCCGGAAAGCGTCCTTGCCTTAAGTGGCCGAGGACGTCGCCGCCTCATCCGTTACGGGAAAACGGCGCCGAAGCGGTTGTCACGGGCCCGCCTGAGGAACCACCCGCATTCCGGGACGCCCATCCCGGTGAAAGACCCGGTGATTCGCGGCGGGGAATGTCCCCTGCCTGGCCGGGACGAAAGCGTGGCCGGGCGAAAGGCGGGCCGGGGCGTAGGCCCGTGACCGGACGAAAGGCGAGACCGGGGTGTAGGCGTAGGTGGCCGGGTGAACCGGCCCGCGCCCGGCGGCTCCCGTCCAGGCCCATCCGTGGCCGCGCGATATGTCACGACATCCGAACAAGGGTGTCCTTGTGTGATGAAGGGAGGCGGGGACTACAATCCGGAAAAGCATAATGGCCGGGGAAAGCACGGGGCGTGCTTGAGTAATCGCCTGACCATAGTGCGAGCACGTGAATCTGACGCTTAAGTGACTGTCCGGAAAGCCAGTCATCGAAGCGTTCGCGATCCTCGCGAACGCCGGAGGGAAGCTCCGATGCTCCAGACCATTCTGCTCGTGCTCGGTCTGTTCGTCGCTCTCGTGAGCATGGTGATCCTCGTCGAGGGCACGTCGCTGTCCGAACTGGTCTCGGACATCCGTACCAGGAACGCCCGTAACCGCCGCCTGCGCCGTTGCCGTCGCGACAACGCCGTCTACCCCTACTTCTACGACGTCGGCCTGAAGAACAGGGCCGAGGCGCAGCCGCCCGCCCCCGTCGGGGGCCGGGTCGGCGTGAGCCGCTGCGGTCTTGAGGGCGCCCCCATGCCGCCCGGCATGTCCTCCCTCTACACGTTGCACCACCGCGGCACCGGCCACCTGGTGCCGTGCACCGGCGAGGAGGTCCGGCGGTGGCGGCAGGCCGCGGTCGAGTACGTGACGACCCTGCGCGAGGCGGGCGCCGCGCTGCGCACCGAGCACGAACGGGCCAGGCTGCGCCCCGTACGGCTGCTGCCCGGTGGGCGCCGCAGGATCGCCGCCGAGTTGCGGGAGGCCCGAGGGCGTTTCCAGTCCGCCGCCCTGACCGCCGCCGCGGCCTACCGGCCGGTACACGACGAGATCGCGAACCGCCTGAAAAGCGAACCCGCGCGCGGAATCCGGCGAGGGTGGCGACCGGCCCCCCTCACCTCACGGGAACGCCACCCCCTGTGAGCGGAGCGGCCCGCCGTTCAATAGTGTCCGATCCATGAGCACTCACTATGACGTCGTGGTCCTCGGCGCGGGCCCCGGAGGGTACGTGGCGGCGATCCGCGCCGCCCAGCTGGGCCTGAGCACGGCGATCGTCGAAGAACGTTACTGGGGCGGGGTGTGCCTCAACGTGGGGTGCATCCCGTCGAAGGCGCTGCTGCGCAACGCGGAACTCGCCCACCTGTTCAACCACGAGGCCAAGACCTTCGGCATCCGGGTCGAGGGCACGGTCACCTTCGACTACGGCGAGGCGTTCAGGCGCAGCCGCAGGGTCGCCGACCGGCACGTCAAGGGCGTGCACTACCTGATGAAGAAGAACGGCATCACCGAGTACGAGGGCCGGGGCGAGTTCACCGACGCGAACACGCTGCGGGTGACCGGGGCCGACGGCGGCGAGCAGACGGTGACGTTCGACCACTGCATCATCGCGGCGGGCGCCACCACGAGGCTGCTGCCGGGGACGTCGGTCACCGACCGGGTCGTCACCTACGAGGAGCAGATCCTCAGCGAGGAACTTCCCGGCAGCGTGGTCATCGCCGGGGCGGGCGCCATCGGCGTCGAGTTCGCCTACGTCCTGCACAACTACGGCGTCAAGGTGACGATCGTCGAGTTCCTCGACCGGCTCGTCCCGCTTGAGGACGAGGAGGTCTCCGCCGAGCTGGCACGTCACTACCGGCGGCTCGGCATCGAGGTGCTGACCTCGACGCGGGTGGAGTCCATCGACGAGTCCGGCGACAAGGTGCGGGTGACCGTCTCGCGTGACGGGCGGCAGGAGGTCCTCGAAGCCGACAAGGTGCTGCAGGCCATCGGCTTCAAGGCCCGCGTCGAGGGCTACGGCCTCGAACGCACCGGGGTCGCCCTGACCGACAGGGGCGCCATCGCCGTGGACGGGCGCTGCCGCACGAACGTGCCGCACATCTTCGCCATCGGCGACGTGACCGCCAAGCTGATGCTCGCGCACGCGGCCGAGTCCATGGGGATCATCGCGGCCGAGACCATCGCGGACGCCGAGACCATGGAGCTCGACTACGTCATGATCCCCAGGGCGACGTACTGTCAGCCGCAGATCGCCAGCTTCGGCTACACCGAGGCACAGGCCCATGACCTCGGCTACGACGTCCAGGTGGCCAAGTTCCCCTTCAGCGCCAACGGCAAGGCCCACGGCCTCGGGGACGCGGTCGGCTTCGTGAAGATCATCAGCGACGGTGAGCACGGCGAGCTGATCGGCGCCCACCTGATCGGCCCCGAGGTCACCGAGTTGCTTCCCGAGCTGACGCTGGCCCAGAAGTGGGACCTGACCGTCACCGAGGTCGCCCGCAACGTGCACGCCCACCCCACACTCGGCGAGGCGGTCAAGGAGGCGATCCACGGCCTGGCCGGACACATGATCAACATGTGAGGGGCACCGGGGACCGGTCCCTACCCGGCGGAGGCGTAGGTGACCATGAAGGCCTGGGCCGTCCTGACGAGACCGTTGTAGCAGGCCACGCCCCGGACGGTCACCGCGAGCGCGCCGGTGTTCCACGGTGCCGGCAGGTTGCAGTATTCGGGGCCGGGTCCGTACGCGGTGACCTGCACGTGGTCGAGGAGCCCGCCGACCTGCGGGAACGTCACCAGACGCAGCCCCGCTCCCGCGGAGCGCACGGTGTTGACGGCCCCGCGGGAGTTGTGGCTGATCCCGCCGGGCCGCGGGGAGTACGGCCCGGCGTCGTCCGGGAGGTTGTCGAAGGTGTAGGCGAAGTTCTCCGACGGGAGCGCCGCCCCGGTGATGGCCCGCTCACGCTGGTAGGTGAGCGTCCAGCCGGTGCCGACGGGGGTGTCGGCCGCGTCGTGACAGCGCACCCGGACGCTCTGCCCTGCCACCGTGGACGTCCAGGCGGCGACCTTGCAGCGCGCGGGCCGCTCGGGATCGACCGCGGTCACCTGCAGGCCGCCCGTCCTCCGCGCCGTGCCGAGGCCGGGCATGAGGACGTCCCAGGTGCCCGCAGGCCCGGCGGTGACGGTGTTCTCACCCGCCGCGGAGTTGGCGCGTGAGACGACCGCCACGCCGTCGTGGTGGACGTAGCCGAAAGCCTTCCCGTCCACGACCTCCACCTGCGGGACGCTCTCCTCGAACAGGACGGTGAACGGGACGGTCACCGGGGCGCCGCCGTACCGGTGGCACCGTACGGCCACGAGCAGGTCGGCGCCCGAGGGGCCCCACCACAGGACCTGGCACCACTCGGGGCGGGGGGAGACGGCCGTGACGTGCGCGACGCCGCCCGTGGTCGCCAGCCGAGGGAACCTGACGTACGTCGGGCCTCCGGCCGGAGTGAGGATCGAGACGACCGGGCCGGGCAGCCAGCTTCCCGCCTGGCGGGCGAGGGTGGGGACGCCGTTCGGCGTGTCGACGAAGGCGAACCCCCAGCGGTCGGGAACAGCCGTTCCCGCTCCCGCCGCGGGGACGGTGAGGTCACCTGTGAGCACGCCGAGGACGCAGAGGATCGACGTGACGACCTTTCGCAACCGACGCATACCGCTCTCCATCGGCCGAGGGGGACGTACGGCCAGGCATGACCGCGGCCGTGACATGGGGCGGCGTGAGGCGGCATGGCAGAGCCGGGGAGACACCTGGTTGAGCGTTCTTCGGGCTCTCGACGACCCGCGAGCGGAGCGGCCTCTCATCCCGGAGACCGGCGAAACGCCATGGACGACCGGAGGCGCCCACATCCGGAAACGGTGCGTCAATCGACGATTACCCTACGTCATAGTACGGCTCGCGCCGGCCCCGTCAACCCCTCACTCCGGGTTCGGGGCGCTCCCCTCGGATGCCTGCCGCAGCGCGCCGACCACGTCGGAGTCGACGGCGAAGAAGCCGTAGAGGTCGGTCATCCGCAGCAGCCGCTCGAAGGGGCCGCGCACACCCGCCAGGCGCATCCACCCGCCCGCCTCGCAGGTCATGGCCATCCCGCCGAGAAGGGTGCGCAGGCCGTTCGAGTCACAGAAGGTGATGCCTCCCGCGTCGAGGACGATCCTGGGACGACTCTCCTGGACCAGCCCCCTGATGGCCTCTCGCAGCAGCGGGCTCGACGTCCGGTCGATGTCGCCCTCGACGGTGAGCACGGCGCAGCGCGCCTCCTCGTGGTGGGTGACACGGACGACCAGCTGCCTGCTCACACCCACCCCTGCCCCTCCCGGCACCGGTGACGCGGCCCGGCCCGATCACACGGTATACCCCCACCCTCGCACAGCCGGGCGGCCCATGGGAGACATGTACGTAACGCCCAGAGACGACGTGGTATGACGTGGCACGACGTGGAGCCCAGGAAGGCGACACATGTGGCCCCCGAGCCACAAAACCCAGGCTGGACACCATACGTAGCGGATTGTTTACTTCTCGTGACCGCAGTAGCACCATCCGTCACAGGAGAAAGCATGCGACTCAACACGCTCACGACCGTCGCCCTCGCCGCCCTCGTCGGCTGCGCGGGCCTGACGGCGGCGACCGCCCTCCCGGCCACGGCGGGCACCACGCCCGTCACGGCCTCCTCCACGGCCGCCGACTTCACCGGCTACCAGATCGTCAAGCTGCCCAACGCCAACGTGCCCAACTTCACCCGGCGCGCGGTCAGGTGCCCGGCGGGCAAGCACGCCATCGGCGGCGGCGCGGAGGCCCAGGGCAACCGCGCGATCCTCGTCGGCTCCTTCCCGACCGAGGACGGCGCCGGCTGGTACGGCATCGGCCGTCAGGACGGCTACAGCGACGTCGGCATCAGCGTCTACGTGATCTGCGCCAACGTCAGCTGATCGCCCTCCCGCCGGACCGCCGGCCCCGAAGCACCGGCGGTCCGGCGGGAGCCCCAGGCTCTTCCCCGCCTTCCCCCTCCACCGACGACAGGCCATAATCACTTTCGGTGTCTGCCAAGTAACTTAACGTCAGACAACGGAGGGTTCGTCGTGAGGCGTCTGCGCTACCGCTTCGACAACCTCGTCATCCGGGGAGGCTGGGCCGTGCTCGGCCTGCTCGTCCTCGTGGCGCTCGCCGTCTCGGTCGCCGGGGCGACGGCCCTCGTCGTCCTGGTCCCGGACGCCACCGACCTGCCCCTCGCGCTCTGGTCGGGGTTGACACGCACACTGTCCCCGGTGACGGCGACACCCGAGGAGGGGCCGCCACCACTCCCCCGAGGCACCCCGGTGGTCGCTTTGACCGGAATCGTGATCTTCAGCGCGCTCGTCGGCCTCGTCAAGACGGGGCTCGACCGCAGGCTGGCCGGACTCCGCAAGGGCCGCTCGCCGGTGGTCGAGCGCGGCCACACCGTGGTGCTCGGCTGGTCGGAGCAGGTCTTCCTGATCCTGTCCGAGCTGGCCGCCGCGGGCGAGGGCAGAGGCGGGACGACCTGCGTGGCGATCCTCGCCGACATGGACCGGACCGCCATGGAGGAGGCCATCGGGGGCAGGGCCGCGCTGCGCAACCTGCGTGTCGTGTGCCGTACGGGCAACCCGACGGATCCGGCGGACGTGGCCATCGTCAGCCCGGAGCGGGCACGGGCGGTCATCGTGCTCGGTTCCGAGGACACCGACTCCGACGCCAGGACCATCAAGAGCCTGCTCGCGCTCGACGCCGCCGGGGTCCGGCCGAGGGTGCAGCTGGTCGCCGGCGTCCGTGACCCGGACAACCTGGTCGCCGCCCGGCTGGCGGGCGGGAGCGGCGCCCTGATCGTCGACGTCGACGAGATCTCCGCCCGCGTCGTGGTCCAGAGCTGCCTGAACCCCGGCCTGTCGGTGGTCTACGGCGACCTGCTCGGGTCGGGAGGAAGCGAGATCTGCTTCCGGCAGCCCTGCGACCTCGTCGGAGAGAACTTCGGTGACGCCCTGCCCGCCCTGGAGAACGGCTCCCTCATCGGCCTGGAGCGCCGGGGCCGGATCATGCTCAACCCCTCCGGGGAGACCCGGATCGACGCGAACGACCGGCTTGTCCTGATCATGGGCGACGGCGGCGCCAAGCAGTTCCGCACCTCGGCCGAGCCCGACAGCCACGAGATCATCGCCTCCGGGGAGCACACCCCAACGGCGCACCGCGTCCTGATCCTCGGCTGGAACGGCCGCGGCGCCGCGATCGTGACCGAGTTCGACCGCCGCATGCCGCCGGGGTCACAGGTGAGGGTCGTCGCGCACGACTCCCGGATGGCCTCGCGGATGGACGCCCTCGCGGGATCCCTGGCCAACGTGACCCTCGCCCACGAGAGTGGTGACATCACCCGTTACGGCACCCTTGAGGCGCTGGGCGTCGGGACCTACGACCACGTCCTGATCCTGGCCGACGACCGGCTCGGCGCACACGTCGCCGACTCGCGCACGCTCCTGACCCTTCTGCACGTCAGGGAGATGACCAGGAGCAACGGCTGGCGGCACAGCCTGGTGACGGAGATGGCCAGGGAGTGCGACCGGCGTCTGGCCGAGGTCACCGAGGTCGACGACCTGATCGTTCCCACCCGGGTGACCGGCCTGCTGATGATCCAGATCGCCGAGCATCCCCGGCGCCACGACGTGTTCACCGACCTGTTCGCCGCCGGGGGCCAGGAGGTCTCTCTCAGGCCCGCGGGTGACTACGTGCGGCTGTCGGTCCCGGTCGACTACGCCACCGTGGTCGCCGCCGCCCGTGCGTACGGCGAGATCGCGATCGGCTACCGAGGAGACCGTACGGCTCGCGGCGACGGCGGCGTCGTCCTGAACCCGCCGAAGAGCAGGAAGGTCGTCTTCGAAGCCGACGACGCGGTGATCGTGCTCTCCGGGCGCGCCTCCGCGAGGAAGGACGACCTGCGCACGGACGTGGAACACCTGGAGACGCTGAACCACGAGATCACCTGACGCACGACGGAGTCAGGTTCGAGGAAGACGCCCCAGTTGCAGGTCTTCGAGAAGGGCCTGCGTCGCGGCGGCGACGGCCTCGACCGCCCTGTCGAAGGCCTCGGCGTTACGGGCGGACGGGGATCGGAACCCGGAGACCTTGCGGACGTACTGGAGCGCGGCTGCCCGCACGTCCTCGTCGGTCACGTCACTGGCGTAGGGCTCCCGAAGGGTTTTGATGCTCCGGCACATGCCATGGACCATATTCCACCGCACCGACAGAACCGGGGAGCCCAAGCGGCCCCGCCGCTCCCCGTCCCGAACCCGTCCCCTGGCGAGAGACCGGCAGGGTGGATCGCGAACGGTTCGGTCCGCCGCTGCCTCCGGTTCCCCCCGTCAGGAAAGCACCGAGCATATGTCGAACGGTTCTTCGTCCAGCACATCGGGCGGCCGGACCTCGCTGATCCTCTCCCAGAACCCGGGAGGCGACGCAGGCGTCTCTTATGAAGCCGGAACGCGGCTTGGGCGGCGAAAGGCCGGTGAGGCGCTGATCCGGGCTTCGAGCCCTAGGCTCGCCTGAGCAGGCGTAGCCGGGGGAGGTTGCCGGTCAGGACCCGGGCGTAGGCGATGAGCAGGTGGGGAAGCTCGTCGGCCTGTCTCCACAGCAGCACCGCCTCGGCGTCGAGTTCGGCGACGCTGTCGGCCAGCCCCTCCCCCAGGGGCACGGACTCCATCCGCGCGTTCAGTTCGTGGGCGCGCATCCTGGCGCCGAGGGCCGCGTCCACGGCCTGGGAGGCCTGCCTGATCTCCCCGACCGTGCCGGGGGCGGCTCCGGCCCTGTCCAGGGCGTGGACGAGCTCGCCGGTGGGCGGCAGGAGGGGCATCTGGTGGTCGAGCCACATCCGGCCCCACAGACGCCGCCGTCGTGCCTCCGTCCACCCGTCCTGGACGAGCACGGGCCTGCCGTCGGGGGTTCGCCGGACGACCATGCCCAGCTCCGCGGCGAAGTCACGACCGCCGACCGGTGCCGGACCGCGGTCGCCCGGCCGTACGTCGGTCAGGCCCTCGTCCATCCACACGGCCAGTTCGGCGAGCTCACGGTCCGTCTCGGAGATGGCGGGCAGCAGCGCCAGCTGCCGTTCGTCCATGTGGGTGTAGGGGTCGGCCGCCGCGACGCGGACGGGGGTCAGGCCCGTCCCGACCAGCTGGGCGACCACGGCGCAGGCGGCCACGTCGGCGTACCACGCGGCGAAGACGGTCACCGCGTCCTCCAGTTTCTCCGCCGTCTCCTCGGCGAGGAGCGTCCGCCGGGCGCCCAGTGACTCAAGCGGGTCGATCCTGAGACCCGCCGGGGGCCACGTCTGGGTGGCGCGCAGCCGCGAACCACGCTCGTCGCTCTCGTACAGCTCCTGCCTGAGCCGCACGGCCGCCACGTAGTCGGCCTCGACCTGACAGGCCGCCTCGGTCAGGGCGTGCAGGACGTGGTCGATCGCCTCGTCGCTCAGCGCCTCTCCCGGCGTGGTGGTGAGCACCGCGGAGCCTTCGATTCTCACGCGCAGCCTCCCTCGGCTGGGCCCGACGGCCTGCTTGGCCGTTTCCTGCGACGGGTCGGCGCACCGCCGCACAATGGACACGGAGAGTACGCGAATGGTCACGGACAGACTACTCGTGGGCCGCAGGTGACGGGTGGGAACCAGGGGATCTCCGGCCGGAGCGCGGTCTCCCCTGGGCTTTCTCCGCGCAAAGCGGTGACGACGCGTCGCGAGAATGCCCGCGACCGCGTCCGGTCACGGTCCTCCGAAATGCCCTGCGGCCGCTTCGTTTGAACACCGGTCCAGACCCGGCCGTACGGCGTCGGCGGTTGTCGGGAAGTTCCCCCGCCCAGGCGGAGAAAGGCGGGAAAAGGCCGGGCGAAATTCATACGGGAAGCACCGTACGGCACCGGTGAGAACTTTCCACCATTCCTGCTTTCTCTCGGTGACAGGACGTGCCCTGTCCGCTTCCGCTCCGGGAAGCGGCTTTGGATGCCCGGAGAATTCCCAGTTCACAGCGTTGCCGCTCGGTGAATACGCCGAATGGCGAGATCCGCGAGGGGTGCCCGGCCCCGCCCGCCGGATGCCTGGAGCGCCGAAGATGAAAGGCCTGACACCGAACACTTCCGCTTTGGCGAGCGTGCTGCAAGACTGCGTTCGACTGTGCTTCGGGGCTTCATTCCCTTAGACGACCAGGCGTGGGAGGCCGGTGTGGGGGAAACTCGGTTCAGCCGAGACGACAAAGGCACTGGAAGAAGGCCGGGGCCGCCGGGAAAACAGGTTTCTCGCGGGACGAGTCGCTCCCCGGAGGTTCGGGGACGTTCCTTGGAGTTTCCTGAGCGTTTTCCGGGCGGAGGCGGTCGCCGGGGGGCGGCCGTGTCCATCGGCGACACGGGGCCGGAGAACGACCGGTCGCGTCCTGCGGGGAGCGCACCGGGGAGGCGTCATGCCCGGCGGTGAACCTCTCCAGGTCATCGTGTGCTCGACCGGCGCCGCCGGGCTGTCCGGCGTGCGCAGGGCCGTACGGCTGGCCAACCGGCGGGCGGCGGCGGGCAGACGGCTCCGCCTGCTGCTCGACCCGTGGCTGATTCCGGACACCGTCGGGATCGACCCCGGGGTGCGGATCGCCGAGCTTGTCGACCCCAACCCCGGCCACCGTTACCTGTGCCGGGAGCAGGCCGACGCCGACCGCGTCTTCGAGACCCTGCTCGCCCACGACTGGCAGTCGCAACCCGTCACGCTGACCTTCGTCGGCTGCGCCGCGCTGGCCCTGACGGTCGTGCGGGCCCGCAGGCTCCTGGGGCTGTTCCAGGACGCCACGATCGAGACGGTCGACCTGGAGCCGCTCACCGGGACCGTCGCGGGGACGCCCTCGGAGGTCTTCGCCCGCTGGGCCGCCGGATACGTACGCCGGTACGCCGGGACCGTCCTGCGAACCGGGGACGCTCCCCGGGGACGTGTCTCCGTGGTCATCCCACTGTTCGACCACGAACAGCGGGTTCACGAGGCCGTCGCCTCGGTCCGCCGCGACCTGCCGGAGGCCGAGATCGTGGTGGTGAACGACGGTTCTGCGGACCTGGCGACGAACAGGTTGTTCGACGGGCTGAACGGCGTGGTCAAGGTCAGCCAGGAGGGTCAGGGACTCAGCGCCGCCCGCAACGCCGGGATCCGGCACGGCCGCGGCGACTACGTGGTGCCGCTCGACGCCGACGACACGATCAGGCCTGGTTTCCTCGACGCGGCGCGCAGGGCGCTCGACGGCAATCCCGACCTGGCCTACGTCGTCGGTTACACCCAGTACACCGGCCTGCTCCACAGCACCTACGCCCCCGCCGGGTTCATCCCTGAGCTGAGCCTGTTCATGCACACGCACGGCAGGGCGACGGGCATGTACCGCAAGGAGGTGTTACAGGGGGTCGGCGGATACGACCGGCGCTTCCCCGCGTCCGAGGACTGGGAGATCCAGATCGCGCTGTACCGGGCGGGGCACCTGACCGACGTCCTGCCGATCGTCGCCCACCGCTCCCAGGGGGACGCCGAGCAGTTCCACTCCTCCCTGGAGGAACAGGTTCGTCACCGGCCGGTCCAGCAGATCATGCGCAAGCATCTGCCGATGCTGGACGCGGGTGACCTGCAGGTCGGGATGCTGGTGCTCGCGCACCTGTGGGACGCCGAGTACGAGCCCAGCCTGCCCACCCCACCCTGGCGAAGCCTGCCGGTCTGAGGAACTCTCGGTGTCCGGACGCTATCGTGACCGCTGTGGCCTCGCATTCGGACGACGACCGTCTTGACGAGCTGATCGCCGAGGCGACCGTGGACGCCTACGGTGAGAACGAGCAGCTCTCCGGGTTCCACGTGATGATCGAGGACAACCTCGCGCTGCCGTTCGAGACAGACGTCCTGGGCGCCCCCGTCACCGTCACAAGGATCACCCTGCTGGTCGGGACCGGTATCGCCGCCGTCTGCGAGCGTGGGAGACACCGCCAGGCGATCGGCGTCCTTGACCTGCCGCTACCCGATCCGCCTCCGGCCGGAGCCGAGTGGATCGAGGCGTTCCGCCGCTGGGCGGGGTGAACGGGTGAGCGAGTACCAGTACTACGAGTTCGTCGCCATCGACCGGCCGCTCACCGCCGGGCAACAGGCGGAGATCCGCGCCCTGTCCACCCGGGCCAGGATCACCGCGACCGGCTTCGTCAACGAGTACGAGTGGGGAGACTTCAAGGGCAGCCCGCGGACGATGATGGAGCGCTACTTCGACGCCCACCTGTATCTGTCCAACTGGGGGACCCACCGTTTGATGCTCCGCCTCCCCCTGAGGCTGCTGGATCCCGTCGTGGCCGGGCGTTACTCCGTCGAGGACCGGGTCGACTCCTGGACTTCGGGAGAGCACGTGATCCTGGAACTGGCCAGCGAGGAGGAAGAGGAGGACTGGGAGGATGACATCGAGAGCTCATTGCCGGCGATCGTCGGGGTCCGCGCGGAACTGGCCGCCGGCGACCTTCGTCCGCTCTACCTCGCCTGGCTGTCGGCTGTGAGGGACGGGGAGAAGGGGTCCGCGCCGCCCGTGCCGCCAGGGTTGGGATCGTTGACCGCCGCCCAGCGGGCGCTGGCCGACTTCCTGCGAGTGGACGACGACCTGCTGGCCGTCGCGGCCGAGGTGGGGCGGGGCCGTACAGCTTGATCGGGCCGCCCTTGCCTCCTGGATCGGCGCCATCTCTGGGCGCCGCAAGGACGCGCTGTTACTGAGGGTCGTCACCGGTGAGGCCGTCCATGTCCGTGCGGAGCTGCTGCGGGACTTCCACAGCCAGGTGACGGTCGCCGAACAACCGGTGCTTACGGCCGGCGAGCTGGAGGACGCCGCCTCCGTGCGCAGAGATGAGCGGCTGCGGAAGGAGCGGCTCCGCCGGGAACGGGAACGCGCCCGACGGGAGCGGCAGGAGGCACTGGATCGGGAACGCCGTCTGAACGAACTCGCCGGAGATCCGGACGGGGCGTGGACACGGGTGGAGTCGCTCGTCAGCACCGGAAAGTCCCGCGAGTACGGCCAGGCCGTCGCGCTGCTGCGTGACCTGTGGGCCCTGGCCGACCGCGAGGGCGACCTCAACGCCTTCGGTGAATGTCTCGCCCTGCTCAGGCAGCGGCATCGAGGTAAGTCGAGCCTGCTCAGGCGAATTGACGAGGCCGGGCTTTCCTCCGCGTGATCTGGTGTCTCAGGTGTCGGCGGCCTGGGAGAACTCCTCGCGGAGGAGGGAGAAGAGGAGTTGGTCGTGCCAGCGGCCGCCTCGCCACTGGGCTCGCCGTACGCGGCCCTCCTGCTGGAAGCCGATCTTCTCCAGGCAGCGGATCTCGGCCAGGTTCTCCGGGTCGGTCGTCGCCTGGACGCGCTCGACCCTGGTGTGGGTGAACAGGTAGCGGACGAGCTCGCGCTGGGCCAGGGTCCCGATGCCGCGCCCCCGCCAGGACGGCAGCAGGCCGATGGCGATCTCCCAGCACAGCGAGGTGTCGCGGCGCCCCCAGCGGCGCTCCAGCCACTCGACCCGCCCGGCCAGCTCGCCGTTCACGGTGACGGCGAGCATGTTGTCCGCCCCGGCCAGGAGTCCGCGGGTGCGCAGGGCCTCCCGCAGTGCGACCGTCGGGGTGAACCCGAACCACTGGTACGGCGTCGCCCCCTCCTCGCTCTGGAAGGCCAGGTCGAAGGCGTCCAGATCGGCCTCGACGACGGGCCGGAGCTCCACGGGCGGTCCCCCCTCGGTGGTCACCGGACGAGAAAACCCCAGGCCGGGCGTGCCGACCTGGGGTTTCCTCCGCTGTGCGCCGCCAGGGACTCGAACCCCGGACCCGCTGATTAAGAGTCAGCTGCTCTAACCAACTGAGCTAGCGGCGCTTGGCTTCGACAAGACTACCGGACGAGAGACCGTGCTTGGGACACGGAGCGACACAACCCAACTGTCATCCCATGCCATGAGATGACAGCCATTTCATAATTTTTCGTCGCTCAGCCCCAGGCCATGGCCTTGATCGTGGAATGCGTGGGGGTCGTGACCGTTTGGAGATCTCAGCCGGGGTAGCGGGAGGAGGCCGACGAACCACACCAAAGGAGAGAAACATGCAGCCTGAACTGTGGAGCTATCGCGCTGACGCCTACGACGTCAACCAGAGTCTCGACATCGCGGGCTATCACGTGGAGGCCACCGACGGGAAGATCGGCTCGGTCGACGAGGCGACCTACGAGGTCGGTGAGAGCTACATCGTCGTCGACACCGGACCGTGGATCTTCGGGAAGAAGGTCCTGCTTCCCGCCGGTACGGTGACCCGGATCGACCCTCAGGAGCGCCGGGTCCACGTCTCGCGCACCAAGGAAGAGATCAAGAACGCTCCCGAGTTCGACGAGGCGAACTTCAAGGAGCCGGTCTACCGCGACACGGTCGGTGAGTACTACGGCCGCTTCCCCTACGGCGGGACGGGCGTCTACTGACCCCTTCCGCGACGTCACGCACGGCGAGGGCCCCGCTTCGAGGCGGGGCCCTCGCCGCGTTCCGGGGGCGGTGACCGATCCCGGCCTTCTGAGAACGCCTCGGGAGCCGTCCTCAGAAAGAGCCGTCCCCAGAAAGAGCCGTCCTCAGAAACCGGTCTCCAGGAACCCCGAAGGTCAGGGCCAGGAGGGGTCTCCCGCCGGGCTGACGGGACCCTCCAGTACGCCGAGCCGTTCCAGGAGGGTCAGGAAGGTGAGCGCGTACGGCGAGTCTCCTGTGACGGCCGCCACACGTCCCCAGTCGACCTGCTCGCGCAACGCCCTGACCTGGGGCAGCAGCGAACCGTAGTCACAGCCGTGCTCCGACAGCGGAAGCAGCCAGGTGATGACCAGGTCGGTCGCCTCAAGGACGGGCACGATCACGGCGGAGGCCTTCATCGGCTCCGCGCGCTCCAGCAGCCGGGAGGTGACGGGGTGGTCGCAGACGCTGAAGATCAGATCCACCAGCCTGCCCTCGTCATAGGCCTTGACCAGCCAGTCCTCCGGGGGCTTGGCCGTCTCGAACCCCAGGCCTCCCAGGGCCTCCAGAGCGGCGGGCACATCCTGCTGGGGCAGGACGAAATCCACGTCGTGCAACGAGGGAGCGGCGCCACGCGCGTAGGCGGCGCATCCCCCCGCCAGCGCGAACCTGACGCCCGCGTCCTTGAGACCGCTGCTGGCTCGCTTCAGCGTTTCCAGGATGGCGTCGGTCACCTCGTGGCCGTGACTTCCCATATCCCCCGGGTACCCCATGAATCCCCAGATAGGCATAGCAAACCTGGTCCAGGGTAAAGCGCCCTCTTAAGCCTTACCCCTACGAACCGCTTCGCCGCCGGCCGTCCGCCGAGGAGGTCGGCGGCCGGCTGGGAATCGTCCGTATAGGGGTTCCACGCTCAAGGAGTCCTGAATGAACGACCCCGGACAAGACCACGTCGAGGAACCGGAGACCGACGAGACGCGCAAGGAGCGGGTGGACCGGGAGCTGGGCGAGCTGCTTCAGGGCCTCAGGGTCGCCGTGACCGGAGTGCAGGTCCTGTTCGCCTTCCTGCTGACGCTTCCGTTCGCCGCCGGTTTCCACAAGCTTGAGGACGAGGGGCGCTGGCTGTTCTTCATCTCGCTGCTGAGCGCCGCGCTGGCCTCCGTACTGTTCATCACCCCCGCCGCGCAGCACCGCCTGCTGTTCCGCACCCCGCTGAAGGAGAAGATGCTGCACCGGGCCAACAAGCTGGGCATCGCCGGGGCCGTCGGGCTGGCGATCGCGATGACCAGTTCGGTCGCCCTGGTGGCCGAGACCGTGATCAACGCCTGGCCCGCCGTACTGTTCGGCGGCGCCGTGGCGCTGTCCAGTGCGTGGTTCTGGATTCTCCAGCCGATCATCGATCTTCACAGGACCAGGGATGTTATGTGATGAATCGTGAGGGCAGGGGCCCGTTATGGCTACCTTGCTTTGGATCATCGCAGTCGTTCTCGTCATCTCCGGGATCTATGTGATCCTGGCCCGCCGCGACCTCCTGTGGGGGATCGTGCTCATCGTCCTCGGATTCCTCGTCGGCCCCGGAGGTGTGAGCATCTTCAACGTTTGATGCGGGCCTCGCCCGCACCATCTTCGACGCCGCACGCCGAACGCCGTGCAGGCGCCTGGAAGCCCTGGCGGGCCGGATCCGTCCGGCCCGCCGCTTCTCGGGCCCTACAGGCAGTAGACCCCGTAGGCCCGGCCGAGCACCGGCAGCGCGACGTTGCGCACTCTGATGCCGCCGGGGGTCACACCCTTCTCCGTGCCCGCGTGCGCGTGCCCGTGGACGATCAGGTCGGCGCCCTCGGCGTCCACGGCCTCGGCCAGCAGGTAGCTGCCGAGGAAGGGGTAGATCTCCAGGGGTTCCCCGGCGAGGGTGTCCTTGACCGGGGAGTAGTGGGACAGCACGACCCTGCGGTCGGCCTGCAGTTCCTTGAGCGCCACCCGCCAGCGTTCCGCGATCCGCTTGGTGTGTCCCACGAAGGCCTTGATCTCGGGCTCTCCGAAGTCGCTGGCGCACTTGCCCGCGTATCCTCCGCCGAAGCCCTTGCCACCGGCGACGCCCAGCCGTACGCCGTCGATGTCGAGCACGGTCGCGTCGTCGTGCAGGACCGTGATCCCCGCGTCGGACAGCATGGCCGCGATCTCGGCGGGGCGGTCGGAGTGGTGGTCGTGGTTGCCGAGCACGGCGACCACCGGGACCGGCAGGTCACGGAACTCGTCGGTGACCACGGCCGCCTCCTCCAGAGTGCCGTGCCGGGTCAGGTCACCGGCGAGCAGCAGCACGTCCGCGTGTTGCTCGACGTCGTCAAGGCGCTTGCGGTAACTCCCCCTGAGCCTTTCGTCCAGGTGGACGTCTCCCACAGCCGCGATGCGCAGTTGCCTCACAGCCGTTCCTCCTCCCCCGGGCCCCTGACGTCGAGGACGGTGATCTCGTTGCGGAGCGTCAGCTCCGGGGCCGCCTCGTGGGCCACGTCGGCGATGAGCGTTCGGCGTTCGTCGCCGGAGACCTGCCCGCGCAGGAAGAGCTGTCCGCCCCGGACGTCAACCCGGATGCCGAGCTCGTTGGTCCTGTCGTCCTCGGCCAGTGCGCGTTGCACACGCGCTGCGACGTACTGCGGAGCCTCCATCGTCGAACTCCTTTCCTCCGAAAAACCTCGCGTTCCCGGGAAAGCCTCCGCGAAACGTGTGGTGATCCAGGACGAGGGCATGGTCGGTGGCCGTTCGGGTACGGGAGGCGCCTGAACCGGCGAAGGAGGCAACCATGGAGGACACCGTGAAGAACAAGGTCGTGGTCGTGACCGGTGCGAGTGGCGGGGTCGGCAGGGCGGTGGCCCAGGAGTACGGCGCGCGGGGCGCGTCCGTCGCGCTGATCGCCAGGGGGACGGCCGGCCTGGGCTCCGCGGCGGCCGACGTGGGCGCCGCGGGAGGCACCGGGCTGGTCTACGAGGCGGACGTCGCCGACCACCGGCAGGTCAGGCAGGCCGCCGAACGCGTCGAGCAGGAGATGGGGCCGATCGACGTCTGGATCAACGTGGCCTTCTCCTCGGTCTTCGCCCCCTTCACCGAGATCACGCCCGAGGAGTACGAGCGGACGACCGCGGTCACCTACCTCGGTTACGTCTGGGGGACGCGGGTGGCGCTCGACCTGATGCGCCCCAGGAACCGGGGGGTGATCGTCCAGGCCGGGTCCGCGCTCGCCTACCGGGGCATTCCCCTGCAGTCCGCCTACTGCGGGGCAAAGCACGCGATCAAAGGGTTCACCGAGTCGGTCAGGACCGAACTGATGGGCGAGGGAAGCGGCGTCCAGATCACCATGGTGCAGCTTCCCGCGCTGAACACCCCGCAGTTCTCCTGGGTGCTGTCCAGGCTCAGGCATCATCCGCAGCCCGTTCCCCCGATCTACCAGCCCGAGGTCGCCGCCAAGGCGCTCGTCTTCGCCGCCGAGCACCCACGGCGGCGGGAGTACTGGGTCGGCGCCTCGACGGCGATGACCCTGCTCGGAGAGCGCCTGGCCCCCGGGCTGATAGACCGTTTCCTGGCCCGCAACGGACGGAGAAGCCAGCAGACCGAGTCGCTGTTCCCCACCGACGTGGCCAACCTGTGGGAGCCCGCGGACGAGGAACGGGACTACGGCGCCCACGGTGTCTTCGACAAGCGCGCCCATCCGCACAGCGTCCAGGCCTGGCTGTCCCGGCATCGCGGGCTGGCCGCCCTCGCCCTGGCCGGTGGGGCCGCCGCCGCGACGGCCGTGCACCGGGCCAGGCGCTGAGCCGTACCGCCTGTGCCGCCGCCCGTGCCGGCCGTCAGGGCAGCAGCAGGCCCCAGTAGAGGGCCCACGGGACGAACACCGCGCCGCCGGCCAGCAGCAGGCCGAGCTGCCCTCCGCCGAGGGAGTCCCGGGTACGGCGCCAGGCCACGGCGAGGCGGACCGTCGCGACGGCCGAGACGACCGCGACGGCCTGCAGCGCCAGCCAGACCAGCGGGCGGCCGAGCAGTACGGGGCCGGGGGCGGCCAGTTTCCCGCCGGTCATCATCAGATAGACCAGGTAGCAGAACGAGCCGATGACCGAGACGAGACCGCCCGCGCTGAGCAGCCACACCGCCCTGGTCACCGGGGCCCTCGACCGGCCGCGCAGGCGCCGTACCAGCGCGGCCACCGGGTAGGAGACGAAGGCGACCAGGAACAGCGCCAGCGCCACGAGCTGCGCGGGCGCCGACTCCCACCAGGCGGGAGGGTCGACCGGCACGGTCAGTGAGGCCTGGACGGGGGCCGGGCCCGAGGAACTCGTCGCCGGTGGCCTGCCCGCCGTGACCTCCCCGACCCAGGAGCCGACCAGGTCGGCGTAGCCGGGGGCGAGTTCGGGCAGCCGGGTGACGCCCCCGTCGGGGGTCAGGTGGGCGGCGTGGTCGGCGTCGGGGAAGAACCGGGCCGTGTAGTACCGGTTGCCGCCCTCCCCGAGCGCCCGGGAGAACACCGGCGGGCTCTCCTGCGGTGGGGTCAGCAGGTCGTGGGTGCCCCAGATGGCGAGCACCGGCTGGCGGACCGCGGCCAGGGTCGGCGCGGGGTCGTAGTAGGGCTCGGGGAACATGCCGCCGTCGGCGATCGTCCGGTAGAGGTTCAGCTCGGCCCGGTCGATCAGTGAGCCCGTGACCCCGGCCTTGCGCAGTCCGGCGGCCACCGCCCAGGTCTGCTGCCGCAGCGGCGGCAGCCCGTTGGCGCCGACGAGCACGACGAAGGCGATGTCCTTGGACCGGGAGGCGGCGATCGGGGCGACCCAGCCGCCTTCGCTGAGCCCCCAGATGCCGACCTTCGCCGGATCGACGCCCGGCTGGGAGCGCAACGTCGCCAAGGCGCCGAGCGCGTCATCGGCGAGCTGCGGATAGGACCGGTGGACGAGCGAGTAGCCCGTCGACCGCTTGTCGTAGATCAGCACGGCCATGCCCCGGCGGGCGAACTCGACGGCCTCGCCCAGCAGCTTCGTGCGCGGCGTCCCCGTGCCCGCGCCGTGCACCAGGACGACGCCGGGGCGTCCGGCTCCCGCCGTACCACCGGTGAGCCCAGCCCCCGCGGCGGGCTCATCGGTGGTCTTGTCGTTGGGCTCGGTGGGTTTGGCGGGTTTGGTGATGATCGTGCCGTGCATGGCGAGTCCCCCGGCGCCACGGAAGCTCACCTCGACGGATGTCAGGTCGGAGGGTACGGCGGGCGGGGACGCGGCCGTCGCCACGGGGGCGGTCGCGGGGACGGCGAGCAGGCTGAGGACCGCCGCCGTCAGGAGGATTCTTCGCATATGCCGAACATACTTTGCAGAGAAGTCTCTGCAAACAGTTCTCTGCAGATTTCCTTCTGCAGGAGTAGACTGATCATCATGAAGGATGAGAAGCCGCCGATGCTCGACCCGGTGAGGCTCAAGGCCCTGGCCCACCCCATGCGGCGACTCATGCTGCGGCACCTCAGCGTGCACGGCCCCGCGACCTCGACCACGCTCGGCGAGCTGCTCGACGCCAAGACCGGCACGACCAGCTACCACCTGCGCCAGCTGGAGAAAGCGGGGTTCATCGAGGAGATCCCGGAACGCTCGACCGGCAGGGAGCGCTGGTGGCGCAGGACCCAGGCGCTCAGGGACATCCGGCTGCCGGCGCCCGGGGAGCTCGCCCCGGAGGACCGGCTCGTGCTGAACGAGTTCCACCGGGCCAACCTCGCGGAGGACCGCGAGCTGTTCGAGCGTTTCCCCGCCGCCTACCTGCGCGACCCCCGGTGGGCCAAGCTCTCACGCGGCCTCGGGCGGATGACTCTGGAGGAGTTCGAGGAGTTCTTCGAGGCCTACATCGCGCTGCTGATGAAGTACAACCGCCCGGCCGAGGACGCCCCGCCGGACGCGCGCCCCATGTTCGTCAGGCTGTTCGCCCTGCCCGCCGACGAGGAGTGACCCACGGTCACACCCGCTCCCCCGCCAGCGTGGTGATCACCCTGAGGATCTCGGCGCCGCTCTCCGCCCCGCCCAGAATGATGATCTTCAGGCTGGCCCGTTCCTCGTCGTAGATCGTCTCGACGCGCAGCCGCCCGTCGTCGTGGGTGCCCCCGGTGGCCAGGGCGATGAGGGTGTTGCTCAGCCGCATCGTCTCCTCGACGCCGATCGCGTCGACCTGTACGACACAGGACACCTCGACGCGGCGGGAGCGCGTGGCGGTCCCGGCGGTCTCAGCGGCCGGCGGCTCGACCGGCTGCCCGGTGAACGCCTCAAGGTCCTCCCGCGCGACGCGGTACCGCCTGCCGATGCGCGTCGCCCTCAGCCGGCCGTCCCGCACGTAGCCACGCACCGTCTTGACGTGCAGACCGAGCAGGTCGGCCACCTGCTCAACCGTGTACGGCTGCCGCGACACCACGCCACCCCTTCCCTGTCGTTCCTCAAACTACTCAACACACGACGCGACAGGAAACGAAAGGGAAGGCCGTACGGCTATCCGCCGATGGCCCTGTGCACGCTCCTGGTCGCCGAGCGGTCGATGGCGGCCTTGACCACACCGAAGATGGCCCCCTGGATGGCCGCCGCGGCCAGGACCTCGCCCCAGCCGTACTCGTCCGAGGTCGCCTGGGGCGCCTCATCCGTGCCCGCGAGGAGCTTCCAGACCTGCTTGAAGACGACCCCCGCGACGGCGCCGCCGAGCATTCCGCTCACGACGCCCGCCCCTCGGGAAACGATCCTGCTCATCGTTCACCCTCTCCTTGAGAAAGACATTCGGGCGCCCCCGCCATGACCTGACGGGGGCGTGGAAGCGCCGTCACACGACCGGCGGGTCGTCGTAGGGACGCTCCTGGTAGACGCGACGGTGGGTCACCGGGTCCTCCTCGACCACGGTGGTGGTCGGCGCGACCGCCCTGCGGGCGATCCTGACCCGGTAGATCGCGAACAGCAGCCACACGAGGCCGCCGATCATCAGGACGGCCCCGACGACGTTGATGTCGAGCCCCGCGATGTCGAACTCGACCGCCCAGGTGAGGATGGCGCCGAGCATGATGAGGATGATGCCACCTGCGATGGTCATGGGGGTTCCCTCCTTTGAACCAACGCCCCATCCCCTATCCCCCGTACGGATCTCAAACGTCCCCGCGTCGTGCGGCCGTACCCGGGGAGGTGAGCGTTACGGTACGGCCGGCAGGACGGCGCCCTTGTAGGTGTCCTGGATGTACTTCTTCACCTCGGGGCCCTGGAGCAGTTCGGCGAGCTTCCTGACGCGGGGGTCGCCGACCTTGGCGGGGACGGTGACCAGGCCGTTGGCGTAGGGGTTGCCCTCGCCCTTCTCCAGGATCAGCGAGTCGGTCGCGGGCTGGAGCCCGGCTTCGAGGGCGTAGTTGCCGTTGACGACCGCGGCGTCCACGTCCTGGAGCGAGCGGGGCAGCTGGGCGGCCTCAAGCGGCCTGAACCGCAGCTCCTTGGGGTTCGCCGCCACGTCGCGTTCGGTGGCCTTGACGCCCACGCCCTCCTTGAGGGTGATCACGCCGTTGTCGGCGAGGAGTTTGAGCGAGCGGCCCAGGTTGCTCGCGTCGTTGGGCAGCGCGACCTGGGCCCCCTTGGCCAGCTTGGCGATGTCGTCGATCTTCTTGGAGTACAGCCCGAGCGGCTCGATGTGGACCGGGGCGACCCAGCTCAGGGTGACGCCCTTGCCCTTGGAGAACTCCTCAAGGTAGGGGACGTGCTGGAAGTAGTTGGCGTCGAGCCGTCCCTCGTCGAGTTGGACGTTCGGCTGCACGTAGTCGGTGAACTCGACGATCTCCAGGTTCAGCCCGGCCTTGGCGGCGAGGGTGTCCTTGACGAACTTCAGGATCTGACCGTGGGGCACGGGGTTCACGCCGACCTTGAGCGGCGTGTCGGCCTTCGGCGACGATCCTCCGCCGGTCGAGGCCGCGGACGTGGTCGTCTGTGATCCGCCGCACGCGGTGAGGGTCCCGGCCAGGATCAGCCCGGTCACGACTCCCAGCAGTCTGCGCATACTTCCCCCAAATTCCAGTAGATTTAGTAGGAAATATGGCACAGCGAAGGTCCGCCGACAACCCGATCATCTGCCGACGGACAACGCGGTCACCCGCCGGTCACGTGCCGACGATCGCCTTCATCTGGTCGATCTGCGCGGTACGCGAGGCCTCGATCCGGTCCGCCAGCGCCTTGGTCTCGGCGTTCTGACCGGCCATCTTCTCCACCTTGGCCATCTGGATGGCGTCGTCCTGCTGGGAGATCAGCGCGTTGAGGAACCGCTTCTCGAACTCGGAGTCCGGGGACTTCGAGATCATCCGGATCTGGGCGTCGCTCAGCCCGTGGCCTCCGTGACCGGAGTGCGCGCCCGCCGGAGCGGCCGTGGGACGCTTCCAGCCCTTCAGCCAGCCGGTCATCATCGTCACCTCCGCGTCCTGGGTGGTGGCGATCGCCGCGGCCAGGACCTTGGCGTTCTCGCTGATGTTCCGGCCTGCGGCGAGCTTCGCCAGCTTCGCCCCCTGGGCGTCGTGCGGCAGCATCATCTGCAGGAACATCACATCGGCCGGGTTGAAGTCAGGGCCCGCGACGAGCCCGGGTGCCGCGCTGGCGGCGGCCCCGACCGTCAGCTGGCCACCGCCCTGCAGTTCCTGGAGGCTGCGTGAGCCGCAGCCCGCGAGGAGAACGGCGCTCAGCACGAGCGGGACGACGCGTTTCAACATGGGGAACTCCTGTTGGGGGGGGTGCCCGGGCGGGGCGGCGAGACCGCCCCACCCGGCAGGGTCAGGCCCGGTCCGACGAGGTCAGACCCGCTGCCACAGAGAGGGGACGTTCGGCGGCTCCCAGCCGGGCAGCGCGGTGTGCGACTGCAGGCAACGGTAGGTCGAACCGTTGTAGGTCACGGTCGCGCCCGCGGTGTAGGAGGTGCCCGAGGTCCAGGCGCCCTCCTGCTTCGTCGGAGTCACCGTAGGGGTGACGGTCGGCGTCACCGTCGGCGTCACAGTGGGAGTCACCGTCGGCGTCACGGTCGGGGTGGGTGAGGGGTTGGTCCCACCACCGAAGTCCACGTCGGAGCAGGTGTAGAAGGCCTCGTTGCTGTACAGGACGCGCTGCCAGATCGAGTAGATGAGCTGGCGGCCCGTACGCTGCGGGAGGTTGAGCGTCCACTTGGTGAACGTGACAGGGTTCTGGTTGTTGAACGTCTTGAGGGGCTCCAGGTCCGACCACTTCAGCGGCTTGGTGGGGTCCCAGCTCTGCTTGGTGATGTAGAACTCGAAGTTGCTCCCGCCGTGGGGAGCCGTGGCGTGGTAGGTGATCTCCAGCGGCCCCGGTGAGACCTGCGTCGCGGGCCAGTCGGCCCTGGGGAGGTCGAGGCCGCGATACTTCTCGCGGCCCGCGCTGCAGAGCTTGCCGTCCGGGATGAGCGCGCGGTGGTTACCGCCGGCCTCCAGCAGGGAGACCTCGTTCCAGTCGTACATGGCCTGGGTCCCACCGGCCGCGACAGCCGCCTTGCAGGCCTCGGACTTGGGTGTCTCCGGCCCCTCGTTCTTGCAGAGGTAGACGCGGCTCGGTGGGTTCGACATGCTGCCGTGGGCGTCGGCCGCGGTCGCCGGGACCAGCGCGAGCACGGTTCCCAAAGTGAGCGCGGCGGCACCGGCCACCGCCTTGTTTCGCAGATGCACGTGGACTCCTCCTGAATGGGGGGATGGAGGCAGGACATGTCCAACGGCCGACGGATAGCACGTTATTAACAAGAAACCTTACTAAAAACACCTTCCGTGCGGCTACATCGCGCGGGTATTCACCCTGTCACCAGGACGACCTTGCCCTGACCGTGGCGTCCCTCGACCTCGCGGTGGGCGTCCGCCGCCCGGTCGAGCGGGTAGGTCACGCGCACCGGGAAGGCCAGCTCCCCCTTGGCGTACAGCTCGGCGAGCTCGGCGAGCCTGGAGGCCAGGCGCACCCCCTTGGTCAGCTGGACGCCGAGGCTCTCCGCCTTTTCGTGCTCGACCAGCGTGATGATCCGCTCCCCCGGCACCAGGCTCAGTGAGACGTCGAGGGCGTCGCCGCCCGCGCCGTCCAGGACGAGGTCGACCCCGCCGGGGGCCAGTTCGCGCACCCGGTCGAGCAGGCCCTCGCCGTAGACGACCGGGACGGCGCCGAGGGCGCGCAGGTAGTCGTGGTTCTCCTGCCGCGCGGTGCCGATCACCGTCGTGGCGCCCCACAGCCTGGCGAGCTGTACCGCGGCGGTGCCGACCGCGCCCGCCGCGGCGTGGACCAGGACGGTGTCCCCCTGTCCGACCCCGAGCTGCCTGAGGGCGATGTAGGCGGTCTGCGTCCCGGCGGTGAAGCCGCCCGCCACCTCCCAGGGCATGTTCTCCGGCTTCGCCGTGACGTTCTCTGCGGGGACGACGACGTACTCGGCGTAGCAGTTCAGCAGGCTGAACCCCAGCACCTCGTCGCCGACGGCCACCCCGTCGGCCCCCGGTCCCACCTGGTCCACGACGCCGGAGAACTCGTTGCCGGGCACCCTGGGCAGGTCGGCCGTGGCCCCGGCGGGCAGCCAGCCCTGCCGTACGGCCACGTCGAACGGCTGCACGCCCGCCGCCTTCACCCTGACCCTGACCTGGCCGGGCCCGGCCTGCGGGGTCGGCAGGTCGACCACCTTGAGCACCTCGGGCCCGCCGAACTCGGTGACGGCCACAACCCTCATCGCACACTCCTTCACTCAGTCACTCGCCGGTGCGGATCTCCAATCTGCAATCTCAACCAATGTTGAGGTCAACTGCTCACGCCTCGCGGAGACCGTCGAAGAGGTCGTCCTCACGCTCGGCGGCGGCGGTCACCCGGCTGAAGTGACGGACGAAGGCCTCGTAGGACAGCGCCCTGTGCTGGACCTCCTCCGGCATGCGCAGCAGGAAGATGCTGTCCCCCTGGCTCGCGTGCGCCTGCAGGGCCTTGCGCTTGCGTTCGACGTACGGCGCGACGTCCACGACGGTGGTGATGAGTTCCTCGGGGGTGCCGAAGTCCTCGGGCAGGTCCTGTATCTCGGCGGCACCGGCCGCGCGCAGGGCGGCGAACATCTCGGCGATCCGCTCCCTGGGCACGGCGGTGTAGTAGAGCTTGTCCGGGATGCCGGTCGCCTCGGCCGCGGCCAGGGCGATGCGGTTGGCCTGGATGTGGTCGGGATGACCGTAGTTGCCGTTCTCGTCATAGGTGACCACGACCTGCGGCCGGTAGCGCTCCATCAACGCGGCGAGCCTGCCGACCGCCTCCTCGAAGGACACGTTGGCGAAGGCGTCCTTCGCCTGGTTGCCCTCCCAGCCGTCCATGCCCGAGTCGCGGTAGCCGAGCAACTCGACGTGCTCGATCCCGAGGTGGGCCACCGAGTCGTTCAGTTCCTCAAGCCGCCGCGCCCTGACGGCCGCCTCGTCGTGCCCGGGCTCCCCGGGCTTCACCCCGCCGGGCCCGTCGCCCTGCTCACCGTTGGTGCAGGTGACCAGGACGGTACGGATGCCCTCCTCGGCGTATCTGGCGAAGACGCCACCCGTCCCGAGCACCTCGTCGTCGGGGTGCGCGTGGACGGCCATCAGCGTCAGTTCACGTTCCATGGATGCAGACCTCTCCGTAGGGGAGGGCCGAAGGGCCCCGCCCACTCTACGGCGGCACCTGTGGCGGCGCGGCGAGAGACGGAACCGGCACACACCCGTCCTGATCGGACCGTTCAGTCGTGCAGGAGACACAGGACGTGCCCACCGGTGACAGCGTCCCCCACCCCCATGTCGAGCTGGGCGACGGTGCCCGCCTTGTGGGCGAAGAGCGGCTGCTCCATCTTCATCGCCTCAAGCACCACGATGAGGTCCCCGGTCGCGACCCGGTCGCCGTTGCCGACCGCGACCTTGACGATCGTGCCCTGCATCGGGCTGGTCACGGCGTCCGCCCCGCCCGCCGTACCGCCGCCCTTCGCCGCCTGCCTGCGGGGGCGCCTGGCCGTGGCGGGGGCGGTCGCGGGGTGGGCGGCGGGGGCGGCGAACCCGGCCGGGATCACGATCTCGACCCGGCGCCCGTCCACCTCGACGACGACGGGCTCTCCCTTTGCGTGCGGCGTCGCGGCGGCGGGGATCTCCGGGTACGGCTCGATGCCGCCGCGGAACTCCGTCTCGATCCACTGGGTGTGGACCGTGAAGGCCCCGTCCTCGCCCTGGAAGGCCGGTTCCTCGACCACGACCCGGTGGAAGGACAGCGTGGTCGGCAGCCCCTCGACCGTGAACTCGGCCAGCGCGCGCCGGGCCCGTTCGAGCGCCTGGGCGCGGTCGGCGCCGGTGACGACGAGCTTGGCCAGCAGCGAGTCGAAGGCCCGCCAGAGCACCGTCCCGTTCTCCGCCCCCGAGTCCAGGCGCACGCCGGGTCCCGAGGGGGGACGCCAGCCGGTGATGGTTCCCGGGCTCGGCAGGAAGTTGCGGCCCGGGTCCTCCCCGTTGAGGCGGAACTCGATGGAGTGCCCGCGCACCGGCGGGTCGTCGTAGCCGAGCGCCTCCCCCCTGGCGATGCGGAACTGCTCACGCACCAGGTCGAGGCCGGTGACCTCCTCGCTGACCGGGTGCTCGACCTGCAGCCGGGTGTTGACCTCAAGGAAGGAGATCATGCCGTCGCTGCCGATCAGGAACTCGCAGGTGCCCGCCCCGACGTAGCCTGCCTCCCGCAGGATGGCCTTGGACGCCTCGTACAGCACGCGGTTCTGCTCCTCGGTGAGGAACGGCGCCGGGGCCTCCTCGACAAGCTTCTGGTGCCTGCGCTGCAACGAGCAGTCACGGGTGGAGACCACCACCACGTTGCCGTGCGTGTCGGCCAGGCACTGCGTCTCCACGTGCCGGGGCCGGTCGAGATAGCGTTCGGCGAAGCACTCGCCCCGGCCGAAGGCCGCGACCGCCTCCCGCACCGCCGACTCGTAAAGCTCCGGGATGTCCTCAAGGGTCCTGGCGACCTTCAGGCCCCGGCCTCCACCGCCGAAGGCTGCCTTGATGGCGACCGGCAGGCCGTACCGCCCGGCGAACTCGGCCAGTTCCTCGGGGCCGCTGACCGGCCCGTCGGTGCCGGGGGCGAGCGGGGCTCCGGCGGCCATGGCGATCCTGCGGGCCGAGACCTTGTCCCCGAGGTCGTCGATCACCTTGGGCGGCGGCCCGATCCAGGTCAGTCCGGCGTCGATCACGGCCTGGGCGAAGGCGGAGTTCTCCGCGAGGAAGCCCCACCCGGGGTGTACGGCGTCCGCCCCCGACCTGATGGCTGCCTCGACCACCTTCCCGATGTCCAGGTAGCTCTCCGCGGCGGTCTCCCCGCCCAGCGCGAACGCCTCGTCGGCGAGCGCGACGTGGAGCGCGTCCCGGTCGGGCTCGGCGTAGACGGCCACGCTGCCGATCCCCTCGTCGCGGCAGGCCCGCGCGACCCGGACCGCGACCTCCCCACGGTTGGCTATCAGAACCTTGCGCACTGGCTCAGCCTCTCCGCGCCGTCTGTGACGGCACTGTCTGGGACGGCACTGTCTGTGGGGATTGCGTCTGCGGGGAAACCGGGCGCGACGGCACCCGGTAGGCGGGGCCTGCCACCCAGAACGGTCTCCTGGCGGGCGGACGGCCACCGTCCCGCGCCTGCCGCCGGGACACCAGGAACGCGACGACCACGGCGGCGAGTTCCTCCTCGGAGGGCTTGCCACGCATGACCAGCAGCGGGTCTTCCGAACTCATCTCGGCGCCCATCACATCGGGGGGTTGCCGTGCTTGCGCTGCGGCAGGGTCGCGCTCTTGCCCCTGAGCATGGCCAGCGACCTGGCCAGGACCATCCGGGTCTCGCGGGGGTCGATGATGTCGTCGACCAGGCCGCGCTCGACCGCGTAGTAGGGGTGCATGAGCTGTTCGCGGTACTCGGCGATGCGTTCGGCGCGCCTGGCCGCGGGGTCGGGCGCGGCGGCGATGTCCCTGCGGAAGATCACGTTGGCCGCCCCGTCCGCGCCCATGACCGCGATCTCGTTGCTCGGCCAGGCGAAGGACAGGTCGGCGCCGATGGAACGGGAGTCCATCACGATGTAGGCGCCGCCGTACGCCTTGCGCACGATGACCTGGACACGGGGGACCGTGGCGTTGCAGTAGGCGTAGAGCAGCTTGGCGCCGTGCCTGATGACGCCGCCGTGTTCCTGGTCGGTGCCGGGCAGGAAGCCGGGCACGTCGACGAAGGTCACGATCGGGATGTTGAAGGCATCGCAGAACTGGACGAACCTGGCGGCCTTCTCCGAGGCGGAGATGTCCAGCACACCCGCGAACGACATCGGCTGGTTGGCGACGACGCCGACGACGTGACCTCCGATGCGGCCGAGGCCGCAGACGATGTTCGCCGCCCAGCCCTCGTGGATCTCGACCAGCTCACCGTGGTCGATCACCTCGGCGATGACGTCGCGCATGTCGTAGGGGCGGTTCGGGTCGGCGGGGACGATGTCCAGCAGCGCCTCGCACAGCCGCTCCTCGGGGTCGTCCGCCAGGGCCTCCGGCGGGAACTCCTGGTTGTTCGCCGGCAGCATCGAGACCAGGTGACGCACGTCCTCCAGGCAGGAGATCTCGTCGTCGCTGACGAAGGTGGCGACCCCGGTCATCGTGCCGTGGACCCCCGCGCCGCCCAGTTCCTCGTGGGTGACCTTCTCCCCGGTGACCGCCTCGACGACGTCGGGGCCGGTGATGAACATCTGGGCGGTGTCGCGGACCATGAAGATGAAGTCGGTGAGCGCCGGGGAGTAGGTGGCCCCGCCCGCGCACGGCCCCATGATCACGCTGATCTGCGGGATCACGCCCGAGGCGCGGACACTGCGCTGGAAGATCCCCCCGTAGCCCGCCAGGCCCGTGACCCCCTCCTGGATGCGGGCCCCCGCGCCGTCGTTGAGCCCGATCAGCGGGGCGCCCGCGGCGTAGGCCATGTCCATGATCTTGTGGATCTTCTGGGCGTGGGCCTCGCCGAGCGACCCGCCGAAGATGCGGAAGTCGTGCGCGTAGACGAACACGGTCCGGCCCTCGATGGTCCCCCACCCGGTGACCACGCCGTCGCCGTACGGCCGCTTGGCCTCCATGCCGAAGCCGCTCGCCCGATGCCTGCGCAGACCCTCGACCTCGGTGAAGGAGCCGTCGTCCAGGAGCAGCCCCAGGCGCTCCCTGACCGTCATCTTGCCCCGGGCGTGCTGCCGCCTGGTCGCCTCGTCCCCCGGGCCGACCCGGACGCTCTCCTGGATCCTGGCGAGCTCCTCGGCGTACGCGCGCATGGATCGCGTCGCGGTCTCGACCTTTCGTTCTTCGACCGCCGTCATATCCGTTTACCCTTCCTATGGGATTCAGATCTGTAAATTCTGTCCATTCATCGGGGGCCATAGGAAGGCTTCTTCCCCCTAGGTGGTATCCGCCTATTCCTTAGGAGGCATGGCCGGGCGGCACGGTCGGTGGTCTGATCGTGGCATATGCCTTTTACGAGGGGACAGCACCTGTGAAGATTGACTTTCACGGAATCACCGTGCCACCGGACGCATACGGGGACAGGGCGGCACGGGCCGAGGAACTCGGATACGACTCGGTGTGGATGTCCGAGACGCAGCACGACCCGTTCATCGGGCTGACCGCCGCGGCGCTGAAGACCGAACGGGTCGCCGTCCGCACCGGCCTGGCCGTCGTGTTCGCCAGGAACCCGATGACCACCGCGATGCTCGCCAACGACCTGCAGCTGGTCTCCAAGGGGCGTTTCGCCCTCGGTATCGGCTCCCAGCTCCAGACGCACATCACCAAGCGGTTCAGCATGCCGTGGTCGAAGCCCGCGCCCCGCATGCGGGAGTACATCCTGGCGCTGCGCGCCATCTGGAAGTGCTTCGCCACCGACGGCAGGATCAGGTTCCGCGGCGAGTTCTACCGCCACACGGTGATGAGCCCCTTCTTCAACCCGGGTCCCAACCCCTACGGCGAGCCGCCCATCCTCGTGGCCGGCGTCGGCCCGATGATGACGCAGCTCGCGGGCGAGCTGGCCGACGGCTTCCTGGCCCACATCATCTCCACCCGGCGGCTGCTCGAGGACGTGACGATCCCGGCGCTGCGTGAGGCCCGGGAGGGCGCGGGCAAGTCGATGGACGGCTTCGAGCTGCACGCGACGCCGATCGTGGCCACCGGCAACACCGAGGAGGAGCTGGGCGCGGCCGTACGGCAGGCCAAGGAGTCCATCGCCTACTACGCCTCCATCCCCAGCTACGCCCCGGTCCTGGAACTGGAGGGGCTCGGCGGCCTGAAGGACGAGCTGTACCGCCTGGCGGGCGCGGGCCGAGCGGCGGAGATGGTCGACGCGATCGACGACCACATCCTGGAGACGTTCGCGATCGTGGGCGAGCCCAAGGAGGCTGCGGCCAAGATCTGGGAGCGGTTCGGCGGCCTGGCCACCAGCATCGCCTTCTTCCAGGCGGGCGACCTGCCGCCCGAGGCACTGCAGCCGCTGCACGAGGAGCTGCGCCACCTCGTACGGCAGCCGCCGCTCTGACCTTCCCGAGCACGCGAACGGGCCGGGCCACCTTGGAGAAGGTGGCCCGGCCCGTTTCACGTCCGGAGACGCTCCTGACGCGGCACGCGGAAAGCGGCGCCGGGTGGGGATGAGGACCCGGCGCCGCTTGTCCGAGGTTCAGCCGCGTCAGCGGCCGTTCACGGAGAAGGCGTAGAAGGTGGTGCTGCCCTTGCCCTGGATGAAGCGGTTGTTGTAACCGTTGCCCCAGAAGACCGTGCCGCCGACGATGGCGGGCCCGGCGTTGGAGGAACCCTCACCGAGGTAGTCCCAGAGGATCTCGCCGGTGGCGCCGTTGATGGCGTACATGTGGCCGCTCATCGAGCCGGCGTACATGACCCCGTTGGCGGTCGTGACCGCGCCCATGGTCTCGGCGTTCGACGGGTCGGCGATCTGCCAGAGGATCTTGCCGGTGCGGGCGTCGAGCGCGGCGAAGATGCCGTTGGTCGTGGTCTGCCCGTTGGGCAGGGTGTAGGCGACGTGGCTGGTGTTGGCGTTGCTGACGTAGAAGCGCTTGCCGTCGGTGGCGCTGCCCCACTCGATGCCGCCGTGCACGCCGCCGGGGCCGACCTGGGTCTTCCAGATGGTCTTGCCGGTGCGGGCGTCGAGCAGCCAGTAGGCGCCGCTCTTCTGCCCGGCGCCGATGACCATGCGCGGCAGGCCGAACCGGCCGGGGATGGTCAGCAGGTGGCCGCCCTCGGCGAAGTCGTAGTCACCGCCGTGGTTGGGCGGGCAGTTCTCCGGCGGGAAGTTGGGCTCGCAGGCCACCGTCCAGGCGTCGAACACGATGTCGCCGGCCTGCCACTTGATGTCGCCGGTGCGCAGGTCGAGGGCGAGCAGCTGGTCGATGTGGTTGTCCGGCGGCTGGCACTCGGAGGCGGGCTTGCCCGAGCTCTGGCAGTCGCTCACGCTCTTGGGGACCGAGAGATTCTGCCCGGTGCCGACGACGACCGTGTGGTTGGTCGGGTTGATCATGGGGCTGGTGCTCCACACGCCACCGCCGCTGAAGCCGCCGGGCTGTCCGCCGTTGTCGGGGACGGTGTACTTCTTCCACAGCACCTTGCCGGTCTTGGCGTCGACCGCGTTCACGCTGCCGCGGAAGGTGCAGCACTTGTAGCCGGGCAGGCCCGCGACGGCCGCCTCCTTGGAGGAGACACCCTGGTAGAGGACGCCGTTGTAGAGCGTGGGCGAACCGGTGAGGACGGCCGCGAAGTGCTCGTCGAGCGTGGTCTTCCAGATCAGGTCGCCGGTGGTGGCGTCGACGGCGAGCAGGTGCGCGCCCTGGCCGCCCTGCGGGCCGTTCTGGTCGCCGACGTAGATGCGTCCGCCGACCACCGTCGGGCTGGCCCTGACGATGCCGCCGGCGATGCCGTTCCAGTCCGAGACCTTGCGCGACCAGATGACCGCGCCGGTCTTGGCGTCGAGCTTGGAGAAGTAGCCGCCCCAGTCGGGGATGTAGACCGCGCCGTCCACCACGGCCGGGATGGCCGAGGTGTCACCGTGCGCGGTGTAGGTCCACTTGACGGCGAGCTTGTCGGCGTTCGAGGTGCCGATCCTGCGCTCGAAGGGGTTGGACTTCGAGTTGAAGTTGTCGTGGCCGCCCATCGACCAGTCGGCGGGCGAGGGCAGGTTCGGGAAGGTCTTCTGCGCGGCGCTCTGCGCCTGGGCGCCGGGCACCAGGCCGCCCATCGCCAGCAGGAGCGCGCCCACACCGACGGCGGCGCGCGTCAACATCTTGCCCGGCAGTTTCATGACGAGACCTCCTGACGGCCGATCGCCGCGCCCGCGTCCGCGGGGGTGGCGTACTCGGGGGTGAACTGTCCGATCTGACGCAGCAGGGTGAGCTCGTCACGGGCTCCCCAGTGCTCGGCCGCCTTACCGTCGGCGATCCGGTAGAAGTGCAGGTGCTGGACCTTGACCTCGGCGCCGGTCGGCGCCACGCCAAGGAAGTCGCCGGTGTGCTTGCCGCTGAAGGTCACCCGGCAGGCGAACTTGTCGCCCTCGGAGATGAAGTCGTCGACCTGCCAGGTCGCCTCGGAGAACGCGTTGCGCATGTAGCGGGCCGTCGACAGGTAGCCCTCGGGGCCGCCCGCGACGCCCGGCGAGGCCTCGTGGTCGACGAAGTCGGGGGCGATGTAACGGTGAGCCGCCTCCTCGTCGAGTTCACCGAACACCTTGGCGATGCCGATGGCGATCTCGATGATCTCCTCGGTTGCGGTCGGTGGCGCCTCCGCCAGAGGGGCCAGCATCTTCTCAACCTCGTCCGGCATGATCCGCCTTTCTCAGATGTGCGAGGTGCATGTGGGGGGTCAGTAACCGAGCCCGGAGCCGCCACTGACGGGCAGCAGGGCGCCGGTGATGAAGCTGGCCTCGTCGCTGGCCAGGAACCGCACCGCGGGGGCGACCTCCTCGGGCCTGCCCGAGCGGCGCAGCGCCGTGATGCTGTGCAGGTACGCGCGGTGCTGCTCGGAGAGCCCCGCCACCATGTCGGTCTCGACGAGACCGGGCATCACCACGTTCACGGTGATCTTCCTGGGGCCGAGTTCCCAGGCCAGGGAGCGGGCGAAGCCCGCCATGGCCGCCTTGGAGGCCGAGTAGTTGGTCACTCCCGGCGAGCCCCAGAAGGCGGTGGTCGAGCCGACGAGGATGATCCGTCCCCACCGGGCCTTGACCATGTCGGTCACCGCGCACCGGGCGGCGCGGACGGCGCCCATCAGGTTGGTGTCGATGACGTCGGCGAAGTCCTTCTCCGACATGGCCATGAACAGGTTGTCGCGGGTGGTCCCGGCGTTGGCGACCAGGACCTGGACGGCGCCCTGCTGGGCCTTGACCTCCTCGAAGGCCGCCTCGACCGACGCGCTGTCGGTCACGTCGCACCGCACGCCGAACAGTCCCTCCGGCGGCTCTCCCGAGCGGTAGGTGACGGCGACCTTGTCACCGGCCTCCTCGAAGGCCCGCGCGATGGCCAGGCCGATGCCCCGGTTGCCACCCGTGACCAGTACGGAACGGCTCATTTGAGCTCACACTCCCAACTGCTCGTTCAGAGCCTTGATTGCGGTTTGCGCGTCGGTGAAGTGGATGGCGCGCCACCCGGCCGCCTCGGCTCCCTCGCAGTTCTTGGCGAGGTCGTCGACGAACAGGGACTGCGCGGCGGGGATGCCGGAGCGCTCGACCGCCAGGTCGAAGATCTCCCTGGCCGGCTTGCGGTGGCCCACCTCGAAGGACAGGACGACGTCGTCGAAGAGGCCGTCGGGGCTGAGCATGCGGCGCCAGTGCGCGTCCCAGGCCGGGACCATGTTGGACAGCAGCCCGACGAACAATCCCTCGGCCCTGACCTCCCGCAGCCGGTCGGCCCACTCCTTGTTCAGCTCCCTGCCGTCGAACCAGGCGTCGGCGAGGGTCGTCATGTGCAGGTCGATGCCGTGGTCGGCGCGCAGCAGCTCCCCGATCTGGGCGAGCCACTCCTGCTCGGTGACCAGCGGGGTGTCGATGGGCAGCATCACGTCGTCCGTGCCGTACGACGCGGTGACCTTGAGGATCGCGTCGATCAGCGGCTCCTGACGGATGCCCTGCCTCTCGCAGAAGACGGCCAGGGTGTGACTGATGGGCGGCGTCAGCACGCCGCCGAAGTCGGTCCACACGGCCAGGACGGGTTGGGTCATCGGGGCACCATCACCATGGTCGATTCGGCGATCGTGATCGCCTCCTGAATGAAGGCGACGTTCACCGTTGCGGTGCCGTCACCCGAGTCCGTACGGGTCGCCGCGGCCAGCACCGGCTGGTCGAGCTCCGCGAACCGCCCGAAGGATCCGGAGACCGTGGCCGGCCAGGCGGTGACGTCGCCCATCACGACGAGGGCGAGCTGACGGGCCGCCTCGGTCAGGGTCATGGCGGGCAGGTGGTCGTAGTCGTGGTCGAAGATCGCGCGGTTGCCGTACCTCGGCGTCACCCTGGCGCTCACCGCCGATGGACCCCGCTCGACCTGCGAGATCACCACGTTCATCGGGCTGACCCTGCCGACCGTGTACGGCTCGGCCTGGTCGGGGGCGGGCACGTCCTCCAGGTCCCCGGTCAGGGGGGCGGGGGTGCCGCGCAGCACGTTGCGCAGCGCCTCGTGCTCGGTGTGCGTGACGATCTGCACTTCCATGGTGTGCGTGCCGATCGGGACGTCGCCGATGGAGAGGTCCTGGCGGACGGCGCCCTTGCGCACCTTGCCCGCCCTGACGCGGATGGTCTCGAAGTGGTTGTCGATCCGCAGCTCACCCGGCCTGCGCCCGGTCCGCAGCGCGGACGGGTCCGGCAGGTCCAGCGAGAAGGTGTTGACCATCATCGTGGTGTCCGGGGGGAGCCCGAGAAGGTGGGCGCCCGCGATGCCTGCCTGCCTGCCCGCCTCAAGGATGAGCAGCGGGTCGAAGTGGGCCGGTCGCGACAGATGGTCGCTGTAGTAGCCGTGACTGAGCGGAAGCTGTGCCGCGGCCAGGAAGCGGGACTCCCCCGCCGGGACCAGGTCGGTTACGAAGACCTCCGCGACGGAGGCCCTGTGGACCAGGCGGCGTTCCACCGTACGGCCGAAGCTGAGCTCCCGTGGGGAGATCAGGTCCCCGGTCGTCATCCGTACCTCCACAAAATGCCGGAATAAGTCGGAGATCACTGTGGCACGGCGCGATGAAATTCAAATAAAAGTGCCATAAAAATGCGCCCGCATACCACTTTCGATCCGCCGCCTTGCCCCTTATATCCACATCCCCCTAATGTCGTTTTCCAGCGGTGATCCGCATTCACGAAAGGAATCCGATAATGACTCTGGACGTTCTGCAGGAAAAGATCCGCGGCATCATCTCCCAGGAGCTCGAACTGGAGGACGGCGAGCTCACCGCAGAGGGACACTTCATCGACGAATACGACGCCGACTCCCTCTCGCTCATCACGATCCTCGCCAGGATCGAGAAGGAGCTCGGGATCGTGGTGCCGCAGGACGAGCTGCCGAACATGCCCAACCTCCAGGGCGTCTTCGACGTCGTGGGGACCATCAACAGCCGGGAGTCCCAGGGTGTCTGAACACCACCGGGTGGTCATCACCGGCCTCGGGGCGGTGAGCAGCATAGGCATCGGGGTCGAGAACTTCATCGAGGGCATCCGAGAGGGACGCAACGGCGCCTCGAAGATCGCCAGCTTCGACGCCGGCAACTTCCCGTACACGACGGCCGGTGAGGTCCACGACTTCCAGCCCGAGGCGATCCTGGAAAGGCTCGACGTCGAGCGCTGGGGGCGCAGCAGCCTGTTCTCGGCGGCCGCGGCGCGGCTGGCCGTACAGGACGCGAAGCTCGACCCGGAGCTGCTGTCCGCCTCGCGGGCCGGCTCCATCATGGGGACCACCGCGGGCGAGGCCCAGGTCCTGCAGGCCGCGGTCGAGCAGTGGGTCACGGACGGGCTCGGCGAGGTGGACGGGCGGCTCGCCGCCATGACACCGGTCAGCCAGATCGCCAACTCCGTCAACCACGAGCTGCGGCTCACCGGTGACGCCCAGACCATCCCCACGGCGTGCTCGGCGAGCAACATGGCGCTCGGCTACGCCTACGACCTGGTGCGCACCGGCGAGGCCGACTTCATGCTGGCCGGCGGGGCGGACGCGGTCAACCGGGCCTGCCACGCCGGGTTCTACCGGCTGGGCGCGCTGGCCGAGGACCTGTCCCGGCCGTTCGACCTCAACCGCTCCGGCATCCTCACCGGTGAGGGCGGCGCGGTCCTGCTGCTCGAACCGCTGGACCACGCCGTGGCCCGGGGGGCCACGATCTACGCCGAGGTGCTGGGCTACGGCGTGAACTGCGACGCCCGGCACATGGTCAACCCGGACGCGCCGAGCATCGCCGAGTGCATCCGCATCGCCCACCGCTACGCGGGGGTCAAGCCCGAGCAGATCGACTACATCTGCGCGCACGGCACCGGAACGCCGACCAACGACTACACCGAGGTCAGCGCGGTCCGCGAGGTGTTCGGTGAGCGCATCCCGCCGATCAGCTCCATCAAGTCGATGATCGGGCACACGATGGGCGCCGCCAGCGCCTTCGGCGCGATCGTCTGCGGCAAGGCTCTGCAGGACGGGTTCCTGCCGCCGACCGCGAACCTGGACAAGCTCGACCCGGCGCTGGGCGACGGGCTCGACGTGGTCCCGGGCAAGGCCCGTACGGCCACGCCGAACATCGTGCAGAACCAGGGTCTCGCGTTCGGCGGGAACAACGTCGTTACGATCTTCGGGAGGGTGGCGTGACGACGACCGTCGCCGTCAGACCTTTGACGATCACGGCCTGCGGGGTCGTCTCACCCGCGGGCCTGGGCCTGGACGTCCTGGGTGGCGCGCTGCGCTCCGGCGTCGAGGCGCACACCGCGCCGGTGAGCGGCTTCGAGGACGTGACCGACGGCTACCCGCCGCGGCCCGTGTGGGCGGTGCCCGACCTCAAGGTCGCCGAGCACCTGGGCCGCAAGGGGCTGCGTCACATCGACCGCTTCACCCTGCTCGGCCTGATCGCCTGCAAGCTGGCCCTGGACGAGTACGGCAGGCCCCTCACCGACGAGGAGCGCGCCGACACCGGGGTGGTCATGGCGACCAACACCGGCAGTCTGGTCAGCATGCTCGAGGTGGGCCGTGACACCCTCCTCCAGGAGAAGCCCTACCTCGTCAACCCCGCCAGGTTCCCCAACGTCGTCACCAACGCCTGCACCGGCCAGATCGCGATCCGCAACTCCCTCACCGGGGTGAACGTGGTCATGTCGGGCGGTCAGGCGGCGGGGCTGGCCGCGGTGCGCTTCGCCCGCACCACGATCGGCGACGGGCGTTCGAGCAGGCTGCTGATCGGCGGCATCGAGGAGCTGTCGGAGGTGGCGGCCTGGGGCTGGCACAAGTCCGGCGCGCTCCGCGAGGACGCGGCCGTCGGTGAGGGGGCCGCGGCCTTCCTCGTCGAGGACGGCGAGACCGTCGCCGCCGAGGGCCGTACCGGCCTGGCCGACCTGCTGGCCTGCGAGGTCGGCTACTACGGCGCCAGGGACGCCGAGGGCCGCCTTGAGGGGCTGCGCTCGGGCATCGAGCGGGCGCTTGAGCGCAGCGGGGTCTCCCCCGGCGAGGTGGACGTCGTCGCGGTCGGCGCGGCCGGCCAGATCGGCGTCGAGGAGACCGAGGAGCGGGCGCTGCGCGAGGTGCTGGGCCGTTCCGTGCCCACGGTCCGGGTGTCCGAGACGCTCGGCGAGCTGTACAGCGCCAGCGTCCCCCTGCAGATCGCCGCGGTCCTGGCGCTGTGGCGCGCCGAGCCCGCCGAGCACGCCCGTGTCGCGCTGGTGACCTCCATCGGCGGTGACGGCAACGCGGGCTGCCTGGTGGTGCGCGAATGCCGATGAACGAGGGGTGTGTCGGCAAGGTCTACCCGCCGACCGCGCCCTACGAGGTCGGCAGGGAGAAGATCAGGGAGTTCGCCGCCGCCGTCCGGGAGGGCAACGCCGCCTGCTGGGACACCGAGGCGGCGCGGGCCCTCGGCTATCCGGACATCATCGCCCCGCCCAGCTTCCCCATGGTGCTGACCCTGGAGGCCGAGCACGACGCGGTGCACGACCCCGAGCTGGGCGCGGCCAACCAGAACCGCTTCGTCCACCGCGAGCAGCGCTTCGCCTACAACCGGCCCATCCACGCCGGGGACGTGCTGACCGTGACGGTACGGCTCGCGGGCGTGGACTCGGTGGCGGGCAACGACGTCGTCACCTACGAGAGCACGCTCACCGCGGCCGACGGTGAGCACGTGTGCACCGGCCGGTCGACGTTCGTCATCTTCGGCCAGGAGGGGGGTGACGTCCGGTGACGGTCGAAACGGCCGCACGGCCTCGCTACGAGGACATCGAGCCGGGTTTCCGGCTGCCGGGCCGTACGTTCCGGGTGGAGCGCAAGGACCTCGTCAGGTACGGCGGCGCCGCCTGCGACTACAACGTCATCCACTGGGACGACAGGACGGCGGTGGCGATGGGGCTGCCGAGTCCCATCGCGCACGGCATGTTCACCATGGGCCTGGCGCTGGGCGTGCTGACGGACTGGGCGGGCGACGCGGGAGCGGTCGTCGACTTCGGCGGCCGGTTCCCCCGGCTCGTCCCGGTGCCCAACGACGGTGTCGGCGTCGAGCTGACGGTCGAGGCCACGGTCATGGAGAAGCTGGAGCCGCCCAGGCTCAGGCTCAGCGTGGCCGTACGGCTCGGCGGGAGCGACGGCGGCAAGGTTCTCACCATGCCCAGGACCATCGTGGCGCTGCGGTAGCGCCCGCCTCCTTCCCGGGTCGTCGCCGGGACAGGAGGCGGGGGCTCACCCGGCTTCGGCCAGGATCTCGTGGTGGAGCCGCTGCAGCTCGGCGGACGGTTCCAGGCCCAGTTCCTCGTGCAGGACCCTGCGCAGGTCGCGGAAGGCCAGCAGGGCCTCGCCCCGGCGGCCCGACAGGTGCAGCGCCTCGATGAGGCGGGCGTGGAACCACTCGTTGAGCAGGTTGCTCGCCACCAGGCCGCGCAGGTCGGGGATCAGCTCGCGGTGCAGGCCCAGGCGCATGTCGGCCTCGACGGACAGCTCCATGGCCCTCATCCGCTTCTCCTCCAGGTGGGCGACGTGACGGGTGAGGACCGGGCCGAGCGGAACGTTGGTCAGCGGCGCCCCCCGCCACATGCCCAGCGCCTCGCGCAGCAACCGCGCGGCCTCCGCCGTACGGCCCGCCACCAGGGCGGTCCTGCCGTCGGCGACCAGCCGCTGGAAGTGACGGATGTCCACCTGGTCCTCCGTCACCCGGAGCTGGTAGCCGGTCGGCTCGGTGATCAGCAGATCGGCGAGCCCCGGTTCGCCGCTCTCCTTGGCCAGCATCTGGCGCAGGTGGTAGACGTGCGTGCGGATCGTCGCGACCACGGTCTTCGGTGGCGCCCCGTCCCACAGCTCCTCGGCCAGGGTGTCGATGTCGACCACCTGACCGGGCCTGAGCAGCAGCAACGCGAGCAGCCTGCGGACCTTGGGACCGCGCGGGACCCAGACCCCCTGTTCGGTCCGCAGTTCGAAGGAGCCGAGGATGGAAAAGTTGATCATGTTCTCTCCCCCCCAGGGAAATGACCTGACGGAGGAGAGTCTGCATATGCCACCTCAAATAGTGATACTGCGCTAAAGACACATCGGATGTCTCCAAAGAGACATAGCACCACCAATGAGAAGCAGGTCGGGACGTGTCCAGACCGTGCGGCGTGATTTACGTCTCCCCCGCAACCGCCCTCAAGCCGAGGAGGTCGAGGTGCCGCTGAATCCGGCCTTCGCCGGCCGGGTCTACCCGGCCACCGTTCCCTATCTGGTCGGCCGTGAGAAGATCCGCGAGTTCGCCGCAGCGATCGGCGACACGAGCGACGACCCGGCCGCCCCACCGACGTTCGCCATCGCGCTCACCCTGCGCGCCGAGGTCGAGGTCGTCAGCGACCCCGATCTCGGGCTCGACCTGACGCGCCTGCTCCACCGCGACCAGCGCTTCGAGCACAGGCGCCCCATCAGGGACGGCGACGAGCTGACCGTGACGGTCACGATCAGCGAGGTCGGCCGCGTCGGCTCGACCGACACGGTCACCCTCACCAGCGACCTGCGCACCGTCGCGGGCGAGCACGTGTGCACCACCACCTCGACACTGATTGCGCAGAGCGATGACTGAACCGCTGCCTCGATACGACGACGTCACCCCGGGGACCGCGCTGCCCCGGCTGACGCACGTGATCCGCCGGGGCGACCTGGTGCGCTACGCGGGGGCCTCCGGCGACCTCAACCCCATCCACTGGAGCGAGCGCGCCGCGACGGAGGCGGGCCTGCCCACGATCATCGCGCACGGCATGCTCACCATGGGCGTGGCCATGCGGCTGGTCAGCGACTGGGCGGGGCGGCAGGCCGTCCTCGAATGCGGAGGCCGCTTCGCCAGGCCCGTCGTCGTCCCGGACGACGAGGCGGGCGTCGAACTCGTCGTCGACGGCGTGGTCGCCGAGAAGCTGGACGGCTCCCGGGTCCGCGTCGACCTGACCGTCCGCTGCGGCGGGGAGAAGGTCCTGGCCCGCCCCAGGGCCGTCGTCGCACTCAACTGACCCAGACAACAGAGAGGAACTCCACGATGCCGACCTTCGTGGGCGCCTACTCCTGGACCGAGGTCCCCGCGACGGGGATCACGGTCATCGAGGCGGGCGCGGTAACCGGTACGTTCACCGACATCGTCAACCCGTTCCACCTGGCCCTGTCCCCGTCGGGACGGACCCTGTACGCCGCGAGCAACGCCCCCGAGGGACGGGTGTTCGCGCTGACGGTCGGGGACGACGGGTCGCTGACCCCGCTGAACGACCAGCCGACCGAGGGCGCGGGGACGATCCACGTCCTCGTCCACGCGGGCCACGTCTACGCGACCAACCACGACTCGGGAGAGGTCGTGGTCTTCCCGGTCAACGACGACGGGAGCCTCGGCCCGGTGCGGCAGTCCGTCAAGCACCTCGGCTCCGGCCCCAACGAGCTGAGCCAGCTCGGCCCGCACCCGCACGTGACGGTCCCCGACCCGACCGGCAACCGCGTGCTCGTGCCGGACAAGGGCAACGACCAGCTGTACGTCTACCGCCTCGACGAGGGGCTGCTGGTCCCGCACAGCCAGGTGCACCTCGGCGCGGGCACCGGCCCCCGTCACCTGGTCTTCCACCCGGACGGCCGCCACCTCTACGTGGTCAACGAGCTGGTCTCCACGGTCACGGTCTGCGGCTACGACCCCTCGACGGGCGCCCTGTGGACGGCCGGTTCCGCCCCCACGCTCCCCGACGGGGAGGACGGCTGGAACGCCCCGTCCGCGCTCGTCCTGTCGGCGGACGCCCGGTTCGTCTACGTCGCCAACCGGGGCCACGAGAGCCTCACCGTGCTGCGGGTCGACAAGGAGGGCGCGCACCTGGAGCCGGTGCAGAACCTCAGGCTCTCCGAGGAGCCGCTCAGCACGATGCCCTGGGACCTCGTGTTCGACGCGTCGGGCACGACGCTGCGCCTGGCCAACCAGTCGGCGGGGACGGTCGTCGCCCTGACCGTCGACCCCGAGACCGGCCTGCTCTCGCTGGACGGCGCCCCGGCGGTCGAGGTCCCCGGCGCGGCCTGCCTGCTGCCCTTCTGACCCCGGAGCCCGAACGACGACAGGCGCCGGACCCCGTCGGGGTCCGGCGCCTGTTCGTCTCTCGTGGGGGGAGGGCGCCTCAGTCGTCCACGTAGCCGCCGAAGCGCCGGGCGGTCTCCGCCTCCTGGGCGATGCGCCTGAGGGAGGAGACCACGGCGTCGCCGATCGCGGTCCAGATCACCACGGCCTCCGCCATGCTGTCGAGGTCGGGCCTGCCCATGATCGCGGTGATCTCCAGCTCGGCCAGGTGGCCGACCGTCTCGGCGTACTCCCCGAGCAGGGCGAAGTAGTCATCCTGCCGCAGGCGGTGCATGGTGGCCAGCGCCTCGGTCAGGCTCAGCCTGGCCGGGTTGCGGGGACCGACCCGCCACTCCCGTTTGGCGATGAGCTCCTCGACCTGGCGGGACGCCTCGGTCCAGGCCTCGTCCTCGACGTGGTCGCGACGGGTCGTCAGGGCGTACTGGGCCTTGCCGAGCGCGCTGAGGCTGTTCATCTGCGAGTCCATCAGGGTGAGGACGTCGCGCGCCGCGGCGATGCTCAGGCCACCGACCTCCACCAGCGCCCTGGCCAGCTTGAGCCTGCGCAGGTGGGTCTCCTCGTACTGCGCCTGGTTGGGGCTGGTCCGCTCACCCGGCGGCAGCAGCCCTTCCCGCATGTAGTACTTGATCGTCGGGATCGGCACTCCGCTGCGACGGCTCAGCTCCGCGATCCGCATACCTCTCCTCCCCTCCCCCTGCCACGTCCCCCGGCCGTCTTCCCAGTGGGCGGAGACGACCGGAGGAACGGCCTTGACCGCATCGAATCGATTCAGGATAGACAGCGAACCCTCCGCTATCCACTTTCCACGGTTCTGAGCGGCTTGATTTCCTCGATCCGGGCGACCGGAGCGGGGGGACGGGCCGGGGTGAGCAGTGCGGCGAGGGCTCCCAGGGCGAGGATGACGGTGCCCGCCCACAGCGCGGGCCGCAGGCCGGAGACGAACTCCTCAGGCCCCGAGTAGCCGCCCGTGGCGGCGAAGAGCCCGGACAGTACGGCGATGCCCATGACCACGCCGACCTGCCGCATGGAGCTGTTGACGCCGGAGGCGACCCCCTCCTCCTCGACGGAGACGAAGTCCAGCGTCTGCCTGGCGCTGAGCGCGAAGAACAGGCCCATGCCCAGTCCCGCGACCACCATTCCGGGCAGCAGCACGAGGTAGGAGACCTCGGAGGAGACGACCAGCGCGAACCAGGCCAGCGCCCCGCCCTGAAGGACCGCGCCGGCCACCATGAGCCGCCTGACGCCGAGCCGCTCGCCGAACATGCCCGCGAGCGGGGCGACGAGGACGGGCATCATCGTCCACGGCAGCGTGCGCAGCCCGGCCCCCATGGGCGAGAAGTTCAGCACGTGCTGCAGGAACTGCGTCAGCAGGAAGACCGCGCCGAACATGCCGCCCTGGACGAGCAGCGCGACCAGGTTGGACAGGGTGAACCCCCTGCTGCGGAACAGCCTGGGCGGCACGACCGGGTTGGGGACCCGGCCCTCGAAGAGGACGAACCAGACCAGCAGCGCGGCTCCGGCCGCGACGGGGGCGATCACCTGCGGGCTTCCCCAGCCGAGGGTGGTGCTGCGCACCATGCCGAAGACGACGCCGAGCAGGCCGAGCGTGACCAGCAGGGTTCCCCGGACGTCGAGACGGCTGTAGGGGCCGTGGCTCTCGGTCAGCATGCGCAGCGCGAGCGGCACCAGGATCACCCCGATGGGGACGTTGATCCAGAACACCCAGTGCCAGTCGCCGAGTTCGACGATCATGCCGCCGATCCAGGGGCCGACGGCGATGGCCAGGCCGCTCATGCCGCTGAGCCCGGCGATGGACATGCCCCTGCGCTCCTGTGGCACGGACTGCACCACCAGGGTCAGCGCGAGGGGGAAGATCACCGAGGCTCCGACGCCCTGCACGGCCCGCGCCAGGACGAGCCACTCCGCGGAGGTGGCCATGGCCGCGGCCGCCGAGGCCAGGGTGAACAGGGTGACGCCGCCGACGAAGACCCTGCGCCGCCCGAAGCGATCCCCGAGGATCGCCGCGGTGAGCAGGAAGATCGCGTATGTCAGCGTGTAGGCGTTCACCGTCCACTCAAGGCTCTCAAGTGAGGCGTTGAAGCGGTCACGAATAGTCGGTAACGCGGTGGTGACGACGAGGTTGTCCATCGACGCCATGAAGGCCGCAACCCCGGTGATCAGGAACGTGGACAGGCCGCCGCCTCGCACATTCACAAGACGCCTCCATCTCAAAGGACCTTGCGAAGACTCGCACAGATAGTAGATATTATCACTATCGGGTTTTTATCGATAGTAGTGATATCCACTATCCACTGGCGTCCAATGGGAGGGGACTGATGTTCTCCGCACTTGGCAGGTTCGCCGCGAGACGCCGACTATGGGTCGTCATCGGCACCCTGCTCTTCACCGTCGTGGCAGGCGGATGGGGATCGGGCGTGCTGAGCAGGCTCGGTGGCGGCGCGGGCTTCGACGACCCGGGCAGCGAGTCGGTGCACGCGGACGAGATCGTCGCGGGCCCCCTCGGCCGGTACGCGAACGACCTCGTGGTGCTCTACGAGAGCCCGGACAAGACAGTCGACGATCCCGCCTTCTCCGGCCCCCTCCAGAGCGCCCTGGCCGCGGTTCCCCGTGACAACGTCTTGCGCCTGGAGACCTACTGGACGACCAAGTCCCCGGACTTCGTCTCCAAGGACAAGCACGCGACCTACGTCGCGATCCAGCTCAACTCCAGCAACGACCAGCAACGCGTGCTGCAGCTGCGCGCGATCCAGGACAAACTCAAGGTCGACGGCCTGACCGTCCGCTTCGGCGGCCTGACCTCGATGACCGACCAGGTGAACCGGCAGACGCTGCGTGACCTGATCTTCGCCGAGTCGCTGTCGGTCCCCCTCCTGCTCATCCTGCTGGTGCTGATCTTCCGCAGCTTCATAGCGGCGGCGCTGCCACTGCTCATCGGCTTCACCGCGGCCTTCGGCTCGTTCGCCGTGCTGCGCTTCGTCACCTTCTTCGCCGACATCTCGACGTTCGCGATCCAGGTGATCAGCATCCTGGGCCTCGGTCTGGCCATCGACTACGCCCTGCTCATGGTCAACCGGTTCCGTGAGGAGATGCGCAACGGCCACTCCGTCGACGAGGCGGTACGGCGCACCATGGTCACCTCGGGCCGCACCATCGCCTTCTCCGGCCTGATCGTCGCCATGTCCTTCGCCGGCCTGACGGTCTTCCCGTCCAGGTTCCTGCTCTCGATGGGCTTCGCGGGGGCGGGCGTCACGCTGCTGGCCGTACTGGCGACGCTCACCGTGCTGCCCGCGGTGCTGCGCTACGCCGGACCCCGGGTGAACGGCCGCAAGGAGCGCCGCGGCCAGGTCACGACCGTCCCGGCGACCGAGGGCCGCTGGTACCGGCTCACCCAGTCCGTCATGCGACGCCCGCTGGCCTTCACCGCCGTCATCGTGGTCGTGCTGGTCGGCCTGGGCCTGCCCTTCCTCGGCGTCAACTGGGCGCGTCCCGGTGACTGGGTGCTGCCCATGCAGGCCGACGCCCGCCTGGTGACCCAGAAGCTGGCCACCGACTTCTCACACGACCCGGCCAAGCTGGTGACCTCGGTCGTCGAGGGCAAGGCCGACACCGCCGCCCTCGACGCCTACGCCCGCAGGCTCGACGCGGTCGCCAACGTGGACAGCGCGCGGGTGACCGGCACCGCGGCCGACCAGGCCAGGCTCGCCATGGGCTACTCGATCGACCCGATGTCCCCCGAGGCCCGCACGATGGTCGAGAACCTGCGCGCGGTGGCCCCGCCGCCCGGCACCAAGGCCTCCTTCACCGGAATGCCCGCCTCCCGGGTGGACATCGTCGACATGGTCATCTCCCGGATGCCGTGGATGGCGTTGTTCGTGGCGGTGGTCTCCTTCGTGGTGCTGTTCCTCGCCTTCGGCTCGGTGGTGCTGCCGCTGAAGTCGATCGTGCTCAACCTCCTGTCGCTCTCGGCCTCCTTCGGCGCCATCAAGCTGATCTTCCAGGACGGCTGGCTGTCCGGATTGCTGGGCTTCGTCCCGGTCGGCGCGATCGACGTCAACTTCCCGGTGCTGATCGTGGCGATCGCCTTCGGCCTGGCCATGGACTACGAGGTCTTCCTGCTGTCGCGCATCCGCGAGGAGATGGAGCGCACCGGCGACCCGGTCGAGTCCATCGCCCTGGGCGTCCAGCACACGGCGAGGATCATCACCAGCGCCGCCCTGCTGCTCGTCGTGGTCGTCGGCGGCTTCGTGATCTCCGGCATCACGTTCATGAAGATGGCCGGCGTCGGCCTGCTCATCGCGGTCGTCGTCGACGTGACGATCGTCCGCGGCCTGCTCGTCCCCGCCACGATGCGCCTGCTCGGCCACGCCGCGTGGTGGGCACCCGCCCCGCTCAAGCGGGTGTGGGAGAGGTTCGGCGTGCGCGAGGCCAGCGACGCCGACGACATCGACCTGGCGCCCCGCCCCGCAGGAGTGTGACCCGTGACCACCATGGAATACCGCGTGCTCGGCCGTACCGGGCTGAAGGTGAGCAAGATCTGCCTGGGCGCCATGATGTTCGGCTCCTGGGGCACCTCGGAGCAGAGCGAGGTGACCAAGATCATCGGTACGGCGCTCGACGCGGGCGTGAACTTCGTCGACACCTCGGACAACTACTCCGGGGGCGAGTCGGAGCAGCTCGTCGGCGGCGCCCTGGCCGACCTGGGCGCGCGGGACAAGGTGGTGCTCGCCACCAAGTGCCACATGCCGATGGGTGACGACCCGAACTCGCGCGGCAACTCCCGGCGGTGGATCTTCCAGGAGGTCGAGAACAGCCTGCGCCGGCTCGGCACGGACTGGATCGACCTCTACCAGATCCACCGTCCCGACCTCACCACCGACATCGACGAGACCCTCGGCGCGCTCACCGACCTGGTCCGCGCCGGGAAGATCCGCTACTTCGGCACCTCGACCTTCCCGGCCCACCTGCTCGTCGAGGCGCACTGGACCTCGCAGTTCCGGGCCAGGGAGCGCTTCGTCTGCGAGCAGGCGCCGTACTCACTGCTGGTACGCGGGATCGAGGGCGACGTGCTCCCGGTGTGCGAGGACCTCGGCACCGGCGTCATCACCTGGAGCCCGCTGGCGGGCGGCTGGCTGAGCGGGACCTACCGCAAGGACAGGGAACTGCCGTTCACCATCCGCAGCTTCGTGCTGCCGGAGCGCTACGACATGCAGCTGCCCGAGAACCAGCGCAAACTGGAGGCGGTCGAGGCGCTGGCCGGGCTCGCCGAGCGGACGGGCGTCAGCCTGATCGAGCTGTCGCTCGCCTTCGTGCTCCAGCACCCGGCCGTCACCTCGGTGATCATCGGCCCCCGTACGGCGGAGCACCTCGACAGCCAGCTCCCGGCGGCGGAGGTGACCCTCACCGCGGAGGTGCTCGACGAGATCGACAAGATCGTTCCGCCCGGCGTCACGCTCAACCCGCACGACGCCGGTTGGCGTCATCCGGCACTGGAGGACCAGGCCAGACGACGTCGTTGAAACTTCATGAAATATGATTCGGCCTTAATGACATAGCACACAAGCGCACAATCCCAGCTGGGAGCGGTCGTCGGCAATTGAAATGTGAGCCTTCCTATATGTTTGCCGACGGCCGCACCCCCAGTCAGTGCGGACCGTGGTGCCTCGAATACAGTCATATTTTGTTTTTGGAGTGTCATTAACGTTGCACGGGATACGCCTTGCCTAGATAATGTTAGGAGCAGGACCGGCTACGCTGGCGTTCGGGGGAACGAGTCCAGCAATGCATTCCATGGTTCGCTTACTTCATTGCAGCCAGACCAGCCGTAGCGGATCGGTCCGTACATGCTCGAAGTTCGTCCATTGAAATGCACGGGGATGACGATGCAAGGGACCAGTATCGGCGCACTGCTCACACCTCACCAGCGATTCACGTTAAACAGTTCAGCAATACTTGAAGTGTACGAAGCCCGCCTGCGGGAGCTGTCCAGCCCGCTGGTCAGAAGCCCTGAGATCTGGGAGGAATGTCGGTTACAGGCCGAATTGGTACTTACGGAGTGCGCTGAGACGCTCAAGAGCGGGGAGCGGAGAACCCCCCCGCGGTTCACCGAGCTGCCCGCCCACGCCACCAGCCAGATCGACCCCCTGGAGGCCGCACTCGGCTGGACGGAGCTGTTCGACGCGGCGTGCGACCGCCTGCCCTCCATCCTGGACGGCCATCCGGACGAGGCGGAGCTGCGCAGGGCGTTCCTGACGACCCTCAACCGGGGCATTCTCGCCCTCACCCAGGTCCTGGCCGCCAAGCGGGACGCCATGACGCTCGACCGCATCCACGAGACCCAGATCGACGACCGTCACCGGCTCGCGCGGGACATCCACGACTGGATCGGCAGCGGCGTCAGCATGGCCCTTCTCCACCTCGACCTGTTCGAGAGCCAGCGGCAGGCCGAGGGCATGGAGGCGGACATCAGAAACATCCGCCAGGCGCTCTTCGAGATCTCCCAGGGTGCGAGGAGGCTGGTCTCCGGGCTCCGGCTGCGCGTGGCCGAACCTCCTCTCGCGGTCGCCCTGAAGGAGTTCGCCCGGGACGCCGCACCGGCGGAGACCGAGGTGAGCGTCGCCGTCCACGGGGACGAGCGCCTGCTGCCCGACCACTACAGGAGCGAGATCTTCGCGGTGCTCCGCGAGGGCATGCGCAACGCCTTCGCGCACTCCAAGGCCGGCAAGGTCGTCACCCGTGTGGACATCGTCTCAGGAGACCTTCTCGCGACGGTCGACGACGACGGCACGGGGCTGATCGTCAAGGACAAGGAGAACAGCGCGGGGCTCTCCTCCATGAGAGAGCGCATCGAGCTACTACACGGGGTTTTCCACCTCGCCAGCCGCCTGTCCGCAGGCACGCGGCTCCGGATATGGGTCCCGCTTCCAGGAGCTTTGTCATGCCGGAATCAAATGATCGGATTCGGATTCTCGTCGCCGACGACCACACCCTGTTCCGAGACGCCCTCTGTCAGGTACTGAGGGCCGAGGACGACTTCCACGTCGTGGGGGACGCCTCTGACGGCCCCGGGGTGATCTCGCTCGCCGCCCGTACCAGGCCGGACATCGTGTTGCTCGACGTGGAGATGCCCAACCACCATCCCGCGCGGACCATGCCTCGCCTCCTGGAGATATCGCCGCCGCCCAAAGTGATCATCCTGAGCATGCACGACGACCCCCAGCTGGTCCAGGACCTGCTGGCCGCCGGCGCTCACGGATACCTGCACAAGGCCATCCGCAGCCAGGAGCTGCTGGTGGCCATCCGCAGCGTGCACGCCGGGCGCCACGGGGTGACGGTGCTGGTCTCCCAGGCGATCGCCCCGGCTCCGCGCGCCGCTCCGCAGGGCGTCCTCACCGAACGCGAGCAGGAGGTCCTGGCGCTGGTCGCCAAGGCGCTCAGCAACCGGCAGATCGCCGTTCAGCTGGCGATCACCGAGGGGACCGTCAAACGGCACCTGCGCAACATCTTCGGCAAGCTGTCGGCCGTCTCCCGCATCGACGCGGTCAACAAGGCGATCGGGACGGCTCCCACCCATCCGCTCCTGCGGTCGGCGCACGCCGCACCGCCCCCTCTCACCAGCCTGAAGCAAATTATGGATCGCGCTACTATCGATACATGATTATCCATTGCTGGGAGGTGCCGTGACACGCACCCTCCGCCTCGTTTCCGGCTGGCATCGCCCGCTCGTCGTGTTCAGCGCCGTGCTGACCGGCCTCGCCGTGTTCAGCGCGGCCGGCATGCTCGTCGACGAGCGCACCCTCGACGGCGCCTCCGTCTGGCTCAAGCCGTTCAAGTTCGCCCTGTCGTTCATGGTCTACAGCCTGACGCTCGCCTGGCTGCTGCCGATGCTCGGCCGTACGCCCGAACTGGCCAGGAAGACCGGGACCGCGATCGTCGGGCTCACCACGGTCGGGGTCGGGCTCATCGTCGTGCAGGCCGCGCGGGGCAGGCACAGTCACTTCAACATCAGCACCCCCCAGGACGCCGCCGTCTTCGGCGTCATGGGCATGCTCGTCACGATGCTCGCGGTCGTCACCATGGTCGTCGCGGTGCTCGCGCTGCGTCAGCAGACCGGTGACCGGGTGACCACGGCCGGGCTGCGCTTCGGGCTGCTGGTCTGCCTGCTGGGCATGATGGTCGCCTACTACATGGTGGGCGGTACCGGGCGCGCCGAGGCCGCCGCCGCGGGAACCCTGGCCGCGGGCGCGCACAGCGTCGGCGTCCCCGACGGCGGCCCCGGCATGCCGATCCTCGGCTGGAGCACCACGGGAGGCGACATGCGCGTCCCCCACGCCATCGGCCTGCACGCGCTGCAGGTCATGCCGGTGCTCGCGTTCCTGCTCACCGCGCTCTCCCGCCGCCTGCCCGCGCTCGCCCCCGAGCGTGTACGGCTCGGCCTGGTGTGGACCGCCGGGCTCGGCTACGCCGGGCTCGTGGTGCTGCTGACCTGGCAGGCGCGCCGGGCCCAGCCGCTGATCCACCCCGACGCCCTCACCCTGACCGCCCTGGCCGCCCTGGCCGGCGCGGTCGTCGTGGCCGCGGGGCTGGTCGTGACGTTCGGACGCAGGCAACCTCTCGTGCGTGCGGCCGTGGGGAAGGGGCTGTCATGACGGTCGACACCCTCTTCACCATCACCTTCCCGCTGACCGTGCCGTTCTGGGCGTTGATGGTCTTCGCCCCGACCTGGTCGATCACCCACCGGATCATCTCCTCGCCGCTGATCATCCTGCCGCAGCTGGCGATCTACCTGACGCTGGCCATCCCGCGCTTCCCCGACCTGTGGGAGGTGGTCAGCAGGCCCGACCTGGACCTGATCACCGCCTTCTTCGGGCGAAGGGACGGCGCCGCCATCCTGTGGGCGCACGTCATCGCCTTCGACGTGTTCATCGCCCGCTGGATGTATCTCGACTCCAGGGAGCGCCGGGTCCACCCGCTGCTGATGGGACCGCTGCTGGTCTTCACGCTTCTGCTCTCCCCCATGGGACTGCTGATCTACCTGGCGATCCGCACCGTCGTGGGACCGCCGAGGAACACGCCGTCCACCGAACGCCTGGCGCCGGGGTGAGACCCCTTCCGCCGGGAAACACGAACGAGGCCCAGGTCAAGATGACCTGAGCCTCGTTCGTGTGTGGTGCGCCGCCAGGGACTCGAACCCCGATCCGATCGCCCGGTAGACATCTCATCCGGGCCCTCACTCCCAAGGTGACGGCCGCTAACGGGAGTCGCCCATCACCTGCCGAGAAGCTCCACCGTTCGATCTCCGGTTCAGCGACTTCAGGACACGTTTCCGCCCTCGGGCGCGTCACCGTGTGTTCTACCCCGGAGGACCAGGTCACGCAGCGCGACAGTCTCGAAGCCGCAGCTACTGATCACACGATCCACCTCGGCGGACGGCGCGAGATAGACACTCCGCGGTTTACCGATGAGGCCGGGAACAGAACCGATGTCCGCCGAGGCGAAGCGGGACTCGGGTGAGAACGATGCCGTAATGTTGTAGACCCGCCACGTTCGTCCAGGATCAGACAGAAGTACCAACTCAGGTGACCGCCACACGATCAGAGTCTGTTTCGTCCCGGCCCTTGCCAGAACCACAGCTGGTTTTCCTGACTTGCCGATCTCTGTGGCCAAGCGTGCCGCGACCAGGGTGGGATTGCTGAAACTCCCGGTGATCTCCCACACCCCGCCTTCTTCGGTGACTTCCCAGCCGGCCGCGTCGATCTCGGCTCTCATCTCGGCGAGAGGGTCGTCGGTGGCGGCCAGCTCGATGAGACGACGGAGGCTCCCGGCCGAGACCACGCGAGCGCGGGGCTGAACAGGCGGGAGAAGCATGTCTTCCGCCAGCTCAGGGTCCGCCTCGGCGATCAAGGGTTTGACGGTGGCCCAGACACGAGCGGCGAGAAGATCGTTCGGTCTCCCACCGGTGAGGAAGACGTCCTGACACAGCAGGGCCGCACAGGTGGCAATCACCGCACACAGCCGACCGCGGGATTCGACAGGCACGTTGTCACCATCGTGGGGTACGAGGGCCTGGGCGAGCCGACCGAGAGGTTCTCGCCAGGAGTCGTCCGAAAGACGCCACAAACCGGCGGCCAGCAGCTTGATGTAGATGCCGGCTATCAGCATGCGCGTCAGCAGCGGCGGAAGCTCGGCGTCCTTGCGGGTCACCGCATCGACCCAGCGCATAGCCCATTGCCGGTAGAGATGGCGATCCGCGGATTCCACCTCCCCCGGAGGGTCGGCACCCTCCTGGGGGTCGTCCTCCTCCTCTCCTTCATCTTTGACGCTTGAGACGTGATTCCAGAGGGACAGCCGTGAGGAGTCCGGCAGTCCAGAGGCTCCGAGCCCATATATCAACCTGGTGAACGAGGTTCCGAGGATCCTTCTGCATTCCTCCAGATGAGCGGTCCACCTGTCCTCGATCGAGGATCCGACGGCGACACCGTCACCGCTGCCCGCCGCCGACCGGACGCGGACACCCCGCGGCAGGACCTCCACCAGCTGGACGAGATCCGCGGTGAACCGCCGTGCGAGCACGGGGTCGGTGAAGAGTTCCTCGACGGTGTACTCCCGGCGAAGGCGGGGCTCCTGCTCTCCCACGACGCGGGGTGCGCACCGTGCCGGACTGACCGCGAAAACTGGTGGAGACTCCACCACACCGATGCCGACCCGGTGCATGACCGCACGGATAACCGAGCCCGGAGCCTCGGGCACCGTCAGTAACAGAGCCACCTCCCCAGCCGGTATGACGCCGACTGCCCGCCACGACTGGGGGGAGCCGTCCGGCGAACTGTCGATTCTGACATCCACCGATTGCGGCCTCGCCAGCGTCACTTCCAGTCCGTTGCTGTGCACCAACGCGCCAAGCAACACCAGGGACGGCGATGACCGTGACGGCCTGATCGTGGAGCGGCCCGTCATAGTCTCACGGCTCGCGGACTCCCCCGAGGGCATCAGGTCTTTGGAAAGAGGCGAGAGTACGGCCAGCTCGCAGTTGCCGCCCTCAGCGGTCGAGCGCATCAGGGCGCCACGGCTGAGGTTGGGGCTGCCCACGAGCCCGAGCCGCCTGTCCCCGACACGCCATTGGATCAGCTTGCCGTGCCGCAGATGGGTCTCGGGCAACAGGCGTAACCGGACCGCGTGACCGGCGAGGGCGTTGAGCAGAGCGCTGCCGTCATAGCTGGTCCATCGGGGCTGCACTGCGAGGATCGTCTCCCGAGGTTCGAAACGCTCGATCAGACGCCTGACAGCCTCCCCCGTAGGGTCGATGAAGGGGGCGTACAAGCACAGTTCGTCCACAGGCCCCCGGGGAAGCTGATCGAAGAACGCCAGATCAAGGTTGTCCAGAAGTCTGACCTCTGTCATACCGTCTGTGATCGGGCGACCGGTGAGGTCCGTGGCGATGTGCCACAGAAGCTCGGCGCACCACGGCGCCATCTTCACCTCGGGCGTGGTGGCCAGCCGGTAAAGCCACTCCCCGGCCTGAGCGATCGCAGGGTGTACGCCACCGTCATCGGAGGCGACGACGGTCCACAGCTCGTCGTTCGCCCCCCATCCGGACAGGGTGGGGTTACCGGAGCCGACGGCCATCCACACGTCTTCCTCGCCGATGAGCAGAGCGAGCTTCGGGTGGAACGCCCCGGTGCAGGAGACCAGGCTGTGCAGGTAGGAACTGCCCGCCAGGCGAACGTCTATCGGGTCGTACATCCCCTGGCCCGCGTCGCCCAGAACTGTGATCCGTGCGCCCAGCACACGGGCGGTGGAGACGACGACCTGCTCAAGAAAGGGCAGATCGACGGTGAAACCGAACAACACCAGCTCACGCAGGGACGCCTGGTCGGCACGGTCGCGCCAGTCGTTGACCAGCGATAGGGGGGAGGCGAAACGCCAGCTCGACGTCTCCTCGGTCATACCAGCTCCAGCGCGGTGCGGGCCTCGGAGGTGACGGTCCATCCACCCCCAATGGTGTCGAAAAGGCTCAACTGCAGAGAGAAGTCGCCGAGTTGCTGAACGCGCAGGCCGATGTCACCGTCGCCTTCGTTGCTCGTTTTGAAGAAGCGGTCGTTGCGCTCGTGGACACGGGAGAACAGCAGCAGCCTGCCGGTCACCGGGTCACGGCGCATCTTTGCCCGTGCGATCCGGGCTGCTTGGGCGAGCATGTCATCCACCAACCGAGCGCCCAGGTCCTTAAAGGAGCGGGCACGGTAATCCTCCGCCAGGAAACGCACCCATGTTGGATCAAGGATCTCGCCCATTCCACGTCGTCTGGGGCCGAGAAACGTCTTCTGAGCTATGCCCGTCAACTCCTGCGCTCGCAGCGCGCCTGCCAGGAGCAGTTTGACGTTGGTGAGCGGCTCGCGCCGGTCCCCTGCCGCCAGCAGCTGACGTTCCCGGGGCAGCGGGTGTCCTGAGCTGTCCTGCAGGGGACCCAGCTCATCCAGAACGACGCCGACGGGCGTGTCATCGAGCTGGTCAGCCAGCCACGCGCGCAGTTCATCCCGGGTTCGATCCGCGTCGCCGTCCTCTCCTCCTATCGAGGCGACCAGAGCAGCCCACAGGCGCCGCCAGGCGCCGATCGAGTAATGACGCAGGAGGACGCCACGCCATCCCTGGCTCTGTTCGATCGACGACAGCACTGGATCCACGTCGATCTGGTCGCCGAACGCCACGGCCGAGCGCAACACCTCCTCGAAGGAACCGCCTTCCGCGCCGTAGAGTTCAACGGCTCGGGCGAGAACACGAAGGCTGGCCCGTCGAATCAGGTCATCGGGTTCCCACTCGGCGGGATCGTGCCTTCCCGCCCGTGAGGCGGTGAATAGATCAACCATCCACGGCGCCTCGGGCCTTCGTTCCGACTGCAGGGTCACGTCCTTGAGAGCCGCCAGTTCCTCGGAAGACACCGAATCGGCCTCGGCCAGGGAGAAGACCGGTTGGAACAGCAGCCGCACGTCGTGAGGGCAGGAGTGTCGTCCGGGCCGCAGTGCCCCCTCGTCAAGCGTTGTGGTGCCAAGGACCGCGCTAGGTCCCCCGTACTGTTCCCAGAAGCCTCGGGAACGTGGTGAATACGAGTCCTTGCCCTCGGCCGCGGCCCGGGCGAGATCCAGCCGATCCCCGTAGAAGGCACGAACGCGGTCGATACCGTGAGCGGGGCCGGGGGGCGTCTCCGCCGGTACCTCGTGATGGGCTGCCGCGAAGACCACCTCACCACACCGCAATAGCCGCCGACACCCCTCGTCATCCAGGTTCTTCTCAGCGCAGTGAGCCGCCAGCGCGGCGTAGAAGGCGTAGTAGCGGATGTAGCGCGTCAGTGTCGACACCCCGGGCACGAGCGCTTCGACAGCCCGTAGTACCGGCGCCTCAACCGACAGCGGATAGCGACCGGCCCGCTGGTTGAGCCCCCTGATGGCCCAGTCCGGTCCGAGCGTGCTGTGCATGGCGTCATCACAACACAATCAGCAGTTTTCAATCCTCCAGATCCGAAAACAATGCTGATCAGTTGCTCTGGTGCCGTAGTCGTCCATCCAGAAACCGACCGGTCCTGAGCCGCCCAAGCGAGGCACAGAGGTGCGTTCCGGACATGAGGCACGCGTGATGCCAAAATCAAAAGCCTCAGATCAGTGTCACTGATCTGAGGCCTTGTGCGGTGCGCCGCCAGGGACTCGAACCCCGGACCCGCTGATTAAGAGTCAGCTGCTCTAACCAACTGAGCTAGCGGCGCCTGCGACGGAGGTAACTCTAGCAGTCCTCCGCACGGCGGCGCACATCGGCTACATCCGGAGAAGACAGACGAGGACCGGGCGGCCCCCCAACCGCCCGGCCCTCGCCTGGAAAGAGGTCCCGGGGCCGAATGGTCCCCCAACCATCCAGCCCCGGCCTCATCGCGGGCCCGCCTTCGCCTCCCCCAAGACTCCGGCGGCTCCGCTCTAGGACGCGATCCCCCTCGCGTCCGTTTCCGGTGAAAAGTCTCCTGCTGCAGCTCCCCCGGGCTTCGCAGAACCCCTTGACCTGCTTCAACAGTACAGAAGCGAACGTAACGAGCACGTCATCCGAGGGTTGATTTTGGGCCTACACCCGGAGATGACCCGGTATCACCGGACGTCCTCCTCAGGGAGGAGCCTCACTCGGGCAGTTCGAGCCTGACCTCGGTCTGCTCCCTCAGCGCCCGGCTCACCGTGCAGTATCGCTCCTCGACCCGCTTGGCCACGGCACGGAAGACCTCGTCGGCCGCGTCGTCCCCCTCGGGGAGCTCGACGTCGTAGGTGACGGTGATCGGGCCGAGCAGCGTCGGCTCGACCTTCTCCGCCTGGACGGTCATCGCCAGGCGCACGAGCCGGTGCCCGCGCTTGGCGGTGAGGGGCTCGACGGTGACGATGTTGCAGCCGCCGAGCGCGGCGAGCAGCAACTCGACCGGGGTGAAGACCCCCTGCTCGTCGCCGCCGCCCATGACGACCTCGGCCCCGCGGTCGTTGCGGGCCACGAAGCCGTTCTCGGTCCGTTCGACGTTCACCCGAGCCATGACGCTCCTCCCCGTGTTCCCCGGCCAACCCTACCCAGGCGGCCGGTACGGCGGGTGCCCGGCACGAGCGGGCGTCTCAGGCGTCGGGGTGCTGCGACAGGTACTCGATGTAGAAGGGACGGAGCGCGTCGCCGAGCTCCCCCTCACCGGACGCCATGGCGTCGCTGAGCAGCGCCGAGACCCGGCTCAGATCATTGGCCGTCTCGTCCTCGTTCCCGGTTGACGCCTCCGCGGCGGGAATCACCTTGAGCAGTTCCCACAGGAAGGCGAAGTCTCCGTGGTGCACGGCGTAGCGGACCGCCCGATCATGCAGTTCCTGGGCCGACAGCGCCTCAAGCTGGTCCGTCTCCAACTTCCTCACCCCCTCACGCGCCCTTCTGCCCCCAGATCGCGTCGATCATTCATGTTCTGCCCGCGTACGGCATCGCCCATGCATGTGCGCCACCACGCCGCGACGGTGTGACCCCGAATCCGTGACCGAACAGCCGCGCCGACGCGTCCCAGACTGTTTAGTGTCCAGGTATGCCCGTCCGACCCCCATGCGAGGATGCCCGAACGTGAGAATCATCATCAAGATCCTGGTTGTGGCGGCCGCCCTGTGGGCGGCGACACAGCTCGTGAGCGGCATCACGGTGTCCGCGACGTCCACCAGCAGTCAGATCGTCACCCTGATCGCGGTCGCCCTGGTCTTCGGTGTCGTCAACGCGGTACTCAAGCCGATCATCAAGGTCCTCGGCTGCGCCTTCTACGTGCTCACGCTGGGCCTGTTCGCCCTGGTGGTGAACGCCGGCCTGCTGCTGCTCACGAGCTGGATCGCCGAGCAGCTCCGCCTGTCGTTCCACGTGGAGGGCTTCGGCGCCGCCTTCTGGGGCGCGATCATCGTCGGTCTGGTGAGCTGGCTGCTCGACCTGGTCCTCGGCGACTGACGACCCGCGCCGGAAGGCCGCGACCAGGCCGGGGGAACGGCGGACGGCCGTTCCCCCGCTGGGAACGACCCGGGTAACGCACCATGACGTGACTCCTCCGCTCCCTGCGGGCCGCTCGACCGTGCCCGCGGCCGAACGGGTCATGTTCGCGATCCGCAGATCCTCGTGCACGGTCACGTCATAGGCGCGGACCAGGGCGAGCGCGGCCTTGTGCCCGTGGTCAAGACGCTGACGGCGGACCTTGCCGTGCAGGGCGGCGACCCGTGCCGCGGCCTTACGGCGCCGCCGCGAGCCGCGCTTCTTATGGGCCAGGGCCCGCTGCGCCGCTGCGAGACGATCAGCGGTCACAGCGAAATAGCGCGGGTTGGCGACGTGCTCACCGCCGGAGGTGGTCACCAGCGAGGCGACCCCCATGTCGATACCCGCCACCGCGCCCGTGGCGGGAAGTGGTTCGGCGGGCACGTCGTCGCACGACAGGATCACGTACCAGCGGGAGCCCTCCCGCTTGACGCCGATCGTCTTCACTCGGCCCTTGACCGGCCGGTGCCGGTGCGCCCGGATGTGCTTCAGGTCGGCCGACTGCTCGCCGTAGCGGATCGTGACGCCCGCCTTGCGGTAAGCCGTGCGGCGGCGCTCCAACGCGGCGTTGTACAGGACCCGGTGATCGTCCAGGCACGCCGCCAGCGCGATCTCCTGGTGACGGGTAGGGCGCCACAGGAACGTGAACGATCTGCGCACACCCCACCCACCTCACGTTCGGCAACGACACTGTCACGGTATCGGCCGGCACCGACAAAACCAGGAAGGACATCCGCGATGCGCGGACCAGGCGGGTCAATGCACGCTCGGGTCTCGGCGGCCCTCCCGCTCCCGATTCTCCCGTCACCTAAAGGCGACCGTCCCCTCGAAAGAATCTGATGGGGCGCCCACAATGGACGCGGCCCCGTTGAACCGACGTCCTCCGCCCTACGTACCAGATAGGGATGACGGAGTTGACTAACAGTGTCACCCTTTAACAAGTCATGTCGGTTAAATCTTCATAGCACAGTGATAGGGCCGTTCTGAGAGAGCCGCTCCTTGTGTCCTAACCGTTACGTTGACGGCGCACCCCCCGACACGAGGAGAGATCACATGCTCCGCAGAAATGCCGTGGCAGTGGGCGTCACGCTCGCCGCCGCGTTGGTAGCGACCCCCGCCCTCGCCTCCGTAACCACCGGCGCAGCCTCCGCCGATCCCCTTTATGTTCAGGCGAAGGCCCAGGCCGCCGCCGTCGTCAAGCCCGCGCCCGAACTGGTCTCCGCGCTCACCCGCGACCTCGGCATCACCGGTGAGCAGGCCTCGACCCGCCTGGTCAACGAGAGCGCGGCCTCCAAGGTCGAGCCCGTCGTCGCCAAGCAGCTCGGCGTCGCCTACGGCGGCACCTGGGTCACCGGCCCGACCTCCGACCTTGTGGTCGCCACCAGCGACTCCAAGCAGCTGACCGCCATCCTCAAGACCGGCGCCCAGGCCAAGCTGGTCAAGCACTCGCTGGCCGCGCTCACCGCGGCCCAGGAGGGCCTCAACCGGCAGGCCAAGGAGTCCTCCCCCTCCTCGGTGAACGCCTGGTACCTCGACGTCCGCAACAACTCGGTGGTCGTGCTGGCCTCCGACGTCGCCGCGGGCCAGTCCTTCGTCGCGGCCAGCGGCGTGGACAAGGCGCTGGTCAAGGTCGAGCAGTCGAGCGAGAAGGCCAGGACGTTCTACGACCTGCGCGGCGGCGACGCCTACTACATCGGCAGCGGCAGCCGCTGTTCGATCGGCTTCTCCGCCACCCGTGGCGGCCAGAGCGGCTTCGTCTCCGCGGGTCACTGCGGCAGCACCGGCAGCTCCACCAGCGGCTCCAACCGGGTCGCGCAGGGCACCTTCCAGAACTCCGTCTTCCCGGGCAGCGACTACTCCTGGATCGCCACCAACTCCAACTGGACCCCGCGTGGCGTCGTGGTCCAGAACGGTGCCACGATCCCGGTGAACGGCTCGACCGTCGCCCAGGTCGGTTCCTCGGTCTGCCGTTCCGGCTCGACCACCGGCTGGCACTGCGGCACCGTCCAGCAGCTCAACAGCAGTGTCGCCTACCAGGAGGGCACCGTCTACGAGGTGACCCGGACCAGCGTCTGCGCCGAGCCCGGCGACTCCGGTGGTTCGTTCATCTCCGGCGACCAGGCCCAGGGCGTCACCTCCGGCGGAACGGGTAACTGCTCCTCCGGCGGCACGACCTACTTCCAGCCGGTCGGCGAGATCCTGCAGGCGAACGGCCTCACCCTGGTCACCAGCAACGGCGGCCCGAACCCGACGCCGACCTCGACCTCGACCCAGAACCCCGGTGGCACCTGGGCCGCCGGCACCGCCTACAGCGCGGGCGCGACCGTGACCTACGGCGGCTCGACCTACCGTTGCCTCCAGGGCCACACCGCGATGCCCGGCTGGGAGCCGCCGAACGTCCCGGCCCTCTGGCAGCGCGTCTGACACCGGGCCATCCCGGGTCCCCTCGACGGCGCCTGCCCGCGTGAGGACCCACGGACCGGCCAATGAGCGGACGGCCTCCCGACAGGGCCGTCCGCTCGGCAGGAAGGTCCGGCACCGAACCACGGTGCCGGGCCTTTCGCGTGTCGGACGCCGCGTTCAGAAGGCGCCGGGCGCGGCCGTCCCCCTGCCGACCGAGCCGCGCTCGCGCAGCTCGGGGGCCTGGACGATACGCCGGCGGCGGGTGTTGCCGTCGGCCGCGGCCACCACCGTGCGCACGGCGGCGCGGATGATGCCGTCGATGTCCCAGTCGACCGTGGTGAGCCCCGGGGTGAGCAGCCCCGACATCGGGTGGTCGTCGTAGCCCATCACCGACACGTCGGCGGGGATGCGCAGCCCCCGTTCCGTCGAGGCGGCGTAGACGCCGTAGGCGATCGAGTCCGCGAAGCAGAAGAACGCCCGGTGCCCGTCCGCGAGCATCGCGTCGGCCACCCCGGTCGCCGCGGTGAGCGCCTGCGGCGCGGTGACCACCTCGATGTCCAGGCCCAGCCGTCCCGCCTCCGCGAGCACGTGCACGTCCGCCGGGCGGTCCGGGGTGCTCGCCCTGGTCGGGGTGAGTACGGCGATGCGCCCGTGTCCCCGGTCCCGCATGTGTTCGAGCGCCAGCGTGACCCCCGCCCGGTTGTCGAAGACGACCTCCCCGGCGGTCCGCGCGCCCGCCAGGCCGTCGCCGATCGAGACGACCGGCAGGCTCTCACACAGTTCCGGCCACACCTCGGCCGCCGGGTCGACCGGCTGCACGATCAGGGCGTCCACCCGCTGGTCGCGCAGCTGCCTGGCCAGGGTCCGTTCCCGGTAGGGATCGCCCGCGGCGTCCAGGATCAGCGCGTACCGGTCGTTGTCCTTCAGCGACCTGCCGATGCCGACCGCCAGGGCCTGCTGCCAGAGGTCCTCAAGCGAGCCGCAGAGCAGTCCGATCGTCCCTGTCCTGCCGCTGGCCAGCGCGCGGGCGATCGGATCGGCCTCGTAGCCGAGTTCGGCGGCCACGCGCCGGACCCGCTCGATGGTCTCCTCCGACACCTGCAGGCCGCGCAGGGCGTAGGAGACCGACGCCGGGGAGAGACCGGTGGCCTTCGCCACCTCACGTATAGTCGCTCGTTTCCGTGGCTGGGGCACTTGTCCACCCTATGCCGGAACCCCCGTCTGAACAGGGGTATGCCGTACATCCGGATGGTTCGGGGCATCGCCCCTCATAAGGTGAACCGATTCACTGAATCGGTTCACTGAACCGTGTCACCCGGAGACGTAGTAAGGTCAGAGCTGTTACCTATATTCTAGGTAGGGAATACCACGAAAGGAAGGGGAGAAAAATGGCCGTCGACGTGCACCAGCACCTGTGGGCGCCCGCGTTCGTGGACGCGCTGCGCCGCCGTACGGCTCCTCCCCGCCTGGACGGCTGGACCCTGCACCTGGACGGCGAGCCCCCCTACGAGGTCGACCCGGCCGACCACGACCTCGCCGTACGGCTGGCGCGCAACGAGGACCTGGAGCTGGCGCTGGTCTCACTGTCCAGCCCGCTCGGCATCGAGACGCTGCCGCCCGAGGAGGCCTGGCCCCTCATCGACGCCTACCACGAGGACGCCCTGGCGCTGCCCGCCCCCTTCGGCGCGTGGGCGGCGGCCTGCCTCTCCGACGTCGACCCGGCCAGGCTCGCCAAGGCCCTCGACCAGGGGCTCGCCGGGCTCCAGCTGCCCGCGACGGCCATCGGCGACGAGGCGGGGCTGGCCGGGGTCGCGCCCCTGCTCGACGTGCTCGCCGAACGCGACCTGCCGCTCTTCGTGCACCCCGGCCCCGCCGGGACGCCCACCGGCCCCGGCTGGTGGCCCGCCGTCGTGCCGTACGTCCAGCAGATGCACGCCTCCTGGTACGCCTTCGCCGCCTTCGGCCGTGCCCGCCACCCCGACCTGCGGGTCTGCTTCGCCCTGCTGGCCGGGCTCGCGCCGCTGCACTCCGAGCGCCTGATCAGCCGGGGCGGCCAGAGCCGGGGCCAGGTGGACCCCGGCGCCTTCCTTGAGACCTCCTCCTACGGTCCCCGGGCCATCGACGCCGTCATCCGCGAACTCGGCATCGACGTCGTGGTCAACGGCTCCGACCAGCCGTACGCGACCGCACCCGACCCCGCGCTCGGCGAGGCCGCCGGGCACGCCATCGCGGTCACCAACCCCAGCCGTCTGTTGAACCGAAAGGAGTCGCGCAAGTGAACGTGAATCAGTCCCAGGGCAGCGGGCGCTGCCGTCTCCTGGGAGGCATCCGATGAGCTTCGACGCCCTGCCGGAGCGCGCCCTCGACCGGCGTGAGCTCCGCGACCTGGTCGACGCGCTGGCGGCGGACCCGTCACGCTGGGAGGACCAGGTGGCCTTCCCCGAGGAGGGGGGCCGCCACTACGCCTCCCTCTACCGGGACGCCTACGTGGACGTCTGGCTGCTGTGCTGGCGCCCCGAGGACGACACCGGCTGGCACGACCACGACATCTCCTCCGGCGCGGTCCGCGTGGTGACCGGCACGCTGCTTGAGTGCAATCCCCGTATCGGCGGCGAGCACCTGGAGACGGTGGTCTCGGCGGGTGAGTCGTTCTCCTTCGGGCCCGACCACATCCACCGGCTGACCGGGGCCGTGAACGGCAGCGTCTCGATCCACGCCTACTCGCCGCCGCTGTGGCGCCTGGGCCAGTACTCGATCAGCGACACCGGGGTGATGCGCCGTGTCTCGGTGAGCTACGCCGACGAGCTGCGCCCGATGGACGACCTCGTGGAGAACGGCGAGGTCGCCGTCGCGTAGGAGGCGCCGGGATCACTCCAGGATCGCTCCAGGACCACCGCCGGTCACCCAAGGGGCGGGTGGCCGGCGGTTCCCGTTCTCACCGGACCCGGTCCCTGACCGCCCTGGCCACGCCGGGGTCGTCGGAGAAGACGCCGTCGAGCCCGAGCCGGTAGAGCCGCTCAAGCCACCCGGCCACGTCACCCGTCGCGCGCGGGTAGACGGGACTGGCCGGGTTTCCCGCCCGGAAGTCCACCGGGAGCTGGGAGTTCTCCGGCCTGACCGTCCAGGCGTGCACCTGCAGCCCGGCCCGGTGCGCGTCCTGGACGAGCGTCGTGGGCTGCCGGGTTCGCCCCTCCGCGTCGAGGGGGACGACCCGCCGGGTGTCCACGCCGACGCCGTCCGCGTAGCCCGCCACCTCCCGCAGCCCCGCCGGGGTGAGCATGGTGTCGTAGGTGCGCGGGTCCCCCGCCGCCGTCCAGTCGTACGGCGCACCGGTGGCGTTGACCAGCTGGACCAGCCGCAGCCTGGTCCGTCCGCGCAGCTCCCGCAGGTTCGCGGTCTCGAACGACTGGACGAACACCGGGTCACGCCGCCCGCGCCAGCCGTACCGGCCGAGCACCTCGAGCAGCGGCTCCTCAAGCGACAGGCCGATGGAGTCGAAGTAGGTGGGGTGCTTGGTCTCCGGGTAGACCCCGACGCCGCTGCGGCGCGCCAGCCGTACGACCTCCTCGAAGGTCGGGATCTCGGCGAGCCCGTCGAAGGCGGTGTTCTCCGGGCGCAGGTCGGGGATGCGCTCCTTGGCCCTGAGCGTCTTCAGCTCGGCCAGGGTGAAGTCCTCGGTGAACCATCCCGTGACGACCCGCCCGTCGACGGTCTTGGTCGTACGGCGTCCGGCGAACTCGGGATGGCTCTCCACGTCGGTGGTCCCGGAGATCTCGTTCTCGTGCCTGGCGACCAGCACGTGGTCCTTGGTGGAGACCAGGTCGGGCTCGATGTAGTCGGCGCCGAGCGCGATCGCGGTCTCGTAGGAGAGCAGGGTGTGCTCCGGCCGGTGGGCGCTGGCGCCGCGGTGGCCGATGACGACGGGATTCCGGTCCCGGTGTTCCGCCGCCGCGGGCCTGGGCTGCTGCAGCAGGGCCACGGCGGTACCGGTGACGAGGACGGCCAGCGTGGCGGCCGAGAGCCTGCGGATCATGATCTGAACGGTAGGACGGAAAGGTGGCCGCCGGGTGCCGGGGACACGACCGGGACCACACGCACAGGTGTCCGCACGGGACTCCGGCCGATGGCCGAGACGTGGTCCGAGGCCGGTCGACGGCTGTTCGATCGACCGCCTTCTCCCTTGTCCGAGAGCAGGCGAGGCGCTGTTCTGCCGGGGGGGGCGTGACCCGTCCACTCCCCGATCACCCGAATGGACGGACCATGTCCCCGCGCGAGGCGGCGCCGGTGCCCCCATAGCCCTGTCCGCCGCCTTGAGGGACGCCCGCGCGGGTCCCGTACCCCCGGCGCCCAGAAGAACCCGGAAGACGGCCCTCGGCGCTCAGGAGGCGTGCGGTCCGTACGGCCCCTCCACAAGGATCACCCTGCTGCCGGGCAACCGGCCACGCGACGCCGCCGACACCTCAACCGTCACCGCGGCGGCCGCCCGCGCCTTTTGCGACTGAACGCGCCGGCGGCCGCTCGGTCACGTTCAGAAGGGGTAGCCCGCGATCTCGCCCTGCACCGTCACCCAGCGGGTCTCGGTGAACGCCTCGGCGTTGGCCCTGCCCCCGCCGAAGCGTGAGCCGGTGCCCGAGGCGCCCAGCCCGCCGAACGGCGCGACGGCCTCGTCGTCGACCGTCTGGTCGTTGATGTGGACGATCCCGGTGGGGATGAGGTCGGCCAGCGCCAGGCCCCGCATCGCGTCCCCGGTGAGGATGCCCAGGGACAGGCCGTACTCGCTGTCGGCGGCCAGCGCGGCGGCCTCCTCGGCCGTGGAGAACGGCACGACCGGCGCGACCGGGCCGAAGACCTCCTGGGCGTAGGCGGGGGCGCCCTCGGGAAGGTCGGCGAGGACCGTCGGCCGGTAGAACAGTCCCTCGTAGGTGCCTCCGGCCGCCAGCCTCGCTCCGGCCTCGACGCTACCGGTGACCAGGGCGTGGACCTTGTCGCGCTGCCCGGCGTCGATCAGCGGGCCGAGCGCGACCCGTCCGCCCGCCGGGTCGCCGACCGTCAGGCGCTCGGCCTTCTCCGCCAGTCGCGCGACGTACTCCTCCGCGATCGAGGAGTGCACGATGTGACGACCGGTCGTCATGCAGATCTGCCCCTGGTGCAGGAAGGAGCCCCACGCCGCCGCGGAGACGGCCCGGTCGAGGTCGGCGTCCTCAAGCACGATCAGCGCGGAGTTGCCGCCGAGTTCCAGGTGGGCGCGCTTGAGCAGCCGCCCGCACTCCTCGCCGATCCTGCGTCCTGCCGCGGTCGATCCGGTGAAGGAGATCACCGGTACCAGCGGGTGGCCGACCAGTGCCTGGCCCGCCTCGACGCCGCCGGGAAGCACGTGGAGCAGGCCCTTGGGCAGCCCCGCCTCCTCGAAGACGCGGGCGATCGAGAAGCCGCCGGAGACCGCGGTGCGCGGGTCCGGCTTGAGGATCACCGCGTTGCCCAGCGCGAGCGCGGGGGCGACCGAGCGGATGGCGAGGATCAGCGGGAAGTTGAACGGTGAGATCACTCCGACGACCCCGACGGGGACGCGGCGGGCCATGCTGAGCCGCTTCTTCGCGGTCGGCAGGATCTCTCCCAGCGGCTGGGAGGCCAGCGCGGCGGCCTCGTAGCACTCCTGGGCCGCGATGTGCGTCTCGACGCCCGTCTTCGGGCGGACGGACCCGGCCTCACGGACCAGCCAGTCCTGGATCTCCCGCTCGTGCTCCTCGAACAGCCGCCCGGCCCGCCGCAGCACCGCCGCCCGCTCCTCGAAGGAGGTGGCCGCCCACTCCCGCTGAGCCCGTACGGCCAGCGCGGCCGCCTCCGCCACGTCCTGCGCGTTCGCCATGCCGACCCGCCCCAGTTCGGCACCGGTCGCGGGTTCCACCACCGCGGCGTCTCCGCCGCGCGGGGTGGTCCAGCCGTCCCCGTAGACCAGTCCCGTCCATGTTTTTGCGTCCATCAGCGTCATGGGGTCGTCTCCCTGTCGTCGCGACATGGTGGTGGGCGGGATGTTCAAAAATGAACATTCGTCCGCAGAACGAACTTACACATACAGGACGCATGCTGACCACGGTCTTCTCTTCAATGGGGCATAGCACCTCATACGATGTGATTCGTGCGCACTCTCGTTCTGTGGGACATCGATCACACACTGCTCGCCGTCGGACCGTTGACCAGAACGATCTACGAGAACGCGTTCACCACCGTGACGGGCCGGGTCCTGGCCGCGCACGGACTGCCCTCCTTCGCCGGGAGGACCGACCGGGCCATCATCACCGCGACACTGCTGACACACGGCATCGAGACGTCGGAGCCGCTGCTCCAGCGCCTGTGCCACGAGTTCGCCACCGGCTTCGACGCACGCATCCACGAGATCCGCGAACACGGCCGTGTCCTGCCCGGCGCCAGGGAGGCGCTCAAGGCCCTGGCCTGCCGTACCGACGTGGTGCAGTCGGTGCTCACCGGGAACATGCGGCCCATCGCGGTCAGCAAGCTCGCGGCGTTCTCCCTGGACGAGTACGTGGACTTCGAGGTCGGCGCCTACGGCCTCGACCACGGCGACCGCCCGCCCCTGGTACGGCTCGCGCAACTACGGGCGGCCGAGAAGTACGGCGAGCGGTTCGACGAGCACAGCACCGTCCTGGTCGGCGACACCCCGCACGACGTCCTGGCCGGGCACCACGGCGGCGCCAGGGTCGTTGCGGTCGCCACGGGGGCGAGCGACGAGGCCGCGCTGCGCGAGGTGGGAGCCGAACTGGTCCTCACCGACCTGTCCGACACCCCGGCCGTGATCGCCTCCATCCTCGGCACCGCCTCAGCGTGACCCGAGCAGGGCGGCCCGCGCCACGTCGTGACCGGGGAACGCCCGGCCGGGGACCCGGATCAGTACATGGTCGAGACGCTCGGCCCTGCCGATAAGGATCTCCAGGCAATCCATGCCGACATCCTTCCTGAACCACCCGAAAGCAACAGCCCGAAACCACACCGGGTGCCGACATCCGGGAAGGAAGGCACTTCCCCGTCAAAGAGGTCTTTTCTATTTGTCCCTACGCCTCCTCCGGAGCGTGACAGGCTGTCGCCATGACATTTCTAGAGGTGACCATGACCTCGTCAGCGCGCCATGGACTGTTCTCGGGGATGTTCTCCAGGGGCGGCGCGGCGCCCGAGGTGTCGGACGCGGCGTGGCTGGCCGCGATGCTGGACGTCGAGGCGGCGCTGGCCGCCGCGCAGGCGAAGGCGGGGCTGGTGCCGTGGGAGGCGGCCTCCGCCGTACGGGAGGCCTGCGAGCCCGAGCGGTTCGACCTGGCCGAGCTCGGCCGCGCGGCCGTACCGACGGGGAATCCGGTGATCCCCATGGTCGCGGCCCTGCGCGAACGGGTCGAGCCGGAGGTCCGGCGGTTCGTGCACTACGGCGCGACCAGCCAGGACATCAACGACACGGCCTCGATGCTGGTCGCCTCGCGTGCCCTGGCACCGCTCACCGCCGACCTGTCGGCGTGCGCGAGCGCGTGCGCCCGGCTGGCCGTCGAGCACCGGGACACCGTGATGGCCGGACGCACGATCCTGCAGCACGCCGTGCCGATCACCTTCGGGCTGAAGGCGGCGGGCTGGCTGAACGCGCTGAACCAGGGCCTGGCCGCGCTGACCGACCTGCGCCTGCCCGTCCAGTACGGCGGAGCCGCCGGAACCCTGGCCGTGCTGCGTGGACGCGGTCACGAGGTGCTGCCGTACCTCGCGGCGGAGCTCGGGCTGGCCGAGCCGGTCCTGCCCTGGCACACAGACCGCACCCCGATCGCCCGGCTGGCCTGCGCCCTCGGCACCGTGGCCGGGACGCTGGGGAAGATCGCCACCGATGTGAAACTACTGTCCCAGCCGGAGGTCGCCGAGGCGGCCGAGCCGTCGTCGCCGGGCCGGGGCGGTTCGAGCGCGATGCCGCACAAGCGCAACCCGGTCGCCGCGATGTCGGTTCTGGCCTGCGCGCAACGCGTCCCCGGGCTGGTCGCCACCGCGCTCGGCGGCATGCTCCACGAGCACGAGCGGGCGGCCGGGCCGTGGCAGGCCGAGTGGGAGACGCTGAGCGACCTGCTCAGGCTGACCGGGAGCGCCGCGGCCTGGCTGCGTGAGGCGCTTGAGGGGATGACCGTGGACACCGGGCGGATGCGGGCCAACCTGGGCGCGACGCGGGGGCTGATGATGGCCGAGCACGTCGTCGTCAGGCTCGGCGGCACCCCGAGGGCCAGGACGCTGGTCGACGCCGCGTGCGCCAGGGCCTCCGACGGAGGCGGCACGCTGCGCGAGACGCTGCTGGCCGATCCGGAGATCGCCCTGACCCCCGGCGAGGTGGACGCAGCCCTCGACCCGACCGGCTATCTCGGATCGGCCGAGGCGTTCGTCAACCGGGCGCTACGCGCCCACACGGACAGGCCATAACAGCCATAATCTAGACACAGGGGGCGGGGGTGTCCGTTGCGGGACGACATTGTCGAAAAAATGGGTCTGGGCGATGATCGGGCCGTGACCGACCGCCCCCATCGCCGTCCCGCCACGGGCGGTTCCCGAGGCCGTCCCACCATGAAGGACGTCGCCGCGTCCGCCGGGGTGGCGCTCAAGACCGTCTCCCGTGTCGTCAACGGCGAACGCGGGGTCAACGCGGTGACCGCCGAACGGGTGCGCTCGGCCATCGAACGGCTGGGCTACCGTCGCGACGAGAGCGCCAGAGGGCTGCGCGGCGGCCGTACGTCGAGTGTCGGCCTGGTGATCGAGGACGTGGCCGACCCGTTCTACTCCGGTGTCAGCCGGGCGGTCGAGGACGTCGCCCTCGGGTACGGCTCGCTGCTGCTCAGCGGTTCCTCGGGGGAGGACCCCCGGCGGGAGCGCGAGCTCGTCCTCACCTTCTGCTCCCGGCGGGTCGACGGACTGATCATCGTGCCCGCCGGGGCCGACCACGAGTACCTCAGGCCGGAGTTGGAGGCGGGCACGCCCGCCGTCTTCGCCGACCGGCCGGGAGGCCTGGAGGCCGACACCGTCATCTGCGACAACGCGGGCGGCGCGTGCTCCGGCGTGGCCCACCTGATCAGGTACGGTCACCGCCGCGTCGCCTTCATCGGCGACAGCGCGTCCATCTTCACCGCCGCGGAGCGCCTGCGCGGTTACCGGCGGGCCCTGGCCGAGGCCGGTCTGCCCGCCGACGACTCCCTCATCGCGACGGGTCCCCCCGAGCGAGCGGGGGCGGCACTGGCCAGGATGCTCTCGGAGCGGACCCCGCCGACGGCGCTGTTCACCGGCAACGGCCGGGTGACGCTGGCCGTGCTGCGCACCGGGCACCGGTTGCCCATGGTGGGCTTCGACGACTTCGAACTGGCCGACCTGCTGGTGCCGGGGGTGAGCGTGGTCGCCCAGGACCCGGCCGGGCTCGGCAGGACCGCGGCCGAGCTGCTCTTCCGCCGCATCCAGGGCGACCCCGGTCCCGCCGAGCACGTCGAGCTGCCGACCAGGCTCATCCCCAGGGGGTCGGGAGAACTGCCTCCCTCCTGACCCCGCGGGGGTGTTCTGGGCCGGATGTCGGCCTGAGAACACGACACAGAGCCGTCACACGACGTGACTCACCGAAACGCTCCGTCATCCGTGCTAATAAGTGCAGGTCGATCTTTCAGAGCACCGGGAGACGTGATGGGGCCCATCCGCGCAGGTCGTGCCGTCGCCCTGGCGGCCGCCTTGATCACCGTCCCCCTTCTCGGCCCGTCCACGGCCGTCGCGACGGGTGGTGCGGCGAGAACGGGTGAAACAGGAACGAAGGCGGGGTTCCGGTTCAGGGCGAGCCTGGTGGCCCGGCACAGCGACAAGTGCCTGGACGTCGAGAGGGTCAGCACCAGGAACGGCGCCGACCTCCACCAGTGGACCTGCCTCGACGACCAGCCCAACCAGGAGTGGAACCTGGTCGCCACCAGCGACGGCTACTACACCCTGAGGGCGACCCACAGCGGCAAGTGCCTGGACGTCGAGGGCGTCAGCACCAGGAACGGCGCCAACGTCCACCAGTGGACCTGCCTCGACGACCAGCCCAACCAGGAGTGGAAGCTCCTGCAGCGCGACAGCGGCTACTTCATCCTGGTGGCCCGGCACAGCGGCAAATGCCTGGACGTCGAGAACGCGGGCACCGACGACGGCTCCGGCATCGACCAGTGGACCTGTGTCTACGGCCGGCCCAACCAGGAGTGGCGCCTCGCCTGAGCGGGTCACGACGCCCCGGCCACGGACCCGGGCCGCAGGTGCCTCCAGAGGACGAGGGCGGAGACGATCACGGCGACACCCGCCCCGGCGACCGCCAGGCTCGGCGCGACGACCTCGGAGACTCCCCCCACCAGGGCGGCGCCGACCGCCTGACCGGTCATCAGGCCCGCCCCCGCCAGCCCGAACGACTGCCCCCTGACCCGTTCGGGAACCGCCTCGACGAACCTGCGCTGCAGGCCGAGCTGACAGGCGCCGCTCGCCGCGGTGGCCAGCAGGAGCGCCAGCCCGGAGACGGCGAGTCCCGGCGTGAGCGCGAAGGCGAGCAGCGGCAACCCCGACAGCACCGCCAGCGGCGCCGCCAGCCGCTCCCGGGTGTACGGCGCGGCGAACCGCCCCATCAGGAGGTTGCCGACCGCCAGCCCGACACACGCCGCGGCCAGCGCGACCCCGGCCGTCTCCCCCAGGTAGGGGACGAGCATCGCCTCCGCCCCGGACAGGAACGAGGTGGGCAGCCACTGGGCCAACAGCAGCCCACGCACCCCGGGGTCGGCGAGCAGGTCCCGGTTGACCCGCAGCGTCTCCGCGACCGCGCCGCCCCGCTGTACACCGCGGGCGGGCAGGTCGGACAGCCCGGTGCGCAGCACCAGGGCGGAGAGCACGGACAGTACGGCGGTCGCGGTGAGCGCCCCCGCCGGCCCCGCGACGGCCAGGACACCGCCGCCCAGCCCCAGCCCGGCGATCTGCGCCCCCGCGGACGTCATGGACAGCACGGACCTGGCCAGCACGAACGTGTCCCCCGGCAGCAGTTCGGGAAGCAGGGCACTGCGGGCCGCCCCGAAGACGGGTGAGAACAGGCCCGTCACCAGGACGAGCACCAGCATCATCCAGACCGGCATCCCGGTGAGGGCCAGCAGCAGGCATGTCACCACCCGGACCAGCTCCCCGACGATCATCAGGGCGCGCGGCCGTATCCGGTCGGCGAGGGAGAGCAGGAACGTCCCGCCGACCGCGTACGGCAGGAAGGCCAGCATGTAGGCCATCGCCGACAGACCCGGCGAGCCGGTCCTGGCGTAGACCAGCGCCGCCAAGGCGAGCATCTTGACCTGGTCTCCGACGACAAGGAACGTGAAACTGCCGAACAGCACCCGGAACTGCCCGTTGGCGAAGACCTCGGAATAGGTCGCGCCGTCTTTCCCCGTGAAGAGCATGGGCACGATGCTGGGAGACACCGGAGCGGCAGGCTAACCTTTCGACCATTCCCGAAAGGTGCCGAATGGGATATCTCATCAAGGTCAGTCCGCAGGACATCGTGACCAGCAGGTTCGCGATCTCCCCGCTCATGGTGACCAAGCAGGCCCTCTGGCTGCTGTCGGGCAAATGGGAGGCCGGGGTGTGGCTCTCCTGGATACGCCAGGCGCGCGAGCCGTACGGCCGGCTGCTGGCGGAGCGGCCGGGACTCGGCCCGATGGTCTCGCTGTTCCGCGAGCGGCACTACAACGCCGACTTCCCCGCGCCGCCGCCCGACGGGGTGAACACCTCCTTCGAGACGGAGCTCTCCGCCGTACGGGCGACGCCCGCCGCCCAGGCGCACCAGGAGATCGCCAGGAACCTGGAGGGCATGCCCCGGCCCCCGGAGGCCGTCCTTGACGTGTTGTTCTCGCCGGATGTCGTCGAACTGTTCGCCGACGCCCTCGAAGCGGTCTGGGCCCGGATCGTCTCCCCCATCTGGCCGCGCGTCCACGCGATCCTGGAACGGGACGTGGTCCAGCGGGCGGGCCGGCTGGCCACCTACGGCTGGGCGGCCGCACTGGACGACCTCAACCCCCGGGTGCGCTGGCGCCCCGAGGGGGTCATCGAGGTCGCTCCGGGCGGGCAGGAGGTGGCCCTTGAGGGGCGGGGGCTTCTTTTCGTGCCGTCCCCCTTCGTTTCCGGGGTCAGCTCCTACCTCGAACAGGCCTGGCCGTACGCGATCGGATATCCGGCGCGGGGCACGGGGATCACGCATGAGACGCCGGACGGCCTGGCCACGCTGATCGGCAGGACCAGGGCCCGGGTCCTGCTTGAGCTGGCGGTTCCCGCTACGACCAGCCAGCTCGTCCGCCTGCTCGGCCTGAGCCTCGGCACCGTCGGCGGCCACCTGGCCGCCCTGCGTGGGGCGGGCCTGGTGACGGGCAACCGCACGGGGCGCGGAGTGCTGTATCACCGCACCGCCCTGGGCGACTCGCTGGTGAGCCCCTCGACTCCCCTGCCGTGACCGACCGCCGACCCTCCCCGGCCCCGTCCACCGGGGGAGGACCTCGGCCTGTCCGCGGCCCCGTCGTGCCCCCTGTCCGCCCCCGCTGTAGGAGGTCAGGTGGGCAGGGCCCGCCACAGCCGTCCAACCGTCGTCACATGGTCTTGCCGCCCCTTCGGGGTCGAGGCTCCGAAGGGCCCATGGAGAAGATGACAACGTTGTCAGAGGCTGTACACCAATCAACGCATCCGTCAGCGCGAGACGTCAAGGCATAGTCGGATAACAACACGTGCCCGTCCCTCCGCAGCCGCCGCCCGGGAGCGGCGGCGGCCGGCACGGCCCGGTCACACACGCTGGACCGTCCCGTCGAGCAACGTCAGCACGGTGACACCGAAGTCATGGATCGTCGCCGACAACTCCTGCGCGGCCAGGCCCGGAGCGACCACGACCAGGGAGCCGCGCATCAGCGCCAGCCCGATCAGGGTCGCCAGAGCCAGGGTCGAGACCAGCGGCCAGGTCACCAGCAGGACGTCGGACTTCTCCAGCGCGACGAGCTTGTCCAGCTCGCACATCCGCCAGATCAGATCTTCATGGGTGAGCACGCTTCCGTCCTCGACCCGCAACGCGGGCTGCACGGACGGATCGAGGGACGGCAACGGAGCCGGGGCGAGCAGCAGCAGGTCGGCGAAGTCGACGGTGTCACGCGCCTGACCGAACGCGATCACCTGCCGCACCCGGGAGTCGTCGGCCGCCTGTAACGAGCTCTCCGCCAACCCCGGGGTGGTGATCAGGAAGCGGGCGTCAAGGCGGATCAGCAGGTCGCCCATCCGTCCGTTGCCGGACGCGATGGGCGCCGCGACGAGACCCGCCGCGATGACGGTGTGCACCGCCAGGACATGGGCGGCCACGTTGTCCACGTGGATCCCGGCCACCTGCCGTCCCCTTGCGCCCCTCCTGACCAGCCCCGAGGCTCCTCGCGTCACCTCCTCGGCCAGGCGGCGGTGGCTGTAGACCACCCCCGCACCGAGATCGATCAACGCGGGCCGGTCACCTCGCTCGTGCGCGCAGCCGAACACCGCCTCGGTAACGGTGCCCCTTATGGACGAGGAGGTCGGTCTCATGCCGACGACCGTACGGGCGGCGGCTCCGGCCCTGCATCGACAGATATATGTAAATGAGTGTGTATCCGGGCCGGCCACGTCCGATGCCCCTTTCCCCGACCAGGCGTTTCCGTGATTCACCGAAAGACGGGTGGCCTGCGGAAACATCGCCGATCCGGGATGGGTTCCGTGATTTGCGGCGTCTTCCGTGGCGCCTTCTGCGGCGCTGACGGGGAATTCGAACCGGCTGTCGGCCGGTGGGAAATCGCAGAGGAAGACATCGGGCCTCTCACAGGCGCGGGAGCCTTCACGCGCGGGCCTCTCACACGGACGGGGCCCTTCGACGTGGGGCCCTTCACGCGTGCGGGTCCGAGCCCTGCGCGGCTCGGACCCGCTGCCGCATGTCCCGTGGCCTTCGGTCCCCACCCCTCCGAGGAGACCTCGACCGTCGAGAGGGACACGCGACGTTCGCGATGTGCCCGACCGAGACGCCTGGGATGGTGTGGGCCTGCCGTACCTGACCGCTGTGGCGGGTGTGGCGCGGAAGGCGGGGCGTCATCGGTCGAACACGAGGAAAACGTACGGCTACCTGCTGCTTCTCCGCATGCGCCGGAGTGCGTATCCCGAGGTGTATCTACGTGGCCGTCGATGTGTAGTTCCTGTGTGTAGGCGGAACGTCACCCTCAGACGCGATTGTGCTCCACGACCCATGTGGCGACCTGGGTGCGGGAGGAGAAGCCGAGTTTGGCCAGGATGTTGGCCACATGCCTGGCCGCGGTCGCGGGGCTTATCACCAGTTCGTCGGCGATGGCCTTGTTGCTCAGCCCCCTGGCGATCAGCTCGGCGATCTCCCACTCACGCCCGGTGAGCGTGGTCAGCGGGGCGGCCACCGGCATCCTTCCCGTCGGCAGCGGCGTCTCGGCCCGGTCCTCACCCTCCAGGGCGTAGCGGACCGCCTGCTCCTGGGTCATCTCCTTGCCGAGCGCCCACAGCTGGGCGACCAGCGTGTCACCGAGACGCGCACGGGCCGGCTGGAGCAGCTCCTCCATCCGCGCGCCGAACCCGGACGGCATGGCACTGCCGCTCATCGCGTTCCTGATCGCGGCGGAGGCCCCCGCCAGGCGCACCGCCCGGTGGTCGTCCTCCTCGGCGAGGGCGAGCTGGGCGAGCGTCTCGATCCGCCGGGCGACGCCGAGCCGCTGACCGGTCCTGCGACACAGGCGCAGGCTCTCGGTCAGCCTGGCGCGGGCGGTCGTGAGGTCTCCCTGGGCCAGGGCTATCCGCCCCAGGCCGGACAGACAGGTGATGGTCTGCCAGTGGGCGGTGATGTCCTTGAGCTGGTCGAGGGCCTGTTCGTAGTGGGTACGGGCCTCCAGCAGGTCGCCCCGCGTCCAGGCGACCTGGGCCAGGCCGATGAGCGCCACCGGGGTGGCCCAGTGGTTGTCGAGACCGCGGGCGATGGCCAGCGCGGCCTCGAAGGAGCGCTGCGACTCCTTGGCCCGCCCCTCCGACAGCGCGAACGTCCCCTCCATCGAGCGGATCACCATCTCGTGCCAGGGGTCGTCGACCTTGCGCACCGCCTCCAGGGCCTCATCCAGCAGGCGCCGGGCCTTGTCGGGGCGCCGCTGGTAGATGGCGACCCAGGCCAGGATGGCCAGCGCCCCGCTGAGCGGCCCGTGCAACGCCGTCGCCCGGCACAGGTCGGCCGCCTCGGAACAGGCCTCGTACGCCTTGGCGGGGTCGCCCTGCCCGAAGGCCACCTGCCCGCGCAGGACCAGGGCGTCGCCGCGCACCTTGGGAGGGAGCGCCGCGGACTTGTCGGCGGACAGCAGGCGCTCAAGCCACTCGTCGGCGGGGGTGAACCGGCCGCCCGCGATGGTGGGCCAGCGCAGCAGCACCAGCAGCCGCAGCGCGTTCTCCGGCTCCTCCACCTCGGCCGACCAGCGGACCGCGGCCCACAGGTTGCTCTGCAGTTCGTCCAGCAGCACCAGCACCGGGCAGATCTCGGTCCAGGTCGGGCGGGGAGACCTGACGATCAGCTGGTGCACGCGGCCGGCGATCACGGCCATGTGGTCACGGTGCCGCCGCCTCAGCTCGTGCTCCTCGCCCGCGATCTCCAGCTGTTCGGCGGCGTACTGGCGGATCGTCTCCAGCATCCGGTAGCGCGTCTCGCCCGCGACCTCGGCGTCCGCCAGCACCAGGGACTTGTCCACCAGGCCGCACAGGACGCTCAGGACGTCCTCGGCCCACAGACCGTCACCGTCGCAGACCTTCTCGGCCATCTCCAGCGTCCATCCGCCGGTGAACACGGCCAGGCGCCGCAGCAGGATCCGTTCCGGCTCCTTGAGCTGCTGGTAGCTCCAGTCGACGGTGGCCCTGAGCGTCTGGTGCCTGGCGGGAGCCGTACGGTCTCCCTCGGAGAGCAGCCGGAACCTGTCCCTGAGCCTGGCGTGGATCTGCTCGACCGTCAGCACCCGGCACAGCGCGGCGGCCAGCTCGATGGCGAGCGGCATCCCGTCGAGCGCCCCGCACAGGCTGGCGATCTCGTCGGCGTTGCCCGCGTCGAGGGTGAATCCGCGCACGGCGGCTCTGGCCCTCCTGACGAAGAGCTGCACGGCCTCGCTGTCCATGGCGTACTCGTGGCCGTCCGCCTCCGGCAGCGTGAGCGGCGGCACCCGCCACACGGTCTCCCCCGCGACCCGGAGCGGCTCCCGGCTGGTGGTGAGCACCCGCACCTCGGGACAGATCGTGAGCAACGTCCTGCAGAAACGGGCGCACTCGTCGATGAGCGACTCACAGTTGTCGATCACCAGCAGCATCTGCCGGTCGGCGAGCGCGTCGAACAACGTCTCGGAGAGCGAGCGGGACGGTTCGGCCTTGATGCCGAGCACGGAGGCGACCCGGGGAGCGATCAACTCGTCGCCGGCCGCCTCGGCCAGCTCGACCAGCCACACCCCGCCGGGGAACCCCGCGGCCAACCGGCCCGCGACGTTGATCGCCAGCCTGCTCTTGCCGATGCCTCCCGCCCCGCACAGGGTCACCAGGCGGGCGACGCCCAGCAGCTCGACGAGTTCCTCGGCGTCGACCTGACGTCCGACGAAGTCGTTGGGCTCCAGGGGGAGGTTCCCGCCGGTCGGAGAAATGTGCGCGGTGTCCTGTGTCATCGGCCCTTAACGAGATCGCGGGGCAGCAGTCACAGAAAGTGTGACACTAATTACCGTGTCGTGCCCAGGCTTAGCACCATTTCAGATGCTCGGATTTCCTGACTCTCCCTATTGGGACACCGTAATGAATTCACCATCGGGCCCGCCCGCCGTATCGCCACTACTGACCGTGACCGGTCAGCGGATGGCGGATCGACGGTCGGGCGATTCACACTGCAGGCATGCCGGACACTCCCTCGGACCACGATCCAGCCTCTCCCCCCTCTCCTCGGCTCGCCCCCGACTCCCTGCCCGTTCCGCCCGCCCCCGGCCCCGCCCCCGAACCTGACGCGGCGTCCGGTCCTGGCAGGACGGCCACGCCGGTGCTCGGCGAGCTCAACCTCTCCGACTGGTACGCCCACGCCGACACGATGACCGACGTCGGCTTCCTGGCCCTCTCCAGGCGGCTGCCCGCCCTCGTCGCGCAGGCCGTACGGCTCGGCTGGCTGGCCAGTCCCCGCGACATCGTCGTCACGATCGGGCTGAGCCTGCTCGGCGGCGCGTTCACCGCGTTCGGGCTGCTGGCCACGACCGGGGTGCTCTCCGCCCTGTTCGAGGCGGGCCCGACCCCGGAGCGGGTCGTCGCCGCCCTGCCCAGCCTCGTCCTGGTCGGCGTCGCGGGCATCCTGCGCACCCTGATGCAGGCGGGCTCCGGATGGGCGCAGTCCCGGCTCGACCCGCAGGTGAGCCGGGTCGCCGAGGAACGGCTCTACGGGCTGACCGGCCAGGTGAGCCTGGCCGCGTTCGACGACTCGGACTTCCACGACTCGCTCCAGCGCGCCTCCTCACGCGGCGTGACGACGGCGGGGACGATCGTCAGCACGACCATCAACGTACTGACCGCCTTCATCGGGATCGTCTCCGCGGCCGGGGTGCTCGGGGTGCTCCATCCGGTCCTCCTGCCGCTGCTGGTGCTCGCGGTGCTGCCGGACGCCTGGGCCGCGGTGCGCACCGCGCGCATGCGCTACACCACGATGTACGCGATCATTCCCGTCTCCCGGCGCAAGTGGATCATCTCGGAGCTGCTGGCCGAGCGTGCGGCCGCCGCCGAGGTGCGCTCCTTCACGATGCGGGACTTCCTGCTGCGGATGTACGACGCGGTCGCCACCGCCGAGCAGGACGTCAGGCTCGACCTCGCCCGGCGGCAGACCTTCGCCAAGGTGGTCGGCGAGGCCCTCGGCGGGCTCGGGGCGGCCCTGGTCTACGTGGCCCTCGGGCTGCTGCTGGCCTCGGGCGCGGTGGCGCTGGCCGTGGCGGGCACCGCCGTACTGGCGATCCGGTCGGGGCAGACCTATCTGTCGAACCTGATGTTCGCCACCAACCGGCTCTACGAGGAGGGGCTGTACTTCACCGACTTCCTCGACTTCTGCGCCGAGGCGGAAAGGCGTGTCGGCCCGGCACGGCCTGACGCGGCGCCGGAGACGTTCGAGCGGATCACCGCCGAGGACGTCGTGTTCACCTACCCCGGCGCCGAGACGCCCGCGCTGCGCGGGGTCTCCGTGCACATCGACCAGGGCGAGGTGATCGCCCTGGTCGGTGAGAACGGCTCGGGCAAGACCACGCTGGCCAAACTCCTGGCCGGTCTCTACGAGCCCGACGGCGGGCGTGTGCTGTGGGACGAGACCGACCTGGCGGGAGTGGACCAGGACGGGCTCAGGCGCAACATCGCCGTCATCGCCCAGGACCACACCCGCTGGCCGCTGACCGCCAGGCACAACATCGGCATGGGGACCGACAGGGGCGAGGAGACGCTGGCCGCCGCGGCGAAGGTCGCCGGGGCCGACCAGGTCGTGGCCGAGCTACGGCACGGCTACGACACGCTGCTCGACAGGAGGTTCAAGGACGGTCAGGAGCTGTCCGGCGGGCAGTGGCAGCGGATCGCCATCGCCCGCGGCTTCCACCGGGACGCCCCGCTGCTGATCTGCGACGAGCCGACCGCCGCCCTCGACGCCCGTGCCGAGCACGCCCTCTTCGAACAGGTCAGGCGGCACGCCGACGGCCGTACGGTGCTGCTGATCACCCACAGGCTGGCCAGTGTCCGCTACGCCGACCGGATCTACGTCCTGGACCACGGCCGGGTCGTCGAGCAGGGCACCCACGGCAAGCTGATGGCCCTCGGCGGTCTCTACGCCGATCTGTACGGCCTGCAGGCCGAGGCCTACTCGGCCTGAACCTCCCGCGGTTCCTCCCCGACCTCCCGCGGTTCCTCCCCAGGGGAGGAGGGCGCGAGTACGGCCCGCATGACGGCTCTGGCGATGGGGGCCGCGACCTCGCCGCCCGAGCCGCCGTGCTCGACGAGGACGCCGACCGCGACCCTGGGCGCGGTGGCCGGGGCGAATCCGGTGAAGACGGCGTGGTCCCCTCCCGGGACCCCGTTCTCCGCGGTGCCGGTCTTCGCGGCCACCTCGACGCCGGGGATGGCGGCGGCCTCCCCGGTGCCGCCGGGCCTGGTGACCGTGACCATCATCGCGGTGAGCCGGTTGGCCTCCTCGGCGTCCAGCGTCCTGCGGTACGGCGAGGGGGCCGCCCCGTCGACCAGCGCGCCGTCCGCGAGCCGGATCTCCTCGACCAGGTAGGGACGCATCAGCGAGCCGTCGTTCGCGACCGCCGCCGACATCATGGCGATCATGAGGGGAGTCGCCCTGGTGTCGAACTGACCGAGCGCGGACATGGCGGTCTGCGCCCGGTCCATGTCCTGCGGGTAGACGCTCCGCGCGACCGGCATGGGGACGGTCAGGTCGTCGGCGTCGAAACCGAACGCCCGGGCCTGATCACGCAGTGTCTCCTGCCCCAGGGCCATGCCCAGGTTCGCGAACGGGGTGTTGCAGGAGAGCTGGAAGGCGTAGGCCAGCGGTGCCCTGCCGTTCCCGCACGGAGCACCGCCCGCGTTGCGCAGGTAGGAGGCCGTCCCCGGCAGGCGCAGGACGGCCGGCGCGCGCAGGCCGGTCGTCGGGCGGTATCTCCCCGAGCCGAGTGCGGCGGCACTGGTGACGATCTTGAAGGTCGAGCCGGGCGGGTAGCCGCGCCGGATCGCCCGGTTCAGCAGGGGTTCGCGAGGGTCGTCCCGCAGCCGCCTGTCCGCCCGCTCCAGTCCCACGGCGTCGGGGTCGGTGTAGAGGTTCGGGTCGTAGGAGGGGTAGGAGGCCATGGCCAGGATCGCGCCGGTCCCCGGTTCGATGGCGACGACCGCCCCGGGCCGTCCCGTCGCGCGCAGCCCCTCATAGGCCGCCCGCTGCGTCACGGGGTCGATGGTGAGCCTGATCGTCGCCCCCGCCCGCGTGCCGTCCAGCAGCGCGCGCAGCTTGACCCGCGGGTCGGTGCCGGACAGCACGGCGTCCTGCGCGCGTTCGAGCCCGGTGGCGCCGTAGATCGACAGATGCCCGGTGACCGGCGCGTACGGCGGCCCGCCCGGGTAGAGGCGCCGGTACCTGTGTCCCGCGGTCTCGTTCTCGACGCTGGTCGCCACGACGGTGCCGTCGCGCAGCAGGATGTCTCCCCGGAGCCCGTCGAGACGCGTGATCACCACGCGGGGGTTGCGGGGGTCCTCAGAGAGTCTGTCGCTCCGGAAGGCCTGGAGATAGGTCACGTTGGCCAGCAGCGCGAACATCATGGCTCCGCACGTCAGGGTGACGTGCCGGAGCGGAATGTTGATCCGGCGCGCGCGCGGTGCGGCCATCGCCCCTCCCCCGGTCCCGCTTCCGGTTTAACAGGCGAAGCGGAAAGAAGGGGCAGGAGCGGAGCAAAGCCGCTGTACGGCTTCGTCAGGCCCTGGAGACGAGCGGCTCGCAGGCGGGCGGCAGGTCGGCCACGTCACGGTAGTAGCCGATCTTCGCCTGGACCGCCCGCTGCTTCTCACGCAGGTTGGCCACCTGCTCCTCGACCCGCCTGTCGTGGGCTTCGAGCAGCGCGACCCGGTCGGGAATGGTGTGGTCGCCCGCCCTGACCAGTTCCGCGAAGCGGAGCATCTCGGCGATGGGCATACCGGTGTCCCGCAGGCACCGGAGCGTGCCGAGCCAGCCGACATCGTCCTGGGTGAACCTCCGCTGCCCGGCCGCGTTGCGGCCGACCCTTCCCAGCAGGCCGATCCGTTCGTAGTAGCGCAGGGTGTCGAGGCTGAAACCGGTCTCCTCGACCACCTGTCCCGGCGTGTAGACACTCACGTCCGGCAGCATCCCACCTGGAGTGCGCTCCAGGTCAAGCCGGGCCGTTCAGTCGTCCGGCAGATGGGCCGACAGATAGCGGCGCACCAGCCGCTTGCACTCGCCGATCAGCTCGGGGTCGCCACCGGGCTGGGCGCGGAAGGCGAGCTTGAGCACGGCGTCGGCCGCCTCGACCGCGACGATCAGCGCCCTGTCCAGCCCTCGGCCACCGGGAACGCCGAGCAGGTCGATGATGATCGCCTTGAGCCGGTCGGCGACGACGACGTTGTTCCTCAGCGCCGTGTCGAGCGTGCGCTCGGTCCCCTCAAGCGCCGGGCCCCCCGGAGTGAGCAGCACCTCGCCGAAGTCGACGACCGCGAACCCGGGCGTCGTGCGCTTCATCGCGACGAACTCGTCGATCGCGAGATCCACCATCTCGGTCCAGTCGGACAGCCGTACCTCGGTGAGCCTGGCCGTGACGCGGCCGAGGAAGGCGTCGAGGTTGCGCAGCGCGAGCGCGCGCGCCAGTCCCTGTTTGTCGGGAAAGAACTGGTAGAACGTGCCGATCGGCACCTCGGCCCTGCGCGCGACCTCCTTGGTGGTCAGGGCGTCGTACCCCACCTCGTCGAGGAGCCGTGCGCACTCGTCCAGCATGCGCTCGACACGTTCGAGGCTTCGGCGCTGGGCGGGACGACGGCGGAGGGTCTCCCCGGAAACGTTCGTCATCGCTCTATCATCCCTCATGACAACCGACAGTGATTGTCATGATCTTTACCTGATGTCGATCGAGAAGTGAACGTTCCCCGGGGTACGGCGACCGCCTCCCGCCGGACCCTCGATCGTCACGCACGGTGACCTCCGGCGGTCACGGGATTCACCCGGCGGACCACCTCACCCATCCCGACTTTCCCACCGGGAAACGCCTCCCAATACCGATCCCCACCGGCGTGGGAACCGCATCGCGGAATGCGAAATCCCGTTTTGCGAAAAACTCTCAGAAAAGCGGAGCCACCGCCGGTTCCCGCCGAGCTTCGGGCGACCCGGTTTCCCGGGCTTTTCCGGATGCCGAGCCCTTCGGCGTGTTCGGTTTCCCGGACGTCTCCGGGTGTCCGATGCCTCCGCCCTTGGACTCTCCGACGTGTCCGGCTCTTCCTCGGCGGCTTCGGGGCGGTCTTGGCCTCGTCCCAAGGGGATCGCCGCCTGATCCCGTCCGTCGCCGTCACCCCTCCTGCCCGGCCTCAAGGCCTGCCGCCGACAGCCGCTCGAACTGCTCCCGCGACAGCGAGACCTCCAGCGCGGCGACGTTCTCCTCCAGGTGCCCGACCGAGGTCGTGCCGGGGATCGGGATGACCGTCGGGGAGCGGTGCAGCAACCAGGCCAGCGCGGTCTGCGAGGAGGTCGCGCCGACCTCGCGCGCCACGGCCGCCACCGGGCTGTCCTGGCCCGCGTGCCCGCCCATCGCGATCGGGAAGAACGGCAGGAACGCGATGCCGTGCTCGGCCGCGTAGTCGACGACCTCGTCGTGCTGACGGGTGACGAGGTTGTACATGTTCTGCACGGCGGCGATCGGTGTGATCTCCGAGGCCTCCCTGAGCTGCTCGACCGTCACCTCCGACAGTCCGATGTGCCGGACCTTGCCCTCCTCACGCAGCTGCCTCAGCGCGCCGATCTGGTCGGCCAGCGGCACGTTGGGGTCGATCCGGTGCAGTTGGAGCAGGTCGATGCGCTCGACCCGGAGCCGTCGCAGGCTCAGCTCGGCCTGCTGCCTCAGGTAGGCGGGGTTGCCCAGCGGAATCCACTCGGCGGGGCTCGGCCGTACGACACCGATCTTGGTGGCGATCGCCACCTCTCCCGAGTAGGGGTGCAGGGCCTCGGCGACGAGTTCCTCGTTGGCCCCCAGCGCGTAGGCGTCGGCGGTGTCGACGATCCCGACCCCCAGCTCGACCGCCCTGCGCAGTACGGCCAGCGCGGCGGCGCGGTCGGCGGGAGCCGTCCAGATGGGCGCGGCCCAGGCCTCGGCGGGCTTGTCCGGCCCGTCGGCCAGCCGCATGGCGCCGTACCCGATCCGCCGCACCTCCAGATCGCCGCCCAGAGTGAAGGTGGTGGTCACTGCCGTGGTGTTCGCGTTGTTCGTCATGCCGGCAACGCTAGGAGCTCACATCGATGTGAGATTCAAGCCGATGTGAGGCAGATCACCAATGCTGGTTTGCGGCGCTTCCGGATGAGATCACTTACTTTGTGCCTTATATGGGGTGTCCTTCTGGATTGATCGACGCTCGCGTAACGCTCGTGTGAGGTGACCTCCGTGCAGACCGGCACCCTGGGCCGAACCCCCACCCCTCAGAAGCGTGGGACCGCCCTCAGGCCCTCCACCCGCAGGACCGTCTCCTCGACCGCGTCGTCCTCAGAGGCCGCACCGCCTCCGGTCGTGTCCCGTGCGGACGCCTCCGCTCTCCCGCCCCGTACGGCCTCCCCCGGCTCCGCCTCTCCCGCGAAGACGTCCTCCGAGCGTGGGATGAAGATCGGCGAACTGGCCCGCGAGACCGGCGTGAGCGTCAGGCTGCTGCGCTACTACGAGGAGCAGGGCCTGCTCACCTCACACCGCAGCGCGAGCGGCCACCGCCACTACACCGCCGAGGCTCCCACCGTCGTCGGCCACATCCGTGTCCTGCTGGCAGCCGGCCTGCCCACCAGGACCATCCGCGACATCCTGCCCTGCATCGAAGGTCCGGGCCCCGACATCCACCCCTGCGTGCAGAACTACCTCCGGACCCACCTCGAAGACATCGAAACCCAGATAACCACCCTCCAGCGGTCCAGGACCTCCCTCACCAACCTCCTGACCGCCACGGAGAACTTCAGGACGCCCTCATCCTGACCCGCGCCGCAAAGCCGTGAACGCCTTTCTCAGCAGGATGGACGCGAGCAGCAGGGGAAGCGGGGCATAAAGCAGAAAGACCCAGATGTCGTCGCGGTACCCGTTCAACGTGATCAGCAGGTAGACCAGAAACAGGACTTCGACCTGCCATGAGTCCCAGAGAGACTCCTTGGCCTCGGCGGTTTTCTCCTCTGCTTCCCCCTTCTCGCGGTCGGAGAGCCTGCCGAAGCGCCATCTCCTGTACAGCCAGAACAGACAGTAGGAAACGCTGGCCGCGACGCAGACGAGCAGGGCCACCACCAGCACGGGAGGACCATGGCGAAACTTCGCGGCGCCGAACGAGAAAAACCAGAGAGCCCCCAGCCCTACCCGTCCGGACATATCCGAGACACCGCGAACAGAGCTCTCATCGACCACGACGCCTCCGCGCAAGAAAACCGCCTACAACCTCGATGACTTCGACAACCGAACAGTGTGGCCGGGGCAGGCATCCACCGGAACGAGCCTAATTCACTTCACGAAGTCCCGGGCGCCGCATAAGCGACTGAAAAACAGAGCCAGACGTTCCCAGAGGCAGTCAGCAGGCCCAGGCTCTCCTCGCCTGCCGCCCGGTCAGAAAACCAAGGTGTGGACGGGCGGCAGCGGTCGGTAACCGCGCCGCCCGGGCCGTACGTCATGCACCGGCCGGCGGTCCAGAAACCTCCCCGCCGCCGCAGAGGGACGTCCTGACGTCAGACCCCATCCCATGGTTATCCGTTTCCGCCGTCTCGTCGCCCCAGCCATTTCGAGACGAAGAAAACCGACGCCCCTATCATCGTGAAGGCGAAACCCCGCTGCAGACCGAGGAAAAAGATCAGAACGGCTCCGGCCAACGAGATGGAGATGACCTCCCAGAGGACTTGGCCCTTTTCTTCGGGCTCCGAAGCGCTCTCGTTCATCCCACATCACCCCTCTCTCCCCGGGCCGTACCGTAATCCTAGGGAAAAAATCGCGATCTTCGGCCGAGACAGGAGGCGAACGAGCCGCCGATGTCGGCGTTCTCATAGGTGCGGCCTGAGTCCGGCGGCGTCGTGGAAACGGCCCTCCGGGGAGGCGAGGCCATCATCGATCGCCTTCCTCGGGAGGCGTCCGAATAAGCGTTGAGGATCATTATTCGATCCGTGAACACGTCACGCGACCTCGGCCGGCGTAAGAAGGCCGTCTCACGCCAAAGCACCGAACTCACCGTGCCTGCCCCATGGAGGTTCCAGAGACCGAGGAAGTGCTGAAGCGGAACCCGGCCTACGCGTGCGGAGAAGTCCGGCCGCCGGTCCGGGCAGGCCGCCAAGAGAGTAGCCGAGTCACCGCCGACACCCATACAGTCCAGCCCAGGAACAATATGGAAAAACGACGATAATTCACCCCACACTGGTCAGAAGACTGAGATGTGGACGTGGTCGTAGTGGTTGGCGGTTATGCCACCTCGGTCGGACATCATTCGCCAGCCGGTGCCGGTGCGGATGTCGTAGTAGCGCTGCCGCCAGATGATGTACATGATCCCGAGGTCGCGGCCGTGGTCGATGGCCCACTGGGCGAGGCGGTCGCCGCGTTCCCTGGCCTCGGCCGTCGGCATGCGGCCACCGGTGCTCATCATGAAGTCGCAGGCTCGGCCGCTGCCGTGTTCACCGGGGTCACCGCGGCGCAGGCAGCCGACCGAGTAGGGCATCGGAAAGCTCCGCATGATCGTGTTGCGCACGTTGACCATGCGGGAGGTCAGGCCCTCGCTGCCGCCGGGTTGCTGGAAGCCGTACTTGGCGAGCAGGGCCTCGATGCGGACGCGGTCCTTCTTGAGCTTGGTGATGTCGTCCCTGAGCTTGACGACCTTCGCCGTGGCCGCCTCCTCCGCGTCCTTGGCCTCCTTGACGAGTTGTTTCAGGCGGCTGAGCCGGCCTGCGCGCTGGCCCGCGAGGTAGGACAGCGTCGAGACGCCGTCGAGGACGGCGCCCGGGTCCCCCTGGAAGGACAGCAGGCTGGTGCTGTCCAGATCACCGCCCATGTAGGCGGTCTGGGCGAAGCGCATGACGTCGGTCTGCGCGGTGGCCAGGCTGCGTTTCAGGCTCTTGGCCCGCTGTGTCGCCTTGCTGGCCTGGACCCGGGTCTCCTCAAGGCTCTGCACCTGCCCGCGGTAGCGCTTGTTGATCTCGTTGGCCTCGCGGGTGAGCTTGGCCAGTTCGGCTTCGGGGTTGGGCTTGGCGGCCTGCACGGTCGCGGCCCTCTCGGCGGCGGCCCCGGCCATGACCGGCGTCACGAGCAGGGTGGAGAGCATGACTCCCAGCGTGATCGAGCGACTCGATCTCACGCTTCGCTCACCTCCAGACCCCCTCACGGCCGGAGCGAAACTATAGAAGACGATCTTGAGACCTGTCAGAGAAACGATGGAACTCCCGCACCATTGACGAACTATCTACCAGTCTGCGGGGATTTAGACAATTGCCCCTCAGATCACAATCCCCCCTCCCGTCCCCCGACCTCACCTCTTGCCTTGTTCGACAGAACATGATTCGGTCTCATCAACGGCGGCCGAAACCCGCGCCGCTCACGCATCCATCGCGTGCCTGGGCCGACGGGCCCCGGCGCTCCTGAAGCCCCTGACGCCTGATCCGTTCCCCCGGTCCGTCCCGGTGCGGGAGAGGCGTCAAGGGGCCGACGCGTGCTTGTACGGCCCCGCGAAGCCGTACAGGCGGAGCCGTACAAGCACGCCCGCGGACGGATGAACGGCCCAGCACGCCCCCGCGACGCTGGGCCACCACCGGTGAGCGCGTCCCACGACCCCCGCCGAGGGCGGAGGGCCGAGTCCCATGGACCGCTCGGGGCGGATCTCATCCATCTGACTTAGGTAGACGTGGTTTATGGGTGTTTGGTTCGAGGCAAAACCGCAAGAGTTTGCCGGGCGATCTCCAGCTCCTCGTTCGTGGGGATCACGACGACCCGCACGGCCGTCCCGTCAGGGGAGATGACCCGCTCTCCCCGCTCGTTGCGGCCCGGGTCGACGGCGATGCCCAGCGCCTCAAGACCGTCCAGCGCCGTCTGCCTGACCAGCGGGGAGTTCTCCCCCACCCCGCCGGTGAAGGCGATCACGTCGACCGTGCCGAGCACGGCGTAGTAGGCGCCGACGTACTTGCGCAGCCGGTGGCAGTAGACGGAGAAGGCCAGTTCCGCGTCGGGGTCCCCGGCCGCGAGGCGCTCCTGTACGGCCCGCATGTCGTTGTCCCCGCACAGGCCGCGCATGCCGCCGCCCCGGTTGAGCATCGTGTCGATCTCCTCGAAGGACATCCCCCCGGTCCTGGCGAGGTAGGTCAGGACGCCGGGGTCCAGGTCCCCGGAACGGGTTCCCATGACGAGGCCCTCAAGCGGGGTCATGCCCATCGAGGTCTCCAGGCAGCGTCCGCCGGAGACGGCCGAGGCGCTGGCCCCGTTGCCCAGGTGCAGCACGATCACGTTTCCGTCCGGCCTGCCGGCCTCCGCGGCGGCCTCCCGGGAGACGTAGGCGTGCGAGGTGCCGTGGAAGCCGTAGCGGCGGATTCTCAGCCGTTCCGCCACCTCCCTGTCGATCGCGTACGTCGCCGCGGCCGGGGAGATCGTGGAGTGGAAGGCGGTGTCGAAGACGGCGACCTGCGGCAGGTCGGGACGCAGCCGCCGGGTGACCTCGATGCCCGCCAGGTTGCCCGGATTGTGCAGCGGGGCCAGCGGGACCAGTTCCTCGATCATCGCCGTCACCTCGTCGGTGATCAACGTCGGCTCGGTGAAGTCCGTACCGCCGTGCACCACCCGGTGCCCGATCGCGGTCAGCTCGGGAGAATCGATTCCCAGGCCCTGACCCGCCAGTTCGTCGGCGACGATGTCGAGGGCCGCTCCGTGGTCGGCGACCGGGGAGCCCGGCTCGCCGATCCGCTCCACGATGCCGGAGGCCAGCCGGTCCTCACCGGCGAGCAGGGCGTACTTCACCGAGGACGACCCGCTGTTGATCACCAGGACACGCTTCACGGTCACCCCTGTTCCTGCGCCTGGATGGCGGTGATGGCCACGGTGCTCACGATGTCGGTGACCAGTGCGCCCCGCGACAGGTCGTTGACCGGCCTGCGGAGTCCCTGGAGCACCGGCCCGACCGCCACGGCCCCGGCCGAGCGCTGCACGGCCTTGTAGGTGTTGTTGCCGGTGTTCAGGTCCGGGAAGATCAGTACGGTCGCCCGGCCCGCGACCGGGGAGCCCGGCAGTTTGGCGGCGGCGACCCTGGCGTCCACCGCCGCGTCGTACTGGATCGGCCCCTCGACCAGCAGGTCGGGTGCCCGCTCGGCGACCAGGGCGGTGGCCTGGCGCACCTTGTCGACGTCCGCGCCGCTGCCCGAGTGCCCCGTCGAGTACGACAGCATCGCGACCCTGGGCTCGATGCCGAAGCGCCGTGCCGTACGGGCCGAGGAGATCGCGATGTCGGCGAGCCGTTCGGCGTCGGGGTCGGGGTTGATCGCGCAGTCGCCGTAGACGAGCACCCTGTCGGCCAGACACATGAAGAACACCGAGGAGACGACCGAGGTGCCCGGGACCGTCTTGATGATCTGGAAGGCCGGCAGGATCGTCGCGGCCGTGGTGTGCGCGGCGCCGGAGACCATGCCGTGCACCTCGCCGCGGTGCAACATCATCGTGCCGAAGAAGTTGACGTCGGCCATCAGTTCCTCCGCCCGTTCCTGCGTCACGCCCTTGTGCGCCCGCAGCGCGGCGTACTCGCGGGCGAAGGGACCGCGCATCGGGGAGGTCACGGGGTCGACGACGGTCACGCCGGACAGGTCGAGACCGAGGTCGCCGATCCTCCTGCGGATCACCTCCTGCCTGCCGAGCAGGGTGAGGTCGACGATGCCACGCCGCATGAGGATGTCGGCGGCCCGCAGGACGCGGTCCTCCTCGCCCTCGGGCAGCACGATGTGCCTCCGCTGGGCGCGGGCCCGCTCCAGCAGGGTGTGCTCGAACATCATCGGGGTGACCCGCTCAGGACGGGCCAGTTCGATCCGGTCCGCGAGGTCGGCGGTGTTCACGTGGGCCTCGAAGTGGCCGAGCGCGGTGTCGATCTTGCGAGGGTTGTCGGCCGTCAGCCGCCCTTCGAGCCCGGCCAGGGTCGTGGCGACGGTGAAGCTGTCCGCCGCGGCGGAGAGCACCGGCACCCCGGGGGCCAGACGGGCGGTGAGGTCCCGCACGGTCTTCGTCGGCTCCTGGCCGAGCGTCAGAACCACGCCGGACGGCCTGACGGTGCCCGCCGCCTCCGTCGCGAGGGAGGCAAGCAGCAGGTCGGCCCGGTCTCCCGGGGTGATCACCAGGGCCCCGTCCGTCAGGTGTTCGAGGAAGACCGGCAACGTGGCCCCGCCGAACACGAACCCCAGCACGTCCCTGCGCAGCGCGTCCTCGTCGCCCTGCAGCCCTCTGGCGTCGACGGCCCGCATCACCTGCCCGACCGTCGGCGCCGAGAGCGAGGGATGCTCAGGGATGACGTAGCAGGGCACGGGAAGAACGGGATCGACGCTCATCCCGGCCGGCACCCGGTTGGCGACGACCGCGAGCACCGTGCTGCCGAGGTCGGAGAAGACCTGGTAGCCGGTGCGCATCTCCATTGCGATCTCCTCGGCCCGTTCGCCGTGCGCGCCGACCACCACGATCACCGGGGCGCCGAACTCCGCGGCGAGCCGGGCGTTGAACGCCAGTTCCCTGGGCAGGTCGTCGGTGGCGAAGGAACTGCCGAGCACGAGCAGCGCGTCGCACTCCCGTTCGAGCGCGTGGAAACGGGTGACCAGCCGGGAGATCAGCTCCTCGGTGCCGTGACCGGCGTAGATCTCCGCGGCGGCCTCGGCCGTGACGCCGGACTGGGCGGCGGCGGGCCGGTATCTCATGCCGAGCAGTTCGAGCGTGCGGTCGTCTCCCCTGGTGATCGGCCGGAAGACCCCCGTCCTGTGGGCCCGGCGGGCGAGCAGCTCCATCAGGCCCAGTTCGACGATCTGCCTGCCGTCCCCCCGCCCGAGACCCGCCACGTAGATGCTGCGCATACGCCCTCCTGTGCCGCGAGACCAGGTCACGAAACCAGGCCCGACCAAAAGACGCAGAGCAGTCAACACCCTCGGGGCGTCGCCCGGGTGAACCAGGGTGGTCAGGAGTTGGCCACGACCCACCTGCCGATCCTGCGGACCAGGTCGGGGGTCGCCGCCGACTCGGCGTGGCCGTAGCCCGGCTCGATCCACAGCTCCTTCGGCTCCCCCGCCGCGTCGTGGAGCTGGTGGGCGTGGTCGAGGGGGAAGAAGGAGTCGGCGTCGCCGTGGACGATCAGCAGCGGGGTCGGCGAGATGTCCACGACCGCCTCGTGGGGGGCCGAGGGCACCGGGTCCCATCCCCTGCTCCTGATCCGCGTCCGCTTGCCGACCCGCGCGGCCAGGCGTCCCAGAGGGCGCTCGATCGCCCAGTGCACCTGCCGCATGGGCCTGGTCCCTCGGTAGTACCACCGCGCGGGCGCGCTGACCGTGACCACGGCGCCGATCTCGCCGTCCCGCCCGGCCCGCCCGTCCCTGCCTGCCGCCCGCCGTCCGGCGTACCGTACGGCCACCGCCCCGCCCATGGAGAAGCCGACGACGGCGACCCTGGCGTAGCCGATCGCCCTGGCGTGCCGTACCGCCGCGTCCATGTCGAGGATCTCCAGGTCCCCGACGGTCGACTCGCCGCCGGAGCGGCCGTGGCCGCGGAAGTCGAAGGAGACGACGCCGCCGAACCCGCTGAGCACGTGGGTGATGCGGCGGGCCGGGCGTTCCCTGAGCGAGCCGGTGAAGCCGTGGGCGAGCACGATGCCCAGGTCGGCAGGACCGCGTGACGGGGTGTGCGCGGCCTCGATCCGCACGTTGTCCTCGGTCCTGAGCATCACGGCGAACGACGGCGCTAGCGGCATGCCCACGAGCTTATGACCGAACACGGCGGGCCGGGGGGACGGCTCGTCATATCGGAGAAAGGCCCGCTCCGCAGGCCTGCGGGGTGTCCCGGAGGTGAACATATGACCGCGTTCGGCGGCGGCGTGAAAGCGATTGTTGCGGATCAACTAAAATAGGGAGGCCGCACGGTCCGCGGCCAGCCTCCACGATCACAGAGTGAGACTCAAACATGCCTTTGAACAGCCGCGATGACCTGCGGAACATCGCGATCATCGCGCACGTCGACCACGGCAAGACCACTCTCGTGGATGCCATGCTCTGGCAGTCCGGAGCGTTCCGCGCGAACCAGGACGTGGACGACCGTGTCATGGACTCCAACGACCTCGAACGCGAGAAGGGCATCACCATTCTCGCGAAGAACACCGCCGTCAAGCACGGCGGCATGACCCTCAACATCATCGACACCCCGGGCCACGCCGACTTCGGCGGCGAGGTCGAGCGCGGTCTGTCGATGGTCGACGGCGTCGTGCTGCTGGTCGACGCCTCGGAGGGTCCGCTGCCGCAGACCCGGTTCGTGCTGCGCAAGGCGTTCGCCGCCAAGATGCCGGTCATCCTGTGCATCAACAAGGTCGACCGCCCCGACGCCCGGATCAAGGAGGTCGTGGACGAGGTCTACGAGCTCTTCATGGATCTCGACGCCACCGAGGAGCAGATCGACTTCCCGATCGTCTACGCCTCGGCCAAGGCGGGCCGCGCCTCGCTGAACCGCCCCGAGGACGGCGGGATGCCCGACTCCGACGATCTCGAACCGCTCTTCGAGGTCATCAAGGAGACCATCCCCGCGCCGACCTACGACCCGGACGCCCCGCTGCAGGCGCACGTCACCAACCTCGACGCCTCCTCCTACCTCGGCAGGATCGCGCTGTGCCGCGTCCACCAGGGCACCATCAGGAAGAGCCAGCAGGTCGCCTGGTGCCGCACCGACGGCAGCATCCAGAAGGTGAAGATCACCGAGCTGCTGATGACCGAGGCTCTTGAGCGCAAGCCCGCCGAGGAGGCCGGTCCCGGCGACATCATCGCGATCGCCGGCATCCCGGACATCATGATCGGCGAGACGCTGGCCGACCCGGAGGACCCGCGTCCGCTGCCGCTGATCACCGTGGACGAGCCCGCGATCTCGATGACCATCGGCACCAACACCTCGCCGCTGGTCGGCAAGGTGAAGGGCTCGAAGGTCACCGCCCGCATGGTCAAGGACCGCCTCGACAAGGAGCTGATCGGCAACGTCTCGCTGCGCGTCCTGCCGACCGACCGGCCCGACGCCTGGGAGGTGCAGGGCCGTGGTGAGCTGGCGCTGGCCATCCTCGTCGAGCAGATGCGCCGCGAGGGTTACGAGCTGACCGTCGGCAAGCCCCAGGTCGTCACCAAGACCATCGACGGCAAGGTGCACGAGCCGGTCGAGCGGCTGACCGTCGACTGCCCCGAGGAGTACCTCGGCGCGGTGACGCAGCTGCTGGCCGTGCGCAAGGGCCGGATGGAGCACATGACCAACCACGGCACCGGCTGGATCCGGATGGAGTTCGTGGTCCCGGCTCGTGGTCTGATCGGCTTCAGGACCGAGTTCCTCACCGAGACCCGGGGCACCGGCCTGGTTCACCACGTCTTCGACTCCTACGAGCCCTGGTTCGGCGAGTTGCGCACCCGCAACAACGGCTCCCTGGTCGCCGACCGGCCCGGCCCGGTGACCGCGTTCGCGATGCTGAACCTCCAGGAGCGCGGCGTGCTGTTCGTCTCGCCGACCACCGAGGTCTACGAGGGCATGATCATCGGCGAGAACTCCCGCTCGGATGACATGGACGTGAACATCACCAAGGAGAAGAAGCTCACCAACATGCGCTCCTCGACGGCGGACGAGACCGAGAAGGTCATCCCGCCGCGTCAGCTCTCCCTTGAGCAGGCGCTGGAGTTCATCCGCGAGGACGAGTGCGTGGAGATCACTCCGGAGAACGTGCGCATCCGCAAGGTCGTCCTCGACGCGGCCACCCGGGGCAGGAGCGCGGCCCGCGCCAAGCGCGGCAACTGAGAACCCCGGAAAACCCCGAAAAAAGGGCGTCCGTCGTACGGCGGGCGCTCTTTTTGCGTTTCACGGCCCTCACCGTTCCCAGAAAGGAACACGCGTCACTCCTTCAACGGAGTCTCCGAAGCGGTTCCCGCGCCACCACGCCGAATACATCCGAGAATTCCGTTACCCGAATGGCCCATTAACGGGAGTCCCAGGTAACCGTTCGACAACGGGCCGGTCGGCACGGGAAGTGATCGGTTACCCACATCGTGTTTTTCACGGGAAATCCATGTCACCGGATCCGCCCACGAGGCCGTACCTGCTCGAACGGTGAATACCGCCGTCCCCGTCGGCGAAACCGGGGTAACGTGTTGAGAAACGGCGTCTGCGACCGCATCATCATTGAACCGTCCGAAGGACCCCGGGGGCAGTGCGGTCATTTGAGGCTGCCCTCCTCCCGTTTTATCACCGGCATGCCAGAGGACAGCATCAAGAGAATGGTAGAGGAGAAATGGACCTGAGCAATCTCCCGTGGCGGAAGTCGAGTTTCAGCAGCCCCAACGGAGGCGACTGCGTCGAGGTCGCCGAACTCGGCTCCGCCGCACACCGCCCCGAGCACAAGCGGGACGCCACCCATGCCGTTCGTGACAGCAAGGACCCGCTGGGTCCCGTCCTCTACTTCACCTCTCCCGGATGGCACGCCTTCGTCAACGGCGTGAAGTCCTCCGCGTTCGACCGCTGACCGTCGCCCGCGGCTCTCCAGGCGGTCCGTGACCACAGGCCGGCCCATGGAGACCTGGACGCGCGGAGAGTCCCCCGGCCCCATCGCCAGAGGACTCTCCCGCGGAGGGAAGCCCCCTCCGGTCATCGGGTCAGGACGAGACCGCGCACTGTCCCCGCTTCTGCTTGACGGGCCCCTCCTTGTTCGGGCGCACGTCGAAGTCGAAGATCTCCGTGGGCAGGTAGAGCGAGCAGCAGGCGTTGGGAATGTCGACGACGCCGCTGATCCGGCCCTCGATGGGCGCCGAGCCGAGCAGCAGGTAGGCCTGCTCTCCGGTGTAGCCCCACCTCTTGAGGTACTCGACGGCGTTGAGGCACGCCCTGCGGTAGGCCACCGTCGCGTCGAGGTAGTAGTTGGTGTTGGTGTCGTGGTCGACCGAGATGCCGATGAACGAGATGAACTCCGAATAGCGCGGCTCGACGTTGCCGGGCATGAAGACGGGGTTGGTGCTGACGCCGTACTTCTCCATGCCTCCCTTGATGAGGTCCACGTGGAAGTCGATGAAGCCCCCCATCTCGATCGCCCCGCAGAAGGTGATCTCGCCGTCGCCCTGGCTGAAGTGCAGGTCACCCCCGGAGAGCTTGGCGTCCTTCACGTGGACGGGGTAGAAGACGCGTGCGCCGCGGGTGAAGTTCTTGATGTCGTGGTTGCCGCCGTTCTCCCGCGCGGGCACGGTACGGGCCCCCTCACGGGCGATCCTGGCCTCCACCTCGCCGGTCGCCTGACCGGCCAGGGTGTTCTCGGCCAGCGGCGGCAGGCCGAGCGCCGGAACCCGGTCGGGGTCGGTGTCGATGAGCGCCTGTTCCCGCCGGTTCCAGTCGGCGAGCAGTTCGGCCGACGGCGCCGTGCCGAACAGGCCGGGGTGGGTGATCCCCGCGTATCTAATACCGGGCAAATGGCGAGATGTCGCATATATGCCGTTGAAGTCCCAGATCGCCTTGTACGCGTCGGGGAAGTAGTCGGTCAGGAAGCCACCGCCGTTCGCCTTGGCGAATATGCCGGTGTACCCCCAGCCCTGTCCCGGCGCCTCACCGGTCTCCTGGGGGACCGGGCCCAGGTCCAGGATGTCGACCACCAGCAGGTCTCCCGGTTCGGCCCCCTCGACCCCGATGGGGCCGCTGAGCATGTGCGCGAGGGACAGGTCGACGTCCCGCACGTCGTTCGCCGAGTCGCTGTTGTGTATCTGGGAGTCGGTCCACTCACGGCATTCGACGCGGAACACCTCCCCCGGCCTGACCATGGCCGCCACGGGGATGTCCGGGTGCCACCGGTTGTGCCCCGGCACCTGCTGATCACGCATCGGCTTCGACTGATCCACGCTGAAGACGACCTTCGGCATGGCAACTCCTTTCTCGGGATGTGTGTGCCGACCGGATGCCCAGGCCACATCACCTCCTCCGGATCGCACGCCGTACGGGCACGCACGGATCTAGTGCGCCGCGGCCGTCGTCCCGCCCGCCGGGCCGGTGCCGCCGGGAAGTGACCGCCGCCCCCTCGTCAGCAGCCACAGCCCGCCGAAGACGACCACGCCGAACACCGCCAGCAGTACGGCCAGCAGGTCCTGGTTCCAGTTCTGCCAGTAGCCGGTGAGCAGCAGGAAGGCCGGGATGGCCGCGGTCACCCACCCCTCGATCGCCGTCACCCAGCCCGTGTAGACGGTCAGATGCTCGCGCTTGAGCCCGAGCAGCAGGAAGAACAGCAGCCACAGGAACGCCCAGTAGAGCCAGATGACGCCGAAGGGCTTGTCACCGAGGATCCTGAAGTTCGCGTAGGAGAAACCGAGCGCCGTGATCGCCACGAACAGCGAGAAGTAGCCGACCCCCGTGGTGTCGAACCCGCCGAGCAGGCCGATGCCCACGTAGAGATAGGTGAAGCCGAACAGGAAGAGTCCCGAGGCCCCGAGGATCGCACCCGCCCTGTCGCCCGCGGCGATGATCAGCACGGTGGGCGTGATCACCTGCAGCGCCCCGACGAAGAGGTTGAAGACGGCCGCCGCCCGCGCGTCGACCTTTCCCAGCAGCATCATTCCGTTGATGAAGAGCACCGCACCGACATAAAGCAGTCCCACGGTCGCCATCGCCGGACCTCCCTCACAGGCTCATGGCCGGGGCAGGCGCGCCAGCGCGGGGTGCGGCGGCCGGGGCGGTCGCCGTCCCGGCGGCGTGGTGACGACCTCGGGCGCCTCCCGGCTCTGTTCCTCACGGCCGAACGCGGCCGCGAGCGCCGGAGGAACCCAGGAGACGTTCGGCGGGGAGTAGACGCGACGGGCGTCGTGTCCGCAGGTGGCGCAGCCGTACTCGGACGGCGCGGTTCCCATCGGAAGACGAACGTCGAAGTATCCACAGTCCCGGCAGACATACTCGTAGGTCGCCATTGGCGCCTCCCCCGCTCCGGCTGGTGGTGTCGCGAATCAGCAGCGACTCGGACCCATGCCTCCGGACTATCCGAAACCCGAGCGGAGTGTCAAGGTTCCTGTCAGGATGGCGGGCCGTCCCGAAAACACGAAACGCCAGGTGACCGGTCGAAGACGGTCAGGGCCGTCAACGAACCGTGACCGGGGGCATACGAAGCCCTGACCCGGGTCAGTCGGCGGGAAGGTGGTCGGCGAGCCACTCGACCAGCGGGGTGAGGTCGCGCCAGACCTCCCGCACCCGCTCCACGACCTGCGGGGTGTGGATCCACCCCTCCGGCTCGAAACGGCGGCTCGCGTGCAGCGACCTGTGACGGAGCAGGTCGAGACGGGGGTGGTCCTCGGGGACGCCCCTCGGCCGCGTCTTGAGACGGTCGCCCTCGATGGCGTAGCCCGCGACGCGCGCCTCGGTGACGATCTTCTCCAGCGGCGTCCCGCTGATCTCCTCGTCGACCGCCTGGCGGTAACGGGCCAGCTGTTCGCCCTGCGCGGCGTAGAGTCCTCCGCCGACGAGCAGCCCGGCCGCGTCGAGCTGGACGTAGAAGCCGATCGCCTCGCCCTTCGGGACGTAGGACCCCTGGTGCGTCTTGTAGGGGGACTTGTCCTTGGAGAAGCGGACGTCGCGGTTGGGACGGAACATGCGCGCCTGCCCGAACTCCTCGGCGAGCTCCTCGCCGAGGGCCGCCATCGGAGCCCGGACCGCCTCCTCGTAGACCCGCTTGTTGCGCGTCCAGTAGGTCTTCGAGTTGTCCGCCTCAAGGCCCTCGTAGAACAGGAGCCCCTCGTCGGGAAAGCCGCTGAAACCCATGCGGCCCATCGTGCCATCGGCCACCGACGGTTAGGGAATCTCCGTGGCCGCGGTCCCCCTGGCTCCGTCGCCCATGCTGGTGTAGGCCCTGCCGGGCACCAGGCGGGGCACGCCGTACAGCTCCGACAGCGTCACGAACGTGTAGCCCCGCTGGACGAACTGGTTCAGGACGGCGGGCACGGCCTCGACGGTCGTCGGGTGGATGTCGTGCATGAGCACGATGGCCCCCGGGGTGGCCTGGGCCGCGCGCTGGGCGACCAGCCTGGAGTCGCGGTCACGCCAGTCGAGGGTGTCGACGCTCCACATGACCTGGGCGAGCCCGAGACGGGAGGCCTCCGCCGCGACCCGCCTGCCCGTCGAGCCGTACGGCGGCCGCATCATCGTCATCTTGACCCCGGACAGCCGTCTGACGATCTTCTGGGTGCTGGCCAGCTCGAACCTGATCGACTTCTCCGAGAGCTGAGGGAGCGGAAGGTGGTCCCAGGTGTGGTTGCCGATCTCATGTCCCTCGACGACCATCCTGCGGAGGTTCTCCCCCCGGTCCTCGGCGACCATCCTGCCCAGTACGAAGAAGGTGGCCCTCGCCTGGTGCCTGGCGAGGATGTCGAGCAGCCTGCCGGTGTACGGCCCGGGCCCGTCGTCGAAGGTCAGCGCGACGCACCTGATCCTGGCGCAGTTCACCCCGCGCGCGCCGGGCGGCTTCGGAAGGCTGTTCCTCGGCCACTGCCGCTGGATCGCGACCAGCCTTTCGGCGAGTTCCTCCGGGTCGAAGAGCGGGGATGCCTCGGGGGACGGCGAGACGGACGGGGACGGGTCGCTCTCGATGCTCAGGATCGCGACAGGGGGCTCACAGCCCGCGACTCCCAGCAGGACGGCCATGGTGAAAACCATCCATCGCCACACGTCTGCCCCCCGCCAGGCCGGCCGGGGTCACAGATGGTCATGGATAGTCTCCGGCCACGTCCCCCCGCAGACTCCTGGCCAGTTCGTCCCACCAGGATGGGACATCTGCCTGGAGTTCCGCATAGCGACGCGCTACCCGAATGGCGCATCCTTTCGAATCCGTGCCCAGATGCCGACGTTTCACCTGGCCCTCCTGCCACCGGTAGAAACCATCTCGGAAGCGAACGACGAGCCCGATCCACACCGAGAGAGTGCCGTCGTCGTCGACCTCGTAGGCGCCGGTGACCCCGAGCCCGGCCAGGTCCGCGCGGAGCCTGGCGATCGCCTCCCCCGCCTCGACACGCTCGTTCACCCGTCACCTCCCCGGCGGACGGAGGGACCGCTCCCCGACGGAGGGACGGACCGCGCGGCCGGGACACAGGCCCCGCCACCGGCGGGTGACAGCGAAAGCGACATGGGGTAATGATGCGGTCACGCGTCGCCTGGTGACACCCGTTCCCCACTATTGGTCAGGTGTCTCCTTCGGCTCGGTCACCACCATCGTGAACCTGAGCGGGACCTGCCCGTTGTTGGAGTAGCGGTGCGGCCGGTCGGCGCGGAACACCACGGCGTCGTCCACGCCCACGACGTGGCTGCCGCCGTACACCGAGAGGGTGAGCTCCCCCTCGATGACGGTCAGCATCTCCCTGGTGCCCGGAGGGTGGGCGTCACCGTCGTGGTGGTCGCCGGGGGCGAGCCGCCAGTCCCACAGCTCCAGGATCGACGGGGCGTCGGTGCCGACCAGCAGCCGTGCCGAACTGGCCTTCCCGTGCGGGAAGGTGACGACGCTGGCCGCGGGGACGACCCGCACCACGGGCACGTCCGAGACCTCGACCAGGCGCGCGACCGTCACCCCGAGGGCGTCGGCGATGCGGGTGAGCGTGTTGATGCTGGGGTTGGTCCGTCCCTGCTCGACCTGGACGAGCATGCCGCGGCTCACCCCGGAGCGGGTGGCCAGTTCGTCGAGCGTCATCTGCCGGTGCGCCCGCTGGGCCCGCACGTTGTTGGCGACCGCCGCGTTGATCGTCTCGGGATCCATCAGTCCAGTGTAGTGAACCTGATTTGCAGTATTTTGCACCTCATATATTGTTCCAACGGTGCAATCCATTGAACTGAGGTGAAGGATGATCGCGGTGGCGCTGGCCACACTCTGCGCCGTGGTCTACGGCACGGCCGACTTCTTCGGCGGTCTGGCCACCCGCAGGTCGCGGGTGATGGCGGTGGTCGTGCTCTCCCAGGGCGCCGGGCTCGCCCTGGTGGTCGCGCTGATGCCGCTGCTGCCCGGCGCCCCGACGGCGGGCGCGTTCGCCTGGGGCACGGCGGCGGGTGTCTCCGGCGCCGCCGGGCTGGTGCTCTTCTACCGGGCGCTGGCCACCGGCGTGATGTCCGTCGTCGCCCCGACCACCGCGACCACCTCCGCGGCCCTGCCCGTCCTGTACGGCCTGGCCACCGGGGAGCGGCCCGAGCCGCCGGCGCTCTGCGGTGTGGTGCTGGCACTGGTCGCGGTGCTGCTGGTCAGCCGTGATCCCTCGCGGAGCGCGTCCGGGAACGGCCGGGGGCCGCTGGTGGCCGCGCTGGTGGCGGGCGTGGGGTTCGGCGGCTTCTTCGTCCTGCTGGCGCAGTCGCCCGCCGAGACCGGGATGTGGCCGCTGTTCGGCGCGCGCCTCTCCTCAATCGCCCTCATCGCCCTGCTGGCCCTGGCCACCGGCCGTACGCTGCGGCCGGGCGCGGGCGCGCTGCGGATCATCCTGGCGGCCGGGGTTCTCGACATGCTGGCCAACGTGCTGTTCATGTTCGCCCAGCAGCGCGGCATGCTGAGCCTCGTCGGCGTGCTGGTCTCCCTCTACCCGGCGAGCACGCTGGTGCTGGCCAGATACGTCCTGAAGGAGCGGCTCAACGTCGTGCAGATGACGGGCATCGGCTTCACCCTCGCGGCGGTCGCGCTGATCGCCGCGGGCTGAGCCCCGGATCGGGCATGAGCCGCCGGTCAGGCGGCCTGGCGCTGCTCGGGCAGGCGGACGGCGCCCTCCTCGCGGGCGTAGTCCTCAAGCATCGTCCTGAGCTGACGGCGGCCACGGTGCAGCCGGGACATGACGGTGCCGATGGGCGTGCCCATGCGCTCGGCGATCTCCTTGTAGGCGAAGCCCTCGACGTCGGCCAGATAGACCGCGACGCGGAAGTCCTCGGGCAGGGAGCGCAGCGCGTTCATCACGGCGCTGTCGGGCAGCTGTTCGAGCGCCTCGGTCTCGGCGGACTTCAGCCCGGAGGACATGTGGGACTCGGCGGCGGCGAGCTGCCAGTCCTCGATCTCCTCGGTCGCCGAGAGCTTGGGCGAACGCTGCTTCTTGCGGTACTCGTTGATGAAGTTGTTGGTGAGGATCCGGTGCAGCCACGCCTTGAGGTTGGTCCCCTCCCGGAACTGGTGGTAAGAGGTGAACGCCTTGGCCACCGTCTCCTGCACGAGGTCCTCGGCGTCGGCGGAGTTGCGGGTCAAACGCATCGCGGACGCGTAGAGCTGGGTGGTGACCGGAACGACGTCGCGCTCGAACCAGTCCTGGCGCTGCTCTTCGGTCATCGTGATCACGTGTTCTTCCCCCTTGTACTGATTCCCCCCACCACCGTCCGGCACAGGCACGACACGCCCTTTCCGGCGGCTTGTCGAATGCTCGCAGGCGGCTCGTAAGCGGGCCGTTAAGAGCTCTTCCGCCTGGTCAGGAGGTTGGTCGTCGGCTGCTTCGAAGGCGGGTACGACACGCCCTACAGCCGGACAAGTCTCATTATCGTAACATCTCCCTCTGAAGATGGTAGAGGTTGTGTCCATCATCACATAACCCCAGCTCGCGCTACTTTTGGGTGCATGGAATACGTGGACAGGCATGACCCCTATACCCGCTCCTGGGTGGCCGAGGCCATCCGTCACGTCGAGGCCGACGCCCACCGAAGCTGCGATACCCATCTCCACGTCTTCCCGCTTCCCACGCACTGGGGGGTAAACCTCTACCTCAAAGACGAGTCCGTCCACCCAACCGGTTCACTCAAGCACCGCCTGGCCCGATCCCTGTTCCTGTACGGCCTGGCCAACGGCTGGATCGGCCCCTCGACCACGGTCGTCGAGGCCTCCAGCGGCTCGACCGCGGTGAGTGAGGCCTACTTCGCCAGGCTGGTCGGCCTGCCGTTCGTCGCGGTGATGCCCGCCTCGACGTCCCCCGAGAAGATCGCCCTGATCGAGTTCTACGGCGGCAGGTGTCACCTCGTTCAGGACCCCGGGACCATCTACGAGGAGTCCCGCCGGGTCGCGGCCGAGACCGGCGGCCACTTCATGGACCAGTTCACCTACGCCGAGCGGGCCACCGACTGGCGCGGCAACAACAACATCGCCGAGAGCATCTTCCAGCAGATGGAGATGGAACCCCACCCCGAGCCGACCTGGATCGTGGTCGGCGCCGGCACCGGCGGCACGTCCTCGACCATCGGCCGCTACATCCGCTACCGGCGGCACCAGACCAGGCTCGCGGTGGTCGACCCGGAGGGGTCCGCCTTCTACCCGGGCTGGCGCGCCGGCGACGACACCGTCACCGCCCCCGGCTCCCGCATCGAGGGCATCGGCCGCCCCCGGGTCGAACCGTCGTTCATGCCCACCGTGATCGACCGCATGATCCAGGTCCCGGACGCCCTGTCCATCGCGGCGATGCGCTGGGTCCGCGAGGTCACCGGCCGCGACGTCGGCGGCTCGACGGGCACCAACGTCGCGGCCGCCGTACGGATCCTGCGGGAGATGCGCCAGGCGGGCGAGCGGGGCAGCGTCGTCACCCTGATCTGCGACGGCGGCGAACGCTACCGCTGCACCTACGGCGACGACGCCTGGCTCGCCGAGCGCGGCCTGGACATCGCCCCTCACCTGGAGGAACTGAGGTCCTTCCTGGCCGAGCCCTGACATCCCACCCGAAGGGACCCGCTCAGGAGGCCCTGGCGGGATCGACCCCGAAGACCTTCGCGACGTCGTCGAGGATGGCGTGGGCGCCCTGGATGCCGACCGCGCTCATCCAGATGACGTCGGCGACGTCGTGCTTGGCGCCCTTGAGCCTGCCCCAGAGCGGGTTGGCCTGGAACTCCTTCTTGATCGGCTCGGCCGCCGGGTCGGGGTAGGCCGCCACGAAGATGTGCTCGGCGTCGAGCTGGGAGATGTTCTCCTGGCTGATGTTCACCGCGATCGTCTCGGTCGTGGTCGGCTGGTCCTTCGGCCGGACGAAGCCGACGTCCTTCAGCACCAGCCCCGAGTAGGAGTTCTCCACGTACAGGCGCACGGTCGGCTCCCCGGCGAACCGGACGACCGAGACGGTCGGCATTCCGCCGTTCTTCTTGTCGATGGAGGCGCCGAGCGCGGCGGCGCGGTCCTGGTAGTCCTTGAGCCTGGTCTCCGCCAGGTCCTCCTTGCCCAGGGCCCGCCCCATGAGCCTGAGGTTCTCCTTCCAGATCGCGCCGGTGGTCTCACTGAACACCGTCGGAGCGATCTTCGACAGCTTGTCGTACAGCGCCTCGTGCCGGACCTTCGCCGAGACGATCAGGTCGGGCTTGAGGGCGATGATCCGCTCCAGGCTCGGCTGTTCGAGCGTGCCGACGGAGACGGCGTCCTTGGCGTGCCCGAGGACCGGGGTCAGATAGTCGGGGAGCTTGTCGTCGATCGCCCGGTAGGTGGTGAACCCGACGACGTCGGTGTCCAGGGTGAGCACCGCGTCGACGAAACTCTGGTCGAGGGTCACGACCCGCACCGGCCTGGCCGGGATCACGGTCTCGCCCATGGCGTGCTTCACCGTGCGGGGGAAGCCCTCCGCGGTCGCCGCCCCGGCCGAGGGATCCGCCCCCGTCCCGGTTTCCGCGGCGGGCTTCGCGGTGGTCGGCGTACTCGTGCCGCAGGCGGCCAGCCCCGCCGACAGTACGGCCGTCGCCATCCCGAGCGCCACGGCGCGCAATGTTCTCATCAGGACTTCCTCCAAGGTAAGGCACGCCTAAATTAGATTAGGCATGCCTAAACTGTCATACTCGTTCGGAGCCCGACAATCGGGGTCCCGGTCCGCGGGACGGTGTCCGGTCTCCGGCAGGCGAGAGGAGCGCGCGTGAGCACGACGGCGGTCATCGCGCGGTCCCCCTCGCCCAGGGGCGTTCTCACGGCCCTGCGTACCCGCAGGTCGATCGTGGTCGCCGGGCTGTTCGCCCTGCTGCTGACCGCCGTCCTGCTGAGCCTCGCGGTCGGCGCGAAACCGGTCCCGCCCGGCGACGTGTGGCACGCCCTGACCGGCCCGTCGGGCACCGAGAACGACATCGTCGTGCGGTCGCTGCGCGTGCCCAGGACCGCCATCGGGGTCATGGCCGGGATCGCCCTGGGCGTCGCGGGCGCCCTCATGCAGGGGCACACCCGCAACCCGCTGGCCGACCCCGGTCTGCTCGGCGTCACCCAGGGCGCGGCGTTCGCGATGGTGCTCGCCATCATGACGCTCGGCGTCACCGGCCTGTACGGCTACATCTGGTTCGGCCTGGCCGGGGCCCTCGTCGCCAGCGCCGGAGTCTTCGCCCTCGGCATGGTCGGCGGACGGTCCGGCCCGACCCCGCTGACCCTGGCCCTGGCCGGCACGGCGGTCAGCTCCTTCCTCTACGCGCTCACCTCGGCCCTGGTCCTGATGGACGAGCAGGCGATGGACGTCTTCCGGTTCTGGCAGACCGGCTCGATCGCGGGCCGGGGCGCGGAGACCGTCACCCAGGTGCTGCCGTTCGTCGTCGTCGGGCTCCTGCTCGCCCTGGTCAACGCCCCCGGCCTCAACGCGCTCGCCCTCGGCGAGGACGTGGCCAGGGCACTGGGCCAGAACGTCACCCTGACCCGCGCCGTCGGCATCTGCGCGATCACGCTGCTCACCGGCGCCTCGGTCGCGGCCTGCGGCTCGCTGGCCTTCCTCGGCCTGATGGTCCCCCACCTGGCCCGCCCGCTCTCCGGCCCCGACAACCGGTGGCTGCTGCCGTACGCGGGGCTGATCGGCGCGGTGGCGCTGCTGCTCGCCGACGTGACGGGACGGGTGGTCGCCCGGCCCGGCGAGCTGGAGGCAGGAGTGGTCCTCGCCCTGCTCGGCGCGCCGTTCTTCGTCGCCCTGGTCCGCCGCAGGAAGCCGGTCCGCCTGTGAACCCCACCCCCGTGTACGGCCTGCGCCCCTCTGAGACGAAGGCCCCGACAAGGGCACAGACAAAGGCGCTGCGGGCCGGTCCCGCCTCCTGGCCGCTGCGGCCACGCCCCGTCCTGACGGCACTGGTCCTGCTGGCCGCCGCCGTACTGCTGACCGGGCTCGGCATGCGGATCGGCGACATCCCGATGAGCCTGGCCGAGGTGGGCCGGGCCGTCGTGGGGGACGGCCCCGACCACCTCGTGGTGATGGAGCTGCGGCTGCCCCGGGCGCTCACCGGCGTCCTGGTCGGCGCGGCGCTCGCCCTGGCCGGGGCGATCACCCAGGCCATCGCGCGCAACCCGCTGGCCAGCCCCGACATCCTCGGGGTGACGCCGGGCGCCAGCGTGTGCGTGGTCGCGGCCATCGTGGCCACGTCGAGCGCCGCGGGCGGGGCGGGAGGCATGCTGGCCTCGGTCGGGATTCCGCTGCTCGCCCTGCTCGGCGGCGCGGCCGGGGCGCTGGCCGTCTACACGCTCGCCTGGCGGGGCGGCCTGGACGGCTACCGCCTGGTGCTCGTCGGCATCGGCGTCTCGGTGATGTGCGTCAACGTCAAGTACTGGCTGCTGACCATCGGCGACGTCAACGACAGCGGGCGCGCCATCGTCTGGATCACCGGCTCACTGAACGGCAGGGGCTGGGAACACGTCGTTCCCGTCGCGGTTGCGCTGGCCGTACTGGTCCCGGCGACCCTGGTCGGCGCCCGCTCACTCGGCGCGCTGCGCTTCGGCGAGGAGACCGTCACCGGGCTCGGGGTGCGCCCCGACCTCACCAGGAGCCTGATGATCCTGGCCGCCGTGCTGCTGGCCGCGCTCGCGACCGCCGCGGCGGGCCCCATCGCCTTCGTCGCGCTGGCCGCGCCACAGATCGCGTTGCGCCTGGCCGGAGCGGCCCAGCCTCCGCTCGTGGTGTCCGCGCTCACCGGTGCCGTCCTCACCAGCGCCTCCGACCTGGTCGCGCGGACCGCGTTCAGCCCCGTCGAACTTCCCGTCGGCGTGGTCACCGCGGTCCTCGGCGCCCCCTATCTGATCTATCTCCTCGTCCGCGCGCGAAGAAAGGCACGACCTTGAGACTACGGGCCGTCGACGTCAAGCTCGGGTACGGCGACCGCGTCATCGTCGACGGGCTCGACCTCGGGATCGAGGCCGGGACGGTGACGACGATCATCGGCCCCAACGGATGCGGCAAGTCCACGCTGCTGCGCGCGCTGGGACGCCTGCTGAAGCCCTCCGGCGGCGAGGTGCTGCTGGACGGCAAACGCATCGACAGGATGCCGACCAGGGAGGTCGCGAAGATCCTGGGAGTGCTGCCGCAGGCCCCCACGGCCCCCGAGGGACTGACCGTGGCCGACCTGGTGGCCAGGGGACGGCACCCGCACCAGACGTGGTACCGGCAGTGGTCCTCCGGCGACGAGACGGCCGTCAACGAGGCCCTGTCCATGACGGGCCTGCTCGACCTGGGAGAACGCCCGCTCGACGAGCTGTCCGGCGGGCAACGTCAGCGCGCCTGGATCTCGATGGCCCTGGCCCAGGGCACCGACCTGCTGCTGCTCGACGAGCCGACGACCTTCCTCGACCTGGCGCACCAGATCGAGGTCCTCGAACTCGTCCGCCGCCTGCACGGGGAGCTCGGCCGTACGGTGGTGATGGTCCTGCACGACCTCAACCTCGCCGCCCGCTACACCGACCACCTGGTCGCCATGCGCTCGGGCAAGGTCGTCGCCGCCGGGCCTCCCGCCGAGGTCCTCACCGAGGAGTTGCTCGCGAAGGTCTTCGACCTGGCCGCCCGGGTCATCGAGGACCCGGTGGCGGGCACCCCCATGGTCGTGCCCGTCGGGCCACTGCCCTCCGCCGGAGACCGCGCCCGGCGCAACGGGGCGCTCCTTCGGGACTGACGTCCCCACCGGGACGCGGCGTTCACCGCGTCCCGGTTCCCGGTGGCTCTCTCAGTCGCCGAGCAGGGCGTCCACGAAGACCTCGGGGTCGAACGGGGCCAGGTCGTCCGGCCCCTCACCGAGGCCGACCAGCTTGACCGGCACTCCGAGCTCACGCTGGACGGAGATGATGATGCCGCCCTTGGCGGTGCCGTCGAGCTTGGTCAGGGCGATACCGGTGACGTCGACGACCTCGGCGAACACCTGGGCCTGGCGCATGCCGTTCTGACCCGTGGTCGCGTCCAGGACGAGCAGGACCTCGTCGACCGTCGCCTTCTTCTCGATGACGCGCTTGACCTTGCCCAGCTCGTCCATCAGGCCGGTCTTGGTGTGCAGACGGCCCGCCGTGTCGACGATGACCACGTCCACCTTGTCCTCGATGCCCTTGGCCACGGCGTCGAAGGCCACCGAGGCCGGGTCGCCGCCCTCGGGACCACGCACGACCTCGGCGCCGACCCGGTCGCCCCAGGTCTGGAGCTGGTCGGCCGCGGCGGCGCGGAAGGTGTCGGCGGCGCCGAGCACGACCTTGTTTCCGTCGCCGATGAGGGAACGCGCCAGCTTGCCGGTCGTCGTGGTCTTGCCGGTGCCGTTGACGCCGACGACGAGCACGACCGCGGGACGCTCCCCGTGCGGCTTGACGTGCAGGGTGCGGTCGGTGTCGGCGCCGATCTGGGTCAGCAGCTGCTCCTTGAGCAGTCCGCGCACCTCGGCGGGCGTCCTGCTGCCCAGCACCTTCACCTTGGTCCGCAACTCCTCGACCATCGCCTGGGTCGGGGCGACGCCGACGTCCGCGGTGATCAGGGTCTCCTCGATCTCGTCCCAGGTGTCGTCGTCGAGACGGTCACGCGAGAGCAGGTCGAGCAGGCCCTTGCCGAGGGTGCTCTGGGACCGGGCGAGCCTGGCGCGCAGCCGTACCATGCGGCCCGCCGAGGGCGGCGGGATCTCGACGGCCGGGGGAACGACCATGGGCTCGGCGGGCTTGGCCGGCGGCGGAAGAGTGGTGGTCGCCGCGTCGTCGTCCTGCGCGGCCCCCACGGGAGGCGCCTGTTCCTCCCCGGGAACGGGCCGCACCTCGGGCGGCTCCACCGGAGGAGCCGACTTGCCCCGCGGCCTGAGCAACAGGAACATGCCGCCCGCCGCCAGCAGGGCGACAACGACGATGATCGCGATTATGCCGAGATAGCCTTCCACAAGAGCACAGTTTTCCAGACCCCCCGGAATGCTCCGACCCCCCGGGTCAAGTCACCCCCCATCGATCTTGACTGCTCACCCTTCCCACCACGACGACACAGACGTCCCCCGCACCTGCCTGCGTGGACTTTCCACCTCCGAAGCGAGGGGTCGGCCGACACCCCCGGCGCCAAGTGTGAGGAGTTTCGGCTTGGGCGCGTCGGTGTCTGGACTGAGGAGCGAAGGAGCGAAGCGGATGAGTGACGAGGGAAGACACCGACCCGAAGCGCCCAAGCCCGCGACGCCGCCAAGCGGAGCAAAGAAACACGGCTTGTGCTTTACCGGCGCCAAGTGTGAAGAGTTTCGGCTTGGGCGCGTCGGTGCTTGGACTGAGGAGCGAAGGAGCGCAGCGGATGAGCGACGAGGGAAAGCACCGACCCGAGGCGCCCAAGCCCGCGACGCCGAAGGCGGAGCAAAGAGACACAGCCCGCGACGCCGCCAGGCGGAGCAAAGAGACACAGCCCGCGACGCCGAAGGCGGAGCAAAGAGACACAACTAACTTTCTCGAAGCCGCTGACTGATCACCTGGCTGACCCCGTCCCCCCGCATCGAGACCCCGTACAGCGCGTCGGCGATCTCCATCGTGCGTTTCTGGTGGGTGATGACGATGAGCTGTGACGTCTGCCGCAGTTCCTCGAACAGGGTCAGCAGCCGTTGGGTGTTGGTGTCGTCGAGCGCCGCCTCGACCTCGTCCATCACGTAGAACGGCGAGGGCCGCGCCTTGAAGATGGCGACGAGGAAGGCGACGGCGGTCAGCGACCGTTCCCCTCCGGACAGCAGCGACAGGCGCTTGACCTTCTTGCCCGGCGGTCTGGCCTCGACCTCGACGCCGGTGGTCAGCATGTCCTCCGGGTCGGTGAGCAGCAGCCTGCCCTCACCGCCGGGGAAGACCCGCCCGAAGATCTGCTCGAACTCGCGGGCGACGTCGGCGTAGGCGGCGCCGAACACCTGCTCGACCCGCTCGTCCACCTCCTTGACGACGAGCAGCAGGTCACGTCTGGTCTTCTTGAGGTCCTCAAGCTGGGAGGTGAGGAAGGCGTGCCGTTCCTCAAGGGCGGCGAACTCCTCAAGGGCCAGCGGGTTGACCTTGCCGAGCTGCGCCATCTGCCGGTCGGCGGCCCTGGCCCGCTTCTCCTGTTCCTCACGCACGTAGGGAACGGGGTCGCCGTCGACGGTCGGGACGGGTTCGGCCGGGCCGTACTCGGCGATGAGCGTGTCGGGTTCGACGCCGTACTCGTCGACGGCCTTGGCCTCCAGCTGTTCCAGGCGCAGGCGCCGTTCGGTTCTGGCGACCTCGCTGCCGTGCGCCCTGTTGATCAGCTTGTCCAGTTCGCCGGACAGTTCCCTGACGCGGAGCCTGATCGACTTGAGCGACTGGTCGATCTGCCCGCGCGCCTGTTCGGCCTCGTCGCGTTCCTCGGCCGCCACGGTGAGAGAGGTCTCCAGGCGGGCCAGGGTCAGCTCGGTGCCGCGGACCACGGCCTGGGCGACCAGTGCCTGCCTGCGCCGCCGTTCCCGCAGCTCGGCGGCCCTGGCGCGTTCCTCGCGCTCCCGTTCGGCGGCGCGCAGCAGTTCGTCGGCCCGGCCCGTGAGGCCCTTGACCCGCTCCTCGGCCGTCCGTACGGCCAGGCGGGCCTCCATCTCCGTCTGTCTCGCCGAGGCGCAGATCTCCGCGAGCTCGTCGCGCATCTCGGTGGTCGGTTCGGGTTCGGCCTCCACCTCGGCGGTGGCGGCGGCGAGCCGTTCCTCGATCTCGGCGAGCCCCGCGGCGTCCCGGTCGCGGGCCTCCTCGGCGGCCCGTACGGCCCTGGCGAGCCGTTCACACTCGGCGGCGGCGGCCTCGGCCGCGGCGCCGAGCTGGGCCAGTCGCCGCGCGGTCGCGGCGGCCCGCTGGTCGGCGTCACGCTGTCTGGCCCTGATCTGGTCGAGCGCGGCCTGGGCGGCGTTCACCCCGGCCTGGGCGGTCTGCACGCCTGTCTGCGCCTCGCCCACGCCCGCCTGGGCGGTCTCGACGGCGAACTGCGCCTGCGCCTCGGCTTCGGCGGCCTCCTCCATGGCGAGGCCCGCCTGTTCGGCGGCCTGCCTGGCCGTGGCCAGGTCCGCGACGGCCTCGTCGAGAGCGGCCCGCATCTGGAGGGCGGAGGCCGCGCCCGTTGAGCCTCCCCTGGCGGCGTAGGAGCCGACCAGGTCGCCGGAGCGGGTGACGGCTCGCAGCTCGGGCCACTGCTCGACGGCCTTCCTGGCCGTCTCAAGGTCGTCGACGACCAGGACGTCGGCCAGCAGGTGCGTGACGGCGGCCCGCAGCGCGTCGGGCACGGTGACCAGGTCCGCCGCCCACCGGCCGCCCGCGACGGGCATGTCGGCCCTCCGCGGGACCTGCCCGCCCGTGGCGACGAGCAGGGCCGCCCGGCCCCCGTCCTGGCGGCTGAGGAAGTCGATGGCGTCCGCGGCGGCCTGCAGCGACTCCACGGCCACCGCCTCGGCGTAGGCGCCGAGCACGGCGGCCACGGCCGTCTCCGCGCCGGGGCTGACGGTCAGCATGGTGGCCACCGGGCCGAGCACCCCGGCCAGGTCGGCGGCCAGCAGCGCCGCGGCGCCGTCCGTGCCGCTCGCCAGGCTCAGCTGGAGCGCCTCGAACCTGGCTTCGAGCGCGGCGACCTGACGCTGGGCCTCCTGGTCGGCCTTGCGGGCGACGCCCACGGCGGCCTTGGCCGAGGACAGGGCCGCGTTGGGGCCCGCGACCGAGGCCTTGGCCTCCTCGGCGACGGCCTTGGCCTCCTCGACGGCCTCCCTTGCCTGTGCCACGGCCTCAAGGGCGATTTCCAGCTCTTCGGCGAGGGCGGGGTCGATCTCCGGCTCAGAGCGTTCCTGGCCCTCGTGGTCGGCGCGGGCGCGCTCGGCGCGCTGTTCGGCCTCTTCGAGGGAGAGCCTCAGCCGCCCGATCTCCTCCTCGGCCGCGCCCGCCCTGCTGTGCGCCGCGCCGGCCTGCCCCCTGAGCTTGGCCAGCCCTTCGCGCCGGTCCGCGACGGCCTTGGCCTCCGCGGCCAGGCGGCGTTCCTCGGCGGCGAGCGCCGCCTCGCTCTCCGAGCGTCCCGCGACGGCCTGTGCCAGGGTCTCCCGCTCCTGGTCGAGGAGTTCCTCAAGGACGCGTTCCTGCTCCTGGATCTCCTCGGCCTCGCGCTCGTAGTCCTCCGGGTCGCGTCCTCTGCGCTCGACCGTGGTGTCGGTCGCGTTGCGGTGCCGTTCGGCGGCCAGCCCGGCCAGGCCCCTGAGGCGCTCGCGGAGGGACGAAAGCCGGAAGTAGGTCTCCTGGGCGGCGGCCAGTCGCGGCTGTGCCTCGGCCTCCGCGGCCTCAAGCTCGGCCTCGGCGACCTGGCCCTGTTCCAGCTCGGTCTCCACCACCGTACGGCGGGCCAGCACGGCGGCCTCGTCGGCGGTCTCCCGCTCCAGGGTGACGCGCAGGGTGAGCACGTCGTCGGCGAGCAGCCTGAGCCTGGCGTCACGCAGGTCGGCCTGGATGACCGCGGCCTTGCGGGCGATCTCCGCCTGGCGGCCGAGGGGTTTGAGCTGTCTGCGCAGCTCGGTGGTGAGGTCCTGGACCCGGGTCATGTTGGCCTGCATCGCGTCGAGCTTCCGCAGCGCCTTCTCCTTGCGCTTGCGGTGCTTCAGAACGCCCGCGGCCTCCTCGATGAAGGCCCTGCGGTCCTCCGGGCCCGCGTGCAGCACCTGGTCGAGCTGGCCCTGCCCGACGATGACGTGCATCTCACGGCCGATGCCCGAGTCGGACAGGAGTTCCTGGATGTCGAGCAGGCGGCAGGTGTCGCCGTTGATGGCGTACTCGCTCTGTCCCGCCCTGAACATCAGGCGGCTGATCGTGACCTCGGTGTAGTCGATGGGCAGCGCGCCGTCGGTGTTGTCGATGGTGAGCGTGACCTCGGCACGGCCGAGCGGGGCCCGTGAGGACGTCCCGGCGAAGATGACGTCCTCCATCTTGCCGCCGCGCAGCGACTTGGCGCTGTGCTCGCCCATCACCCAGGCCAGGGCGTCGACCACGTTGGACTTGCCCGAGCCGTTCGGGCCGACGACGGCGGTGATGCCGGGTTCGAACCTGAGGGTGGTGGCCGAGGCGAAGGACTTGAATCCGCGCAGAGTCAGGGTTTTCAGATACATGTCACCCCTCGTCCGCCGCGTTCACCCGTGTTCACTCGCGCTTTCCCAGGCCGCCCTGTCGCTCTCGCCTGGGAAGACTACCGTTCTTCGCCCGCGCCCGCCTGTCCAGCGCCTAGGGTGCCCTGCATGGATGCGGAACGCGGCGAGGGCTCCCCGCACGGCGGGGACGGCCGTCTCAGACGGCGGGCTTTCCTGGTCGGCGGCGGGCTGGCCGCGCTCGGCCTGGGCGGTACCGCGCTCGCGATCGGTCCGGACGGTTTCCGGAACGCCTACGCCCGCGTCGTCTGCGGAGGCGTCCCCGACCCTCCCGTCGCCCGTCCCGGGGCCCGGCGGCTGAGCGAGGTCGAGGGCCGTACGGTGATCGTCTCACTGCCGCCGGGGCCACGCGACCGGACCGCCGTCGTGATCATGTTTCCCGAGGGCACGGAGAACGCCCGCGCGTCGCTCGACCTCTGTTCCGCGGACCGTTACCTGGCGGCGAGCGGAGGGCGGTTCGCGGTCGCCGCGATCGACGACTGGCCCTCGGCCGACGTCGTGGGGACCGTGCTCCCGCATCTGGAGACCCAGGGGTTCGACACCGGAAGGATCGGGCTGCTCGGCTGGGCGGCGGGCGGGGCGGAGGCCCTCAGGCTGGCCGCGCAGCTGGGTTCCGGCCGGGTCGCCGCGGTGGCCGCGGCCTCACCCGCCGTCACGGCGGCACGGGCTCCGCTGCGTGACCTGGTGGACATCCCGGTCTGGCTGGGCTGCGGCGAGCGCGACGACAGGGCTCCGCAGACGGAGACGATGCTGAAGGGGTTGAAGGCGCTCGGCGCGACGACGGAGGGAGGGATCTCCTCGGGGTGCCAGGACACGGCGTACCGGGTCCGTGTGCTCCCCGAGCAGTTCGCCTTCTTCTCACGTCATCTGTGAGCGATCTCGTCGTACGGCGGTGCGCCGGGCGTACCGTGTGGTCCGCCCGCCGTACATGGGTCGTTCGCCATGCGTGGCCCCGCACGTGACAGGGGTCGGCATGGCAAGGGACGCCCCGGCGAGGCGCCCCTGGACAGTGGTGTTTCGTCCCGGTCTCTAAGTGAGAACCGGCTCACGATCCTGCAGGCGGGTGAACGCCTCGTCGCGGGTGCCGGCCGCGAGTTCGTCGTTCTGGGCCTGGAGCCGGGTGAGCTCTGCCTCCAGATCACGGATACGCTGCTGAAGACGGCGCATCTCCGAGACCATACGAGGGTCAGGACCGCCGACGTGGCCGAGTAGAGCCTTCGCCATGGTAAAGGGTCCTCCACGCTGAGTGACCAGACTGGTTCGCGCACTTCTTGCCGCGGGAGGGGTGCGCGTGGTTCTTATCAAGAGTCGCACCGGCGGAAGGGGCGGTCAAGTTGAACGCTCCGTGTGGATGCACCAGTGGGCACTCTCGACAGTAAAATATACCTTATTTTGGGCGGTTTAAGGAAGCATCAGCGCTCAACGAAACCGCCAAGATTTCCTTTGGCCTCGCTCCAGCGTTCCACGACCGCGTCAACCTTTCCCGGGGTCGCACCCGCCCTGAGCTGGGAGAGCAGGTTCTCGCACGCCTCACGACCGCCCTCGGCGACGACCTCGACCCGGCCGTCCTCGGTGTTCCTCGCCCATCCGGAAAGTCCGAGCTCCAGCGCTCTGGCCCGCGTCCACCAGCGGAAACCGACCCCCTGGACACGCCCTCTGACCCAGGCGGTCAGCCGTACGGCCGTCATGCCGCCGTCCCTCTCGGGCGGGGCTGGCAGCGGGGGCAGCTGTAGGAGGAACGGTTCATGAACGACTCCCTGACGATCGGCGCGCCGCAGCGCGGGCAGGGTTCGTCCCGCCTGCCGTACACGGCCAGTGAGCGCTCGAAGTAGCCGCTCTCACCGTTGACGTTGACGTAGAGGCTGTCGAAGGACGTGCCGCCCTGCGCCAGGGCCTCGGTCATCACCTCGCGGGCCGCGCCGACCAGCTGGGAGATCTTCGGCCCGGTCAGCGCCCCGGCCGGCCTGGTGCCGTGCAGGCGGGCCCGCCAGAGCGCCTCGTCGGCGTAGATGTTGCCGACCCCGCTGATCAGCGACTGGTCCAGGAGCGCCCGCTTGATCTCGGTCCGCCGGGCTCGCAGACGGCGGGCGAAGAGCGCCTCGTCGAAGTGCTCCTCGAACGGGTCGGCCGCGATGTGGGTGATCGGCTCGGGCACCTGCCTGCCGCCGGCCTCGGCCAGCGGTGTCACCAGCACGTGCCCGAAGGTCCGCTGGTCGACGAAGCGCAGGTCGGGGCCGCCGTCGGCGAAGGTGATCCGGATCCGCAGGTGTTTCTCCAGGGCCGTGTCCGGCTCGACGACCAGCAGCTGGCCGCTCATGCCGAGATGGGCCAGGATCGCGTCCGTCCCGTCGAGGGGCAGCCAGAGGTACTTGCCCCTGCGTTCGGCGGTGCCGATCGTGCGCCCCTTGAGCTGGGCGGCGAACTCCTCGGCGCCGGGGACGTGCCTCCTGATCGCTCTCGGGTGCAGCACCTCGGCCCGCGCGACGACGCGTCCGCGGACCCAGCGTTCCAGGCCGCGCCGTACGACCTCGACCTCGGGCAGTTCGGGCATGCCCCCTCCTTCGGTTCGTGCCGTACGGCTCGCGGGTCAGCCGGCCTCGCGCTTGTCGCGGTCCTCACGGATGCGGGTCCATGCGGTCTCGGCCGCCTGCTGCTCGGCCTCCTTCTTCGAACGGCCCGAGCCGGAGCCGTACTCCTCGCCGCCGACCCTGACGATCGCGGTGAAGGACTTGGCGTGGTCGGGGCCGCTCTCCTCCACGTGGTACTCGGGCACGCCGAGCGACTCGGAGGCGGTCAGCTCCTGCAACGAGGTCTTCCAGTCGAGACCGGCGCCCAGCGAGGCGGAGCGGGTGATGAGCGGGTCGAACAGCAGGTGGACGACGCGGAAGGCCTCGTCGAGGCCCTTGTCCACGTAGACCGAGCCGATCAGCGCCTCAAGGGTGTCGGCGAGGATCGAGGACTTGTCACGCCCCCCGGTGCCCTCCTCGCCCCTGCCGAGGCGCAGGAAGCGCCCGAGGCCGAGGGTGCGGGCGACGCCCGCGAGGGCGCGCATGTTGACCACCGCGGCCCTGAGCTTGGCGAGCTGCCCCTCGGGCAGGTCGGGGTGGTTGCGGTACAGGGTGTCGGTGACGACCAGGCCGAGCACGGAGTCGCCGAGGAACTCAAGGCGCTCGTTGGTCGGCAGGCCGCCGTTCTCGTAGGCGTAGGAGCGGTGCGTCAGCGCCCGCTCCAGGATCGCCGCGTCCAGTCGCACGGAGAGGACCTTGTCGAGCTCGTCACTGACGACCTCGACGGCTACCGGCTTGACACTGCTCATCCCCATGGTTTCTTCTCCTCGCACGCTTGCGGTGAAATGCGCGATGGCGAGGAAGGGAATGAGAGATGCCCGAAGATGTGGTGGGCGCCGGGAGGGTACGCGTCACCGCGTAACCCGGCGTCCACCACAGCCGCGGGCCGACCGCCATCGCATGTGGATCGCGAACGGTGGCACCGGCCGGAGAGACCCGGCCGGTGTCCGTCGGTCAGACTGCGATCAGGCGGAGGGCTCGATCACCTGACGGCGGTTGTAGGTGCCGCAGGAGGGGCACGCCACGTGCGGACGCTTCGGCGAGCGGCACTGGGGGCAGCTCACGAGCGAGACCGCGGCGGCCTTCCACTGCGACCTGCGGGAGCGAGTGTTGCTCCGCGACATCTTGCGCTTGGGGACAGCCACGTCAGCTCTCCTGATCGTTGTTATGTTCTGGAACCAGACCCTGCAGCTTGGCCCAGCGGGCGTCGACGACCTCGTGTCCGTGATCAGGCTCGGCGTCGGCCAGCCTGATCCCGCACTCCGAGCAGAGCCCGGAGCAGTCTTCGCTGCACACCGGGCTCAACGGCAGTGTGAGCACCACCGCGTCACGGAACGCAGGTTCGAGGTCGAGCAGTTCTCCGTCGAGAAGCGAGTCGTCCTCGGCGGCATCCTCCGCCGAGTAGAAGAACAGCTCCTGGAAGCTCACCTCGGTATCCGAGACGATCTCCTCCAGGCAGCGTGCGCACTCCCCCCGCAGCGGGGCCCGCGCCGTGCCCGTGACGAGCACACCTTCCATGACCGCTTCAAGCCGGATGTCCAGCTCGACGTCGGTGTCCCTGGGGACACCGATCATGTCAACACCGATGTTCGCCGGCGCCGGGAGGGTGAGACTCATCCGAAGCATCGCCCCCGGTCTCCGCCCCAGGTCATGGGTGGAGATCACCCACGGGGCGCGGGGGTCAAGGCTGTGCGGAGTCATTCCACTCTCATCAGGCATGGCGAATCAACGCCGTCGTGCAAGGCAGAAACAAGAGGATACCAGGGGTCAGCCCCTGAGCCGTTCGACCAGGAGTTCCTGGACGAGATCGGGTACCAGACCGGCCACGCTCCCGCCGTAACGGACGATCTCCTTGATGCGACTCGACGACAGGAACGACACCTCGGGACCGGTGGCCATGAACAGTGTCTCGACCCCGGACATCCGGTAGTTGAGCTGGGCCATCTGCAACTCGTAGTCGAAGTCGCTGATCGCCCGCAGGCCCTTGACGATGGCCGGGATCTGCTGCTGCCTGCAGTAGTCCACCAGCAGACCGTGGAACTTGTCCACGCGCACGTTGCCGTACTCCTTGGTCACGTTCTGGAGCATCTCGATGCGCTCCTCGACCGTGAACAGGCTCTTCTTCTCGATGTTGATCAGGACGGCGACCACGACCTCGTCGTACTGCCGGCAGGCCCGGCCGATGATGTCCAGATGGCCGTTGGTAACGGGATCGAACGATCCCGGACAGACAACGCGACGCAAGGCGAAACCCCCTGCCCTATGGATTCCCGGCGGCGCGACCGTACCAAACGGCCGCTTCCCCGTAACGACGGACCCTGTCCTCCTCGTACCCCTCGGGCCACACCAGGTCTGTGCCCCGGCTCTCGCGTTCCACGACCACCAGGGCGTCCCGTTCCAGCCAGCCGCCGTCCCTCAGCCCCCTGAGCACGGCGTCGACCGCCTCGGCGCCCAGTGTGTACGGCGGGTCGGCGAACACCAGGTCGTACGGCTGCGCCGTTCCCCGTTCGAGCACCCGCTCGACGCGGTCGGCGGCCAGTTCCGCACCGGGCAGCCCGAGGGAGGCGATGTTGGCCCTGATCGTCCTGATCGCCTTGGCGTCCGACTCGACGAGCAGGGCGTGCTCCGCGCCCCGGGACAGCGCCTCAAGCCCGAGGGCCCCCGACCCCGAGTAGAGGTCGAGCACCCGGGCGCCGTCCAGGGGGCCGAACAACGACCCGACGGTTGCGAAGATCCCCTCTCTGGCCCGGTCGCTCGTGGGGCGGGTCCCCCGCCCCGGCGGCACGGCCAGCCGTCGTCCTCCTGCGCTTCCCGCGATGACTCGACTCACCGGCCCATTGTCCCAGCGGCGGCGCGGACCACGGCCCGGCGTGTCGCGACGCATCACATAACCGCAGGTCAAAAGGGTTCGGGTAGGTGATCTAGGTCAAGAGTGGGCAAGGAGTGGCGACGAAAGCGCAAGGGTCGTTCCCCCGGGTCACGACTGCTTGCATGATGAGTCCTGCGGCCTTCGGCGACCCAGGAGAAGGCCGACCGGCGTGATCGTGAGCCCTTCCGCACGCCGGTGCTCTCGGCACCTGACCCGAGGGCGGGCCCAGGCGGGGACGGCATTCGGGGGGAGGCCGTCCCCGCCTTCGGGCGTCTCCTGACCTTTCCCGCCCCGGCCCCTCCGTGCCGCCCCAGGCCTTCCCTCTCCCGTCGGCGGACGCCGAGGGCCCCGGACGCCCAAGGACCGTCTCCCGACGGGCTCAGGTCTTCTCCAGGTATTCGGCGCGCTCGTCGGCCAGCAGCCTGTCGATCTCCATGCGCAGCATCGGGTGCCCCGACAGCTCCGGATCGCTCTCCAGCACGCCCTCGGCGTCGAGGCGGGCCGAGTGGATGACCTCCTCGTCCCGCAGGAGCTGCAGCAGCTTCAGCGACGACCTGCGGCCCGACTGCGCGACGCCCAGCACGTCACCCTCGCGGCGCTGTTCGAGGTCGACCCGGGACAGCTCGAAGCCGTCGAGGGTCGCGGCCACCGCGTCGAGCCGCTGCCTGGCCGGGGTGCCGCCGGGGGCGTCGGTCACCAGCAGGCACAACCCGGGCAGCCCGCCCCGGCCGACCCGGCCGCGCAGCTGGTGGAGCTGGGAGACGCCGAACCGGTCGGCGTCCATGATGACCATGACGGAGGAGTTGGGCACGTCGACGCCGACCTCGATGACCGTGGTGGCCACCAGGACGTCCGTCTCGCCGCGGCTGAAGGCCCGCATCACGGCGTCCTTCTCCTCCGGGGGCAGCTTGCCGTGCAGCACCGCCGTACGCAGGCCGTGCAGCGGGCCCTGGGAGAGCGTCTCGGCCACGTCGAGCACCGCGAGCGGGGGGCGGCGCTCGTCGTCGTCCTTGGACAGGTCGCCCTCGTCGCCCTCTAGGTCGCCGATGCGCGGGCAGACGATGTAGGCCTGCCGTCCCAGCTCGACCTCCTCGCGCAGCCTGCTCCAGGCCCGGTCGAGGAAGTGCGGTTTCTCCGCGGCGGGGACCACGTGCGTGGTGATCGGTGCGCGCCCCGAGGGGAGCTGGGAGAGCGTGGAGACCGTCAGGTCGCCGAAGACGGTCATGGCGACCGTGCGCGGGATCGGGGTCGCGGTCATGACCAGCACGTGCGGACGGCCTCCCCCGGCCTTCTCCCTGAGCGCGTCGCGCTGCTCGACGCCGAAGCGGTGCTGCTCGTCGACCACGACCAGCCCCAGGTCGGCGAACTGCACGCGCTCCTGCAGGACCGCGTGGGTGCCGACGACGATCCCGGCCGCGCCCGAGGCGGCGTCGAGCATGGCCGTACGGCGGGCCGCCGCGCCGAGCGAACCGGTCAGCAGGGCGACCGCCGTACCGCCGAACATGCCGCCCGTCGCCAGGTCGCCGAGCATGGCCGTGATCGACCTGTGGTGCTGCTGGGCGAGCACCTCCGTCGGGGCGAGCAGTACGGCCTGGCCTCCTGCGTCGACCACCTGGAGCATGGCGCGCAGCGCGACGACGGTCTTGCCCGCGCCGACCTCGCCCTGCAGGAGCCTGTGCATGGGGTGGGCCAGGGCCAGGTCGGCGGCGATCTCCTCGCCCACGCTCCGCTGCCCCTCGGTGAGCTGGAACGGCAGGCGCGCGTCGAAGTCGGCCAGCAGCCCGTCCGCGCGGGCGGGCCTGGGGGCGGCGGGCCAGGAGGCCGCGGCCGCGCGGCGCTGCAGCAGCACCGCCTGGAGCAGGAAGGCCTCGTCGTACTTCAGCCGCTTGCGCGCCCTGGAGACGTCGGCGTGGTCGCGGGGCCGGTGGACGGCCGTGAGCGCCTCGGCCAGCCCGGGAAGCTCACGTCTGCTCCGGAGGTCGGCGGGGAGCGGGTCCTCAAGGGGCTCCAGGGTGTCGAGCAGGACGCCGAGCGCCCTGCGGATCGCCCAGGGGGTCACGTCCTTGCCCGCCGGATAGATCGGCACCAGCGCGGCGGCGAACCTCTCGGCGCCCTCCTGGCTCTCGTCGAACATCTCGAACTCGGGGTGGGAGAGCTGCCACCTGCGTTTGTCGCCCTGGCCGAACGCGCCGACCTTGCCCGCGAACATGCCCCTGACGCCGGGCCGCAGCCGGGTCTCCGCGATGTGGGAGGCCCTGCCGAAGAAGGACAGGTAGATCTTGCCCCGGCGGCCGTCGACGATCTCGACCTCCAGCCAGGTGCCGCCCTTGTTGCGCATCGGCCTGCGCATGGCCCTGGTGACCTCGCCGACGACCGTGGCGTGCTCGTCGGCCTGAAGGTCCTCGAAGTCGGTCAGCTCACCGCGCTCGGCGTAGCGGCGGGGGTAGTGCCGCAGCAGGTCGCCCACGGTGCGCAGATCGAGGACGCTCTCCAGCAGCTTGGCGGTCTTGGGGTCAAGCGCCTTGGTCAGCGGCTCGTCGAAGCTCGTCACCCCAGAGTTTCTACCGTGTCCGTGCGACAGAATCGCCTCGACACCACGCGGGCGGGCCCGGCACGGCCGTCCGGCGGCCCCCGGGAATGCGCTACCGTTGACCCTTGGGACTATCCCCGTTCGGCCAGTCATGGCGGTCCGTGTTGTCATGTGAGGCCGGGCGTCGGGTATTCTCGTCTGGCCAGCCGGTCGTCCCGGCACGCCCGATGACCGCCGCCGACGCGGCGGATCGAGCCTCTCGACTGATCTAAGGAGCGAACCGTGGCTTCCGTCTGCGATGTTTGCGCTAAGAAGCCGACCTTCGGCAACAACGTCTCCCACTCGCACCGCCGCACCCGCCGCCGCTGGAACCCGAACATCCAGCCCGTGCGCGCAGTGGTGAACGGCACGCCGAAGCGGCTGAACGTTTGCACCTCCTGCATCAAGGCCGGCAAGGTCACCCGCTAGCCAGACGCACCCGCGGCCCGGCGCCCCCTCGTGGGGCGCCGGGCCGCGTCGTGCTGCCAGGAGTCTTTTCTGGACATCTCCTCTGAATCACCATCTTGACTGGTTAATGTCAGATGGTGAGCACCTCTCCCGCACCACTCAAACTGAGCGCCGGAGCGAGCACGGGCTCCAAGATCATCATGTCGGTTCTCGCCCTCCCCTTCGTGGCGCTTCCGCTGTTCGTGATCCTCATGGTGCGTGACCAGCACACGTCGACGGACTATCCGTACTACCCCCCGGACCACTCCCCGTTCCGGATCGAGTACCTGGTCCTGCTGATATTCGCGCTGGTCGGGACGGTCTTCCTGGGCGGCCTCGTCGCCGCCTTCCGTTTCAGGGCGACCCTCACCGGGAGTGTGCTGGAGGTCCGGCGCACGTTCAGGACACGCCGGGCCGACCTCGCCACGGCCCGCGTCTGGCTCGGCTCGACCCCCGAGTACGAGGGAAGCGGCGAGCACAGGCACCAGACCGGGCGCACCATCCCTCACCTGACGGCCCGGGACTACACCGGCCCCAAGGTACGGCTCCACCTGCGCACCGTGAACGGTTTCCTGCCGCCGCACGAGCTGGTCGCGCTGGCCGACGCCGTCGAGTCGGGCCACAGGGAGGGCCCGGACGCCGAGCAGGCATCCAGGACCGCCGAGGTCCTGCGCCGCCTGGGCACCGACCCCATGATCGGACTTCTGTGAACGGTGCCGGAGATCGGGCTCCGGCCGGACGTCACACGGGCTGAGACCCAGAAGGGCTAACGCCAGCGCCAGGCGTGGTCCACGGGGCCTATGCCGGAGCCGAGGGCGAAACCGTGGGCGATGGCCCCGGTGACGTACGCCTTGGCCTTCTCAACGGCGGCGGGGACGTCCTCGCCGAGCGCCAGGTAGGAGGCGACGGCCGAGGCCAGGGTGCAGCCGGTGCCGTGGGTGTGGCGGTTGTCGTGACGTTCGGCGTGGAAGCGGAACTCACGGGTGCCGTCGGTGAGCAGGTCGACCGGCTCTCCCGGCAGGTGACCGCCCTTGATCAGCGCCCAGGCCGGGCCGAGCGCGAGGACGGCGTCGGCGGCCTTGCGCATGTCCCGGTCGTCCTCGACCTTGACGCCGGTCAGCTGCGCGACCTCCCAGAGGTTGGGGGTCACGACGGTCGCGACCGGCAGCAGCCGTGTCCTGACGGTCTCGACCGCCTCCGGCGCGAGCAGCGTGTCCCCGTGCTTGGAGACCCCGACCGGGTCGACCACGACCGGCGCCCCCGCCCCGGCGAGCGCCTCGGCGACCGTCTCGACCAGTACCGGCGAGGCCAGCATCCCGGTCTTGATCGCCTGTGCGCCGATGTCGCCGAGCACCGAGTCGAGCTGGGCGCGGACCGCCTCCGCGGGCAGCTCCCAGTAGCCCTGGACGCCCAGCGAGTTCTGGGCGGTCACCGCGGCGATGACGCTCATGCCGTGGACGCCGAGGGCCAGCATCGTCTTCAGGTCGGCCTGGATGCCCGCGCCGCCGCCGGAGTCGGATCCGGCGACGGTCAGCACGCGGGGAGGGGCGGAATCGGTCATGAGCCCCATCCAACCAGCTCTCGGGCATGCCCGCCGTACCGGATCAGATGACGACGCAGTCAGCCTGGGGGCTCTGGCAGGTCTTGGGGGTACTCGACTGGCCGTCCGCGCTGAAGGTGACGACCAGGTTCTCCCCCGGGTCCAGGTTCTGCCCCGAGTCGAGGACGAGGATTCCGCCCTCCTGCTTCCAGTCGGCACCGTGCAGCGAGGTGATCTCGCCACCGACCGGCACCTTCAGCGTCAGGCCGTCGAGCTTGCCGTCCGCGGCGATGACGAGCTGGGCGGTGTAGGCCTGGGTCTTCTCCTTGACCAGGCCGAATCCGACGGTGACCCCGGAGGCCGCGGGGGTGGTCGGGGTGGGCGCCGGGGTCGCGGAGGTCTCGGGGACGCCCGGCGACTCGCCGGGCGTGTGCGGCCGTTCGCCGGTGACGAGCGCCTCCCCGGTCGGTTCCGGTGTGGGCTCGGGGTCGTCGCTCGGCTGCGCCTGCTCGGTGCGGCGCGGGGTGTGCCCGGTCTTCGGGGTCGGGCGCGCCTTCGCCTCTGGGGTCTCGGGGGTCTCGGGGGTACGGTCCGCGCGGTGCGCAGTGGCGACGGGCGCCGGGGTCCGCGTCTCCGTCCCGCCGGGCTTGCCCGTCGCTTCCCCGGTCGGCTCCTCCGCGGGCTCCTCCGCCTCCTCTCCCGGCGGCGTGGGGTCCTCGGGATCGGTGAGCGAGTCCTCGGGGGCGGGCCGTTCCGAGGAGGCGGCCGCGCAGCCGCCGGGCGGGCAGGCGGTGGTCGAGTCGACGGAGCCGCTGGTCAGCTGGATGGCCGCGGCGCTTCCGCCGAGGACGGCGACGACCGCGACCGCGGTGAGCAGCATCGTCCTGACGCGCCGTCTCGGCTTGCGCTCCTCTCCCGGCCAGACGGGCTCGGACAGTTCGGTCGTGGCCGACCAGCCTGATCCGAGGAACCCCTTGGCGGGTTCGGTGATCGCGGACTCCTCTGGACGGAGCCGGCGCCCGATCAACTCGTCATTGGTCCCGGACTGTTGGGGGGGCTCCGGAGCTGACTCCGGCTCACGTTTCCCCCGGTTGCGGGGGACGTCTTCCCCATGTCCACCATGGCGGCCCATGTCGCCCCTTCCTCTAGGGAATCTCGGCCGCCAAACTTCATACCATTTCAATAACCGTTTGTCGCAATTTTCACGAATGTCACAGGAAGTGGGAAAATTCACTCCCTGAAGTGATCCCACCCCTCATAGGCCATCGAACGGCCGTTGACCTGCACGCCCTTACCCGCCTCGGCCCGGCCGACCACGGTCCACTCCTGCGGCAGCCGTACGCTCTGAGGGAACGTCGCCGCGAGCGCGTGATCGTCCCCGCCGGACAGGATCCACCCGAGCGGGTCCACCCCGAGCCGCCCGGCGGCCTCCTCAAGGGGCTCGGAGATCACGAAGGCCTCCGGCAGGAGCACGATCCCCACCTCGCTCGCCTCGGCGACGTGACCGAGGTCCTGGAGGAGCCCGTCGCTGACGTCGAGCATCGAGGTGGCGCCGAGCGCGGCCGCCCGGGGACCGCAGGCGTACGGAGGCGCGGGGCGGCGATGGGCGTCGAGCAGTTCGGCGGGGCCCTTCTCGCCGGCGGCGAGCAGCGCGAGCCCCGCCGCGGCGTGCCCGAGCCGTCCGGTGACCGCGACCACGTCGCCGGGGCGCGCGCCGGAGCGGGTGACCGGGGCACGCCCGCCGAGGTCTCCCAGCGCGGTCACCCCGAGCACGACCAGGTCGCAGCGGGTGACGTCGCCGCCGACCACACTCGCGCCGACCAGGTCGCACTCGTCGCGGAAGCCGTCGGTGAGGTCGTCGAGCCAGCCGGTGGCGGCGTCGGCGGGCAGGCCGAGACCGACCACGATGCCGGTGGGGTCGGCCCCCATGGCAACGATGTCTGAAAGATTCTGGGCCGCAGCTTTACGCCCGATGTCGTAGCCACTGGACCAATCGCGACGGAAATGCCTACCCTCGATCAGTAAGTCTGTCGTCACGACGACCCGTCCGTCAGGAGACCTCACCATCGCGGCGTCGTCCCCGGGACCGAGAAGCACGGTCCCACCTTGTGGCAAGCGTTCGGCTATACGTGCGACAACTCCGAATTCGCCGAGATCTCCGACTGTGATGACACACCTCCCGTTCATCACAGGGTACGGTGGCCCTTCGGCACTGATCCAATCGCCCGGGAGGACGTTATGGTGCAGGCCTACATCCTGATCCAGACCGAGGTCGGCAAGGCCGCGAACGTGGCCGGGCAGATCTCCTCGATCACCGGTGTCACCCAGGCCGAGGACGTGACCGGACCCTACGACGTGATCGTCCGCGCCGAGGCCCGCAACGTGGACGAACTCGGCAAGATGGTGGTGGCCCAGATTCAGGCGGTGGAGGGCATCACACGTACTCTTACGTGTCCCATCGTCCATATCTGACCTCACCGGGAGACTCCATGTCACTCCGGTTCGCCCGCTGGGCCGCGCTCGCCTGCCTCCCTCTGCTCCTGGCGGGATGCGGCGGCGCGGTCCGCGTGGACCCGCCCGTTCCCGAGGGAGCGGCCGCCGCCGCGTGCAAGGCTCTCGGCGGACGGCTGCCCAAGACCCTCGACGGTGTGGACCGGGTCGAGTCGTCGCCCGCCTCGCCGTACGTCGCGGTGTGGGGGCAGGCGCGGATCGCGCTGCGCTGCGGGGTGACCCGGCCGTCGACGATGGCCGCCACCGACGAGGTGCCGGAGATCAACGGGGTCGCGTGGTTCAACGACCCCGCCAGGCCCGCCCTGTTCACCGCGATCGGCAGGCAGGCCTACGTCGAGGTGACGATCTCCCGCGAGCACGTCCCGGGGAACGTCCTGGTCGACCTCTCCGGGCCGATCAAGGCGGCGCTCCCCCAGACGGGCTGACCTACCTGAGCCCCGGCGCGCGGTTCAGCGCCAGCTGGATCAGCCGGTCGACGAGCTCCCCGTACGGCACGCCGGTCGCGGCCCACAGCTGCGGCGCGACCGAGACCGAGGTGAAGCCGGGCATCGTGTTGATCTCGTTGAGGATCAGCCGGCCGTCCTCGGTGTAGAAGAAGTCCACCCGGGACAGGCCCTCACAGCCGAGCGCCTCGAAGGCGCGCACGGCCATCGCGCGCAGCTCCTCGGCGACCTCGGCGGGAATGTCGGCGGGCACGGCCAGGGACATCTCGTCGCCGATGTACTTGGCCTCGAAGTCGAAGAACTCGTGGTCGCCGTGGACCAGCACCTCACCGGGCAGGCTGGCCCTGGGCGCCTCGTCACCGGGGGACTCCAGCACGGCGCACTCGATCTCGCGGCCCACGATGGCGGCCTCGACCAGCACCTTGGGGTCGTGCTCGCGGGCGAACTCCACGGCCCTTTCGAGCTCCTCGCGGTCGTTGGCCTTGGAGATGCCCTGGCTCGACCCGGCGCGGGCGGGCTTGACGAAGACCGGCCAGCCGAGCTCCTCGACCTCCTTGAGGACCCGCTCGCGGGCGGTGCGCCAGTCACGGTCGCGCACGACGACGTACGGCCCGACCGGCAGGCCCGCGGCGGCCAGCACCGTCTTCATGTAGCCCTTGTCCATACCGACCGCGCTGGCCAGCACCCCGGAGCCGACGTAGCGGACCCCGGCCATCTCCAGCAGCCCCTGGATCGTGCCGTCCTCGGCGAAGGGGCCGTGCATCACCGGGAAGACGACGTCCACCTGGCCGAACTCGACCGGGATGCTGCCCGCTTCGTAGACGACCAGCGCGTCGCCGCCGGTCGGCAGCGCGAGCGCCGTTCCCGTGGCGTCGACGACCGGCATCTCGCCGTTCTCGATCGCGTAGCGCTGCTCGCCGGAGGCGAGCACCCACCGCCCGTCCTGGGCGATGCCCACGGGGAGAACCTCGTACTTGGACCGGTCGATGGCCTCAAGGACGCTCCCGGCCCCGAGGAGGGAGACGCCGTGCTCGGAGTTGCGGCCACCGAAGACGATTGCAACCCGCGGGCGGGTTTCGCGCTGCTCGCTCATGATGACCGAATGTACCCCCTCTGGGCCGTCATCCCGGCTGTCAGACGCGCCTATCGTCCCGATCCGGGGCCCTTTCCGCTGTCCGGGGCCACCCCTTGGTCGAGGAGGGCGTCCAAAGCCCTCGTCACGTCCATGATGAGGTCCTCCGCGTCCTCCAGTCCGATCGAGAAGCGGACCGCCCCGGCGTCGATCCCGGCGGCCCCGCCGAGCTGCGGATGGCTGGTCGAGGCGACGTGCGCCGCCTTGGTCCTGGTGCCGCCGACCGAGGTGGCGATCGAGGCGATCCTGAGGCCGTCGGCCAGCGCGACGCCCGCGTCGTAGCCGCCGTGCGGGGTGACCGTCACGCAGGCGCCGTACCTCGTCCCCTCAGGGCCCGAGTCGAACAGGTGCCTGGCCAGCTGGTGGCCGGGGTGTCCCGGCAGGCCCGGGTAGTCGACCCGGCGCACCGCGGGGTGCTTGGCCACCGCGGCGGCGAAGACCATCGCGGTCGCGCACATCCTGCGCACCCGGAGCGGGAGGGTCGCCAGCCCCCTGCGGAGCAGGAAGGCGTCGTCGGGGGAGAGCGTGCCGCCGGTGTCGAGACGGACCTCGCCGAGCTGCGCGATCAGGTCGGGACGGCCGACCGCGACACCGCCCTCGCAGTCGTCGTGGCCGCCGAGATACCGGGTCGCCGAGTGGACGACCAGGTCGGCGCCGTGTTCGAGCGGGCGGCAGACGACCGGGGTCGCGAAGGTCGAGTCGACGACAAGCAGCGCCCCGGCCCTGCGGGCGATGCGGTACAGGCCCCGGATGTCGGAGACGGCCATGGCCGGGTTGGACAGGGTCTCCGCGTAGATGATCTTCGTGTTCGACCTGACCTCGGCGTTCACCCGGCTGAGATCGCCGTAGTCCGCGAAGCCCGCCGAAACACCGAACCTGGAGAGCACGTTGGTGATCAGCGAGTAGGTCCCGCCGTGCACGGGGATCGGGGCGACGATGTGCGCTCCGGCCCGCAGGAAGGTCATCAGGACGGCGGTGATCGCGGCCATCCCCGAGGAGAAGGCCTGCCCGGCGACGTCCTTGGGCGCCGCGGCCCCTTCGAGCGAGGCGACCGCGGCGGCGAAGGCGGCGGTCGTCGGGTTGTCCACCCCGCCGTGGGCGAAGCCCGAGCTCTTCTCGTCGCACATCTCGGCGTACTCGGCCGAGTCGGCGAAGCCCCAGGCGGAGCTGCGCCACACCGGCAGGCCGAGCGGGCTCTGCCGGGGGTCGGCCAAGGGGGGCAGGTGGACCGCGCGGGTGTTCTCACCGTTGGGTCTGCGCATTCGTCGGCTCACCGGATTCGCGCCGGGGGTACTCCGATCCCGGGGCGGGGTGACGGCGCTTCCCTCCCTCGCGGTGTCGGCGGGATCGTACGGCCGACGCCTCCGGGCTCCCTCTCCCGTGTCCTCGGCGGCGAGGACGACAGGGAGGTCAAACGCCGTACCGTTCTGGTTTGAGGGTTCGCGACATCAGCAGATTCCCGGCCTCGGCGGGAGGCAACCCGTCGTGCACGACGGCCACAACCACCTCCGTGATCGGCATCTCGACATCGTGCTTCCTGGCCAGTTCCAGAACCGACTCGCAGGATTTGACTCCTTCGGCGGTCTGCTTCGTCGCGGCGACGACCTCGGCCAGGGTCATCCCCCGGCCAAGATTCTCACCGAAGGTACGGTTCCTGGACAATGGGGAGGTGCAGGTCGCTATGAGATCGCCCATTCCGGCCAGCCCGGCGAAGGTGTGCGGATCGGCGCCGAGCGCCTCGCCCAGCCGGGAGATCTCCGCGAGTCCCCTGGTCATCAGCATCGCGCTGACGTTGTCGCCGAGCCCCATCCCCGCCGAGACGCCGACGGCGAGGGCGATCACGTTCTTGACGGCGCCGCCGAGTTCCACCCCGACGACGTCCGGGTTGGTGTAGGGGCGAAACCACGGCGGCAGGTGGCAGGCCTCCTGGAGGCGTTCCATGGCGCGCCGGTCGGCGCAGGCGACCACGGTCGCCGCGGGCTGGCCCCTGACGATCTCACCGACCAGGTTGGGGCCCGAGACGACCGCGACCCGCTCCTTCGGCACCTCGGCGACCTCGCAGATCACCTCGCTCATCCGCTTCGTCGTGCCGAGCTCGATGCCCTTCATCAGGCTGACCAGCACCGCCTCCGGCGGGAGGTACGGCTTCCACCCGGTCAGGTTCACCCGCAACGTCTGGGACGGCACGGCCAGCACCACGAAGTCCGCCCCGTCCAGGGCCTCGGCAGGGTCGGTCGTCGCGCGCAGGGTCTCGGGCAGCCGTACGCCCGGCAGGTAGTCGGGGTTCTCGTGGCGGCGGTCGATCGCCTCGACGACCTCGGGGCGCCTGCCCCACAGAACGGTCTTGCCTCCCGCGCCCGCGAGGATCATCGCGAATGTGGTGCCCCACGAGCCCGTGCCGAATACAGCCGCCTTGGTCATTTCATCACCGTACGTCGAAGTCAATGGTCCGAGGGCCGCTTGAACGGTGCCGGCGGCGCCTTCTCCCCCCGCAGCTCGGCGAGCTGAGCGGTGACCGCCGCCATGATGTCCGCGGTCGCCGCGCGCAGCACGTCGGCGTGCAGGGGCCGCCCCTCGTACTTCGACAGGTCGACCGGTGGCCCCGCCAGCACGTGGAAGGTCTTACGCGGCCAGAGTCTTGGCCGTTTACCGCCGTAGGGCAGGATCTCCTGGGCGCCCCAGTGCGCCACCGGGATCACCGGCGCGCCGGTCGCCAGCGCCAGCCTGGCCGCGCCGGTCTTGCCCTCCATCGGCCAGAAGTCGGGGTCGCGGGTGCAGGTGCCCTCGGGATAGAACATCACGCACGCGCCCTCGGCGATCCTGCGCTCCGACTCGGCGAGCGATCGGGAGGCCTCCGCGCTGCCCCGGTGGACCGGGATGGCCATCAGCCCGCGCACCGCGCGCCCGAGCAGCGGCACCGAGAACAGTCCGGCCTTGGCCAGGATCGTCGGCCAGCGGCCGTTGTTGTAGAGGTAGTGGGCGACCAGGACCGGGTCGAGCCACGACAGGTGGTTGACGGCCAGGATGACCCCGCCGGTCGGCGGCAGCCGCTCGGCCCCGCGCCAGTCCTTCCTGACCAGGAGCCACGAGATCGGCTTGACGATCGTGACGGCCAGGGCGACCCAGAACCGGGAAGGCCATCCAGGACGTCTCATGAACTCCTCCGTAAGCAGTGATGCGCCCCAAGTGTCCCGGTTGGCCGTACAGGATGTCGAGGCGCGATGCTTAAGGCTATGCCTGCTCCGCAGAGTTCAGCCTGGACCCTCGTCGTGCCGGTCAAGACGTTGGTCGCCGCCAAGACGCGGCTGTCGAGGGCGGCGGGCCCGCACCGGGCCGCCCTGGCCGTCGCGTTCGCCTGCGACACCGTCGAGGCCGCGCTGGCCTGCGCGACGGTCGCGCGTGTCGTGGTCGTGACGAGTGATCCCGTGGCCGCGCCCGCGCTCGCCGGGATCGGCGCCCATGTGGTGGGCGACCCCGAGGCCGGCCTGAACGCGGCGTTGCGGCACGGCGCCACCGAGGCCGTACGGCTGGCGCCCGCCGGCTCCGTGGGCGCGCTCCAGGCCGACCTGCCCGCGCTGCGGCCCGCCGAACTCGCCCTGGTGCTGGCCGCGGCCGGCGAGTTCGACCAGGCGTTCCTGCCCGACGCGGCCGAGATCGGCACGACCTTCTACGGCGTACGGCCCGGCGTCCCGTTCACCCCGGGCTTCAGCGGCGAGTCGCGTGAGCGTCATCTGCGGTACGGCGCCAAGGAGCTCTGTCTTGAGGGGGTCGCCTCGGTACGCCGGGACGTGGACACCCCGGACGACCTGCGCAGCGCCCTGTCCCTCGGGGTCGGTCCCCGCACCCTCGCCGTGGTGGAGAAGATCGAAAGGGAGTCCCCCGCCGGGGGGACTCCCTCTTCCTCCTGACCCGCCCGTGCCCGCCGTGTCCGCCGTTCCGGGCCGGAGGCGCTCCGGCTCCGAACGGCGGGCCCCCGCGGGCGGGGCGCCGTGGCGGGGTCAGTGCCCGGCGTTCTCCCCCTCCCTGGCCTGCTTGGGCAGCAGGAAGGCCGTGACGAAGGTCAGCAGGAGCATCCCCGCGACCACCCACAGGACCGTGCCCGCCGCGCCGACGAAGTCGGGTCTGAGGGTGGCCGCGGCCTGGTCGAAGAAGACCGTGCCGAGCAGGGCGACACCGACGGCGCCACCGAGCTGCTGGATCGCGGTCAGCGTGCCCGAGGCCGAGCCGGTCTCGTGCTGCTCGACGCCGGCCAGGATGATGTCGAAGAAGGGCGCCATCAGCAGGCCCATGCCGAGCCCGGTGACCGCCAGGGAGGGAACGAACTGCCAGGCGGTCACACCGGTGCCGGCCTGGGCGATCGTCAGCAGGACTCCGACGACGCCGAGCGCCATGACGAGGATGCCGCCCTGCAGGACCTTGCGGCCGAACTTCGCGACCGCCTGCGCCACCCCGAACCCGGCGACCATGCCCAGCGACCAGGGGATCATCACCAGGGCCGCCTGGAGCGTGGAGTAGCCCAGGCCGATCTGGGTGTAGAGGTTGAACACCAGCGCGAAACCGGACATGGCGGAGAAGAAGACCAGGCCCGTCGCCAAACCGCCGGTGAAGGCGCGCTTGCGGAAGAGGCTGGGGACGACCAGCGGGTCACCGCCCGTCCGGCTCTTCCTGGCCTCGAACCAGCCGAAGAGCACGAAGAGCACGGCGGAGGCGCCCATCATCAGGAAGGCCCAGGCGGGCCAGTCGCTCTCCCTGCCCTGGACCAGGGGGAAGACCAGCAGGAGACCGGCCAGGGAGGCCAGCAGCACGCCGGGGACGTCGAGCTTGAGCGGGTGCGGCGAACGGGACTCGGGCAGGAAGCGCATCCCCATCAGGACGGCGGCCAGGCCGAGCGGCAGGTTGATCAGGAAGATCATGCGCCAGCCGGTGCCGAAGAAGTCGGCGTCGACCAGCCATCCGGCCAGGATCGGGCCACCGACCGTGGACAGGCCCATGACCGGCCCGAACAGGCCGAACGCCGCGCCCATCTCCTTCGGCGGGAACATCTCCTTGATCATGCCGAGCCCCTGCGGCAGCATGACGGCGCCGAACAGGCCCTGCAGGACCCGCGCGCCGATGAGCAGTTCGGGTGACTGGGCGAGGCCGCACAGCAGCGACCCCAGGGTGAACCCGGCCGCGCCGATGACGAACATCCGCCTGCGGCCGAAGATGTCACCGAGTCTGCCGCCGGTGATCAGGCCGACCGCCATCGAGAGGGTGTAGGCGGCGCCGAGCCACTGGATGACGGAGGCCGAACCACCGAGCTCGTTCCTGATGGTCGGCCCGGCGATGTTGGTGACCATGGCGTCGAGGAGGTCCATCACCTCGCCGAGCAGGATGACGGCGAGCGCGACCCAGCGCCACCGGTGGAGGGGCGGCTCGGCCGCCTTCCGAAGTGGTTCTGACACGTCTGTGGTCATGGGGGGACTCCCAGCGGTTGGAGGGATTGAGATGAACAGCGTTCACCATACACGAGCATCGTTCTCTTAAAGAACGGCGTTCGCCGCTCAGTGCGGTGTTCTTAAGATATGTCGCATCGATGCCGAAGACAAGATATGTCGTGAAAACGAGCGGCGTTCGATGTGATGAGCAGTGTTCACCCTGGCGTTACACTGGCGTCATGAGTGACGAGCTGCCCGCACTGCCGTGGGATCGGGCACGCAGAAGGACGGGTCCGGCCCGCATCCCGCTCACCCGTGACCGGATCATCGAGGCCGCCTACACGGTGATCGACCGCGTGGGCTACGAGAAGCTCAGCATGCGCCAGGTCGCGGCCGAGCTGAACGTCGCGGTCTCCGCCCTCTACGCCCACGTCAGCGGCAAGGACGAGCTGCTCGAACTGATGTACCTGCGGATGTTCCGCGACTGGGAGCTGCCCGCCCCCGACCCGGAGAACTGGCAGGAGCAGATCAGGCAGTACGCTCGCACCGGGCGGACCAAGCTGCACGAGCACCGCGACATGGCCAGGATCGCCATGACCGGCTTCCCCTTCAGCGCCGAGGCGCTCCCCCACCTTGAGCAGCTCCTGGCCGTCTTCCGCGCGGGCGGCCTCCCCGACCACCTCGCGGGCGCGGCGGGCGACATGATCTCCACCTTCATGAACGGCTTCGCCTTCGAGGAGAGCGTCTGGGACGACCGGCGCCAGGAGGCCGAGGAGGACGGGGAACGGCCGGCGGTCGAGAGGTCCTGGGCGGAGATCAGGCAGACGCTCGAACGCTACTTCAGGGAGCTGCCGCCCGACCGCTTCCCGAACATGGTCGAGCTCGCCGACGTCATGCTCCAGCGGACGAACGACGAACGGTTCGACCTCGGCATAGAGATCATCATCCGGGGGCTGGCGTCCTACGCCGCCGACCACCCGCGTCCCTCCGGGTGACCGGGTTACCATGACCGGGTGCAGGCGACGGTACGGATCTTCGACACGACGACCAGGTCGGGCTCTGTCTACTCCGACGACGGGACGGAGATCCCGTTCGACACCGCGGCCTTCGACGCCGGACCGCTGCGGCTTCTACGGGCGGGACAACGGGTGAACGTCGTCCTCGACGGCGACCGGATCACCTACGTCACACTGTCCACGTTCCCGGTTCCTCCCACCGCCCCCATGTGACGGGCCCATGCGACGGGACCGTACGGCCGTCGCGTGAAAGGCGGGGCGCCGGGCCCCCGCGACGGGAGTCCCGGCGCCCGGGCGAGTCCTACCTTTTCTTCGCGGCCTTCTTTCCCTCCACGTTGACGAGCTCCTTGAAGTCGGAGCCCGGCCGGAACTTGGGACCCCAGCTCTCGGCGACCTTGATCTCCGCGCCGGTCGAAGGGTTCCTCGCGGAACGGGCGGGCTTGTGCACCATCTCGAAGGCGCCGAATCCGGTGATGGAGACCTTGTCGCCGCTGGCGACGGCCCGCTGAATGGTGTCGAGCACCGCGTTGACGGCCTCGGTCGCGGTCTTTCTGTCACCGACGCGATCCGCGATCGCCTCGACGAGTTCCTTCTTGTTCATAAAGGTTGCTCCCCCTGCTACCGATGTCTGGGAGTGGGTCGTGGGGCAGGTAGCCCGTCTCACCCGGTTGTCACGGCCCGAGGTCTCAACAGAGCGAGAAACCCCTTGCCCGCTTGAAATTAGGGGACGGAGCCCTACGACTCAATCACCTTCCGCAATGTTTCCAGCACTTGGCGTATCTGAAACCAGAGCATCAAGGTCGAGAAGGAATAAATCAAGACGCCCCGCTGCACGGTGGAGATCGTGCTTTGCGAGGTCACAGATCGACAGCAGGCGTCTGGCGAGACGCTCCCGCCGCTCCGGAGAAAGGGTCAACAAACGAACCCGGCGGTGCGCGTCGCGCAGCCGCCGGGCCAGGTCGTCTTCTGAACGTGTCAGACGGTCGTCGGCAGCCATGGCTGCCGACCATTCTCGTATGTCGCGATGTCGTCGGCGTTGCGCAGGGTCAGCCCGATGTCGTCGAGCCCCTCCATCAGACGCCAGCGGGTGTAGTCGTCGATCTCGAAACCGGCCGTCTCCCCCGCCCAGCGCACCTGGCGTTCGGCCAGGTCGACGGTGACCTCAAGGGTCGGGTCCGCCTCGGCCGCCGCCTGCAGGGCCTCGACCTCCGCGGCCGAGAGCACCACCGGGAGCAGCCCCATCTTGGTGGAGTTATTACGGAAGATGTCGGCGAAACGCGGTGCGATCACCGCGCGGAAGCCGTACTGCTGCAGGGCCCAGACGGCGTGCTCACGTGAGGAGCCGGTGCCGAAGTCGGGACCGGCGACGAGGACCGAGGCCCCCTGGTAGGCCGGGTCGTTCAGGACGAATCCGGGGTCCTCACGCCAGGCGGAGAACAGGCCCTTCTCGAACCCGGTCCTGCTGACCTGCTTGAGCCAGACCGCGGGGATGATCTGGTCGGTGTCGACGTTGCTGCGGCGCAGCGGTACGGCCCGGCCGGTGTGGACGGTGAAGGCTTCCATTGCGAGTTTCTCCTAGACCAGGTCGGCGGGCGCGGTCAGTTTTCCGGTGACGGCGGTCGCGGCGGCGACCTGCGGGGAGACCAGGTGGGTACGGCCACCCTTGCCCTGACGCCCCTCGAAGTTGCGGTTGGAGGTCGAGGCGCTGCGCTCGCCGGGGGCGAGGGTGTCGGGGTTCATGCCCAGGCACATCGAGCAGCCCGCCTCGCGCCACTCGGCGCCCGCGGCCTTGAACACCTCGTGCAGCCCCTCCTGCTCGGCCTGGAGCTTGACCAGCATCGAGCCGGGGACGATCAGCGTGCGGGTGACGACCTGGCGCCCGCGCAGCACCTCGGCCGCGGCGCGCAGGTCCTCGATCCGGCCGTTGGTGCAGGAGCCGACGAAGACCGTGTCCACCGCGACCTCGCGCAGCGGGGTCCCCGCGGTCAGGCCCATGTACTCGAGCGCGCGGGCGGCCGCGCCCGGGTCGCCGGTGTCCTCGGGAGCCGGGATCGCGCTGCCCAGCGGAGCGCCCTGGCCCGGGTTCGTGCCCCAGGTGACGAACGGGGTCAGCGTCGAGGCGTCGATCTCGACGACCGTGTCGAATACGGCGTCCTCGTCGGTCGACAGCGACCGCCAGTACTCGACGGCGGCGTCCCAGTTCTCGCCGGTGGGGGCGTGGGGCCTGCCCTTGAGGTACTCGAAGGTCGTCTCGTCGGGGGCGATCATGCCCGCCCTGGCGCCCGCCTCGATCGACATGTTGCAGACGGTCATCCGGCCCTCCATGGAGAGCTTGCGGATGGCCTCGCCCCGGTACTCGACGATGTAGCCCTGGCCGCCGCCGGTACCGATCTTGGCGATGATCGCCAGGATCAGGTCCTTGGCGGTGACCCCGACGGGCAGTTCGCCCGAGACCTCGATGGCCATCGTCTTCGGCCGGTAGGCGGGCAGCGTCTGGGTGGCCAGCACGTGCTCGACCTCGGAGGTGCCGATGCCGAAGGCGATGCCGCCGAAGGCGCCGTGGGTCGAGGTGTGAGAATCACCACAGACGATGGTCATGCCCGGCTGGGTCAGGCCGAACTGCGGGCCGATGATGTGCACGACACCCTGACCCGCGTCGCCCATCGGGTGCAGCCTGACGCCGAACTCCGCGCAGTTCTTGCGCAGCGTCTCGACCTGGGTGCGCGAGACGGGGTCGGCGATCGGGCCGAGCACCGTCGGGACGTTGTGGTCCTCGGTGGCGATCGTGAGCTCCGGCCTCCGCACGGGACGCCCCGCCATGCGCAGGCCGTCGAACGCCTGCGGGCTGGTCACCTCGTGAATGAGGTGCAGGTCGATATAGAGCAGGTCGGGTTCTCCCTCCGCACGTCGCACCACGTGCTGCTCCCAGACCTTCTCCGCCAGCGTGCGCCCCATGTCGCCTCCTTGCGATCGCTTTCCGCACCCCACTTGCTTTCTCATATGTCGAGACGGCAGTATCGGTGTATGGACAACTCTAGCGGAGTCGGCGTACTCGACAAGGCCGTTCTCGTGCTCAACGCCCTTGAAGCCGGCCCGGCGTCCCTCGCGCAGCTCGTCCAGGCCACCGGCCTGGCCCGGCCCACGGCCCACCGGCTCGCCGTCGCCCTCGAACACCACCGCATCGTCTCCCGTGACACACAGGGGCGTTTCGTCCTCGGCCCCCGGCTGTCCGAGTTGTCCACCGCGGCCGGTGAGGACAGGCTGCTGGCGGTCGCCGTACCGGTGCTGACCCAGCTGCGTGACCTGACGGGCGAGAGCGCCCAGCTGTACCGGCGCCAGGGTGACGAGCGGGTGTGCGTCGCCGCCGCCGAGCGCGCCAGCGGGCTGCGCGACACCGTCCCCGTCGGCTCCGCCCTGCCGATGCTCGCCGGATCCGCCGCGCAGATCCTGCTCGCCTGGGAGGAGCCCGACCGCCTGCACCGCGGCCTGCGCGGGGCCAAGTTCACCGCGGCGACCCTGGCCAGCGTCCGCCGCAGGGGCTGGGCGCACAGCGTCGGCGAGCGCGAGCAGGGAGTGGCCAGCGTCTCGGCGCCGATCAGGGGCACGGGAGGCAAGGTCATCGCCGCGGTCTCCGTCTCCGGCCCGATAGAGCGGCTGACCCGCACCCCCGGACGGCTGCACGCCGCCCCCGTGGTCTCCGCCGCCGAGCGGATCACCGAGTCGATGCGACGGGCCAACTGAGCCGTACGATATGAGGAGGCGAGCACCCTTCCGGCCCCCTAGGCTGGGTAGGTGACAGATCGCATTGAGGCAGCCGCCGCTGAACTGCGTCCCCTGCTCCAAGACTTCATCCTCTGGGCGCGTGAGAACGCGCCCGGCAGCGATTCCAACTTGGTGGGCTCCGTCGCCCTCTGGCACCGGCTGATCGCCTCGACGGACGTCGGCCGGTGGAAGCGGGCCGACCTGCGCGCCGTTCTGCTGGACCGGATGCCCCAGGTCGTCGAGGACCCGGACGCGGCCGCCGACGGCATGGTGCCCGCGGTCCGCGCCTACCTGACCTTCCTGTCCGAGACCGGGAAGCTGAGCGCGGGATCCTCCTCGCTCAAGGAACTGCTCGCCGAACTCGACCGCATCGAGGACGACTTCGTCGACGCGATGGAGGACCTCGCCGCCGAACAGGACGACGAGTACGACGACGAGGACGAAGAGGACGAGATCGACGGACTTGGAGACTTCGAGCCGTTCGCGGACGAGCTCGCGGAGCTGGACACGATCCGGCTCCGTCCCGACAGCGAGCTGGCCTCGGCCGCCCGGGAGGTCAGGCTGATCGTCAAGGCCCGCGATCTGGCGGTGTGGGTCGGTTCCGAACGCCAGGTCGGCGAGACGAGCCTGCTCACCGACGCGGAGATCGTCGAGGCCCTCGGCGCCCTCGGCCTTCCCGTCCCCGAGACGGACGGCGCCTCACTGGCCGACTCGGTGCCCGCGCTCTGGAACATCTGGAACCTCGCGATCGACCTCGACTTCCTCCAGCCGGAGGGCGAGGACACCGTCAGCGCCGACCCCGACACCGCCGAATGGCCGTTCGAGGAGGACGACGACGTCCTGGACGCCTGGCTGGCCGGTCTGCACTCGATCGACTACGGCGACCCCGAGCTCGACGACGAGGACGCCACGATCGCCCTGTCCGGCCTGACCAGGGCGCTGCTGGTCAGGGTGCTGCTGGCGACCGGCTCAAAGGGCCTGGCCGAACTGCGTGCCGAGCTTGAGGAGGCCGTCGCCGAGTACGACGACCAGGGCGCGCAGGCCTGGGCCGCGGCGGTCGCGCAGTACGGCGACCCGCTCGCCCCCGTGCTCGACTGGCTCGCCGGCTACGGCATGGTCGAGGTCGAGCACGACCAGGTACGGCTGACGCCGCTCGGCATGGAGGGCGTCGTCCACCTGGCCGACGACGCCGACATCGAACTGGACGCCCGCCCCGCCATCGACGCGATGACGGCCCTCGACCTGCTGTCCTTCAGCGCGGAGCTGCCCGAGGAGGAGGCCGACGCCGAGTTCGCCGCCTGGATGGAGCTCCGCGAGCCCGGCAAGGCCGCCAGGGAGCTGCTGGAGGCCGCCGCGGAGGACGACGCGGACGCCCTCGTCAGGGTCCAGGCGGCCAGCATGGTCGGCTCGCTGGGCGAGATCGCGGTGCCCGCCTGGCAGGAGGCCCTCGACGAACCCTCCCTGCGCCCCTACGCGGCCACCCACCTGGCGCAGCTCGGCGTCGAGGACGCCCCGCCGCCCACCCAGGCCGACACCCACTGGCTCATCCTCGACATGCTGACCATCTCGGCGGGCCTCGGCCGCCCCGAGTTCGTCAGCAGCCTCGACGACATCGGCAACGTGCCGAACCTCGTCAACCTGCTCGACGTGATCTGGAAGGTGCCGCACCCCCATCTGGAGGAGCTCCTGGAGGCGATCGGCAAGGCCCACCCCGACCGCCAGGTCGGCAAGGCGGCCAAACGGGCCCTGTTCAAGGCCCGTTCAAGCCACAACTGACGCCCTCGCGGTGCGCCCCGTCTCGGGGCCCACCGCGGTCTTTTTTCCACGCGAAGACGATTCTCCCGGTGGGAACGATCACCCGTGGACGCGTATTTCCGCGGACCGCTTTTCCTGAAAAGCAGAAAACCCCCGGAAGCCTGCGCTTCCGAGGGTTCACCTGGGTAGCCCCGACCGGATTCGAACCGGCGCTACCGCCTTGAGAGGGCGGCGTCCTAGGCCACTAGACGACGGAGCCTTGCGATGCTGACAGTGGTAGTCCCGACCGGATTCGAACCGGCGTTACCGCCTTGAGAGGGCGGCGTCCTAGGCCACTAGACGACGGGACCGTGACACTGTCGTCGGATCCCATTGAGACGGAATCCGCGGCGTCTCCTGAAGGGAGACGCAGCTGGGGTACCAGGACTCGAACCTAGAATAACTGAACCAGAATCAGTCGTGTTGCCAATTACACCATACCCCACCGCCCTTGACCCCCTTGCGGGGCTCGCTGGCGACTCCGAAAGAATAGCCCAGGTTGGGGGTCAAGGCCAAAACGATTGGCCGCCCCGGTCGCGGGAGGCCTCCCCGGTGCCTGCGCTGTCCCCGGGCAGGGGGCTGTGCGACGCTGCTGCAGACGATCCGATCCGGTCCGATCCGGTCTCACGTGAGGAGCCCTTACCTTGGCTGAGAACCCCTTCTTCGCTCCCAGCGCGCTGCCGTACCGGCTGCCGGACTTCGCGCGGATCCGGGAGGAGCACTACCTGCCCGCCTTCGAGCACGGCATGGCGGAGCAGCTCCGGGAGGTCGAGGCGATCACCGCCAACCCCGAGCCCGCCACGTTCGCCAACACCGTCGAGGCCCTCGAACGCTCCGGGCAGATCCTGTACAGGACGACGATCGTCTTCTCCAGCGTCGCCGCCTCGGACGCCACCGACCGCATCCGGGAGATCGAGACCGAGATCTTCCCCAAGCTGACCAAGCACGACGACGCCATCCGGCTGAACCGCGCCCTCTACGCGCGGATCAAGCAGGTCACCACCGACGACCCCCAGGAGGCGTGGCTGCTGGAGAAGTACCGGGTGGACTTCGTCAGGGCGGGCGCAGACCTGTCCGAGCCCGAGCAGCTGCGGCTGCGTGAGCTCAACGAGGAACTGACCCGGCTCGCCACCTCCTTCTCCCAGAACCTGCTCAAGGCCTCGACCGCCTCCGCCCTCGTCGTCGGCGACCCCGCCGAACTCGACGGGCTCTCCGAGAGCGCGATCAAGGCGATCGAGAAGGACGGCGAGTACGTCCTGCCGCTGCTCAACTTCACCAACCAGCCCGCCCTGGCCGAACTGACCGACCGGAACACCCGCAGAAGGCTCTACGAGCTCTCGGTGAACCGGGCGCCGGAGAACTTCGGCCTGGCCGTACGGCTGGCCACCCTGCGCGCGGAACGCGCCGCCCTGCTCGGCTACTCCGACCACGCCGCCTACTCCGTGGCCGACCAGACGGCCAAGACCACCGAGGCCGTCGAGGAGATGCTCGGCAAGCTCGTCGGCCCCGCGGTGGCCAACGCCCGCCGGGAGGCCGAGGCGCTGGCGCAGGAGGCCGGATTCCCCATCGAGCCGTGGGACTGGTCGTTCTACGCGGAGAAGGTACGCAAGTCGCGCTACGACTTCGACGGCGCCGAACTGCGCCCCTACTTCGAACTGGACCGGGTGCTTCGCGACGGCGTCTTCCACGCCGCCGGCGAGCTGTACGGGATCACCTTCACCGAGCGGGACGACCTCGCCGGATACCACCCGGACGTGCGGACCTTCGAGGTGTTCGACACCGACGGCTCACCGCTCGGCCTGTTCCTCTTCGACCCGTACGCGCGGCCGACCAAGCGGGGCGGCGCGTGGATGAACAACCTCGTCGACCAGTCGCACCTGTTCGGCCACCTGCCGGTGGTGATGAACAACCTCAACATCACCAAGCCGACGCAGGGCCCGACGCTGCTGACCTTCGACGAGGTCACCACCGCCTTCCACGAGTTCGGCCACGCCCTGCACGGACTGTTCTCCGACGTCCGCTTCCCCCGGGTCTCCGGCACCGAGGTGCCCAGGGACTTCGTCGAGTACCCCTCCCAGGTGAACGAGATGTGGGCGACCTGGCCCTCCGTCCTCGCCAACTTCGCCAGGCACCACGAGACCGGCGAACCGGTGCCCGCCGAACTGCTGGAGAAGATGAAGGCCGCGGAGAGGTTCAACCAGGGCTTCGCGACCGTGGAGTATCTCGCCGCCGCGCTGCTCGACTGGGCCTGGCACAAGCTGGCGCCCGGCCAGACCGTCGAGGACCCCGAGGCCTTCGAGGCGCATGCCCTGCAAAGCGCTGGAATCGCCTTCGAGCTCGTCCGCCCCCGCTACCGGACCAACTACTTCGCGCACATCTTCTCCAGCGGTGTGGGCGGCTACAGCGCCGGCTACTACTCCTACATCTGGAGCGAGGTGCTGGACGCCGAGAGCGTCGAGTGGTTCAAGGAGAACGACGGCCTCAGGCGCGAGAACGGCGACCACTTCAGGACGGCCCTGCTGTCCGTCGGCGGCTCCATGGACGTCATGGACGCCTTCCGGGCCTTCCGGGGACACGACCCACGGATCGAGCCGCTGCTGGAGCGTCGCGGACTGCGTTAACCTTTGCGCCGCCTGCGGCGGCGCGGGTTGTGTCTCTTTGCGACGCCTTCGGCGCCGCGGGCTTGGGCGCTTTCGAGTCGGTGTCTTCCCTCGTCACTCATCCGCTTCGCTCCTTCGCTCCTCAGTCCAAGCACCGACGCGCCCAAGCCATATCTCTTTGCTCCGCCTGCGGCGGCGCGGGCTTGGGCGCCTCGGGTCGGTGCTTTCCCTCGTCACTCATCCGCTTCGCTCCTTCGCTCCTCAGTCCAAGCACCGACGCGCCCAAGCCGGACACTCCTCACACGCGGCACCGGGGAAGCACAAGACGAACCCCTCACATGCGACGTGGGGGGTTGGATCGAGTCTGGGCCGGGTCTCTCGATCCGGCTCGGACGGGCGCCTCTGCCGCGTGTGGCTTCGGGGTACGGGGTCAGCCCCTTCTTCCCCATCACCGTTCCGGACCGCACGCCCCGCTGACCGACCGGACGTCAGGGCCGCTCCAGGCCCGCCAGGGTCTCTCTCAGCCACTGTCGTTCGGCGGCGGAGGTGGCCCTGGCGACCAGCAGCATGCCCCGCCTGAAGGGGTCGGCGACCTCCTCGGCGCGTAGGGGCCTACCGTCCCGGTAGAAGAACCCGGCCGGGGTCTCCAGGAAGTCGAGACGGCGGCGCAACACCCTCGCCTGGGCTGCGGGGTCGGGGAGCTGGGCCAGGAAGGCCAGCAGCCCGAAGAAGCGGGTCTGGTCGCTGATGTCGAGATCGGCGGGCTCGGCGAGCCTGCGCCACAGCTCCGCCCGGCCCTCCTCGGTCAGGGTGAGGACCTGCCTGCGGGCCGCCGCCGTCCCCTCCTCCTCGTGTCGTGCCACGAGCCCGGCCCTCTCCAGGCGGGCGATCGCCGGATAGAGGGCTCCGTCGCTGACGGGCCGCAGGTGACCGCTCATCTCCAGGATGCGGCCCTTGAGCTCGTAGCCGTGCATCGGCCCCTCCCCCAGGAGGCCGAGGATCGACAGGGACAGATCACCGTTTGCCATGGGTGCATCGTATCGCTATACCTCTAAACGATATAGCTCGAAAAGAGGTAAAGTGATGTCATTGATCCGTCTGGCCCTGCCCGTCTACGTGGAGTTGCTGACCGCCGTGGTCGCGGTCGGCCTGATCGACCTGTTCTGGGTCTCGGGCCTCGGCGGCCCGGCCGTGGCCGCGGTGACGATCGCGACCACCGTGGAGCACCTCGCCCTGGGCGTCGTCCTGGCGGTCGGGACCGGGACGACCATCGTGGTCGGCAGGCGCGACGGCGACGAGCCGCTCACACCGGCGATCCGTACGGCGTGGCTGCTGTGGGCGGTCGTCAGCCTGGCGGTCACGGTGCCCGGGGTCCTGGCGCGGGAGCCGCTGGCGGCGCTCTTCACCGACGATCCGGCGACGGCCGCGCTGACCGCCGAATTCTTCCTGGTCTCGCTGGCCGGGATTCCCGTCTTCTACGCCCAGTCGCTCACAGACGGAATCTTCAAGGGGCGGGGCGACACGACCACCCCCATGCGTGTCGCGTTGCTGTGCAACGTTCTGGTGATCGCCCTCGACCCGCTGTTCATCTACTCGTTCGGCCTGGGTGTCCAGGGGGCCGCCTGGGCGACGGTGCTGGCCCGCGCGGTGACGCTCGCGCTCTCCCTGACCCTCCTCCTACGACGCACGCCCCGCGACGCGCGGCAGGGCCCGAACCGCCGCGACGCCGTCGAGATCCTCCGGGCCGGGCTTCCCCTGTCGGGGGACTTCCTGGCCAGGTCACTCGTCGGCATGACCATGGTCGGGGTGGTCGGCGGCTTCGGGGTGGCCGTTCTGGCGGGCTACGGCATCGGCCTGAAGATCATGTTGGCCGGGGTGATGGCGTTCTACGCGCTCCGCCAGGCGAGCACCATCCAGACGGCCCGCTCGGGCGAGGCGGGCCCCGCCCTGCCGTACGGACTGCTGACGGGTCTGGTCGTCGGCGTCGTGCTGGCTCTCTCCGCGCGGGGTGTGACCGGTCTGTTCACCGATGATCCCGACGTTACCGACGCGGCCATCGGCTTCCTGCGCTGGATGCCGCTGTATCTCGTCCCGTTCGGCGGCCTGATCGCCGTCGGCGGGGCGTTCCAGGCGAGCGGGCGAGGCGGCAGGCTGCTGGCCGCGACCCTCACGGGTTTCGCGGCCCAGCTCTCCTGCGCCTACTTCCTGGGGCCCCTGCTGGGGGTGACCGGGGTCTGGCTGGCGATGGCGGCGGGTGCCGCCATCGCCCTCACGCTCGTCCTCGTCCCGGTCTCCTCTTCGAGCCTCAGGCTTCGAGCCTGGCGAGCGCGGCGCGGATCCGGGCCGCGGACCGCTCCCGGCCGAGGGCCTCGATCGACTCGAACAACGGCAGTCCGACGGTCCTGCCGGTGATCGCCACCCGGACCGGGGCCTGGGCCTTGCCCAGCTTGAGGCCGTGCTCCGTGCCGACCTCCTCAAGCGCGGTCTTGAGCGAGTCGGGGTCCATCGCGACCGTCTCCAGGCGGGCGAGGTAGCCGGTGAGGATCTCCTTGGCGGAGGTCTTCATGGCCTTGTCCCACGAGGCCTGGTCGAAGACGGGCTCGTCCAGGAAGAGGAAGTCGACGTTGTCCCTGATCTCCGACAGGACCGAGATGCGGGTCTGGGCCAGTTCGGCGATCTTGGCGAAGGTCTCGCGGTCCCAGCCGGGTTCGAGCCACGGCTCGCAGCGGGCGACGAACTCCTCAGGGGACAGCGCCCTGATGTACTCGCCGTTGAAGGCCCGCAGCTTCTTCTCGTCGAAGAAGGCCGAGGACGGGTTGACGTCCTCCAGCCTGAACCTCGGCACCATCTCCGACCAGGGCATGATCTCCCGGTCCTCGCCGGTCCCCCAGCCGAGCAGCATCAGGTAGTTGACCATCGCCTCCGGCAGGTAGCCCTCGTCGCGGTAGGACTCCAGGGCCACCTTGTCGCGGCGCTTGGACAGCTTCTGGCGCTTCTCGTTGACGATGACCGGCACGTGCGCCCACACGGGCGGGGTGAGGCCGAGCGCCTGCCAGAGCAGCTGCTGCTTGGGGGTGTTGGACAGGTGCTCCTCGGCGCGGACCACGTGACTGATGCGCATCTCGACGTCGTCGACCACGTTGGCCAGGACGAACAGCGGAGAGCCGTCACCGCGCGCGATGACGAAGTCCTCCATCGCGTTGTTGGGGAACTCGACCGTGCCGCGGACGAGGTCCTCGACCACGGTGACGCCCTCGTCGGGGGTGCGGAACCGTACGGCGCCCTCGGTCAGGCCGCGGTCGCGGCAGAAGCCGTCGTAGCCCTGGTGCTCGGAGCCGGTGCGGGCCTTGACGTCCTCGCGGGTGCAGGTGCAGTAGTAGGCGCGGCCGTCGGCGGCCAGCTTGGCCACGGCCTCCTTGTGCTGCTCGGCGTAGGACGACTGGAAGTAGGGCCCCTCGAAGAGGGGACTCTCCTCGTTGATGCCGATCCAGGCCAGCGCGGAGATGATGCCCTCGGTCCACTCGGGGCGGTTGCGGGCCGCGTCGGTGTCCTCGATGCGCAGCACGAACCTGCCGCCCGACTGCTCGGCCAGCGCCCAGTTGAACAGCGCGGAACGCGCGCCGCCGACGTGGAACATGCCGGTGGGGGACGGGGCGAAACGAACCCTAATCACGGGAGACCACCCGGTTGGTGAGAGTGCCGATTCCTTCGATGGCGACGCTGACCTCGTCGCCGACGTCGAGCGGGCCGACCCCTTCCGGTGTCCCGGTCAGGATCACGTCGCCGGGGATGAGGGTCATGACCGCGCTGACGTGGGCGATCAGCGTGGGGATGTCATAGATGAGCTTGGAGGTGCGAGAGCTCTGCCTGACCTGGCCGTTCACCGTCGTCGTGATGCCGACGTCGGTCACGTCGAGTTCGGTCTGGATCCACGGGCCGAGCGGGCAGAAGGTGTCGAACCCCTTGGCCCGGGTGAACTGCACGTCCTTCTTCTGCAGGTCACGGGCGGTGACGTCGTTGGCGCACGTGTAGCCGAAGATCACCTCATGGGCGCGCTCCGCGGGGACCTCACGGCAGAGCCTGCCGATGACCACCGCGAGCTCGCCCTCGTAGTCGACCCTGCTGCTCAGCCCGGTCGGGTAGGAGATGGACTCTCCCGGCCCGATCACCGAGGTCGAGGGCTTGAGGAAGACCAGCGGCTCGTCGGGGACCTCGCCACCCATCTCCTTGGCGTGGTCGGCGTAGTTCTTGCCGATCGCGACGACCTTGCTGGGCAGCATCGGCGCGACCAGCCTGACCCGCGAGAGCGAGTGACGCTCACCGGTGAACTGGATCGGGCCGAACGGGTGCCCGGAGATCGCGGAGATGAACTCCTCGCCTGGCCCGCCCTCGACCACGCCGAACCCGACACCCTCACCTGTGGAGAACCTCGCTATACGCACACGACAAGGCTAGTCGGACCCCGCGTCCCGCCGGACCGTCCGTACCTCTCTTCACCTCCATCACTCCCCCAAAGCACGCATAAAGCACTCGATTCCAAAAAGATCAACAAAAACCCTAAATGCTCATATAAAGGATTTTTCTAAGAAGAAGTATGTGCTGGTTAGTGCCCATGTGGGGGGTATGAGAGGCATAGGTAACTTCCGGGGAAGCCGAGCGTCTTCCCCTCGGGGGAGGGAATCGACGTGACCGAAGCCAACACGGTGAACAGGCCGAGGGGCGAGGGCAACCCCGCGCCGCAGGCTCGGACCGACGTCGCCGCGAGCCAGGGAGGCCTGGTGACCCCCAAGGGGACCACCAGCATCGACAGCGGGGTCGTCGCGAAGATCGCGGGCCTGTCGGCCAGAGAGGTGAACGGCGTCTACAACATGGGCGCCGGAACGGCACGGGCGCTGGGCGCCGTACGCGGCATCGTCGGCGGTGACAAGAGCACCGCCACCCAGGGTGTGTCCGTCGAGGTGGGCGAACGGCAGGCGGCGGTCGATCTCGACCTGGTCGTCGAGTACGGCGTGGCCATCCCCGACCTGGCGGCCTCCGTGCGCCGCAACGTGATCACCGGCGTCGAACGCATGACCGGGCTTGAGGTGACCGAGGTCAACATCAAGGTCGACGACGTCCACCTGCCCGGCGACAAGGACGGGGAGAAGGCCGACCAGCCCGATCAGGAACCCCGCGTCCAGTGACCGAACTCGCGCGTGAGATAGCCGACGCCGTACGGCACTGCCCCGACGTGGCGGACCTGTCCGGCGGCCCCTTCGGGACCGTGGCGACCTACCTGCCGGGGGAGCGCGTCTCCGGCGTCGCCCTTCGTGAGGACGAGGTCGAGGTCTCCATAGTCGCCCGGACGACACGGCCGCTGCCGGAGATCGCCGACGAGGTACGGCTCGCGCTCGCGCCCCTGGTCGGCGACCGCGCCGTGAACGTGCATATCGGAGGTGTTCAATGAACCAGTTCCCAATCTGGTCGGTGGCCGGGCTGACCACCGGCATCGCCCTGGGTTTCGCGGCGGCGTTCGGCGGCCTCGGCGCCTTCCTGCTCGTGCTCGTGCTCGGCGCCGTCGGATTCCTCATCGGCCGCATCGTCGAGGGCGGCGAGATCGACGTGTCCCGGCTGTCGGCGAGACGGCGATGACCGCTCCGGCCGCCGCACAGCCCGCCGCACGGCCCGCCGTACCGGCGGAGCTGCGCGGCAGGACGGAGATCCCGGAGCGGGTCGTCACCCGCATCGCGGTCTGCGCGGCCAAGGAGGTGGAACGGGTGCGGGAGGTTCGCGAGCGGGGGCCGCTGACCTTCGGGAGACACACCCACTCCACCGTCGACGGAGGGCTCGCCCTGCTGGAGCTTGAGGTCTCCGTCGACTATCCGGCCCCGCTGCTGGAGACGGCCGAGGAGATCCGGCGGCACGTCGGCGAACGCGTCCACACGCTGACCGGGCTGTCCGTCGGCCAGATCGACCTCGACGTGACCGGGGTGGTCCCCTCTCCCGAGGAGCAGGGCCCGCCCCGGCAGACCGTGTGGGAGGAGGAAGGATGACCGTCCCTCCCTCGGACCCTTCGTCGGGCTCCTCCTGGAGTCCCTCCCGGGAGGCGGAGGACGACACCGTCCCCATTCCCGGGTCACAGGTCCCCACCTCGGGGGAAAGGCCCGTCCCGGTTCCTGTCCCCGGGACGGGTCCCGCCCCCGGGGCATCCACCGCACCCGGCGCGGAGGTCACGGAGGAGACCGCTCCGCCCGCGCGGGTTCCGAGGAACCACGCCGCGGACAGGGCGGCCGTCAGGGCCTTCCGTCCGCGCCGGGTGGTCCCCGCCGTCATCACCGCCGTGCTGATGACGGCGCTGGGCGTCGTCGTGGCCGCGGAGGTGATCTCCGCGTTGCTCGGCCGCCCGCTGCGCTGGACACCGTACGACCGGATGCTCTCCTGGGCGTCCACGACCAGGTGGGACGACTCCAGGGTGCTGTTCGGCGCCGGGGTGGTCGCCCTGCTCGGCCTGCTGCTGGTGCTGCTGGCCCTCATACCGGGACGGCCCAGGCTCATCCCGGTCAGGACGGGCGACCCCGAACTGATCATCGGCATGCAGCCAAGGGGTTTCACCCGCGCGCTGACCCACGCCGCGGAACAGGTGCCCGGGATCGACCGTGCCCGCGTCAGGCTGCGGGGCAGGACCGCCGAGGTGACGGCCCACAGCCCGCTGCGCGAGCCTGCCGGGCTCGCCGAGGCCGTACAGCGGGCCGTGACCACACGGATCGCCGCCCTCGGCCCGCTGAAGGACTACCCGGTGCGTGTACGCCTACGAGGAGAGTGAGCGTCGTGAACAGGAAGACCGGGCGGGGCAACAGGGTCGGCCTGTTGATCATGGGGGTGCTGCTGTTGCTTCTCGGTGGCTACACGCTGGCCCGGGGCGCGCACACCTTGCCCAGGGCGGTGGCGCCCGGGGACGAACCGCTGGTCAACGACCCGGTACGGGCCACCTTCGCCACGCACTCACCGTGGCTGTGGTGGGTGATCGCCCTGGCGGCGGTCGTGCTGGCCCTGTTCGGGCTGCGCTGGCTCCTCGTGCAGGGACGGCGTGACCGGCTGGGCGACTTCCGCCTGCAGAGCGGTTCCGGCGGGACCACCGACGTGCGCGGCTCGACCGTCGCCGACGCGGTCGCCGACGAGGTCGGCGCCCACCCGGCGGTCCTGAGCGCCAGCGCCGCGATGGTCGGCACGAAGGCCCATCCCGCCGTACGGCTGCGCGTCGTCGCCGACGAGGACGCGCCGATGAGCGCGCTGCGCGAGCAGCTCGGCCGCCGCGCCATCCCCCACATGCGCCAGGCTCTGGAACTGGCGCACGTACCGGCCGTCACCAGGGTGAACCTGGAGAGGCGCTAGTCGCACGAACCGGCGTTGACCTCGTGGGGCAGGATGGGTTCATGAGCGTTGTGAAGATCAATGTGCTGACCGTTCCCGCCGAGCGGCGCGAGGAGCTGGAACAGCGTTTCTCCGGACGGGCCGGGATGGTCGAGTCCTCCGACGGCTTCGAGTGGTTCGAGCTGCTCCGCCCGCTGGAGGGCACCGACCAGTACCTCGTCTACACCCGCTGGAGGTCCGAGGAGGACTTCGAACGCTGGACGCAGAGCCAGGCCTTCCAGCGAGGCCACGCCCAGGCCTCGGCCGAGGCCGCGGCACAGGGTCAGCAGGGTCACGGCCATGCGGCGGCCCCCCATCAGGGACCCGGCCAGGGACCCGGCCAGGGACACGGTCATGGCCACGGCGGGCCCGCCGCGACCGGTTCCACCCTGTGGTCCTTCGAGGTCGTCCAGAGCACCGGCCCCAGGAACGGTTCCTGACCGCCGCCTCGTGAGCGCGGCGGAGCACGGCCCTTCGCGGGCACCGTGGGCGCCGCCGCGCGTCAGCGGTCCAGGACGTTCGACGCGACCCGGGCGGCGAAGCCGTTGCGGACGAAGTGGCCGGCCAGGCTGGTGGGTTTGCGCTTCGCCTGGTCCTCGAAGCACGCGGCGAACTCCCCGGCGATCCCGAGGCGGGGGTGACGTTCGAGGATCTCGGCCCTCAGCTCCTCGGGGAAGGCCTCCGACCGTCTTCCCGAGATGTCCAGGCCGGTGGACAGTTCGAGCAGGTGGCCCTCCGGGTCCTTCTCGACGTCCACCTCGGCCCACATGTGGCGCACGATCACCTCGCAGGCGCGCACCCGCCGTTCCACCGGCCATCCGGCCGCCGCGCAGAAGACCCACGCGAGGTGACCCCCCGCCTCCTCGAACGGCACCGTGTGGCTGTCGAACTCCCTGACCAGCCCGATGTCGTGGAGCATCGAGGAGACGTAGAGCAGTTCGGCGTCGAAGGCGATGTCGTTCATCGCGGCGTACGCCGCGGCCCACAGGTAGGCCCGCACGGAGTGGTTCAGCAGCGCGGGCGAACAGTAGGCGGTCGCCACCTCGATGGCCGCGCGGGTGGCCGGGGTCTCGGGGACCACGATTTCGGCGTATTTCATGCGATTCAGCCTGCCCTGACCGCCGATGACCTGCGAGTGGCCGGAGAGACAACCATCGATAGGATTCCGCCATGGGGTTCAGGACGATCGCCGTGGTGATGTTCGACGAGATCCCGCTCTTCGAGGCCTCCGTGCCCATCGCGGTCTTCGGCGAACGACGTACCGGCTCACCGGAGTTCGACGTGCGGGCGGTCTCCGCCGAGGGCGGCCCGGTGCGGACGGACGCGGGCATCGCGTTGTCGGCTCCGTACGGCTTGGACGCCGTGGACGAGGCCGACCTGGTGATCGTGCCGACCTGGCGGCACCCGCTCGACCGGCCGCCCGCCGCCGAGTCCCTTGAGGCGCTGCGTACGGCCCACCGCAGGGGCGCGACCGTCGTCGGACTGTGCCTGGGCACGTTCGTGCTGGCCGCGGCCGGCCTGCTGGACGGACGGCCCGCCGCGACCCACTGGCGTTACGCCCCGCTGCTCGCCTCCAGGTATCCGAGCATCGAGGTCAAGCCCGACGTGCTGTACGTGGACGAGGGTGACCTGCTGACCTCGGCGGGAAGCGCGGGCGGCATCGACCTGTGTCTCCATCTCGTCCGCAGGGCCTACGGTCACCAGGTGGCCAACGACATCGCCAGGTCCATGGTGATGCCGCCGCACAGGGCCGGTGGGCAGGCGCAGTACATCGACCATCCCGTTCCGGTTCCCGAGACCGGCGACCCGCTGGGCGAGACCCTGGAGTGGGCTCTGCGCAACCTCGACCAGGAGCTGACCGTGGACGCCCTGTCCTCCCGGGCCATGATGAGCCGCCGCACCTTCGACCGGCGCTTCCGCCAGGCCACCGGAACCACCCCCACCCAGTGGCTGCTCCACCAGCGGGTCCTGCACGCGCAACGCCTGCTCGAAACCACCGGCGAACCGGTCGAACGGGTGGCCCGCAGATCCGGCTTCGCCTCCGCGGTGGCCCTACGCCCCCACTTCCGCCGCCAGGTAGGCGTCTCCCCCACCACCTACCGCCAAGCCTTCGGCCCCCCAGCCTGACCCAAGGACTCCCCTTGAGGCCCCTGGCTTGGGCCTTACCGGCGCCGTCCGTGAGGGTATGGCTTTTGTGCCTTACCGGTGCCGTGCATGAAGAGTGTCCGGCTTGGGCGCGTCGGTGCTTGGACTGAGGAGCGAAGGAGCGAAGCGGATGAGCGACGAGGGAAAGCACCGACTCGGAGGCGCCCAAGCCCCGCGCCGCCGCCAGGCGGCGCAAAAAGGCACTACCCGCGCCGCCGCCAGGCGGAGCAAAGAGACCCGGCTTGGGCGCGCCGACGCTTGGACTGAGGAGCGAAGGAGCGAAGCGGATGAGCGACGAGGGAAAGCGTTGGCTCGAAGCGCCCAAGCCTGCGGCGCCGCAGGCGCCGCGAATAGGCAGGGCCGGATTTTTGTGGTCGATGGCTGAGAGAACTATCACGCGGCCACCGTCCGCCCCGTCAAGCTGGAGTCATGAAGCGAGCACTAGTCGTCATCGACGTCCAGAACGAGTACTTCACCGGCAATCTACCGATCGCCTTCCCCCCTCGGCAGGAGAGTCTCGCCAACATCGTGGCCACCATGGACGTGGCGCGCGAGCACGGTGTCCCCGTGGTGATCGTCAGGCACACCGCTCCGGCCGAGTCCCCGCTGTTCGCGAAGGGCAGCCCCTCCTGGGAGCTGCGCGAGGAGGTCGGGAGCAGGCCGTACGACCACCTGGTGGACAAGACGCTGGCGTCGTCCTTCGCCGGGACGGATCTGGCCGGGTGGCTGGCCGCTCAGGAGATCGACACGGTGACCATCACCGGCTACATGACCCAGAACTGCGACGAGTCGACCGCCCGGGACGCCGCCCACCTGGGCCTGAAGGTGGAGTTCCTGTCCGACGCGACCGGCGCCCTCCCGCTGTCCAACAACGCGGGCACCGCGACGGCCGAGGAGCTGCACAACCACGTGCTGGTGGTGATGGCCTCCAACTTCGCCGCCGTGGCGACCACTGCGGAGTGGATCGACGCGGTCAGGGCCGGTGAGCCCCTCCCCCACTCGAACATCTGGGTGAGCACCGAGATCGCCCGCGCCACCCCCTGACCGGCACGAGAACGGCTCCGCCGGGGGCGCCTCAGGCGCCCCTCACCCCCAAAAGGTCACAGAAGCCACAAAGAAACCAGAGGGCCCGCTTTTCCCCGATGACTCACCGCTAAACTGACCCGACCTGGACACCCCCGCGGACAGAGCCGTCCAGCGCCCCCTTCTCTGGTGAACGGCGTGGCCTGGGCGCCGTCCGTGCTTGGAGTGAGGAGCCGACCTTGGCCCCCTCATCGCCGGGGTCGAGAGTTCTGGTTCGAGCGCCGTCGGTTAGGGGTGAGGGTTTTGGTTTGGGCGCCGTCGGTGCTTGGACTGAGGAACGCGGGAGCACGACGACGGAGAGATGAGGAAAAGCTCCGGCTCGAAGGCTCCCGAACCTCGCGACGCCGCCGGACGGCGCAGAGGAGCACAGCGCTGGCCGTCTCGTTCGTCCTGGCCCTGGCCTGCGGCGTGACGAACGGTACGGCGCAGGCCGCCGAAACGGTCAAGCGGACGGCCGAGTGCCAGGGAGACTGGCTGCCGGCGACGCCGACCTCGGCGGACATCATGGCGGGCAAGGTCGAGTTCGTCGGGCTGCCGCCGGTGAAGGTGGGCAAGGACGTCAACTGGCGTACCGACCCGTACCGCAACCGGTCCTGGAGCATGGTCTTCCACTCGCTGCGCTGGATGGGCCGCCTGGTCGCCGACTACGAGACGACCGGGGAGAAGGCCTATCTGGCCCGGGCCACCGAGATCGCCAAGGACTGGGTGGCGGACAACCCCAGGGGCGGGGGGCCGAAGGCCAGCCCGTACGCCTGGCAGGAGCACCCGATCGCCCTGCGCGCCCCGGCCCTGACGTGCCTCAGCAGGCACGTCAACGAGTCCTGGCTGTCGAAGAGCCTGGCCGAGCACGCCAAGATGCTCTCCAACCCGGCCCTGTACGAGAAGGGGCACAACCATGGGATGGACCAGGACATCGCGCTGTTCGGCATCGGCTGCCGCTTCAAGAACACGACGTGGTCGAACCTGGCGCTCAGGCGGCTGACCACGACCGTCAAGCTCGACATCGACTCCCAGGGGGTGCTGCGTGAGCAGGCCCCCCGGTACGCGATCTACGTCTACGACCGGCTCAAGCTCGCGATGGAGCGCATCGAGGAGTGCGGCAGGAAGGTTCCCGGCGAGATCCGCTCCCGGTGGGAGTCTCTTGAGGACTTCATCGCCCACTCGACGCAGCCGAACGGGTTCATGGTCCCGATCGGCGACGGTGGCGCAGACGTACAGCCCTCGGGTTACGACCACCCCAAGAAGACGGTCCGGGTCTTCGGCAACGGCTATGTCTACGGGCGCACCGCCTGGGGCAAGCCGGAGTCGGCGTTCTACTCGATCCGGTTCGGCCCGGCCCTGAGGTTCCACGGCCATGAGGACCACCTGGGTGTGACCTACTACGCGCAGGGCCGTGACGTCCTGGTCGACGTGGGCTTCGACTCCTACGAGAAGACCCCCTACCGGCGTTGGACGATGTCGCCGGAGGCGCACAACACCCCCGCCGTGGTCGGTGCCCGGTTCCGTCCCAAGACGGCCAGCGCCCTGAGCAAGTCCTCGGTCGGGCAGGACAGGCAGAGTTACCGGCTGACCGACAGGGCCTACGGCGTGCCGAGGACCCGGTCGGTGCTGGTCAACCACGGCGATGACGTGATGGCGGTGCTGGACACCGTGCCCCGGGGCTCCAAGGTGAGCAACGTCTGGCACTTCGCCCGTGAAATGTCCCTGGTCTCCAACGGCGGCGGCCGGGTCGTGGTCAAGGACAAGTCCGGCTGGAAGGCGACGCTGGTCCAGCTGTCCATGCCCTCCTGCAAGCCGGTCGGCGGGCAGCGGGTGGTCTCCGGCCAGCAGAACCCCTTCCAGGGCTGGGTCTCTCCCACCTATCTGAACAAGCAGGCCGCTCCCGCGGTCCTGTCCCCCGCCACGGAGGGCGCGCTGCTCACCGTCGTGGTGCCGGGAACCGCCTCCCCCGAGGTCTCCTGCTCGGCCGGCAGGGTGCGGCTGCAGACCTCCGAGGGTCGGGTCAGCTTCAAGGTCTCGGGCGCCAACCTGTCCTGACCTCGCTCTCCGCCCGTCCGGCGAGGGGTACGGCCCAGGCCGTACCCCTCGGTTGTGAGGTCAGTCGGCGATGTGGCCCGCCCTGAGCAGGCCGTAGGTGACCGCCTGCTCAAGGGCCTGCCAGGAGGCCTCGATGATGTTCTCGTCGACGCCGACGGTCGCCCACTCACCGGTCTCGTCGCTCGACGTGATGAGGACCCTGGTCACGGCGTCCGTGCCGTGGGTGCCCTCAAGGATGCGCACCTTGAAGTCGATCAGCTCGACGGCCGCGAGCTCGGGGTAGAGCTTCTCCAGGCCGAGCCGTACGGCCTTGTCCAGGGCGTTGACCGGGCCGTTGCCCTCACCGGTCGAGACGATCCGCTCGCCCTTGGCGTGCAGCTTGACCGTGGCCTCGCTGACCAGTTCGCCGTCGCGGGTCCGCTCGACGATCACCCGCCACGACTCGACCTCGAAGTGGCGCCGCTTGCGGTCACCGGCGACGGTGTCGCGCAGCAGCAGCTCGAAGGAGGCGTCGGCCGCCTCGAAGGTGTAGCCCTTCGACTCAAGCTCCTTGACCCGTTCGACGAGGACGCGCGAGGTGTCCGGCGACAGGTCGTAGCCGAGTTCGCGCCCCTTGAGCTCGACGGAGGCGCGGCCCGCCATGTCGGAGACGAGCATGCGCATGTCGTTGCCGACCAGGGAGGGGTCGATGTGCTGGTAGAGGTTGGGGTCGACCTTGATGGCGCTGGCGTGCAGCCCGGCCTTGTGAGCGAAGGCGGAGACACCCACGTAGGGGGCGTGGGAGTTCGGGGTGACGTTGGTGACCTCGGTGATGGCGTGCGCGACGCGGGTCATGTCGGCCAGCGCCTCCTTCGGGACGAGGTCGAAGCCCCGCTTGAGCTGGAGGTTGGCGACCACGGTGAACAGGTTGGCGTTGCCCGAGCGCTCACCGTAGCCGTTGGCGCAGCCCTGTACGTGGGTGGCGCCCGCCTTCACCGCGGCCAGGGTGTTGGCCACCGCGCAGCCGGTGTCGTCGTGGCAGTGGATGCCGATCCTGGCCGTGGTCGCGACGGCGGCGGCGACGACCTCGGCGAGTTCGTCGGGGAGCATGCCGCCGTTGGTGTCGCACAGGGCGATGACCGAGGCCCCCGCCTCGGCGGCGGTGCGCAGGACTTCGAGCGCGTAGGCTGGGTTGGACTTGTAGCCGTCGAAGAAGTGCTCGGCGTCGAGGAAGACTCGCTGGCCCTCCGCACGAAGGTGAGAGACCGTGTCGCGGATCATCGCGAGGTTCTCCTGGAGAGTCGTGCGAAGGGCCAGCTCCACGTGCCGGTCGTGACTCTTGGCGACAAGGGTCACGACCGGCGCGCCGGATTCGCGCAGCGCGGCGACCAACGGGTCGTCGGCGGCCTTGACACCTGCTCGGCGGGTCGCGCCGAACGCGGCTAGCTGCGCGTGCTTCAGATCGAGCTCTGTTCGAGCCCGTCTGAAGAACTCTGTGTCCTTGGGGTTGGCTCCCGGCCAACCGCCTTCGATGAAGCCGACGCCCAGGCTGTCCAGGTGGCGGGCGATGGCCAGCTTGTCCACGACCGTGAGGTTGAGGCCCTCCTGCTGGGCACCGTCACGGAGTGTCGTGTCGTACACGTGGAAGCGGTCGTCGGCCATATCAGTCTCCTTCGCGGGGTTTCGATGTGATTCGCCGCGCGCTCTCTCGGCTCCGAGAAACAAAAAAACCCCTCACGGACGTGAGAGGTCTGCGCGCTGGCGGTGTCCTTTTTCAGCCAGCGCGCCTGCCGATAATGAGCAGACCGTAGAACATGGTGTCTTGGAGTCTGCCACACCCAACCACCACTTGACACATTGATCTCAGGATCTGGAACGCCCGTCCCGCCGGCGCGCCCGGAAACCGTTCGCGGAGACAGCTCTGACCAGCGGGAACGGCCACCCGAAGGCGACTTTCCCGGATCCGGCCGTGGGGCGGTGCCCACGCGCGCACGCCACATGGCCCGACGGCGCGCCCGCGGGCGCGGCCGGGGGAGTTCATGGGTTCAGGCCGCCGGCGGCCGGGTGGCGTCGCTGACGCTCCCGGTCGCCGGCGGCCTCGGGTCCGCGAGATCAGCAGATCTTGTGCACCCAGCCGTGGGTGTCGGGGCGGGAGCCGTACTGGATGCCGACCAGGGCTTCGCGGACCTTGGCGGTGACCGGGCCCTGGGTGCCGTCGCCGACGGTCCAGGCGCGGTCGGCGCCCTTGACCGAGCCGACCGGGCTCACCACGGCGGCGGTGCCGCAGGCGAAGACCTCGGTGAGGTCGCCGGACTCGCAGCCCGCCTGCCACTCCTCGATCGACAGGCGGCCCTCCTCGGCGGTCAGGCCGAGTTCGGCGGCCAGGGAGAGGATCGAGTCACGGGTGATGCCGGGCAGGAGGGTGCCGGTCAGGGCGGGGGTGAGCAGCCGGTCGCCGTAGACGAAGAACAGGTTCATCCCGCCCATCTCCTCGACGTAGCGGTGCTCGTTGGCGTCGAGCCAGACGACCTGGTCACAGCCCTGCTCGACGGCCTGGCGCTGCGCGACGAAGGCCGCGGCGTAGTTGCCGCCGCACTTGGCGAAGCCGGTGCCGCCGGGGGCCGCGCGGGTGTACTCGGTGGACAGCCAGACCGAGACGGCCTTGGCCGCGCCGAAGTAGGCCGCCGCGGGAGAGGCGATCACCATGTAGCGGTAGGTCCGCGAGGGGTAGTTGACGCCGAGCGCGGGCTGGGTGGCGATCATGAAGGGGCGCAGGTAGAGGCTGTGGCCCTGGGTGGTCGGCACCCATTCGCGGTCGGTCTGCACGAGCAGTTCGATCGACTCGACGAAGGCCTCCTGCGGCAGTTCGGGCATGGCCATGCGCAGCGCCGACTGGTTGAAGCGGGCGGCGTTGGCGTACGGCCTGAAGCAGGCGATCGAGCCGTTCTCCTGCCGGTAGGCCTTCAGCCCCTCGAAGAGCTCCTGGGCGTAGTGGAAGACCGACGTCGCCGGGTCGAGGCTGAGCGGGCCGTACGGCGTGAGCCGCGCGTCGTGCCAGCCCTCCCCCTCGGTGTAGTCGATGGAGATCATGTGGTCGGTGAAGGTCTGACCGAATCCGGGATTCGCCAGTACCTGCTCGCGCTCGGCCGTGGAACGAGCGTGGTCGGAGAGCTGCACGTCGAAGGTCAGCTTCTGAGCGGTGGTCATGGCGGCGGTCCTTCTCTTCGTGGCGGAGTGCACCTACGGTCCATTCTGGGACGGAGCAGGCACCGGAAAACTACTGCATATATGCCAAAATCCGGCAGCCTGCTCGGTGAGACGAACAAAAAAGACGCGCCCGGCGGCTCTGCTGAGCCACCGGGCGCGTCTGGGGTCGTGCGGGCGGCTTGTCAGCCGGCTACTCGGGCGGTGATGTCGTCGCCGATCTCGTGGGTGGTACGGCTCGCCCACCCGGTCTGGCGCTCGACCAGGTCCTCGGCCACGGCCTGCTCGACCTTGGCCGCCTCCTCGGTCAGGCCGAGGTGGTCCAGGAGCATGGCGACCGACAGGATCGTGGCGGTCGGGTCGGCCTTGCCCTGGCCCGCGATGTCCGGGGCGCTGCCGTGGACCGGCTCGAACATGCTGGGCGCGGTGCGGTCGGGGTTGACATTCCCGCTGGCCGCGAGGCCGATGCCACCGGCGACGGCGGCGCCGAGGTCGGTGATGATGTCGCCGAAGAGGTTGTCGGTGACGATCACGTCGAACCGCTCCGGCTGGGTGACGAAGAACATCGAGGCCGCGTCGACGTGGTAGTAGTCGGTGGCGACGTCGGGGTACTCAAGGCTGACCCGGTCGACGGTGCGGGACCACAGGTCACCGGCGAAGGTGAGGACGTTGGTCTTGTGGATCAGCGACAGCTTCTTGCGCGGCCTGCTGAGCGCCTTCTCGAAGGCGTAGCGGACGACGCGCTCGACACCGTAGGCGGTGTTCAGCGACTCCTGCGTGGCGATCTCGTACGGCGTGCCGCGGCGCAGCACACCACCGGCGCCCGCGTAGAGGCCCTCGGTGCCCTCGCGGATGACGACCATGTCGATGTCCTCGGGGCGGGAGCCGCCCAGCGGGGTCGCGACGCCGGGGAAGAGCTTGACCGGACGCAGGTTGACGTAGTGGTCGAGCTCGAAGCGGAGCTTGAGCAGCAACTCGCGCTCCAGGATGCCCGGCGGCACACTGGGGTCGCCGACCGCGCCGAGCAGGATCGCGTCGTAGCCGCGCAGTTCGTCGAGGACCGCCTCGGGAAGGACCTCACCGGTTCTGTGGTACCGGCCGGCACCCAGGTCGTAGGTGGTGGTCTCCACCTTCGTTCCGACGGCTTCGAGGACCTTCAGGCCCTCGGTGACGACCTCGGTCCCGATCCCGTCTCCAGGGATGACGGCCAGACGAACATTGCGCGAATCCATAACGGGCACCCTATCTGCTCTGTCTCGACAATCGAACCACCGATCTCACCCCTCGGACACTTCTCGCCCCGGAAGGCCCTGAAAAGTTTGTCCTGTTTGCGATCTTTTGACCGTTTCGTTAAGGTCCTGGCCATTCGTATCGTCGCCTAATTCGCGCAGGCCATCCCCCTCTTTCGGTCCGCGCGGAGCCGGGGAACCACTTCCGGGGTCCACGGGGCGTCCGAGCCGCACTCCGTCTGGCGGAGCACGTTTCCGGCGTTTTCCACGAGGCCCCTCGGGGCGAGTCGGCGCCACCACGCGCCGTAGGGCGACCTCCACGCCCGAGCCCGACAGCTCACCCGGCCGGCCCTATGGAAGGAACGGTCCTGAACGGCAAGACCTACCCCCGTGTCCTGACCCTGATCGTCACCGGCTCGACCATCCTCGCGACACCCGCCGTCGCACTGGCGGACTCCTCCCTCACCACCTCCTCCCCCACTCCTCTCCTCGCGCTCGCCGCCGCCGGATTCGCCCTCGCGCACCCGGCCCCCACCGCGGAGAGCTCCCGGACCCCGCTCACCGCTCCCGCCGTCGAACCCGCCCCGGCCGGCTTCTCCGGGACCGCGCGGAAGGTCCCGGCCTGGAAGAAGGCGCTGAACTGGGCGATGTCCAAGCGCGGCACACCGTACGTCTGGGGCGGCACGGGCAGGGGCGGCTTCGACTGCTCGGGCCTGATGCTCCGCGCGTACGGCGCCGCGGGCATCCGGCTGCCCCGCACGACGACCCAGCAGTACTCCGCGTTCGCCAGGAAGATCTCCTGGAAGAACCTCAAACCCGGTGACCTGGTCTTCTTCCACAACCTCGGTCACGTCGGCATGATCACCAAGCCCGGTTACATGGTCCACGCCCCGCGCAGCGGCGACGTGGTCAAGGTGGAGAAGCTGCAGGCCTGGCGCCGCGCCAGCTTCGCGGGAGCCGTACGGCCGGACCCCAAGGGGGTCGAACTCGCCGACGAGCGGGCCGAGCTGGACACGGCGATCAGGCAGTCGACCCAGGCCGGTACGGCCCTCGCCCGCTGACCCACGCCTCTCCCGGTCCCGGGCGCCGCACCGCCCGTGGCCTCGGAGGGACCCGGCTCAGGAGGAGTGCGGGGGCACTCCGCCGTTGTCGCGGCGGTCCAGCGCGGTCTGCAGGGCCTGGGCGGCCTCGTTCTCGTTGTCCTCGGGACGGTTCCAGGGATACATGTCGTACATGACGCTTCTCGTCTCGTTCGCACGGAGCTGGCTGAAGGAGGAAGGGGAGCCTGGACCCTGGTCACGGGCCCTCATCGGATCGCGGATCCGGATCACGGATCGACGGGAAACCGGGGCCGACGAACGCCATCACACCGCGGCGAGTTGCCGGCCCGCCCCTGTGTCAGGCCTCGCCGCGGCAGGTAATAAGTACGAGAACCTGGCGCATTACCAGCCATAATAACCGGCCCTCCGCAATCTGTCTCACCCCTCGTGCAGGCTTCTCATATATTGAGACGAGGCTCGGCCGGAAAAGCAGACGGCCGCCGCCCCGCGAACGGGGACGGCGGCCGTGGGAGCCGTGCTCCGGGATCAGTCGGCCAGGTCGACCGAGCGGCCGCTGTCGGCGCCGATCTCGCCGCCGATCTGGTCGATCACCTCGGCCGGGATGGCGGAGTCGACGGTCAGCGCGATGAGGGCCTTGCCGCCCTTGGCGTCCCTGGCGACCTGCATGGAGGCGATGTTGATGCCGTGGTCGCCGAGGATGCGGCCGACGACGCCGACGACGCCGGGGCGGTCGTCGTAGGTGAAGAACGACAGGTGGTCGGTCGGCTCGATCTCCATCTGGTAGCCGTTGACCTCGACGATCTTCGTGACCTGCCGCGGGCCGGAGAGCGTGCCGGAGACCGAGACGGCGCGGCCGTCGGCCAGGACACCGCGGACGGTCACCACGTTGCGCCAGTCGGGGCTCTCCGCGCTGGTCACCAGCTCGACGGTGACGCCGCGGTCCTTGGCCAGGAGCGGGGCGTTGACGTAGGTGACGGAGTCCTCGATCACGTCGGTGAAGACGCCCTTGAGGGCGGCCAGCTCCAGCACGCGGACGTCCTGGGAGGCGATCTCACCGCGCACCTCGACGTCGAGCCTGGTGGCGACCTCACCGGCGAGGGCGGTGAAGACGCGGCCGAGCTTCTCCGCCAGTGGCAGACCCGGCTTGACGTCCTCGGCGACGGCGCCGCCCTGGACGTTGACGGCGTCCGGCACGAACTCGCCGGCCAGGGCCAGCTTCACGCTGCGCGCGACCTGGGTGCCGGCCTTCTCCTGGGCCTCGTGGGTCGAGGCGCCCAGGTGCGGGGTGACGACGACCTGGTCCAGCTCGAACAGCGGGCTGTCGGTGACGGGCTCCTTGGGGAACACGTCGATGCCCGCGCCCGCGACGCGGCCTTCCTTGATCGCGGAGTAGAGGGCGCCCTCGTCGATGATGCCGCCACGCGCGACGTTGATCAGGCGAACCGACGGCTTGACCTGGTGCAGCTCACGGTCACCGATGAGCCCGACGGTCTCCTTGGACTTGGGCAGGTGCACGGTGATGAAGTCGGACTCGCGCAGGACCTCTTCGAGGGAGGCCAGCCTGACGCCCATCTGCGCGGCGCGGGCGGGCTGCAGGTAGGGGTCGTAGGCGATCAGCTCGACGCCGAACGGCTGCAGGCGCTGGGCGACCAGCTGGCCGATCTTGCCGAGACCGAGGATGCCGACGACCTTCTCGTCCAGCTCGACGCCGGTGTACTTCGAACGCTTCCACTCGCCGCCCTTGAGCGCGGCGTGGGCCTGGGCGACGTTGCGGGCCGAGGCGAGGATCAGCGCGACGGTGTGCTCGGCGGCGCTGGTGATGTTGGAGGTGGGGGCGTTGACGACCATGACGCCTGCCTTGGTCGCGGCCTCAACGTCGACGTTGTCGAGTCCGACGCCCGCGCGGGCGACGACGCGGAGCTTGGGCGCGGCGGCGATCGCCTCCGCGTCCACCTGGGTGGCGCTGCGCACGATGAGCGCGTCCACGTCGGCGAGGGCGGGCAGGAACTTGGCGCGGTCGGCGCCGTCGGTGTGGCGGACCTCGAAGTCGGCTCCCAGGACGGCGAGACCTGCCTCGGAGAGTTCCTCTGCGACCAGTACGACGGGCTTGTTCACGGGCTGGATCCTTTGGAGACGTGGAGGCTGCGGACGGACCTCACGTAGTCTATCGAGGCTTGTGAACGCGTTCACGAGTGTCCCGCGATCCGAGACGGTTACCCACTTCGTACACCTTCTATGCCTACAAAATTCATCTTGGTCTTGATCTAGATAAAACTTCGCGATTACCCTGATAAGCCGTGGTTCTCTACCTAAGGTTCCGTGTATGAGCATCGGGAACCCCGCTCTCGGCGACGTACTCTCGCAACACGGCAGCCCGCACCGGCTGCTGACGGCGCTGGCCGAATACGGGCTCCTCGTGGCCGTGCGCCCTGATCGCTCCGTCGTGCTCGGCACGACCCAGACCGGCGAACGGGTCCTGCTCGGCTACACCTCGCAGAGCACCTACGCGCGCCACCGCGGCAACCACGCCCTGTCGGCGTGCGACGCCGACACCATCCTCGACATCCAGCGTGCCACCGGCGTGCGCGAGATCGTGATCGACGCCGCCGGTCCGGCGGCGGCGGCCGTACCGATCGAGGATCTCCAGCGCCACCTGCTCTCCACCCGCACCGGCCCGACGCCCGCGCTGTCGAGCACGGCCCCGACGGCCTACGCGACCGGAGCGATGGCCACGGTCCCGCGTGCCTCCGTGCCTCCGGTCGTCCCCGTGGCTCCGGCGACCCCGGTGGCTCCCACAGTCGCTCCCGCAGTGACTCCCTCGGCGGGCCGGCGCACCGGCCCGGCCCCCGTGCCGCCCGCGCCCGCCGCCCAGCCGTGGATCCCCGCGCCGCGTCCCCACCTGTCGGGCCCGATGCAGATGGTCGATCCCGGCTACGGGCGCTGCACGCACCCGATCCTGCCCGCGCTGCGCTTCGCGATCTCCTACGTGCTCGCCGACTACCCGCTCGTGCACCACGTGTGGATCTCCGAGGCCAAGACCTCCTCGGGGGCCCCCGGGATCATGCTGCACGTCAAGGTGCACATGTCGGCGGCCGAGGACGTGGTCAGGGACATCCACCGCGGGGTGCGCGCCCGGCTGCCGCAGCTGGCCGCCAGCGAGGCGCCGATCCTGATGGCCAGGGTCGCCGACGCCCGCAGCGAGCAGCGGATGATCGAGATCGGCGCCCACGTGGTCTGCGCGGGCACCACCGACTGAACCGGACAGGTGGCGGCCCGTTCAGGGGCGGGCCGCCACCTGTCCGCCTGACTAACCCAGCCGCCGGGTCAGCGTGACCCCGGTCCTGGCGAAGGCCAGGGCGATCAGTCCCGCCAGCAGCGGCAGCCCGACCCCGACGGCGACGAGGGAAGGCCACGGAACGCTGAGGACCATCTCAAGCTTGGGGTAGGCGACCCCGTTGAACCCGACCTCCCGGTAGTCGTTGCGCTGCACGACCGACTGGCTCGCCATGGCGAACCCGGGCAGCAGGCCGACCAGCAGACCGAGGGGCACCCCGAGGCCCGCGACGAACACCGCCTGCCCCGCCGCGACCGCCCGGCGGGTGCGGGGCCGGGCCCCGACCGCCGAGAGCATGTCCAGGTCGGGCCGTGCGTCGGCGGCGGCGAGGCCCGAGGCGGCGAGCGTACCGCCGAGCACCACGAGCGAGGCCAGCGCCCCCATGACCCACAGGGTGGGATCGATCCTGCCGGAGTCCACGCTCCCCGCCGTCGTGACCGTGACGTCGGGGGTGATCACGCGTATCGCCTCGCTGAGCCGCCGCTCCCGCTCCGGGTCGGGACGGCCGCCCTCCGGGCGAACGATGAACCCGATGAGGCCGGGGACGTAGCCCGCCCTGGTCACCGCCGCCTCCGGCGCCACCCCGAGCACCAGCGCGGGCCCCTGGACGGTGGCGCCGACCGCAGGCATGGTGACCGCGGGCTTCTCGCCCCCCACCGGGAGCCTCCGGACGGCCAACCGGACCTCCCCGTTCCTGACCACGGCCGGATCGAAGATCACCACCTTGCCCTCGGCCAGCGCGACCTCCGCCGCCCGGTCGGTACGGCCCAGCAGGAGGCGCAGCAGGTCTGGGCCGCCCACTGGCAGAGTGCCCAGCGGCCCCCACAAGGTGAAGCATTTCCGACAGGAACGGCGCTCCAGCGCGAAGTCCAGCGCCCCGCCCTCCCCGTCGAGTGCCTGGTACGTCGCGAGCGGCGTCGTCCTCGGGAACACCTCGGCGACGAGCGGCCTGATCCGCTCCCAGGTCTCCTTGGGGACGTCGTCCCCGTAGATAACGGTCGTGCCCTGGGGGTAGCCGGTCCGGTAGTGCCGTTCCCCCGTCGCGACGCTGCTGGTGGCGCCGACGGCGACCGTGCTGAACGCCGCGGCGGCGGCCAGCACCGCCACCACGGCGGGAGCCGTACGGCCCCGGTTGCGGGAGGCGTCCCTGACGGCCAGCCGAAGGGGAAGCGGGAGCCCTCCGGCCAGCCCGCCGATCCACCTGACCAGCCAGGGCGTCACCATGACCAGGCCGAGCAGGCCCAGCGCCCCACCGAGATAGATCCACGCCTCGATGCTCACCGTCCCGTAGAGCATCGCCGCGGTTCCCGCCGTGAGCAGGACCAGGCCGGCCAGTGGACGGCCCGCCCGGTCACGCGCCGTGGGACGCCTGCCCGCGAGCACCGTGACCGCGTCCGTCCTGGCCGCCTGCACCGCGGGCACCACAGCCGCCGCGACCCCGCTGACCAGGCCGAGCACGGCGACCGGCACGATCTGCCCGACAGGCACCTCGAACGGCCCCAGCTCACCGGCGGGCCAGATCCCCATGACGACCGCGATCACCCTGGCGGCGCCGACGCCGAGGACCGGGCCGAGCACGGCGGCGACCAGTCCCAGGGTCAGCCCGTCGGCCAGCACGACCAGTTTGAGGTGCCGGGCCGAGGCGCCCTGGGCGGACAGGAGCGCGAGTTCCCTGCGGCGACGGCGGATGCCCACCGCGAAGGCGGGGCCCGCGAGCAGCACGACCTCGATCACGGCCAGCACGATCCCCGAGACGGCCGAGACCATCCCCGAGGTGGTCCATGCCGTTCCTCCCCAATGGAAGGCGAGGGCCTGTCCCGGGCCCTTCCCCACCGAGGGCGGGTCGGCGAGCACCGCCGACGACATCGCGGCGATCCCGGCCTGGTTGAGGCGGAGCGTCCCCGCCCAGGTGAGCGGGGCGGGCAGGTCGGCCAGCCAGGCGTCGTCCGTGCCGGACCCGCCGGACGAGGCCGGCAACAGCGAGCCGGGGAGTCCGATGAGCGAGCCGCCGTACTCGGTCCGCTGTTCGACCACCCTGCCCACCACGTGTTTCGTCACGCCGCGGCGGGTGTAGCGGATCGTCGCCCCGACGGGGACATTCCTGGAGGCGGTGGCCACGACCTCGTCGGCGCTCCGCGGGTAGCGTCCCTGGATCAGGGGGAACATGCCCTTCGTCATCGGGTCCCGCAGGTCCAGCTCGACGACGCCGATGGGGGTGTACCTGCCGCCCGTCGAGTACTCCTCGTCGGCCGAACGTACCGGGATGACTCGCGCCCCCTGGCCGAGCAGGGCCTGGATCCGCTCCTGGGATCTCGGCTCCGCCCGCCGCTCGCCGTACGGTTCCCAGCTTTCGCCGAGCACATCCTGCCGGATCGGTCGGCTCTCCCCCGTGTCGACCAGCCGGGCGTCGGCCGCGCCGAGGAGCATGGGGACCTGCTCCTCGGGCGTCAGCTCACGGGTGGCGAAGATGGTGAGGGCCGCGGTGACGGCCAGGACCGGGAGGCCGATCATGACCACGATGAGCGCGCTGCGCGCCTTGGCGCGCCAGATGTCCCTGCGGGAGATCCGCAGCGCGGCGAACAGGGCGCTCATCGGGCGCTCTCCATGGGGGCGGAGGTCATGTCGGCGATCTCCCCGTCGCGCAGGAAGACCACCCGGTCGGCCCAGGCCGCGTAGCGGGGCTCGTGGGTGACGAGGAGGACCGCCGCTCCCGCGTCGCAGCGGGTGCGCAGGAGCTGGAGGACCTCGTCGCCGGTCGGGGTGTCTAGGGCGCCGGTCGGCTCGTCGGCCAGGATCAGCCTCCGTTGGCCGGCCAGCGCGCGGGCGATGGCGACCCGCTGGCGCTGGCCGCCGGAGATCTCGTCGGGGAAGCGGTCGGCGACGTCGGCGAGGCCGACCTCGGCCAGTACCTCCCTCGCCTCCCGCCGGGCCTGGGCCGCCCTGACGCCGTCCAGCTCACGCGGGAGCATGACGTTCTCCACGGCGGTCAGCGAGGGGATCAGGTTCAGGTCCTGGAAGACGTAGCCGACGTGGCGGCGGCGGAGCCCGGCGAGGTCCGCGGCCCGCATGCCCGTCAGCGACGTGCCCTCGACGGCCACCTCGCCCGAGGTCGGGGTGTCGAGGCCGCCCGCGAGGTTGAGCAGCGTGGACTTGCCCGACCCCGAATTATCGCACTTCTTTTTCGTAGAATGAAGAGGAAAGGCAGGCCGGAGAGGAAGGGAACGATATAGCGATGGCGACCAAGACCAAGGCCCCCACCAAAGCCAAGGTTGAGCAACAAGCGCGTATTACCGTTATCAAAGAGGCGATGCTGAACGGTGGCCCCATGTCGATTGACGGGGTTGACGGGCATTGGAACGCCGCAGGTGACGTGTGGACCGCTAATGACCCCACGGTGGGTAAGACCCTGATTTTGGTGCGGATCTCCGACGCCGAGGAAGAGGAGATCAACGGTGTAGCGCGTCAGATCGAGGACACGTGCAACCTGACCGCCCGCCGTGGCTCAAAGGTCGGCATGATCCTTGTTGAGAATGACACCAGCGCATTCAAGCGACGCAAGATCAAGCTTCCCAACGGGGAAAGCCAGCTCCGGACCGTTCGCCCCAAATTCAGGTTCGCCCTCAGGATCCTTAGCGAGGGCAGATACCGCCGCTTCACGACCTACCACCTTGACCGCACCGTGCGTGACCCAAGGGACCTAGAAGACCTCATTGACGTAGTCGAGGCTTCACGCCCGCGCATCATCGCCGACTCATTCACCGGCAGTCTCAGACTGGCTAACGACAGCGACATCACCTCAGCGCGAATTCACTGTGCCATCGCCAACGGGGCATCCCGCGACACCGTGCGCAGGGTAAGCCGTGCCCGCAAGGAGCAGGCCCAAGAGGGACGATTCGGCGGAGGCCGACGCCGCTACGGGTTCGAGCCCGATGGGATCACGCACCGCAAGCACGAAGCCGACGCCATCGCCAAGTATCACGACATCGCGCTCACAGGCATCGCCGTCAAAGAGCTTGCACGCGACATGAACGCAGCCGGTTTGCGGACGACCACAGGAAAGCCGTGGAGCGCACCACTAGCGCGCGAAATGCTGCTACGCCCCTGCAACGCAGGACTTTGTGTGTTTCGGCCAGTAACTCCCTTGAACCCGTTCCAAGGAGCAGAAGACGAAGAGGACTACGACGAGGAGATTCCCGACCTGCCAACGCATTACACGCCTGATGAGGTTGTGGGGACTCTGCCGGGTGATCCGATCGTCAAGCCGGAGAACTATTGGCGCCTGGTGAACATGTGGACTGACCCTGACCGCCGCACCAGCCCAGGAAACACACCCGTATCACTTGGCTCATGCATCTACCTGTGTCCGTGTGGGGAGGTGATGACCCCACAGAACAAGAAGTGGAAGCGCAAGGACCGCAAGACCGGCGAGGTCATCCGCATTGATGAAGAGAAGACATACCGCTGCCAGGGGCTCGGGAAAGGACACGCCGGTCAGAGGCCCAGGAAAGGACACGTCGTGTGTCAGCGTGAGGAACTTGACGCATTGGTGGTCGCCACGCTCAAAGAGCTGATCCGCATCTCCGACCCCGCCGACATCATCGGCCACCCCGCCACCCCAGCAGCCGATATCCCCACTCTCCGCGCGGAAATGGCAACACACCAGGCGCGGCTACGGGAGATCAGCGCCGACCGCGAAGCCGACCTCATCAGCCGGGCGCAGATGCTTGAGATGACCGCCAAGCGCCGCAAGAAGATGGAAACGACGAAGGCCAGGCTTGACCAGGCGCTTGCCGATGTCCACCCCGCCTCGAAGCTCATCGGCGCAGAGGATATCGATGGCGCATGGGAAGACCTCGATCTCGGTGAACAGCGCGAGATCTGCCGTCGCATGCTGGTAGTGACCGTTCTGCCTGTCGGGCGGGGAAAGCGATTGCCCATCCGAGAGCGAGTCACCATCACCAAGCGTCCCCGCGACGTGCAAGACGCCGCCTAACCCGGAAATGACTACTGCCCCGGTCAATCCCGACCGGGGCAGTAGTCACTTGAACTAGCGATGATTCTTGAAGACCAGCGCGAGATAATCCCGATCTTCGTCGGCCAGTGGCCCTAGCTCTGCCACTGTCCGCCTAACCCACTCTTGATCATCATCCGTCAGCCGATAGCCAGACGATGATCCACTGACTACCTGCGCCCCCGAGCCGCCCCCGACAACTTCACGGGCGCCAGCCGATCGACGCGACCGCTTGCCCGCCCCACGTTCCGCCCCACGATCACCAACTGAGAGCAACCCCTCAGCGCCCGTCCCGCTCCCCTTCCCAGCCGCCTACACAACGTAACAATTACCGCCCCCGTGACCACGCACAGTAGCCACGGGGCTTCCGTGCTGCCCCCCGCCCGTACCCCACCCACCCGCCCAACCCCGCGACCGCCACCCGCCGCGCGCCCCTTCCCCTCACCCCAAACGCCGAATGGTGCTTCGCACGCCCTTCTCAACCAGCGCCACCCCGCACCGCACCCACGCCGATCACCTCACGGCCTGTCCTTCTCCCACTTGTCATCCTCACGCCGAGACAAGCCCCGCACTATGGCCAGCACGATCATCACGAAGACCGCAATCCCGCCGAACAGCAGCGCGATCTTCACCAGCATCCCGATAAAGATCGCGATCACGAACCACCACTCAGGAGCCATGACGCCCACCCTCTCGACCGTTACCGCCACCGTCTCGGCGCTTGGCCACCACCGCCAGCACCACCGCCACACCCACCGCGTTCACCACCGCCGCCATGACCACCATGGTCTTCACCAACCCCACCCCCGCCGTCACCACCACCCCCAACCCCAACGCCAGCACCATCACCAGCACCCCCAACCTCGAATCCACCTCAGACACCCGACCCGTCCTGTTCCGCCGGACACCGGCGCCGCGACACCTCCACCAACGCCCCGCGCCGCCACAACCAACACGTCTCGTGCGCCGTGAACCGCCGCAACACGGCCACCTCCGCACCCCTCACCTGCGACCGGGCAGCACACCACGCCGACACCTGCGACCACCGCCCCACGTGCGTCTGATTCTCCAACCCCGAACTCTCGATGATCGTCACCCAGTACGCCCCTCCGGGTTCCTCTGCTCTCTCCGTTTCCTCCTGCACCCGCACCCGCCTACGCTCAGCAGCCGCCGCATCACCCCGGCCACCTCGCCTACGCCACCACCACATCCCACTACCTCCTCTTATCCGTCGCACCAGCCGGGCCGTAGTCGTAGCGCGCCTTGCGCTTGACCCGCAGCCCCCGTTCCCACACCGAGTGAACGGCCTGCCCCTCCCAGTCCCGCACCGTCATGAAGACCCGCACCCCAGGCGTTGACGCCTTGCGCGCCCACCGTTCGGCCTCATCCGCCGACCCCATCGCCCGGATCTCCACGTCCCAGGCGCGCCCCCGATCCACCCCCAGCAACACCCCCGCACCCTTGGCCTCACGCCGTTCGATCTTGCGCCACGCCCCCAACCCGCGCGGCTTGCGCAGCTTGCGCACCCCCTGTGCCACCAGCACCACACCACCCGCCAGCAACGCCACCGCCAGCGCCAACCACTCCGAACCATCCACGCCTACTCCCTTCACTTCCTGCGCTCTACCGCCACCGTCACCACTGCGACTCCCGACCCCGCACCCACACCCGGGTCTCAGCCACCTGACCATCCGAGGTCACGAGCGTCACATACGCCTTACGACCCATGGACTCCGCAGCAGCCCAGGCATGCGCCTCCGCAGCACTAAGACGCGTCCGCTGAATGACCCCGCGCCCCATCTCCACCGTCCCGACCATGAACAACGGCCCAGCACCCCGAAACCCCCCCGCCGCCGCCCGCTTCGCCGCCGCATCCCACGCCCGTCTCTGAAACCACCCGAAAGCCCAGTACACCGACAGCATCAGCACGAACAACCCGATCGCCCACGGGGGAACCAACCAGCCCCGAGCCGTAATGAACCCATCCACCACTGATCTCTCCTCTCCCGCCGCCCTGCCGACCCGACTACTCCCACGACCCCCGACGCACCCCCCGAACCCGGTTCGGGCCATCAGCCCACCCCCGAACCCCATCCGCCGCTTCCTCACGCCGAGCACTCAGCCCCCGCTGCCGAAGAAACACCTCCGTCGAGCGCCGCTCCCGACGAGCCTTCGTCTCCATCACCAGCGCCGTCACCAGCACCGCCACCACAATCGCCACCAACATCCCCATCACGATCACGAACCTCTCTCCACTGACCGAACCGACCTGACCCCGTACGGACCGCGCCGTCACGCGCGCTTGTCCCACCCCACGTCATCCAGCGGACGCACCACCCCCGCCGAGAGATCGCCCCGACGAGCCCGCGTGACCTTGCGGACCTGCCGCCCGTCCTCCCAGATCCACGCCACCCGACCCCGCAGGACATACACCTCGCTCACCTCCTCAGACTGCGAGCGCGCCACCGCCCATTCCTCCACTTGCGGCCATGTGCTCTTGACCTTCCGGATCTCCACCTCACCCCCGACCGCCGCACCGAGCGTGTACCGCTGCACCGGCCACGGCCCAGCCGGACGCGGAGGAACCCCCCGAACCGGCACCGTCCACACCAACGCCCCGAGCGCCACCAGCGCCACCAGCACCACCGCCGCCACGAACCCAACCACCGCCGTCACGCTCACGCCCTCCCCGTCGAGTCCACCGAGGTCACCGGGGTTCGCTGGGTCAGTTGGCGCACCTGACGACCATGAACCCACGTCGTGACGGTCTGCTCACGCCCCTGATGACGCACCAGATCCACCCGCACCACCCCCGTCTTCTCCGAGACCCGCCGCGCCTGAGCAGCAACGTGAGTCCACGGCCCCGTCACCCGCTGAACACTGACCGTCCGCCCGCCGCCCGACGCCCCCGCCGTCACCGTCTTCATCCGGTACCGCAACACCGGCTCACCCGCCGACCGGCGCTGATGAGCACGCCCCACCATCCACCCGACCCGGAACACCACCACCAGCACCAACGCCAGCACCGCCACCGCAGGAGTAACCATCAGTCCGCCCTTTCTCCGTGTTCCTGCCTGCCGTCCTGCCTTGCCTGCCAAGCCGCACCCCACCACCTACGCCGTAACCACCTCCTCAGCCGTGCCATCCCCCCGTGACCGCGACGCCGCCTCAGCCAGCGCAGCCCGCCCCCGCTGACGACGCGCCACCTCCCGCAGCAAACGCAGCACCCGAGAACCCGCCACCGGATCACCCGCCGCCACCGGCACCCACACGAACCGGCCCGGCTCCTCACCCCCGCCGTCGTCGCCCAAGCCCAGCGCCTCCATCACCCAGGCCCGCCGATCCCGCAGGTGATCACCCCGCGTCCGGCCCGACCAACGCCGCGACACCAGCACCCGCCGCCCCGCGTAACCCAGATGACTCGGCTTGTGCGCCTTGCCCCGGCACCGGCCAGGCACCAACCCCGCCCTGGCACCCTTCGGCTGCACCCCGAACCTCAGCCAGTTCGCGCACGTCGGCGCACATGGCTCATACCGCAGCGCTTCCACCAGGCGCCCCACATGCGCCCACCGCGCCGCATCCCCACCCTCAACCGCATCCCCGACCGGATCACCCAGCGACTTCGTGAGGTACTTCGTCAGGTACCTCACCCGCTGGTCAGCGTCCTGACTGCCCGACAGCACCCCTTGCGCGTCGAACTGAACCCCGAACCGCGTCACGTGCAAAGGTTCGGCGTCCTCGTCAGCGCCGAGCCGGTCAAGCGCCTCATCCCACGTCGGCAACGCCTCACCGGTCGCCGGATCGACGTACCCGCCAGCCGACCAGACCGGCAACCGATCCCCGTCGAACACGACGCGATCCGTGGACGGCCACCACACTTGGTGATACGTCGCGGCGATGATCTGCCGCAGCTCCGAACGAGGGACCGTCCCGCGGATCGCTATATGAAGGTGCGGCGCCAACCGTTTCTGCGGTTCGACCGTGGCGAAGTACTGCACATCGAACCCCGCCACACGGCGAAGGTTCTGCACGAACCTGTCAACCAGCTTCGAGAAGTGCACGGCATCCCGCGCCGCCCGCCCGTAGTCGTAAGCCGCAGGGTTCACCGGCACCCCACCCCGCACCCGCCCGTACGACGGCAGAGTGAGGGTCACGAACATCGAGGGCCGGAACGTCTTCCCGTCCGGCGCCCGGAACACCCGCCCGATCGTCGTCTGACGCATCACCCGCCGAGGCAGATCCGGCGCATCCTGACGCCGACGCGTCGAACGCGACCGCCCGCCGCCCGACCGGCCCGACACACCCCCAACCATCCCCGATGCCTGAATCTCCCGATCCACCGCGTCAATCGCCAGATCCAGATCCCGCAGCGCATCGGCATCAACGCCAGCGTGTACGGCCTCCTCACGCTGGAGCGTCAGATGCGCCCGCGCCACCACCAAATCCCGCTGATCGTCGGTGGCCTCAGCCGGAACCGGCTCAGACTCCCGGTGCCAGCCCTCCCGGCATTGCGCCCGCCGCACCTGCCGAGCCCGACGCGCGCACGGCGGACACTTGGCTTCCATCGTCGAACCGCACGGGACGCCGACCACTTCGGCAAGCCCCGTGCGCACATCAACCCGCCTGTAGGGGATGGGACGGATGCACACGCCCGCCGCGATGGCGACCTCTTCGGCCACCTCCCGCGTCACGGCCCGCAGCATCCGCCCCGCCTCACCCACGATCAACCAACCCCCCCGTCACCGTCGAACCCGTCACCGTCGAACCCGTCATCGAAGTCGAACCGGTCGTCACTGAACCGGTCGTCGTCGAACCCGTCGCCCTCTTCACCGAACTCCCCGCCCGCGACGGCCCGCGCCCCGCAGGAACGGCACTCGACCAAGCCCCTCATCACGTCTTGCCACAGGTCTTCGGCCTCACAGACCGCGCAGGACAGGCCATCCAAAGGCACCGAAAGGATCAACGCACCTCACTACCCGAGTCCTTGCCGCCGCCCGCCGCGACGGTCGCGTACTGCCGTTCCATCTCTTTGATGTCGTCGTCGGAGACGTAGGCCGCCCGCACCCGCACAGGGTCAGGGGAGTCCTCCCGCCGCACGTACGCCACACCCGCACCTACACGCCTGTCAGTCGGATGCCTAGGGATCTTGTCGGCCAGGGCGCCCCGGTCCCGCGCGCCGTCGCCCAGAACCATGTCCACCTGACTCGGCTCATCCAGGCGCAGGGCGATCTTGTCGGGGAACAGGTGCCGGATACTGAGCACGTCCTTACGCGGGTCCTGAAGTGCAGCGATCACCCCGATACCCACCGCCCGACCCTGCGTGGTCAACGTCGCCAACGCCGCCCCGATCCGCAGCTTCAAGCCCTTGTCCGGCTGGTAGGCCGTCAGGAACGCGATCTCATCCACGATCACCGCCACGAACGGATCCCGCTCGGACGGGATGTGCGACCTCTGTACTCCCGCGTACCGGTCCGCCCGCTCATGCATCATCGCCACCGCCGCTTCCAGCAGGTCAGCACACGTCTCAGGGTCAGCCCCGTACCGGTCAAACAGCTTGCGCCCGAAACTCAGCTCCATCCTTTTCGGGTCCAGACCCCACAGCTTCACCAGGCCCACCGCCCGCGCAGGCAGCAACCCACGCACGATCGACCACAACCACGACCCCTTACCGGCGCCCGTAGCACCCGCGATCAGGATGTGCGTGCCGTGCACCTGAAGCCGGTACGGCCCGCCGTCTTCGGCGAGACCCACGTCCACCGTCGTCACCACCGGCGCATCCGGATACGGACGAGCCGTCACCACCCGAGCCAGCGAATCCCGACGCGGAAAGACGAGTTCCACCCAGCCCGCCCGAGGCGAGGACACCCGGCACGACACCGCCCCGAACCCATGCGCCAACCCCATCAGGGCATCGGCGTACTGCTCATCCGACTGACCGGACAACATCCTCACCAGCACCCGGTCACGATGCTGATCACACCGCACCCGCACCAGGTCAGGCCCGTACTCCCGACCGCCGATGGACACAGCCAGCCCCGTCGTAGCGCACACCGCACGCCACCGACGCCGGTAGACCCACACCCAGCGGACGAACGCCAGCGCAGGCCACGCCAGCAACCGCCGCGCACCCGCAGGCCACAACGCCGACCCCGACAGCAGCACTCCACCGACGCCGACCCACCCGATCAGCGTGAGCCGCCACCCCACCAGGACCCACCCAGTCCCGGACACCGCCACGACCCCGCACGCCACCGGGTGACGCCACACCATCACCGCCAGCCCCGCCAGCGCACGCCACAACCACACCAGCAGCGTCACCACCGCAGGCGTCTTGACCACCGTCGGACTGAACACGATCGACGTGTCCGGACGGGTAGCCACAACGTTCTGTACCTCTGTGCCGGGCATTCTGCGCAGCACCAAAGAAAGCGCCTCCCCAGTTCCCCGAGTTTCCCCGTGACAACCGAACGCGTACACGCGCACGGCAAACCAAACACACCGCTAAAGGAAGAAGACAGCCACCGAAGCGGGGGCTACCGGAAACCCGGCAGCCGCACCCGCCACGGCCCGTCCACAGGAACGCCGCCCCTCAGGCCAGCCAGCACACGCCCCACGCGCGTACCCGGCAGCAGCAATTCCCGGTGAACTTACCTACGTACCCGTAACTTACTTAACCGTATGTTCATTCGCCGCTATCGAACGGCATTCTGCCCTTTCCCGTCTTGCTTTCCGCGCTTTCCGTCGCCGAGCCCGCCGCGCGCAGGCCCGACGCCCTGTAGGAGTACGCCAGTCGTGCCCTGGAACCGTCACCGTTGACCCACGGCGTCACCGCCAGGTCGATGAAGGTGATCGGGACCAAGTTCACCCCGAGCGCCTCCAGAGCAGGTGGGACCGGGGGAACGACCGGTTCCTCATCGGAAATGATCTTCACGGCCACCGACTTAGCCGACACCTTCACGGACGGGTCAGCGTCCATGACCGGCACCTGCCACACCGGAAGTCCCGTCGCCTTGTCCCGCGCCGGAACCTGGCGTTCCGCCGTGCTCGCCTCGAAATCCATAACCCTTGCCACTTCCCCCGTGACGTAGCAGCCATGGGGGAACACCACCTCATGAGCCACAGGGATCGGACCCTGTAGAGCCACTTGACCTCCAGTCGTTTCGGGTTGTTGATGATACTTGGTAAACGAACCAATAGCCAGAGAAGTTCCCGTCGAAATCAAAAAGACGGCACCTTTCCGCCTTTCATGACTTCTCTATAGAACCCCCGCACTTTATGTCGCCCTTAACATAGTGGCAATATCTCCGACGCTTTTTACTCTCCGTAATCATGGGTGGGGAAGCGTCCACCGCAGCGCACTGCCGAATTGTTCTTATAGGTATCAAGAGCGGCGGCGCTCCACGCCGCCGCCCGGCGCGGCGCGCCCGCCCGTCCGGGCCGACATCGGCCGGGCATGCGGCCTAGCGGCCGGTCCCGCCGCGCCGTCCCAGCCGGACGGGCAGACCCCGCCGTCCACCGACCCGCCAACCGCCGCGACCTACCAAACCCGCCGCACCGGGAACGCACCGCCGCCCCCGCCCCCGACCCCAGACACGACGAAGCCCCGCCACCTCCTCAGGCAGCAGGGCTCAGTTGCCGAAAGAATCAGGGCATCAACGGATCAGGATCGGGATCAGGCTCAGGGGGAGCGGTACCGGTCTCCCAGATACATTCGTCCAGCTCCCCAACCACATGCACCTTCCGGATGCCCGGAGGGGCGAAGTACTCGACCAACAAGCGGTATCGGCTATCGGGGATAGGCCAGACCTCAACCGCGTCGAAGCCCTCACCTGAGAGCTTCATCCACGGCGCCACCCTTGCCCCAGGCTGCGTTCCCCAGAACGCGACCACGGCATCCAGATAGGCACGGCCTTCCCGCTCAGAAACCGGATCCGTCCAAAACTCCCGTCCCGGGTTGATCTGCCCAGTAGCCGGACCGTCGATCGGGTACACACACGAGCCCCCGAAATCACCCTGGGCTGTCCTCGTGAAGACCGGCCCACGCACCGCCTTGAACATCCGCCCCATATAGCCATCTACCACGGCCATTGCCTGTGCCTTCGTGATGGTCGGGCCAGGGGTGCCGCACCCGGAGAGCACCAGCAGCAGCACCACGCCCGTCAACCACTTCCGCACCGTTCACCTTCCGCCGCGTTCAGGGCCTTCTATCTTGACGCCGAAGGCATGCTCTCGCGCAGAAGCAGTTGCACGACCCACCCGGACACCCTTTCCGCCGTGTCGGCGAAGGCCGTACCGCCATGGTCCGGTACACAGCGCGAGTCACAGAGCCACAGTTCGTCAGATGCCAAGCTCACCCAGTCAGTCAGACCGGCCCGCACCGCCCAACCCGACACCACCGGCCCCGCCACTCGTCACCGGCGAAGGCCGTACCGCCATGGTCCAGTACCCAGCACGACCATTCGGAGCCACAGTTCGTCAGATGCCAAGCTCACCCGCCGCCCCGACCCCGGACACGACGAAGCCCCGCCACCTCCTCAGGCAGCAGGGCTCAGTTGCCGAAAGAACCTCAAGACGCCATGGGAACCCGCCCACGAGTTTGTACGGCTACCGCCAGGTTCGGATCAACTCGGGTAGGTGGGCGATGGTCGGGATGGGTTTGGCACCAAGGGGAAGCGGGGGATGGTCGGCGTCGGGAGTGATCAGCACAGCCCGCATGCCGTGTTCGAGAGGGCCAAGGACGTCTTTAGCCATGCTGTTGCCGACGAACAGGACCCGCGAAGGGGCAACGTCGGCAGCGGCGAGCACGAACCTATAGAACAACGGGTCAGGCTTGGCAACGCCGAGCGTCGCGGACTGCAACGTTGCCGTGAACCGCTCCAACACTCCCGCACGACGCAGCGACTCGCGCCGATCCTGACCGTGCCGCGTGTTGGAGGCCAACACCAGGTTCATCCCCGCCTGATAAAGCCCGTGGATCACCTCAACAGCAGCCGGGGTGATGCGCCGCATGGAGAGTTCGAGGTCAACCGGTGATCCCGGACGCGTGAGCGTCGAACCGTAGTCCAGCACGACGCAGGAGAACCGGCCCATCACGTCGTCACCGGTTCGGGGGCATGAGGTCGAAGTCGCCGATCGCGGGCAGATGATCGGACGCCCAGTCGCCGGTTCCGACTTGGAAGGACGTCGGAGTGAGACCCTTGAAATAGATCCGATCACACGGGTAGGGCAGCGGCTTCGTGACGGTCGGGGCAGTGACACCCATGGCAACCGCCGCGTCGCGTAGGCCCACCTCGCTCAGGGCGAAGGCGGCTTGGTGGTCGAGCTTTCGGCGATCTCCGGAGGTTCCGGCGTAGGTGGTCGGGACGGCGTTCCAGTCACCCATCATGACGATGGGTTCGCCCTTACGGACCTTCAGCGCCAAGGATTCGGCCTCTATCTCGCGCAAGCGTGGCGTCGAGGGAGCCAAGTGGACGTTGACGAACGACGTCACCATGCCGTCCACCAGAGCGCGCAGGTGACCCACCGCGTGCCAGTACGGTGCACCTACCGTGTGCTTCTCCTGAACCACCCGCACGCGACCGGTCCGCACGAAGAACGCCAGGTGACAGCCGTCATGTTCGGACGGCACGAGAAAGCCGTCCATACCAAGGACCCCCTTGGCCAGATGGAAGGGCCGACCACCGTGGAAAAGGCGAGTGTTGGGCTCAGCCCAGTACTTAGCCTCCTGTAGGGCAACCACGTCAGCGTCAAGCCCAGCCAACCGGTCAAGCTGCCTGCGGAGACGCGCGTCGTCGCCGTTGTCGATTCCGCCGTTACACAGGTTGAACGTAACAACTCGCACGAGATTGCACCCTCCGGGAATCGGACATGGAGAACTCGGCGGGGGCAGATCGGCGAAGATGCAGCAGTTGACAACCGCTGCACCTCACGGTCTAGCCCCCGCCAGGGGCTTGGCGCTTGTTCTCTGGGAGCAGAACAACCATCAGTGCAGCCAGCGCCAGACCATCACTCGGCGACAGCGAAGGCCCGTACCATCTGGCATCTCGCCTTCACGCCAGAGATTCCTAACCTCATGGTGATATGTACCTAACCTAATTGCGTACTGTTCGACAATCTTTGCAGCCGCAATCAGATTTTGTGTAGGCGATATGACTCCCATGCTTAACTTTAGGGTCGCGCACAATTTCTAGTACATCGGTTAGCGCCATTAGCCACGCGGGGTCACGTAATTCACGACCCCATATCTGGCGTAGAGTGACACCATTTGAAAGAGCGATTGCCCGAAGATGCTTACGCGTCCAAGCCCTTTGTTTGAGAATTTCGGCAAGTATCATGACGCGCCGGGCAGGGTCGTCCAAGGGGGTCTTCTCGCGAGCAGCCTCTCTACAAGGACCTTCCTTGCAGTCAAAAACTACATATGCACGAGATGACCCGCATTGATTCCCCGGACATTTCAGAGGGGGTGTGGATTTAGGCTTTTTCCTCCCCTTGGAGTATGCCGCTATTATCTCTTTCTCAAAATCCGGGTCGCGGGCTCTCTCTGCGTACAGCATATTCATGTTCAAGCCGAGCACCTTGCATACCGAGCGCAGGGAGTAGCCGACCTTTAGAAGATATATTAAATTGTTGCGCAGCCTTTCAGACTCTAGCTTCCGTGTCATCCCTTTTCAGACTTCCAGGCACGGCAGTCTCCGCAGCGACATAGGGCCGTCATGTATCCGCCCCTCTGTCCGTGAGGAACTTTCGGATCGCGGACTTGAGCTAGTGTCCCATCAAGGCAAATCCGCCATTCTTGATCCCATATCCCTCGCTTCCATAGAAGTCGGAGATCTGGGATTCCCTCCCGCTCGGTGAGCTGAGCCAAGTCATCGCGGGACCATGCCTTTTCCTTGAGGATCGCGGCAATGATCCGCTCTCGGCATTCGAGGTCATCGAGGGGTGACGGCTTTCTGATTGTCGCTGCGCATTGATCTTTCCGGCAAATGTACTTGAAGTAGCCTTTAGAGGTTCCGCAGTATTCGCCGGGGCAATCCGCGCGCTTCACTGGCCGCAGCCGTCCTCCTGACGCTTCGACCACCTGAGCATCAAAGGCGGCATCGCCGATGCGCTCATGCAATATCATTCCGGTGGAGACGTGTAGTTGGCGTGCGACTTCTGTGAGAAGTCCACCCTTTGCTATCAGGTCCAAGACCTGCCGTCGCGCCTCCACGCCTTGTAGCGTTCTCATTGCTCTTTCGTTGATCCCCTCTCTGTCTCCTGCACGGCTTTGAGAATCGCTGAGATGTGCAGTGTCAGCGCATCTGTTGCATGCCTTTGGGCTTCCGCGCGAGATCTATACGTCTGCCGGACCCGATCGCCACGCACAGCGGGTACAGGGATTTGTGGGTCGAGGTTCCATACTCTCTTGCAGTAGAAATCCAATTCGCTTGAGAGCGAAAAGCAGCGCATCCCGCCCCAGTAGCCGTATTCAAGGCCCACGCCCACGGTGGCGCTTCGCCATTCGATTACCGGAACGAACATCCGTCTTCCTCTCCATCTTTCATCGGAGAGATACACATCCATACGGAAGTGCGCCCTTGTTCCACGCTCGCACCCCAAGAATCGGATAGAGCCTCTACCAGCCATAGACCGCGTCCGCCTAGCCCTAGATCGTCGGGCGCGCGTGGCATGGGTACTTCGTTAGATCCGTCATCTATTACTTCGACGTATATCTTGTTTCCGTCGAGAGCGATTTTGACGGTGACTTTCCCTCCTGGATCTGAAGATGCGGTATGCACCACTGCATTAGTGACAACTTCACTCACGAGAAGCACCACATCTTGCATATGTGCAGCCGTGTAACCCGCGCGTGTAAGCAGAGCTGTCACGTACTGTCGCGCGACCCCCACCGACTTCTCCAAGCCGGGAAGGGTGATGGTCCCCAGCTTGATCCCACTCACTGCGCCGCCTGCTTAATGCGGTGCGCTACCCATACATCCAAGGCGGGTCCCCAGCAGTCCCGCCCACGTCCCCAGGTGAACACCCAAACCTGACGTCGCATCGTTGCGCTAACCCGTAGTGGCTCTATAGCCCGCCGCCGTACTACGAGACGCGGTTCCTGAGCCGGGAAGCACTCAAGCGCTACGGCTATGCCCAGCATCCGTAAATCCCAGGCCAGCCGCACTAGGTGAATGAACTGCTCTTGATCTGCGACTCCCGCGCCATGTCCTGTTCCTTGTCCTGCGGGCAAGCGCGTAAGGTGACGCACTGATCGCACCTCCTAATGTCGTGTGCGGTCGATCAGGGCCCGTCACAGTCGCCACTGTGGCGGGTCCATTTTGTGTGTCCGATTTGTAGGTTTTGTTCTGCGAGGAATGCGTCAGGGGTAAAGCGGGCCCCTGTGCGTGATCTAGCCTCTAGGATCGGGACCGACGAATACGTGGTCACCGTTGCGGTGTTGCGGCAATCTGGTTGCGGCAACCTCCGCAACTTCACGTGTGAGGAAGGGACTGGTGTGACGACGGGCCGAGAACTTCGGGCACTGAGGGAATCCCAAAAGATAAGTCTCGATGTCATAGCAAAGGCGGCAAACGCCTCAAAGGGGCACATCAGCAGGGTTGAAAGGGGCGAACGAGAGGTCACCCCTGCGCTGATCGCCACCTATGAAAGAACCCTCGGGGTTCCCGTTGCCGCAACGTCGCACCTGGAAGCCAACGGGATCGCCCCAGGTACCGTCGATGATGTGAGACGCCGAACTCTTCTCAGTACCATCGCGGCAGCATCCCTGGGAGCGGCTGCGCTGGAGCCTCTAAACCGCCTCTTCTCTGAGTCCTCAGCCGGTCTGCCAACTCACGACGCCATAGGAATCACCGAAGTCGAAGCGATCGAGAACGCGACGTCCCTCTATATGGGGATGGACCTCGCCCGTCACGGGGATGTTGCCTCAGCCATGGCGCGCGGGGTGCTCATGACAGGTTCGACTTTCCTCGATCGGAAGATGTCAGGAAGTACGAGAGAGCGTCTCCACTCTGCGCTCGGACTACTCGCTGACCGTCTGGGGTGGGCCGAGTACGACGGGGGCGCTCCCGTGCGGGCTGTCAGCCTTCTCACCATTGCCCTTGATCACGCTTCCAGAGGCCCTGACCGAGACCTACGGGCTCATACCATGTTGGACCTATCTACAGTCCTAGCGGATACCGGACGGGCAAGAGAAGGAGTTGAAGTCCTGAGGTTAGCGCTGGGTGATGACCGCATGAGTTCCGCAGAGAGGGCGAACCTTCACGCCGTAGCAGGAAGACATTGCGCCACTGCCGGAGACCGCGCAGCCGGGCTACGGCACGTTGCGCAATCGGAAGAGGCAGCAACGCTCCACCTCCCCGCTCAGGCTCCGGAGTGGGCACGGCGGATCGTCTTATCTCAAGGTCATCATGACAGTGCGCTAGGACTGGCCCTCTACGCGCTGGGTGAAGATGCCAAGGCCCACCAACGCTTGACCTCCGCTGTAGAGCGTCTGGACTCTGGACGCACGCGCACGGGCCTACGGTGCCTTACCAGGCTGGCCATACTTGATCTTCGTGCTGGGAACACTCAGCAAGGCGAAGCGAAGGCACTTCGTGCGGCTAAGGAGGCTGTCACCCTTCGCTCTACTCGCATCACCGCCGATATGCGCATGATGGTTGAAGCAGCGCGCCAGTACACACCCAATCTCGCGTCAGACTTGACAGCCACTTTGAGCGCTTAGGGGTCTAAGTTGGGCGTTGTTCCGCATAGCCTGCGTTCCATCGCCGATGAGGTCGGCGTACCTCTGTCAGACCTTCGCATCGTTGCTGACGTCGAACTCGGCGGCTTGTTCGACGCCGACCAAGAGACGGTTTCAGACGAAGGCCGACGTTTCCTTGTCTCGCACTTCTACGGGGGAACCGATCCCATCCCCGAGCCTTAACCGTCAGCCTCAGGAGCCCTCGCTATGGCGGGGGCTCTCTCCCGTCTCACCTGTTCGCTTACGCGGTGCGGGTGGGAGTCCCCCGCCGCCCGAGTGTACGGGGCTCGGTCGCCCTATCAAGGGCGGCCCCTGACGGTAGGGCAACCAGCGTGCGAGGAAGGCCAGTGGTTGCTGTACACGCAAGGCCGCCCTTGACAGGACTCCCTCGGCAGTCCCGTAGTCGGCAGCTATGGGGGATGGGGGAGGTAGGGGAAGTAGATGGGTGGTGAGGACGTGTTCCAAAGGAGCGTCCCGAGGACGTCGAAGCGCGCAAGGCGCACAGGCGCGAGCAATCAGCGCAGCTTAGGGCTAGGGGGAACTACCTGAAGACCTGTCGAAAGAAGTGTAACAATCCCATACCGGGCTTGCCGGAGCCGGAGGGCCCCATCACCGCGATCAGCTCCCCCGCCGCCACGTCCAGGCTCACCTCCCGTAACGCCCGTACGGCCTGCGGCCCCTCGCCGTGGACGCGGGTCACGTCCGCGAGCCGTAGGACCGGTTCTGTGCTCATCGATGTCTCTCCTGCGTCTGGATGGAGGCCGTGAGCACGGCCTCGCAGTGGTCGAGCCAGCGCTGTTCGGCCTCCGCCTGGAAGATCATCGAGTCGATGACCAGCCGTTGCGCCGGACTCTCCGCGTTCACCCGTTTCGCCCGGGTCAGTTCCTGCAGCGTGCTCATGGTCGCCACCCGCTGGGCCTGGATGACAGGCCGTACGTCGGCGCCGGCGGCGACCGCCATGGCGAGCTTGATGACGAGTTCGTCCCGAGGCCGGTCCGACTGGGCGACGGGGGTGCTGAACCATCGCGCCATCTCGGTCAGACCGGCCTCGGTGATCGTGTAGACGACCCGGCCCTGCTCGTCCTGCTCGCCGGGTGTCACCAGGCCGTCACGCTCCAGGCGGGAGAGCGTCGTGTAGACCTGGCCGATGTTGAGCGGCCAGGTCGCCCCCGTCGACGCCTCGAACTCGGCCCGCAACTGATAGCCGTAGCGGGGTCCCCGGCTCAGCAGAGCGAGGAGTCCTTGCTTGATCGCCATGAATACCGAGTATGCATACCGAGTATGGTTGTCGCAAGAGATCCGCATATTCTGGACAGGTTCCACCGTTGGGGCGGATACTCGGGGGATGAGCTCGACGCATCCCCCGGCCCGCGCCTCCGACGGGGACCGCGATCGTGCGATCAACGAGCTTCGTGACCGCGCCGTCGAGGGTCACCTCTCGCACGACACGTTCCTCGGCCGGGTGGACATGGCCCTGCGCGCCCAGAGTCAGGGCGAGCTGGAGAACCTGGTCGCCGATCTGCCGCAACGCGGCCGCTTCCGCCGGATGGTCACCGAGATCGTCGCCTCGGCCTCCGACTTCACCAAACGGGTGGAGTCCGCCTGGCGGCGCCCGAGGCTGCCCAGGCTCGCGCTGCCCGGGGACAACCGCACCCGCTACGTGGTCGGCCGGGGTTCCGCCTGCGACCTGGTCCTGGCCGACCTGACCGTCTCCCGGATCCACGCCGAACTGCGCCGCGACGGGGAGGGCTGGATCGTCGTCGACCTCGGCTCGCTCAACGGCACCCGGCTCAACGACTGGCGGCTGGTCGGCCCGGCGAAGGTCCGTCCCGGAGACGTCGTGTCCTTCGGCGACTGCGTCTTCCTGGTGATCACTCCCCAGCTGGGGTGACCCCTCCTGCCGCGAGCGTCCGCGCGGTCAGGGGGTAGCGCCTGGCCAGCAGCAGGCTGATCCCGGCGAAGAGGGCGGGCAGCAGGGTCCCGCCGTACAGGGTGACCGCGACCGCGGCCTCCGGCTGCGCGACCGGGTTCGCCGGGCCCGACTCGACGAAGCCCGCCGCGCCGAGCAGCCAGCCGAGCACGAGCGCGCCCAGCGCGAAGACCACGGTCTCGCACGCCGCCCAGAGTCCGGTGAACGACCCGGCGCGGCGCCCGCCGGTCACCATCGTGTCGTGGGCCACGACGTCGGCCAGCATCGAGACCTGCAGCAGCTGCAGCCCGGCGTAGCCGACACCGACGACGAGCAGGCACAGATGCGCGTAGACGGGCCCCAGGCTTCCCGAGAGGGCCGTTCCCGCCGCGCCCGCCGCGAACAGCGCCGACCCCAGGGCCATCGCACCCCGTTTGTCGTAGCGCCGGGACAGCCGCACCCACAGCGGCATCGTGACCAGCAACGGCCCGACGACGCACATGAAGAGCGTGGTGACGGCCCCCGGATCGCCCAGGATGTAGGTGGCGAAGTACGGCGCGCCCGCGAGCAGCACCCCCGCGGCGAACATCTGCGCGCAGCCCAGCGCGAGCAGCGGCATGAACGCCCCGCTCGACCTGGCCTCGGCGAACTGGGCCCTGATCGACGGTCCCGCTCCGCGCACCCCAGGGATCCTGGGAGCCCGGGGGGCCTCGGGGGCGGGAACGCGGGCCGTACCGAAGAAGGAGGCGAGCATGGAGGCCAGCAGCACGGCCGCGACGAGCAGGCCCATCAGCCGGTAGCCGGAGACCTCGTCGCCCGCGACCGCCGGAGCGACGGAGCCCGACAGCAGGATCGCTCCCCCGACGAAGACCATCTTCCACTGCAGCAGCGCGGAACGCTCGTGGTAGTCGTCGGTCATCTCCGCGGCCATCGCCTTGTAGGGCACCTCGTAGAAGGCGTAGGCGGTCGCGGTGGCCAGATAGCAGACCGCGACGTACAGCGCGGCGGGCAGACCGGTGAGCGGCGGCCCGGCGAACATCAGCGCGAACGTCACCGGAAGGGTGAGCGCGCCCAGCAGCATCCAGGGACGGCGCGCGCCGAACCTGGAGACCGTGTGGTCGGAGCGGCGCCCCACCCAGGGGTCGAGGACCATGTCCCACAGCTTGGGCAGGAAGACCACGAGCCCGGCGGCCCACGCGGGAACCGCCAGCACGTTGGTCATGTAGAACAGCAGCAGCAGACCGGGGACCGTGGAGAACGTTCCAGTGCAGACCGAGCCGACACCGTAGCCGACGCGCACCGCACGGGGAACGATCAGGGGTGCGGGGACGGGTGCCGGCGTGACCATGGCCACATTCAAGCGCACGGTCTCCCGGGTGACGCTCCCGGAGGGCGGAAACGTTTCCGGATCGTCGCGCGGGCCGGAGACCGTGATCGTCGGCCGCGACGTGGTGACACGGACGGCACGCCCCCGGCAGAATGCGGAACCCATCCAGCGCCCAACGATCTGGAGGAACCACCATGCGCAGACCTCTGGGGATACTCGCCTGTGCCGGGGGCCTGGTGGCGCTCGGCGCACCGAGCGCCACCGCCCAGAGTGCCGAGGCCGTGACGGCGCCGCAGGTACGGCAGGCCGAGTGCCGTGTCTACGCCGCCGCCCCGGCCGTGTCCTCCGCGGGGAAGATCCAGGCCTCCGCCATCCGGGTCGGCTGCACCGGCAGCGCCCTGGTCCGCATCCGGATCCTGCAGGAGAGGACCGGCACCGACCCCACCGTCAGGAGCGCCTCCCTGCGGGGCGTCAACGGACGGGTCACCGTGACGGCGCCGTGCGTCTCCGGTGTCTACTACGCCGTCGTCACCGACGACCAGGGCAACACCGGCCGTTCGAAGAACGCCACCCTGTCGTGTGGTGTCCCCAAGGCCGTCCAGGAGGTGCTCCGGCTGACCAACGCCGAACGACGGGCTGGAGGCTGCCCGGCCCTCAGGGACGACTCCCGGCTGCGTTCGGCCGCCCAGGGGCATTCCGCCGACATGGCGGCCAACAACTACTTCAACCACACGTCCAAGGACGGCAGGACCATGACCGACCGGATCAAGGCGTCCGGGTTCAGCCCGCTGTCGGCGTGGGCGGAGAACATGGCCTGGGGCCAGCGGACCCCGGCCGAGGTGGTCAAGGCCTGGATGAACAGCCCGGGTCACCGGCGCAACATCATGACCTGCTCCTACACCCACATCGGGATCGGCATGGCCACCAGCCCGCGCGGCCGTGTCTACTGGACACAGGACTTCGCCAGGCACTGACCCCCGCGGGAGACGCGTACGGCCCGCGCCCCCGTGACGTGAACCGTCGCGGGGACGCGGGCCGTACGGCGACCGCTCTGACGGGCCCCGCTACTTGAGCCAGCTCATCATCGGACGCAGCTTGGCGCCGGTCTTCTCGATCGGGTGCTCGGCCAGTTCCTCGCGGTAGGCGGTGAACTTCTTCTGGCCGCTGTCGAACTCCTCGACGAGCTCCTTGGCGAACTCGCCCGACTGGATCTCGGCGAGGATGCGGCGCATCTCCTCCTTGGTCTCCTTGGTGACCACGCGCGGGCCACGGGAGTAGCCGCCGTACTCGGCGGTGTCGGAGACCGACCAGTACATCTTGTGGATGCCGCCCTCGTACATGAGGTCGACGATCAGCTTCATCTCGTGCAGGCACTCGAAGTAGGCGACCTCGGGCTGGTAGCCGGCCTCGATCAGGGTCTCGAACCCGGCCTTGATCAGCTCGGAGACGCCACCGCACAGGACGGCCTGCTCACCGAACAGGTCGGTCTCGGTCTCCTCGGTGAAGGTCGTCTTCAGCGCGCCCGCGCGGGTGCCGCCGATGCCCTTGGCGTAGGACAGGGCCAGGTCCCAGGCGTTGCCGCTGGCGTCCTTCTCGACGGCGACGAGGCAGGGCACACCGCGCCCGGCGGTGTACTGGCGGCGGACGAGGTGACCCGGGCCCTTGGGGGCGACCATGGCCACGTCGACGCCCTCCGGCGCCTCGATGAGGCCGTAGCGGATGTTCAGGCCGTGGCCGAAGAACAGCGCGTCGCCCTCGACGAGGTTCGGGGCCACGTGCTCGGCGTAGAGGTGGCGCTGGATGTGGTCCGGCGCGAGGATCATGGTCAGGTCGGCCTCTTCGACGGCCTCCGAGGGCGACACGACGCGCAGGCCGTCGGCCTCGGCCTTCTCGCGGCTCTTGGAGCCCTCGGGCAGGCCGACCCGGACGTCCACGCCGGAGTCGCGCAGGGAGAGCGCGTGGGCGTGGCCCTGGCTGCCGTAGCCCAGGACGGCCACGTGCCGGCCCTGGATGATCGACAGGTCGGCCTGGTCGTCGTAGAAGATCTCAGTCACTCTCTTAACCTTTCGGGTTTTCCCGTACGGCTCGTACGGTCTACGCGCTCCGGTCCAGGGCCCGGAGAGAACGGTCGGTGATGGAACGGGCACCGCGGCCGATGGCCACCATGCCCGACTGGACAAGCTCCTTGATGCCGTACGGCTCCAGCAGCTTGATGAAGGCCTGCAGCTTGTCCGGAGTGCCGGTGACCTCGATCGTCACGGCGTCCGGAGCCACGTCCACGCAGCGCGCCCGGAAGAGGTTGACCAACTCAAGCACGCTCGAACGGTTCTCGGCGTCGGCCCGCACCTTGATCAGGGTGAGTTCACGGTGCACGGCCTGAGCCGGGTCGAGCTCCACGATCTTGAGCACGTTGATCAGCTTGTTGAGCTGCTTGGTGACCTGCTCAAGCGGGAGGTCTTCGACGTTGACCACGATGGTCATCCGGGAGATGTCCTCGTGCTCGGTCGGCCCGACCGCCAGCGAGTCTATGTTGAAACCGCGACGGCTGAACAACGCCGCGACGCGCGCGAGCACGCCCGGCTTGTTCTCGACCAGCACGGAGAGCGTGTGCCTGCTCATGCCATTCCCTTCGCCCGGCCGTCCGCCGGAACACCGCTGTGCCTGTCGGTCCGCTCGCCCACCGCTAGTCCTCGCTGTCCCAGACGGGCGCCATGTCACGGGCGAACTTGATGTCGTCGTTGCTGGTCCCGGCCGCGACCATCGGCCAGACCATGGCGTCCTCGTGGACGACGAAGTCGATCACGACGGGCACGTCGTTGATCTCCATGGCCTTCTTGATGACCTCGTCCACGTCCTCCGGGCGCTCACAGCGCAGGCCGACGCAGCCGTAGGCCTCGGCGAGCTTCACGAAGTCGGGGATGCGGCGGACCGTCTGCAGGTTGGTGTTGGAGTAGCGCTGGTTGTAGAAGAGCGTCTGCCACTGCCTGACCATGCCGAGGTTGCCGTTGTTGATGATCGCGACCTTGATCGGCACGCCCTCGATGGCGCAGGTGGCCAGTTCCTGGTTGGTCATCTGGAAGCAGCCGTCGCCGTCGATGGCCCACACCGTGGTGTCCGGCCTGCCCATCTTCGCCCCCATCGCGGCGGGGACCGCGAAGCCCATCGTGCCCGCGCCGCCGGAGTTGATGAAGGAGCCGGGGTTCTCGTAGCCGATGAACTGGGAGGCCCACATCTGGTGCTGGCCGACGCCCGCGGTGTAGATCGCGTCGGGGCCGACGACCGCGCTCAGCCGCTGCATGACGTACTGCGGGGCGATGGAGCCGTCCTCGAACTCGGTGTAGCCCAGCGGGTAGGTCTCCCGGTAGGCGTCGAGCTGGCTCCACCACTCGCTGTAGTCGCCCTTGCGGCTCTCGTTGCGCACCGCGTTGATCAGCTCGGTGATGACCTCCTTGCAGTCGCCGACGATCGGGACGTCGGCGTGCCGGTTCTTGGAGATCTCCGCCGGGTCGATGTCGGCGTGGACGATCTTGGCGTACGGCGCGAAGCTGTCCAGGTTGCCGGTGACGCGGTCGTCGAAGCGGACGCCGAGCCCGATGAGCAGGTCGGCCCGCTGCAGCGCGCCGACGGCGGGCACCGAGCCGTGCATGCCGGGCATGCCCAGGTGCTGGCGGTGACTGTCGGGGAAGGTGCCGCGCGCCATCAGCGTGGTGACCACGGGGATGCCGGTCAGCTCCGCGAACTCCAGCAGTTCCCCGGCCGCCCCTGCCTTGTGCACGCCGCCGCCCACGTACAGGACAGGGCGCTTGGACTCGGCGATCAGCTTGGCCGCCTCGCGGATCTGCTTGGAGTGCGGCCTGGTCACCGGGCGGTAGCCGGGGAGCTGCATCACCGGGGGCCACTGGAAGACGGTCTTGTTGGTCAGCGCGTCCTTGGAGATGTCCACGAGCACCGGCCCGGGACGGCCCGTCCCCGCGATGTGGAAGGCCTCGACGATCGTCCTGGCGATGTCGGCCGGGTCGGTCACCAGGAAGTTGTGCTTGGTGATCGGCATGGTGATGCCGGAGATGTCGGCTTCCTGGAAGGCGTCGGTGCCGATGGCCGCGCTGGTCACCTGGCCGGTGATGGCGACGATCGGGACCGAGTCCATGTAGGCGTCGGCGATCGGCGTGACCAGGTTGGTCGCTCCCGGGCCGCTGGTCGCCATGCAGACCCCGACCTTGCCCGTGGCCTGGGCGTAGCCCTGGGCGGCGTGTCCGGCGCCCTGCTCGTGCCGTACGAGCACGTGCCGGACCTTGACAGAGTCGTATAGGGGATCGTAGGCGGGAAGAATCGCGCCGCCCGGAATCCCGAACACAGTGTCGACTCCGACGTTCTCCAGTGCCCTCACGAGGGCCTGGGCTCCTGTCATCTGTTCGGTCATCGGCTCGTTCCTTGTGTGGCTGAGCATGTTTGATGGGGTCGATCTCTACAACGGCATAAAAAATGCCCCATCCCGCCGGGGATGGCGGATCTGGGGCGGCGCGCAGGACGAGGTGCTTCGCTATCGGCCCGCGCGCCGGCGAAGTACTACGAGAATCCCACGGTGATGCATGGGTCCACCATGGCCGACGTACCGGGCCCACGTCAAATTCATGGGACGGTGATCTCACGATACGAGACGGAAAAATACGGGAACCTGGACGGCGCCTTTCCCATTCCAGGTCGCTGACCAGGTAAAACGACCTTCAAGGGCTGGCCGGTCCGTCAGACGCCACTCGGCATGCTCGGCATGTCCGTGTGCATGAGCGAGTCGACCCCGCGCGCCGCCATCGGCCGCGCGACCAGGAAGCCCTGCCCCCTGGTGCACCCCATCTCACGCAGCAGTTCGAGCTGTTCCTGACGCTCGATGCCCTCGGCGACCACGATCAGGCCGAGATCGTGGCCGAGCCGTACGATCGTGCGGGTCAGCAGGGTCAGCGTCTCGTCGCGTCCGAGACCCGAGACGAACGACGGGTCGATCTTGATCATGTCGACCGGGAGCTGCCGCAGCAGGGCGAGCGAGGCGTAACCGGTGCCGAAGTCGTCGATGGCCAGCCGTACGCCCAGCTCACGCAGCTCGGAGAGCCGGTTGACGGTCTCCTCGGCGTCCTCGACCAGCATCTCCTCGATGACCTCCAGGGTCAGCGCGCTGGGCGGCAGGCCGCTCTCCGACAGGGCCGACTCGACGCTCTCCACGAAGCGCGGCGCCATGATCTGGCGGGCCGACAGGTTCAGCGACAGGCCGATCTTCCACGAGGAGGCGTGCCAGGAGGCGACCTCCCGGCAGGCCTCACGCAGGATCCACTCACTCAACGGCACGATCAGGCCGGTGTCCTCCGCCGGGCCGAGGAAGAGCTCGGGCGGCACGAAGGCGCTCCCCCGCCACCAGCGCACCAGAGCCTCGACCGCGGTGACCCGTGAGGTGGCCAGGTCGACGACCGGCTGGTACTCGATGGCGAACTGGTTCTCCAGCAGCGCCCGCTGCAGGTCGGCGGCCAGTTCGAGGCGCCTGACCACATCGGTGTGCATGTGCGCGGCGAACACCTCGACCCGGCGCCCGCCCAGCTCCTTCGCGCGGGCCATCGCCACGTCCGCGTTACGGATCAGATCGGCCGAGGAGACGTCCTCGTCGGCGAAGGCGACCCCCACGCTCGCGGTCAGCGCGACGTCGCGGTCCGCCACCCGGAACGGCTCCGAGGAGACCGTGCGGACCAGGCGCTCGGCCAGGTCGACCGCCGTCTGGGCGTCCGTCGCCCCTTCGAGCAGCACCGCGAACTCGTCCCCGCCCCACCGCGCCAGCGTGTCGTCGGCCCGTACGGCCGCGCGCAGCCTGCGGGCCGCCTGGCCGAGCAGGTAGTCGCCGCTGGCGTGGCCGACCGAGTCGTTGACCGCGGTGAAACCGTCCAGATCGAGGAAGACCACGGCCGCGGCGCCCGCACCGGGACGGGCCAGCACCTCCCGGGTCCGCTCCTCGAAGTAGGCCCGGTTCGGCAGCCCGGTGACACCGTCGTGGAAGGTCAGATGGGCGACCTGGTTGCGCAGGGCCTCCTGGTCGCTGACGTCCCTGGTGGTCACCAGCAGCAGTTCCTCACCGCGGACCCGGCGGGTCGCGACCGACTCCGTCGGCCGCCAGGTGCCGTCCGACGCCCTGACCCGGCAGGCGACCATGCAGGTCCCCGCGTTCTCGGCGGGCTCCTCGTCCAGGCTCATCGCGCGCATCGCCACCTGGATGGCGGGCACGTCCTCCGGGTGGATGTAGTCGAAGATCCTCCTGCCCACGATGTCCTCGGGGCGGTAGCCGTACGTGGTCTCGACGCCCTCGCCGATCTCACGCACCACGCCTTCGTAGTCGCACACCAGGACCACGTCCCCGGTGCTCTCCGCCAGGTCGTGCAGCTGCCGTTCCCCGAGATCGACCAGGCGCCGCATCCGGCCGGTCTCCATCAGCACGACGAACAGCCGCAGCACCAGGACGACGACGACCGAGACCGAGACCAGCGCCAGGACCGGCACCGGCCCCTGGACGCCACCGCCGAGCACCCGCAGGAGCACGACCACGGCGGCGGCCACGACCAGGACCAGCGGCGCGGCGGACAGCAGCGAGGAGGCCGTCTGCCCGACCAGTTCCTCCGTCTCGCCCTCCGCCGCAGAGGACTCGGTCTCCTGCTGCTCCCCCGGCTCCGCCACGGCCTCCGCCATGGCGTCGCCTGCCGCCTCGTCCCGGTCCTCGCCGGAGATGTCAGGGCGGGCCGTACGGTCACTCCACGCGACCGCGGCGAGCAGCAGGAAGGCCGCGGGCGCCAGCCACACCTGGCCCAGCGGCGGCTCGTCACCGGTCAGTCTGGCCAGCGCGGTGACGGTCTCGGAGGCGGTGACCGCCGCGAGTACGGCCAGCGCCGCGAGCCCGACCGGCCAGGCCGAACGCCTGGCGGGCACGACGGCCGGGCCGACCGCGCAGGCCAGGACCAGGCAGAGCAACGGTGAGGCGAGGGTGACCGCGAAAGTTCCCGCGTCACCCGCGTCGCGGTAGGCGGGGCCGAACAACGACACCCAGCCGATGACGAAGAGCGAGGCCGCGCAGACATAGGCGTCGGCCAGGTCCCGTAACAGCGCCTGACCACGCGCCTGTCTGACCGCGCACAGACCGGTGCCGACGGCGAGCATCGCGGTGCCCGCGAGCAGGACCAGATCGGCGAACGTCACCACGAAGGGCGTCCCGTCGGCCAGCGGCCGTACGGCGATGCCGACCAGCCAGGTGGCGCTGCCCGCGGCGAGCCAGCGCCAGGCCAGCGCACTGGCCCGGTCGGACGGACGGCGCGCGGCGGCGAACAGCGAGAACGCGGCGAACGCCGCGGCCGTAACGCCCGCGACCGCGCCGACGATCACAACGGCAGCACCACTGAGAAAGGCGGCAACCAGCCCCGCCACGCCGGTCAAGGCCGCGGCGGTCAGCGCTACCCGGGGGTCACGCCAGCGGATCAATGTCGTCTGCCCATCGGTTTCGGTTCGTCTCGCGTGCGCGGCGGTCTCCGTTTGCCGTGCCCGCGTTGCCGTCGAGAACGCGTCGTCCTTCGTCCTCCGCGTCCCACGACGGCACACGATCAGTGTGTGCTCTCCGGCTGACGCGGATGGTGACAACGCCGGAGTCGTCACCGATCCGATAACCGCGCGAGCGATCGGACTCGCAGTAATTCACCGTACGCACCCCAGGTCACGAGGCAGCCACGGTCGGGAATCCTTTCCCGGTCAGTACGAACCGGTGATCACGTTTTTAAGCTGCTCTCCGGCGAGGTGTCTCAGCAGCTGCGAGCGCAGCAACCTCAGCAGACGCCGCCCCGAGGCGGGGGTGCTTCCCGCGACGTGCGGGGTGATGAAGACCCCGGGTGCCGACCACAGCGGGTGACCGGCGGGAAGCGGCTCCGGGTCGGTCACGTCGAGTGCGGCGACCAGCCTGCCCCGTTCGAGCTCGGCCACGAGCGCGTCGGTGTCGACGACCCCGCCCCTGGCCGCGTTCACCAGCAGGGCGCCGTCCCGCATCGACGCCAGGAAGGCCGCGTCGACCAGCCCCGTGGTCGCGGGGGTCGCGGGTACCAGCAGCACGACCACATCCGCCTTCGGCAGCAGCTCGGGCAGCTCGTCCTGCCCGTGAACGCCCTCCCGCGCCGTCCGCGCGACCCGCACGACGTCCACCTCGAAGCCTTCGAGCCGCCGTTCGAGCGCCTGGCCGATCGAGCCGTACCCGACGACCAGCACGGTCGAGTCGGCCAGCACCCCGGTGTGGTGGTAGGTCCACTCCCCCCGCCCCTGGGCCGCGGCGAACCCCGGGAACTCCCGCAGCACCGCGATCATGGCCCCGACCACCCACTCCGCGGTACCCGCGTCGTGCACCCCCCGCGCGTTGCACAGCACCACGCCCTCGGGCAGGTGGGGCCGGTAGGCGTCGACCCCGGCGGTGACCGTCTGCAGCAACCGCAGCCCGTGCATCCGACCGAGCAGTTCGGGAACCAGCGAGGGCGGGATCAACGGCGGAACCCAGACCTCCACCTCCCCGATCCCCTCGGGCGTCGGCCCGGTCCCGTCGTAGACGACGCACTCCACATCGGGGAGATCACGAAGAACATCAGCCGCGGCCTGCGAGGGGACCCAGATTCTCATGGCCCCGATTATTGCGCTGTGCCTCTTTGCGGCGCCTTCGGCGCCGCAAATCACTCCGTCTGGGGTGTTCCGCCCGCCACGCACTTCAGGTTTAGTTCGGGGCGGTAGACGGTGGTCTGCTTGACGCGTTTGATCTCTTCGCCGTCTTGTTTGAAGATCCGCCAGACGTCGATCGTGAAGCCCTGCTGGCCTTCCATGGGGATGCAGCCCGGGCCGCTCTCGGTCACGCTCTTGAACGGCGTGAGATTGTAACGTTCCGAGGAGATCGACTCGATGTCGTAGCGCTTGGTGCTCCAGAAGGCGACCGTGACGCCGCTCGCGGTGTAGGAGGTCTTCACCAGCACGCCGTACTTGGAGTCGTTCCGCCAGCGGAAGTCGGGCTCCGGCCAGGAGACCGTGGACTCACGGCCCGCCGGGTAGCGCGAGATGTAGAACTCGTGTGGCACGTGCTGGACGTCTTCGAGGCCGCCGAAGAACACCGCGTTGTACATGGTCGTGACGAACTGGGAGATGCCCCCGCCGACCGAGTCGATCAGCCTGCCCCCCTGGATCATCGGCGCCGGGACGAACCCCCGGGCCGTGTCGCGTTCGCCGATGACGCCGTTGAGGGAGAAGGTCTCGCCGGGTTTGACGATGTAGCCGTCCATGATCTTGGCCAGGGTCCTGATGTTGGTCACCCTGGGCGGACAGCAGACGTACGGGGTGGTGAACTCGCTGATCTTCTCCTTGATGCCGAGGGCACGCGCCTGAGCCTCGGAGAGTCTCGGTTCGACGGTCGTGAGCGTGACCTGGACGCTCCGTTCGCCGCCCTTGGCGAGCATGGCGGCCATGTCGTCGGCGAGCTTTCCGGTGTCGACACCCTGCCCCTTGTGCCCGGGGACCAGCTTCGGCTTGTCGCCGACGATCTCGAAGGTGGGCTCCCTGGGGGCCAGTCCGGGGTCGACGAGACCGTTCTCCAGGTCGGCGACGGCGCCCTTGGCGTCGAAGACGGGACGCATCTCACCTTCCGGCCCAGGCTCGTAGGACAGGTGGGCGGCGAGGGTCTCGACCGTCATTCGCACCTGTTTGTCCCCGCGGACCAGGGCCACCGGGCCGGAGAGCGCCTTGGTCGCCGCGGTCTTGGCCTGTTCGACCGCCTCGGGGGTGGCCTTCGGCTTGATCACCGAGACGGGCAGGTCGACGGCTCCGGGCGAGCCGAGGAAGGCCTTGGCGATGACGTCCGCCGCCGCCTCCTGTTCCAGCTTGCGGCCGTCCCTGGGGGCCACGGCCACGGGCCGGGTGCCCTTGAAGGTGACCTCGCCGTCCCTGACCTTGAGGTCGATCCTTCTCGCCAGTCCCTTGACGGCGTTCTTCATGAGTTCGGGGTCGACGGAGATCTTGGGGTTCAGGTCGTTGGTCCCGGTGAGGGCCCGCCAGACCTCTCCCGGCGAGGGGAAGTCGCTCGGCGCCTGGTCGATCGTCGCGACGACGTCGAACTCCAGCCCGGCCTCCTCGGGGTCGAGGGTGTACTCCTTGCCCGCGGCCCGCAGGGTCATCGCGCTGGTGGCGGGGGCGGCGAGTTTGTCCCTGAGCCGTTCGGCGGCCTCGGTGGCGGTCAGCCCGCCGATGTCGACGCCCCTGACGTTGGTGCCGGGCAGCATCTTGCCCGCCATGACGATCGCGGGGATGCCGTAGGCGAGGCAGCCGAGCACCAGCAGGAGCAGCAGGGTCAGCAGCAGCCCGCGTCCGCCACGGCGTGCGGGTGTCCCCTCGGTGCGGGGTGACCCTCCCCGGGGAGGTCCCGCGTCACCGGGTGCGGACTCCTGACGCGACGGGGCGGCCTTGTCCTGGGGGGTCGCCATCCGCCAGGGCTCCGGTTTGGGGGCGGGCGGTGGCAGGCCGGGCGAACCGGGGGATCCCGGTGCGCCGGGGTTCATGGGGCCCTGCTGTCCGCCGGCGCCGCGCGGGCCGGGAGAACCGGTAGGACCGAGCAGACCGGGCGAACCGGTGGGGCCGAAGATGTCGGGGGAGACGCCGGGGGGCAGCTTCGAACGCCCCTTGGGCCTGTTTCCCGGCGGCTGGGCGGGGTCACGGGCGCCCGGGGGAACGGGATGCGAGGGCAGGGGCACCGCCGCGAACGGGTCGGTCGGCGGATCTGTCGACGCTCCGTTCCGCACTTCCTCAGGCTCCTCCTGCTTCGTGACCTCTGCTTCCGGCAACCCTAAACCACAACCGTCCGCGGGCACCCTTGGTGAGCGGTAACAAATCACCTCGGCATGGCGGGTTTGCGGCATGGTTCGTGCTTCGCAAGGGCCCTTTCCCGCCTTTTCCGGCACCGTCGGAGTGGTTTTCCGCACCCCGAGCCGCGCCCGCCGTACGGGGCCTGGAGATGAGTCCGTACGGCGGGCCCGGCCCCTGTCAGGCGCCGAGCGCGTCGACGGCCGTCTGCGAGAAACGCACTCCGTCCTCGGTGGCGAAGTATGAGCAGGAGGCCCATCCGACGGTTCCCGCGGGTAGTCCCGAGGCCGACCTTCCGCCGAGTCTGAACTGGCACCAGGTGCCCGAACTGACGCTGAGGATCTGTCCGTAATCCCCGTAGTAGAGGTAGCCGACCACCCAGCTTCCGCCGGGGGTCGATCTCAGCCGGACGCCGTTGGCGATCACCATGGCGTCGATCGCCCGGGCGCTCGTAACGGCGGAAACGGCGGCCTGCGCCGGGGTGACGACGGCCGACGTCCCGCAGACAGCGGCCGAGAGCACGGCGAGGAGCGCCAGTTGTCTCTTCATGGAATTCTCCGATCTCGGGCTGTGCGGCACCAGAGAGAAGGGGGAGATTAATGTGATTACTGTGCAAGAAGTTAACAACCCCAGTCAATGCACATTTAGTGGGAGAAAGTGATTTCCAGATAACAAAAAGGCCCCACCAAATCGGTGGGGCCTTTCGTCGGCCGAAGCCGGCCGAAACCTGACTGCCTCCGGCAGGGACTACTCGGAGACGCCGAGCTTCTCCAGCAGGAGTTCACGGGCGCGGGCCGCGTCCGCCTTGCCCCTGCTGGCCTTCATGACGCCGCCGACCAGGGCGCCGACCGCGGCGATCTTGCCGGAGCGGACCTTCTCCGCGGCGGCGGCGTTGTCCGCCAGCACCTGGTCGATGATCGCCGAAAGCTCACCCTCGTCGTTGACGATCTGCAGGCCGCGCGCGGCGACCACCTCGTCGGGGGAACCCTCGCCGTTCAGCACGCCTTCGAGCACCTGGCGGGCCAGCTTGTCGTTCAGCGCTCCCCCGGCGACCATCGCGCACACCCTGGCGATCTGGTCGGGGGTGATCGCCAGCTCACCGAGCGGGACTCCCGCCTCGTTGGCCCTGCGGGCCAGCTCGCCCATCCACCACTTGCGGGCGTCGGCGGGCGGGGCCCCGGCGGCGACGGTCGCCTCGACCAGGTCGATGGCGTCGATGTTGTGCATGGACTCCATGTCCAGGTCGGACACGCCCCACTCCCGCTGGAGCCGCAGGCGCCGTACGCGCGGCAGCTCGGGCAGCGCGGCCTTCAGCTCGGCGACCCACGCGGGGTTCGGCGCGATCGGCACCAGGTCGGGCTCGGGGAAGTAGCGGTAGTCCTGCGCCTCCTCCTTCGAACGCCCCGAGGTGGTGGTGCCGGTGTCCTCGTGGAAGTGCCGGGTCTCCTGGATGATCACGCCGCCGTCGGCCAGGATCGCGGCCTGACGGGAGATCTCACCGCGGACCGAACGCTCGACGCTGCGCAGCGAGTTGACGTTCTTGGTCTCGGTACGGGTGCCCCACTCGGTCGCGCCACGCGGCATGAGGGAGACGTTCACGTCGCACCGCATGGAGCCCTCCTCCATGCGCACGTCGGAGACGCCGAGCGCGCGCATGACCTCGCGCAGTTCGGTGGCGTAGGCGCGGGCGACCTCGGGGGCGAGCCGGTCGGTGCCCGGGATCGGCTTGGTGACGATCTCGACCAGCGGGATGCCCGCGCGGTTGTAGTCGACGATCGAGTAGTCGGCGCCGTGGATGCGCCCGGTGGCGCCGCCCACGTGGGTGGACTTGCCGGTGTCCTCCTCCAGGTGGACCCGCTCGATCTCGATCCGCACGGTCTTGCCGTCCACCTCGACGTCGAGGTAGCCGTCGAAGCAGAGCGGCTCGTCGTACTGGCTGATCTGGTAGTTCTTCGGCATGTCCGGATAGAAGTAGTTCTTCCGGGCGAAGCGGCACCACTCGGCGATGGAGCAGTTGAGCGCAAGGCCGATGCGGATCGTCGACTCGATCGCGGCGGCGTTGGCCGTCGGCAGCGCCCCGGGCAGCGCCAGGCAGACCGGGCACACCTGGGTGTTGGGCGGGGCGCCGAACGTGGTCGGGCAACCGCAGAACATCTTCGAGGCCGTGCCCAGCTCGACGTGCGTCTCCAGGCCCAGCACCGGTTCGAAGCGCTCAAGCGCCTCGTCGTACGGCATCAGCGTTTCCGTGCTCATCGGTTGTTCACCAATCCTCGTTGACTGGGCGGGAGACTCGCACCTCGCGCGCCGCTCCGCCCGCTGCGTCGGGCTCTCGCGCGCTCATCGGTCGATCACCCTCCTCGTTCACTCCGCGGAGCGCCCGCGTCCTGCGCGCCGCTCCGCCCGCTGTGCCGGGACTCCTCCCGCTCACAGGTAACCAAGTCCTTTCAGTGCGTTCCTCGTCTCGGCGACCCAGTCGGCGTATCCGGGGACCTGGGCCAGCACGGCGAGGTCCATGTTGCGCCCCGCGTACTGGAGGTAGTCGCCGATCGGCTTGCCCCGCTGAGGAACGGTCGCGGCCAGCACGGCCTCCGGGTCGGTGATCCTGTCCGCGTCACGGGGACGGGCGGGGAGCAGGCCGAGGTCGCTGCCCTCAAGCCGGGCCCACATCGCCCGGTCGGCCAGCAGCCACCGCTCCGTCTCCCCCAGGCCGATGACGGGCACCAGGTAGTGCGAGTGGTAGCGGACGCCGTCGCCCTTGCCGCGCTCACGCTCACTCTCGTGGGTGAACAGCAGGTGGCAGTCGGCGGCGAGCTCCTCAAGCGCCGTGACCACGCCCTCCCTGCCGGAGGAGACGACCTCCGTGGCCCCGACGTCCACCGTGTGCGGGGACATCCAGGTCAGCTCGCGCAGCTGGCGGGAGATCACGATGCCGAGGAAGCCCTCCTCGACCTCTCCCCTGGCGATCAGGCCGGGTACCAGCGGACGGCTCATGCCGCCGTCCCGAGGTATTTGCCGACCTGCCGTGGCGAGACGAACGTGCCCGGCTCGCCGTCCGGCTGGACGGACTTGGCCACGGTCACCCGGGAGACCCGGTCCCTGTCGGGATCGACGCGGACCGCGGTGTCCAGGAAGGTCAGCGCGTCCGAGTCGGCCCGGTAGGTCTCGGCGACCACCACCGGCGATTGGGTGGTGAGGATCACCTGCCGGTGCGGCTCCACGCCCCCCGGCCGGGTGATCCGCTGCCTGACCCGCCGCAGCAGCTCGCCGAGCCGCGTCGGGTGCACGCCGTTCTCGATCTCCTCGACCAGCAGGGTGCCCGGGTGGTCGGGGTCGTGCAGGGCGGCCAGCAGGCCCAGGACGCGCAGGGTCCCGTCGGACAGCAGGGGCGTCGGGACGCTTCCCTGGCCGTCGACGACCAGTTCGAAGGAGCACTCCTCCCGCTCGGTCCTGGGCACCAGCGCGACCACGTCGGGCACGATTCCCGCGAGGTCGGCCGTCAGGTCGGCGAGCGCCGCCGTACCGGCCATCCGCCCGAGCACCGCCGCGAGGTTGCGGCCGTCCGCGGCCAGCGGCCCGCGGTCCTCGGCGGACCAGCGCCCGCGCATGACCCGCGGTTCCGGCACGTAACGCCGCCATGCGGTGACCGTACGGCGGGGCGTCTCCTCGGGCTCGGGGTCCTCGACCATGAGCTCCAGGAGTTCCTCCGGCAGGTCGCTGGCCACGTGGCTGACGACGACCCCGCTCGACCTCGGGATCTTCAGGACCATCTCCGCGCCCGCGTCGAACCTGACCGGCAGCAGGGCTCCTGGCTCGGGGGTGACCAGGGTCTCGACGGAGACGACGAACCCCGGCACGGGCGTCCCCCGCGCGACCCGGTGGAACTGCTCGGCGGGCAGGCCCCTGGAGGCGCCCAGCAGACCGCCCTGGCCGGTGACCTCGGCGGCCACGAAGTCCAGGGCGTCGAACAGGTTCGACTTGCCACTGGAGTTCGGGCCGACCAGCACCAGGAAGGGCGGCACGTCGAGGACGAAGTTCAAGAATGACTTGAACCCGTCTATCTCGATCCGAGTGATCATGCCGCCTTTCCCCCTGTTTTCCTTTCTCGCCTTACCCGTGCCCTAGAGCACCGGGGCCTTGGACAGCAGGCTGCCGCCCCAACGGCCCTCCAGCGCCCTCTCCACCGCGGCGCCGACCCGGTAGCAGCGGTCGTCGCCGAGCACCGGGGCCATGATCTGCAGGCCGACGGGCAGCCCGTCCTCGTCCGCCAGGCCGCACGGCACCGAGATGGCCGCGTTGCCCGCCAGGTTGGTCGGGATGGTGCACAGGTCGGCGAGGTACATCGCCATGGGGTCGTCCGCGCGCTCGCCGATCGGGAACGCCGTGGTCGGCGTGGTCGGCGAGACCAGCACGTCCACCTGGTTGAAGGCCGCCTCGAAGTCGCGGGCGATCAGCGTGCGGACCTTCTGCGCCTGGCCGTAGTAGGCGTCGTAGTAGCCGCTGGACAGGGCGTAGGTGCCCAGGATGATGCGCCGCTTGACCTCGGGACCGAACCCGGCGGCCCTGGTCAGCGCCATGACCTCCTCGGCGCTGCGCGTGCCGTCGTCACCGACGCGCAGGCCGTACCGCATGGCGTCGAAGCGGGCCAGGTTGGAGGAGGCCTCGGACGGCGCGATCAGGTAGTAGGCCGGCAGCGCCGTGGTGAACGACGGGCAGGAGACCTCGACGACCTTGGCGCCGAGTGATTCGAGCAGCTCGACGCTCTCGTGGAAGCGGGCGAGCACCCCGGGCTGGTAGCCGTCGCCGCCGAACTCCCTGACCACGCCGATGCGCAGCCCCGCGACGTCGCCGTTGCGCGCCGCCTCGACGACGGAGGGCACCGGAGCGTCCACGGAGGTGGAGTCCATCGGGTCGTGCCCGGAGAAGGCCTCGTGCAGCAGCGCGGCGTCCAGCACGTTACGGGCGAAGGGGCCGGGAGTGTCCAGGGAGCTGGCGAAGGCGATCAGCCCGTAACGGGACGAGCCACCGTAGGTCGGCTTCATGCCGACGATGCCGGTGACGGCCGCGGGCTGGCGGATCGAGCCACCGGTGTCGGTGCCGGTGGACAGCGGGGCCTCGTAGGCGGCGACCGCGGCCGAGGAACCACCCGAGGAACCACCCGGGATGCGCGACAGGTCCCACGGGTTACGGGTCGGCCCGTAGGCCGAGTTCTCCGTGGAGGAGCCCATCGCGAACTCGTCGAGGTTGGTCTTGCCGAGGATCACCAGGCCCGCCTCACGCAGCCGCCTGGTCACGGTCGCGTCGTACGGCGGGCGGTACCCCTCAAGGATCTTGGAACCGGCCGTGGTCGGCATGTCCGTGGTCGTGAAGACGTCCTTGTGCGCGATCGGCACACCCGCGAGCGGGCCGAGCCGCTCCCCGGCGGCCCGGCGGGCGTCGACGGCGCGGGCCTGCGCGAGCGTCGTCTCCGCGTCGACGTGCAGGAAGGCGTTGACCTTCGGCTCCACCTCGGCGATCCGGTCGAGGTGGGCCTGGGCGACCTCGACGGCCGAGACCTCGCCGCCGGCGACCAGCGCGCCGAGTTCGGCGGCTGAGGTGTGGACGAGGCTCATGCTTCCTCCCCGAGGATGCGCGGAACACGGAAGCGGTCGTCCTCGACGGCCGGGGCGGCGGCCAGCGCCTCCTGCGGCGTCAGGCCGGGCCGTACCTCGTCTGGGCGGTAGACGTTGGTGAGCGGAAGCGCGTGCGAGGACGGCGGGATGTCGTCGGCCGCCACCTCGGCGACGCGGGCGACCGCACCGATGATCACATCGAGCTGCGCGGCGAAGTGGTCGAGTTCCTCGTCGGCCAGCGCCAGCCGGGACAGCCTGGCGAGGTGAGCGACCTCGTCGCGGGTTATGGCGGACATGAGTCGTTGAACCCGTTTCGTGAATGGCAATTGGACACTGTCATCCTAGGGCTCGTGACCTGACGTACCTGACCCAATAACCCGCGCCCTCCCTTCCGGCGTCTTCACGGGCCCCCGCGTCACCGGGCGGCCGTCACCGAACCGCCCGGGAGCGCGCGTGCCGGCCTTCGCCGGGGATCAGGCCGTCTGGGGGTCGAGAACCTCGCTTCCGCGCAGGAATCCGAGGTCGGGCACGGCCCTGTCCCGGTGCTCGCTCAGCCAGACGGTCGCGTCGGCGGCGGACATGGGCTCGGTGAAGAGCCGTCCCTGGGCCAGTTCGCAGCCCATTTCGGCCAGGCGGGCGGCCACCTCGTCCGACTCGACGCCCTCGGCGACCGAGCGCAGCCCCAGCGAGCGGACCAGGTCGATGATGGAGCGGACGATCCGCTCGTCGTCCACGGACTCGCCGAGCCTCCTGACGAACGAGGCGTCGATCTTGACCTCGGAGACCGGCAGGCGCTGCAGGCGCACCAGTGAGGAGTAGCCGGTGCCGAAGTCGTCCAGCGCGAGCTGCACCCCGAGCGCGTTCAGGGCGCGGACGGCGTCGGCGGTGTAGGCCTGGTCGGTCATCAGGACGCGCTCGGTCACCTCCAGCTGGATCGCCTCCGGCGGCAGGTGGTACTGCGCGAGCCCGGCCCCCAGCAGGTCGGGAAGGGTCGAGTCGAGCAGGTCACGGGCGGAGACGTTGACGGAGATCTGCTCGTTGAGCCCGATCCGCCACCAGTGCGCGGCCTGTTCGAGCGCCTCGTCGATGACGTACTGGGTGAGGTGCCGGATGAGGTAGGACTGCTCCGCCATCGGCACGAACTCCCCCGGCGAGATCATCCCGCGCTCGGGGTGGCGCCACCGCAGCAGCGCCTCGACCCCGCGCACCTGGCCGCTGGCCAGCTCCAGCTTGGGCTGGTAGTGAAGACGCAGCTCACGGCGGTCGATGGCCCTGCGCAGGTCGCCCATGAGGTTGAGCCGCTCGGGGCTGTTGCGGTCCTTCTCCGCGACGTAGACCTCGACGCCGGTGCGCGCCTCCTTCGCGAGGTACATCGCCACGTCGGAACGCTGCATCAGCATCTCGAAGTCGGGGGCGTGGTCGGGGTAGAGGGCGATGCCGACCGAGGCGTCCAGGTCGAAGGTCATGCCCTCCAGCCTGACCGGTTCGGTGAGGGCGACCCGCAGCCGCGCGGCCACCTCCCTGGCCGCCGCCGCGTCCCTGATCGAGGGCAGCAGCACCGCGAACTCGTCGCCGCCGAGCCTGGTCACCACGTCGCCCGGCCGTACGCTGTGGGTGAGCCGGTGCGCCACGATCTGCAGCAGCCGGTCGCCGACGGGGTGGCCGAGGGTGTCGTTGACCTCCTTGAACCGGTCGAGGTCCAGCAGGAAGAGCCCGACCTTCTCCCCGGCCCTCGCCTCGGCGATGGCCTCCTCGCTGCGGCCGACGAGCATCTTGCGGTTGGGCAGGCCGGTCAGCCCGTCGTGGGTGGCCTGGTGGTCGCGCCGTACGGAAAGGGTCGCGGTGAAGTAGACGGCGGCCATCGGCGCGAGGAAGAGCGGCACCAGCGCCGGGGAGTCGTTCATCACGACCACGACCAGCGGGGACAGGCCGAGCAGGCCCGCGTAGACCAGGCTCTGGTGGCCGATCGTTGTCTTGATCACCCGGTGCAGGGAGCGCCGTTCGTGCAGCGCGACCGCGCCGGAGACCAACAGCGCCCTGACCGAGAAGTAGGCGAGCCCGGCCAGGGCGATCGCGAGCAGGTCACGCCCGTCGGGCACCCAGGAGATCGCCGGGGCCGAGTGGCGGCAGAGCACGGCGAGCACGGCCCCCGCGGCCGTGAGGGCCAGTGTCGTCTGGGCGATGTTGAACATGACCCGGTGCCACGCCTTACGGGTGACGGCGCTGTTGACGACGATGGCGACCGCCTGCGTCAGCACCGCCACCGGCAGCCCGTAGTGGAGCAGGGCCGCGAAGGTGAACATCGTCGACGGGTAGGTGCCCCCGACCGTCATCGACGACGACAGCATCACCGGCCGCAGCTCGCCCAGGACGACCAGGACGGCCAGCATCCAGAACATCGGGCTGCGCGCGAGCCCCGCCAGTTGCGCGGGGCCGGTCAGCCACTGGGCCAGCAGGAGAGCCGTGAACCCGAGCGTGATGACGGTGGTGAGATAGGCCCACAGCGGTGAGCCCGCACGCGGACCTGTGTCGCGTGTGTCATTTGGGTCGGCCATGAGTAACAAAACCCCCATTAGTTCACTATGGGAGAGTACGGCCTCTGGGCCACTTCGCGGAACCAATTGCGCACGTTCCGTCACCGGCCATTCGAAGCACCTGTCACGGAACGGCCCCCCGCTCGTCGTTTCCCCTGGTCGGCCTCTCGCCCCCGTGGTCACTCCTCCGGCGTCACCGCCACCGCGGCAGCCGCCTCCGGCCCCTCCTCCAGCAGGACCCGCAAGCCATCCTCGTCGAGAATCGGCACTTTGAGCTTGACGGCCTTGTCATATTTGGAGCCTGCGTTCTCCCCAACGACCACGAAAGAGGTCTTTTTAGACACCGAACCGGACACCTTTCCGCCCCTGGCTGAAAGGGCCGCGCCCGCCTCGTCACGGGTGAAGGTCGCCAGCGTCCCGGTCACCACGAACGTCAGGCCTTCGAGCGTCCGCGGAAGCAGGTCGGCGGGAGGCTCGTCCTCCATGCGGACCCCGGCCTGCCTCCAGCGGGTCACGATCTCCTTGTGCCAGTCGACCTGGAACCAGTCGTGGATCGCCGCCGCCACCCGGGGGCCGACCCCCTCGACGGCGGCCAGCTCCTCCTCGGTCGCCCGCTCGATCGCGTCGATCGAACGGAACTCGGCGGCGACGGCCTGCGCGGTGGGCGGGCCGACGTGCCGGATCGAGAGCGCGACCAGCACCCGCCAGACGGGCTGGTCCTTCGCCCGCTCCAGCTCCTCCAGCATCTTCTCGGCGTTCTTGCTCGGCTCGCCGCTCTGGTTGGCGAAGAAGGTGACGACCCTGGGCTCACCGGTCTCCGGGTCGGTCTTGGGAAGGCCGGTGTCGGGATCGCGGACGACGGACCTGATCGGCAGCAGCCGCTCGACGGTCAGGTCGAACAGGTCGGCCTCGGTGCGCACCGGCGGCTCCTGGGGCGGCAGCGGCTGGGTCAGCGCGGTCGCCGCGACGTAGCCGAGCCCCTCGATGTCGAAGGCCCTGCGCCCGGCGGCGAAGAAGATGCGCTCACGCAGCTGGGCCGGGCACGCCCTGGTGTTGGGGCAGCGCAGGTCGGCGTCGCCCTCCTTCTCGTAGGCCAGCTCCGTGCCGCACTCCGGGCAGTGCGTCGGCATCGTGAACTCGCGTTCGGTGCCGTCGCGCAGGTCGGCGACGGGGCCGACGATCTCCGGGATGACGTCGCCCGCCTTGCGCAGCACCACGGTGTCGCCGACGCGCACGCCCTTGCGCGCGACCTCGGAGCCGTTGTGCAGGGTCGCCCGCTCGACCGTCGAGCCCGCGACCACGATCGGCTCCATGACGCCGTACGGCGTGACCCGGCCCGTGCGGCCGACCCCGACCTGGATGTCCAGGAGCTTGGTGTTGACCTCCTCCGGGGGGTATTTGTAGGCGATGGCCCAGCGGGGCGCCCTGCTGGTCGAGCCCAGGTTGCGCTGGATCTCGATGCGGTCGATCTTCACCACGACGCCGTCGATCTCGTAGACCGGGTCGTGGCGGTGCTCGCGGTAGAACTCGATGAAGGCGTTGATGCCGTCGAGGTCGTCCACGACCTTGTAGAGGTCGCTGACCGGCAGGCCCAGCGCCCTGAGCCGCTCGTAGACCGCCGACTGGGTCGGAGGCAGGGGCTCGCCCTCCCATTTGCCGACACCGTGGACGATCATGTGCAGTGGTCGCTGCGCGGTGATCCTGGGGTCCTTCTGCCGCAGCGAGCCCGCCGCGGAGTTGCGGGGGTTGGCGAAGGGGGGCTTGCCCGCCTCGACCAACTGCTCGTTGAGCTTCCTGAAGCCCTCGACGGGCATGTAGACCTCGCCCCTGACCTCGACGAGGTCGGGCACGTCCGGGCCGGTGAGCCGCTGGGGGACGTCGGCGATCGTGCGCACGTTCGCCGTGACGTCGTCGCCGACGCGGCCGTCGCCCCTGGTCGCGGCCCGCACCAGGCGGCCCTTCTCGTAGACCAGCGCGATGGCCAGGCCGTCGATCTTCAGCTCGCACAGGTAGGGCGCGGTCTCGCGCTCGGCGAGCCGTTCCGCCCTGACCTGCCAGGAGAGCAGGTCGTCGGCGTTGAAGGCGTTGTCCAGGCTCTCCATCCGCTGCAGGTGGGCGACCGCCGTGAAGTCGCTGGAGATCGGCGCGCCGACCTTCTGCGTCGGGGAGTCCGGCGTGCGCAGGGCCGGATGCTCCTCCTCAAGGGCGCGCAGCTCGCGCATCCACGCGTCGTACTGGGCGTCGCTCGCGGTCGGTGAGTCGAGCACGTAGTAACGCCAGTTGGCCTCGTCGGCCAGCTCGGCCAGCTCCGCGTGCCGTTCAAGCGCCGCAACCGGCACACCCTCGACCTCAGCGCCCATCGCAGGCTCTCCCCTCGTCAACCGGAAACGAGGAGAACGCTATCGCCGACCACCGACAGTGCGCGGCGCCGTTACCCGCCCATGGACAAGCTCCGCGGACGAGCCCGCCCTGGTCACGCGACCGCCGTACGGCCCCGCGGCCGGGGAGGTCACTCGCCCGGGTCCTCCCGCAGCACGCGGGCCGCCCGCGCGCAGGTGGCCAGGGCGGTCCTGGCGTAGGCGGGTGAGGCCCCGGCCAGCCCGCACGCGGGGGTGAGCACGACCTGCGAGGCCAGCGTCGAGGCGGGGAAGCCGAGCCTGCTCCACAGCTCCGCGGCGGGCCTGGCGATCACCCCGATGTCGGGCAGCGGCGCGTCCGTGCCGGGCACGACGCCGAGGAAGAGCGCGATCCCCGCCTCGATCGTCTCGCCGATCGCGTCCTCGTCGCGTCGCCTGAGCAGGGAGGCGTCCAGCGAGAGACCGCGAAGGCCCGCCTCACGCAGGACGCCGAAGGGCACCCTGGGCGCGCAGCAGTGGGCGATCGGGAAGACTCCCCCGGGCAGCACGGAGCCGAGCAGCTCGGTGGCGTCGTGGGCCTCGACGGCGGGCAGCCGCCCGAAGCCGGACGCGGTCGGGACCGTACCCGCCAGCACTCCCGGCAGGCCGGGCTCGTCGAGCTGCAGCACGATCTCCGTGGCGCCCGGCACCCTCTTGCGCACGTCGGCGACGTGCGCGGCGAGCCCCTCGGCGAAGGAGGCGGCCAGGTCGCGCACCGCCCCCGGGTCGGCGAGCGTCCTGTCGCCGTGGCGCAGCTCGACGGTCGCCGCCAGCGTCCACGGCCCGGCCACCTGGATCTTGAACGGCCCCCGGTACCCCTGGGCCGCCTCCTCAAGGGCGTCGAGGTCGCGCAGCAGGTGGTCACGGGCCCGCCTGGCGTCGCGTCCCGGCCGGTCGGCGAAGCGCCATCCCGAGGGCTGGACCTCGACGGCCAGCTCGACCAGCAGCGAGGCGGACCGCCCGATCATGTCGGCGCCGACGCCTCGTCCGGGCAGCTCGGGGAGGTACGGCAGAGCGGAAAGCTCCCCGAAGACGACCCTGATCGCCTCCTCGTGGTCCTGCCCCGGGTGCGACCCGACGCCCGTCGCCGTCGCCTCGCCCCACGCGTATCCGGCCGCGGTCCCGGCCGTGTGTTCTCCCATGTCCGCTCCCCGCCCTCTCACCGAACCCCGGGCACCCGCCCGCCTCGCCCGGTCACGGCAGTCAGCTTAGGACCGCCGGACACCGTGACGGCGCTTGATCGGGTTCAGTAGGGTTCTGCCCGGTATCACCGGTCTTGGGGGACAGAAGGTGAACGGATTCACGCGAAGGCTGACGGCCGCGGCCATCGCGATCGTGACCGCGGGGGCCGTAACCGCCGCTCCCGCCGTGGCCGCGCCCACCAGGTGCGCGCCGAAGCGCGGCACGACGAGCATCGCGGAGCCGTGGGGGCAGCGGCGGCTCAACCTGCCGCAGGCGTGGCGGCTGTCCAGGGGCGCCAAGGTGACCGTGGCGATCGTCGACAGCGGCGTGGACGTCACGCATCCCCAGCTGACCCGGGTGACCGCGTTCGACCTCACAGAAACCGGCAAGGCCGACTGCGTCGGTCACGGCACCGCGGTCGCGGGCATCATCGGCGGGGCCAGGCTCAAGGGGGTGCCCTTCGCGGGGGTCGCGCCCGAGGCCAGGCTGATCTCCATCAAGCAGCCCCTGGGCGACGAGGGCGACCTGGGCAGGCTGGCCCTGGGCATCGTCAAGGCGGCCCAGCTCGGCGCCGACGTGATCAACGTCTCCATCCAGGCGAGCGACCAGCCCGACCTGCGCAACGCGGTCGCGTACGCGCTGGCCAAGGACGCGGTCGTGGTCGCCGCGGCGGGCAACGTGAACAAGGAGGACGGCACTCCGGCCCCCGCCTATCCGGCCGCCTATCCCGGGGTCATCTCGGTCGGCGCGGCCAACTCCGACGGGAGCGTCGCCGACTACTCGAACTCCATGACCCCCGTCACCGTGCTGGCCCCCGGCAGTGACATCACCAGCACCTGGCCGGGGCGCTCCTACGTCGAGAAGGAGAACGGCACCAGTTTCGCGGCGGCCTACGTGTCGGGCGTCGCGGCTCTGGTGCGCTCCCGCTACCCGGAGCTGAACAAGGACCAGGTGCGCTGGCGCATCGCGCGGACCGCCGACGGCGCCTCGGGGACGGGCAGCGGCGCCGGGATGGTCAACCCGCTGCTGGCCGTCTCGACGATCATGGCCTCGGACGAGGTGGCCCTGGCGCCGCAGGAGCCCGCCCCGCTGCCCGCCGACGCGATCCGGCGCACGCCTCCCGAGGACGCCCTGAGCGTCTCGATCACGCTGTGGGTCGCCCTGCTCTGTCTCGCCGGAGTCCTGCTGGCCGTGGTGTTCAGGTTCGCCGTGCCGCGAGGCCGGCGCCGGGGATGGCGGCCAGGGCATCCGGGAGAACAGACATGAAAGAGCTGTGAAACATGTGAACTTCACTGATCAGATTTGCTTTGATAGCCCTAGATATACCTATAGCAGTCTTTATCGATAGTTGAGTTGGAAGGATGGCCGATGGGGGATTTCAACCCATTGACACCTGAAGATCCGGAACGGATTGGTGTCTACCTCCTCACCGGACGTCTCGGCGACGCCTCCGGTCAGACCGTCTACCTGGGGCGTCTTCCCGATCAGGAGACCACCCGGGTCATCCGCCTGCTGCCCGCGCTTCCCGGTGCCGACCCCCAGACGCGGGAGCGGATCACCAACCGGCTGCACGCCGCCAAGCGGATCTCCGGCGCGCACACCGCCAAGCTTGTCGAGGTCGGCTGGTTCGACGACTCCCCCTACGTCGTCCACGAGCACGTCGAGGGCCGCTCCCTGCGCGAGACGGTCACCGCGGACGGACCGCTCGACCCCGACGCCCTGGAGCGGCTGGCCTCCGGCACCCTCGCCGCCCTGACCGCCATCCACCTGGCGGGCCTCGCCCACGGCGGGCTGAACCCCGACACCGTGGTGCTGAGCGCGGAGGGTCCGCGGGTGCGCGACACCGCCCTCGGCGTCACCGGGCCCGAGCCCGACTACCACGCCCCCGAGCTGGTCCACGCCAACCTCACCGGCGGTCCGGCACCGGCGCCCGGCAGGCCCGCGGACCTGTTCGCCTGGGCCGCGACCATCGCCTACGCCGCGACCGGCCGCGCCCCCTTCGGCGGGGACCCGCAGGCCGTGCTCAACGGCTCCCCCGACCTCACCGGGCTCGCGCCCGCGCTGACCGCCCTCCTGATCTCCTGCCTCGACAAGCAGCCGCAGCAGCGTCCCGACACCAAGGCCGCCATGCTGCAACTGCTCGGCGACCGGCCCGCCCTCACCGGCACGGCCGTCACGGGGGGCGCCGTCACCGGAGGCGCCGTCACGGGGAGCGCAGTCACCGGGGACGCCGTCGCACCGGCCGTGCCCCAGCAGCAGGACGCCGCCGCCTCGCAGCCTGCGGCGTCCGCGGGATGGAGCGCGCCGCCGCTGCCCAAGGACACCTCGGCCTCGACGCAGCCGCCCATCGTGCTGCAGGTCGCGGCCACGACCACGGGGAGCAAGAAGCCCGGCGGGCTTCTGCTGGCCGCCTGCGTCGGCACGGTCGCCGTGCTGGCCGGAGCGGGCATCTGGGCCGCGGGGAACTACACCTCGCTCAACAACGTCGAGCGCGCCTCCGCCGACGGGAAGGTCGCGAACCCCCTCGAACTGGTCGACCAGGGCAAGGGGCGGCAGCCGTACCCGACGAACGGCACGGGGGGTCAGGGACAGCAGGGCACCGACGACCCCTCGGACCGGGTGACCGTGCCGTGGGGCACGACGCCCGACCCGAACGTCCCGGACGTCGCCCCGCTCCAGCTGACCACGGAGGAGCCGACGGGTGAGCCCCCGGTGCCGACGCTGACCTCGTTCACCACCCCGCCGCCCGCCGTACCGACCACGCCCCCGATTCCGCCGACCAACGTCCCCGCGCCCCCGAGCACGGCGCCGACCGCGGAAACCTCGGCGAAGCCGACCGGGAAGCCGACGGGCAAGCCGAGCCAGACGGCCGAGCCGACGCAGGCCCACACGCCGACGCCGACCGTCACCGTGACCGTGACTCCCACCGTCCCGCCCAGCGGGCCCGCGACCGCGTCCCCCAGCGGATCTCCCACGGCCTCTCCCAGCGGGACCTCCACGGCGTCCCCGTCGCCGAACGGCAGCCCCGAGCCGAGCCAGACGGCCTCCCCCTCACCGGCTCCGACGGCCGCCCCGACGCCCGCGGCGAGCGCGAGCGCACAGCCGACCCACGCCGCGAGGCCGACGCCGTCGCCGACGCCGACCCGGACGGCACGCACCCCCGAGGAGACCAAGACCGTACGGTCGACTCCGACCAGGACCGCGAAGCCCGAGACGAAGCCCGAGACGGAGCGTCCTTCGGAGAAGCCCATCGAGCCCGGCAACGTCAGGCCGCCGCTCCAGCCGACCGCCGAGCCCTCGACGGCCAAGCCCCCGGCCGAGGAGTCCCGGCCGCAGACCAACCCCTACACGCCGCAGCAGGCCTGCGGGGCGGGCTACTACGTGCAGCGGTCCGTGCCCTTCACCGGCGGAGCCGTCTACCAGCTCTACAACTCCTCGACCGGCTCGAACTGCGTGGTCACCATGAAGACCACCGACATCGGGAAGGCGACCTCCGTCTGGGCCACCCTTCAGGTGAAGGACGGCGGGAGCAAGACCGAGCGCGGGGAGTTCAAGTACTACGCGGGCCCGGTGATCCTGCCCGCGAAGGGCAAGTGCGTGAGCATCAGCGGTGGCAACTCGGCGGACAGCGCCAGCGCCCCGCCGGCCAACTGCGGATGACGCGCCTCTGAGTGCCTCGCAACGACGACGTCGGCCCCCGCCGGGTTCGCCCCGGCGGGGGCCGACGCCTTCCAGGCTTCCTCAGCGCCGTTCGAACCGCCCGTCCTCGGCGCCGACGGAGTGGGCGAAGAACTCGTAGGCGGCCTCCATCCGCTCACGCGCGTCGTCGAGGCCCAGGGGGGTGGCCGGGAGCCCCGCGTCTTCGAGGATCTCCTTCGTCCTGCGCTCCCTGTCGTCCTGCGCGACCCCGATCGCCCGCATGAGCTCCTCCGCCAGGACGTGGCTGTCCAGGCGCATGACGCGAGGGTTGAGGTCGATCCTCTCGACCCTGCCCGAGGGGTCGACGGTCACGCCGATCAGCCCGTCCGCCCCGGTTCCCGTGCCGCGTACCTCGTCCAGTTCGCCTTCGATCTCGGCCAGGCGCGCCGTCTGACGTTCGGCGTCTCTGCTGATGCGTTCCAGGTCTTCCAGCCCGAAGTTGGTGGGATCGAACACCACGCGCCTCCTCCTGACGATGAGTGACAACAGATAACCGAAATCACTCCTGACACCAGAAAAGCCACACGGTACCGTAAAGATCACTTAAACACCGCTGTTCACACGCGAAACCACCAGATGTCCAAAAGCTGAACTACACGGGGGTACGTCGGCGGATGAGTCAGAACATTCACGTCACCTCGACCTGCATCGCGAACATCCAGCGCAACCTCAACGAACGGGTGGTACCGGCGTTCGAGGACCTCAAGACGAAGATCGACGAGACCAACGTCGACAGCCCCGGGTTCGGCCTGCTCGGTCTCGCCTTCGGCGGCGCGTACGAGAGCACGCAGCGCGACGTCAAGAAGTCCGTCGAGGACGCCACCGCCGCGATCAACGCCTGGGTCGGTGCCCTGGAGACCATCAAGCAGAACTGGAGGGACGCCGAGGACGCGAGCAAGGTCACCTACTCATGACGGCTCCGCCGGAAGGCGCCGGCTCCTCCATCCGGGAAATCCGGGAAGTCCGGGAAGTCCGGGAAGAACGACGGCAGCGACAGCAAAGGCGGCGGAGAAGGTGACGGGACCGAAGGTCGACCTCACCCACCATGGTCGGGCGGCGACGGCGGCGCGCAGGGAGCTCACGGCTTTCGCGGACGAGGCCCTCAAGGCGCTCAGGGCGAACGCCAGGCCGGTTCCGGCCCTGGCCACCGCGGTGGCCATCGTGAGCACGGCCGTGGCGAACACCCCGGGGATGAACGACGCCAAGGCCAACTGGAACGCCCTGGCCAAGGCCCTTGAGGTCGCCTACCCCTCTCTCATCGGCAACGCGGTCTTCCTGTCCCGTGCCGACTGGCAGGCCGACGACCGCGAGGAGTTCCTGAACGCGACCGCCCTGTTCAGCGGCGAGCTGCAGAAGCTCAGCGGCGTCTGCTACACCCTGGAGGGCAAGGTGGACGCGGTCCACCAGGCGTACTACGACTACTGGAAGGGAATCCTCGTCCTTTCCTCCGCGGTGACCCTCTACATAACGGCCATCCGGCTCGCGAGCAGGGGAAATCCGGCCACGGCCGCCGCCGCGCAGGTGGCGCTCCAGCGAATCGGCCCCATCGTCAACAGCCTCGCGGCCAAGATGACCGCGCTTCTGGGCGGCTACCTCGCCCTGATAGGCACCACCCTGCTTCCCCTCACGCAGCGGATGCTCGACCTGAACAACATCATGCCGACCGGCGCCATGAAGATCGACTTCAAGAAGGCCGTCATCTCCACGGAGCCGCCCTCGGCCTGGGTCGCCCCCAAGCGTGAGGTGGGGGAGCCCGCCTCGAACAAGCCCGACCCCAAGGTCGACGCGACACTCGACAAGATCAACGGCAGATAGCGCCGGGTCAGAAACCCGAGGACAGGTCCCGCAGGGTGCGGGCCAGGTCCTCGCCGATCTCCTCAAGCTGGCGGCGGGCCGCGGCCATGTCCAGTGTGATCGGCTCGCCGCCCGTCGCCTCGCTGATCAGTTCCTCGCTACGGCGCCGCGCGTCGTCCTGCGCCGCGCGGACCGCCTCGGTGACCGCCTCGGCGATCGTGGCGGTGTCCAGGCGCGCGATCCTGGGGTCGAGGGTGACGCGCTCCAGGCGTCCCGTCGAGTCGACCACGGCCCGCGCCATGCCGTCGGCCGCCTCGCCCTCTCCGGTGATCGCGCCGAGCTCGTACTGGACGCCGCCGAGCCTGTTCAGCATCTCGTCGCTGCGCCGTACGAACTCGTCGAGACCTTCCGGGGTGTCCAGGCGCAGGTCGTCGAAGTCGCGGTTCATCTGTGTCATGGCGCCGGAAGCTCTCTCTTGGGGGCCAGCCACTGGAAACCCGCCGAGGGCGGGAGCCGGGTCGGCTGCCCGGGTTGCGAGGGGGGCGGTTTCTGGAAGGAGGGCAGGTTCCCCGTCACGATCATCGCCTGGGTGAAGTCGATCTTCGCGGCGCCGGTCGGCGAGAGGTTGAACATCTGCCAGAACGCCTTGCCCGAGAAGAACAGCGAGACACTGCTCGCCCCCGCGGCGATGATCTTCACCAGCGCGGCGGTCGAGGCGCCGATGATGCTGCTGGCCAGGGTGCCGAGCATTCTCAGGTTGAGCATGGCCGACCCGGCGAACGGTGTCGTCAGCATGGCCGCGGCGATCAGCAGCAGGGAGATCAGCCGGGCGGCCAGCGCGGCGAGCGCGGCCCAGTAGGCGCGGTAGGCGTCGCCCAGTTCGTCCACGATCCCCGCGACGGCCTTGACGTAGGCGCGCAGGCTCTCCACCGCCTCCTGGTACTGCTGGACCGCGTGGTTGAACGCCTCACGGTCCTTGGCGATCCACCCGTCCTTCTCCTTGTCCCGCAGGGAGGCCAGGAAGCTCTTGTTGAGGGTGTCCAGGCGCGAGTGGATCGACTCCCAGTTGTTGTAGGCGTCGGCCATCCCCGGCACGTTGGCGACCGCCGTCCCCGCGATCGCCACGCCCGCCCACAGGGTCGGCGCGAGCCGCGCGCCCTTCTCCAGGCTGCTGATGATCTTCGAGGAGTTGACGACGACGCCCTTGGCGCTGCGTGTCGCGGTCCTCCACTGGGGCCTGTTCGAGGCGGTCATCGGCGGACGACGACGCCGCTGGCCGCTTCCGCGGTCCTCCAGTTGCCCTCGGCCGTCAGCAGCCCCTCCTGCCAGGAGGCCAGGACGTCGAGGGCCTCGGTGAACCTCTCCTCCATCTGGCGCTGGATCTGGCGGTACCTGATCCCGATCGCCACCTCACCGGCCGCCCCCCAGCCGGGAAAGGACACGTGGGTGCTCGCCACCATGTCCCGCAGTTCCCTGACCTTGGGGATGGTGGTGTCCGTCACCTCGGTGTGGAGTGCTCGAATCGCGTCGGACGTGACGTGAATGTCCAGCGCCATGTGCCCCTCCTTGATCAACGGTCGTTCCTGTATCTCCTATCACCGCCCGGCCCGCCGTCCCGGCTTTCCCGGACCTTGTTCAGCGGGCTTTCGATGATCGGAAACGCTCTGGACGACAACCGTTTACATCCACCACAAAAAGGACCATTTTCAAGATCGTCCTTCTATGCTTGCGGTAACGCATCCAGCGATACGGGGGTTGGGATGCAGACCCGGCGTGACCTCTACCAGGCGTACAGGCTGATGACGCAGCGCCTGGGCACCGCCCTGCTCCAGGGCGAACCAGACCTGCCCGAGTCGCCCATGCGCAGACACAACGTGGCGATGTTCGGCGGCGTACTGGTCGCCGTGCTGGTCGCGGCCGTCTTCGGCGTGATCGGCCTGCTGCGGCCGGGCAACGCGACCGCGCTCACCGACCCGGGAACCGTGATCGTCGAGGAGGAGACGGGCGCCACGTTCGTCTACAGCGCCCCCCAGGGCACGATGATCCCGGTCGTCAACATGGCCTCCGCGCGGCTGCTGGTCGGCCAGGAGAACGTGAAGGTGCGTGTGGTCAGCTCCGCCTCGCTGTCCGGCTACCCCCGCGGCACGCTGGTCGGCATCCCCGGCGCCCCGGAGTCGCTGCCCGCCCGTGACCGCCTGGTCCGCTCCCCCTGGTCGGCCTGCGTGGTCGAGGGGGCGGACGCCAACGGCGAGCGCAGGCCGTACACCACCCTGGTCGGGGGGTTCGCCGTCGGCGGCGAACCGATCGGGCAGGACAAGGCCATGCTCGTCGAACAGGACGGGCAGGCCTGGCTGCTCTGGTCGAACCAGCGGATGCGCGTCTCCACCGAGGGGGCACGGGCGCTGACCGAGGAGCGGCCCCGACAGGTCCCGCTGGCCTGGCTCAACGCGTTGCCCGCCGGGCCCGACTTCCGCTCTCCCTCCGTCCCCGGCCTCGGCCGCCAGACGCGTGGCCCCGACGGCGGCGCGTCGATCGTCGGCAGGGTGTTCACCGTTGCGCCGGTCGCCGGCGGAGGCGCCAAGTGGTACGTCCAGCTGGCCGACGGCCTGGCGCCCCTCACGCCGGCCCAGGCCGCCCTGCTGCTGCAGGACCCCGGCAGCAAGAAGGCGTACGGCCGGGCCCCGGTCAAGGCGATCGAGCTTGACCCGGCGACCGCGACCGGCGCCAGGCGTTCGGCGACCTCGATGGGCGGCGGCGACCTCCCGCGGACCATGCCCGCGGTCATCACCCCGCCGTCGACCAGCCCGGTCTGCGCCGTCTACGCCGACACCGAGCGCGGCTCGGCCAAGGCGCTGCTGACGGTCGGCAGCACGGTCGCGGTCCCCACGCCGCCGAAGGGCTGGTTCAACCAGGACGTGGTCGACCAGGTGGTCCTGCCGTACGGCGGAGGCGCCCTGGCCGGGCTGCTGCCCGGGGACGGCAGGCTGGACGCGATCCAGTCGCTCTACCTGGTCGACGACCAGGGACGGCGGCACGCCGTCACCTCACCGCAGGCGCTGACCGCCCTCGGCTACACGACGCAGGACATCGCCCCGCTGCCCGCGCACCTGGTGCACCTGATCCCCGAGGGACCGGCGCTCGACATCCCGGCGGCCAGGAAACCGGTGCAGGCCGACCGGCCCCGGACCACCGGGCCGCAGCAGCGACAGTGACCGGTCAGAAGACGCCGGGAATGATTCCGCCCTTCGGCTTGGGAGGCTTCAACGCGGAGGTGTCCGGCTTCACCGTGAGTCCGGTGCTCTTCTCGTACTGCAGGTTGACCTGGGTGAAGTCCGTCTCCAGCTCCGGCATCGACTGCATGCCGTAGAACAGCCGTCCGTGCTCCTTCGCCATGTCGTTGACGATCATCAGGATCACCGAGACCGCCCCGATCGCCAGCAGCTTCTTCTTGAGCACGGCTCTGACGACGGCGTCGAGTCCCTTGAGAAAAGTGTTGATCTGCAGCATGAGACCCGCCCGCAGCGGCGGGAAGGCCCACAGGGCGAGGGAGGCGGCCGCCGCGACGGTCATGGCGCCGATCACGAGCGTGGCGAACTGGAAGGTCCTGTGGTACAGGGACGCGGTCTGGTCGAGGGTGTCGGCCGTTCCCGCGCGGAAACTCTTGACGCCGTCCAGCTGGGTGACGAATTCGTCGATGGTGGCGGCGAAGAGCTTCTGCGCGTCCCCCTCCCACTTGCCCTCCTTCTCGGCCCTCCCCTTCAGGTCGATCAGTTGTTGTTTGAGCGTGTCGATGTCGACCCCGCCCGCCCCCTTCGGGTCACGCCACTCACCGGCCGCCTTCGCCATGTCGCCGGGGTTGGAGACCATCGTCCCGATGGCCGCGACGATGAGGTAGGCCCCCGGATGCATGAGGACGGCCGCGGCGGCGAGCCCCGTCGGGATCAACGACATGTATCCCCATCGATCACTCTCGTAGGCCACGGCTCGTCTCCTTCTCCGGCATCCGGTTCCCGCTCATACGCCTCAGCGTTCCGTCTCCCTCGGGCCGCGGCCCGAGGGGGTCAGTTATTCCTGGCCGATCACCGGTGGGGCGATGTCCTCGTCGCCGCCCCAGACGCTCTCGTCCTCCGAGGTCCAGGTGGTCTTCTCGCGTTCCTTGCCCTGCTCGCCGCCCGCGCCACCGGGTGCCATCGGCATCATCGGCATGCCGCCCATGCCACCCGCGCCGCCCGTGCCCGTGCCGGACAGGCCGCCCGGGAGGGCCCCGTTGCCGCCGACCCCGGAGAACCCGCCGCCCCGGCCGGACGAGCCCGGCCCCAGCGTGTCTCCCGTCCAGGTGGTACCGCCCGGCAGTCCCGAATTCCCGGTCGGCACGTTACCCAGATTGCCCAGGTTGCCCACGTTGGGAGGGTTGTAGGACGACAGGGCGGTCTTCGTGGGGTCGTCCAGCCCGAGGCCGGGCTTGTTGAGGTCGCCCCCGACGCCGTTCGGATCGGGGAGCTTGGCCCCGGGCAGATTGGAGTCCGGCAGGTTTTGGTTCGTCCCGTTCTGGCCGGGGAAATTGGTGTTGTCAGGGAACTTGACGTCGTCAGGCTTGGTGCCTTCGAGGGATCTGGTGTCGTCGGGGAACTTGCGGTCCAGCAGGTCCTTGTCCAACGGATCCGTCCCCGACCCGGGGAACTTCATATCGTCACCGGCCCCACCGTCGAGGCCACCGCCCATCTTGGGGAGACCGGCACCTCCCAGCTTGCCGGGGCCTCCCAGATTGCCGGGACCCCCCAGACCGCCGGGGCCTGGCTTCTCCTCGGTCGTGCTCGCCTTCTCCGCGGCCGCGTAGTTCTCGGACGCGGCCTTGAGAGCCGCGTTCCACGAGTCGATCGCCGCCTTGCCCGCCTTGAGGGCGTTGACGGCGCCGTCGCGGGCGGTGTCGTGGGCGGTGTTCAGCCCTATCCCGAGCACGCCGAAGGCGGGCGGGGCGATGCCGATCGAACCGGTGCCGTGGATGAGACCGTCGACGTCCTTGGCCCGGCTGCCGAACTCGGTGCCGAGGTTCTTCAGCTGGTCATCGGTGAACGAGACGACCTTGGCGGGACCACCGACCCCGAGCGAGATCCCGTCCAGTGGCGAATCGCCCATTTCCTCTCCTCACGACATCCTCACGACAGACCATCACATCAGACGATCACGGGGGGAGTGGTGTCGCCACCGTTGCCCCAGACCTCGTCGTCCTCCAGGAGCCAGGTGCTGCTCTCCCGGTCCTGGTTCTCCTCCGAACCCGCGCCGCCGCCGGGAGCCATCGGCATCATCGGCATCCCCGGGGTTCCCGCGCCCCGAAGCCCCCCGGCCCCCGCACCGAGGCCTCCGGCGCCACCGAGGCCCCCGGTGCCGCCCGGCAGGCCGACCCCCACCCCGACGCCGGTTCCCGTTCCCGTGCCGGCGTTCGTACCGGTGCCGATCAGGCCGTTGGCGTTGCCGAAGGTGCCCGCTCCCTGGCCGTTGGGCAGACCGAGCGTGCCGTTGCCCAGGTCGTTGGGGTTCAGGCCGGCGAGGGAGGTCGAGCCGGTACCGAACCGGTCGTTCGGATCGGTGCCGGGGAGGGAGCCGTTCACGGTTCCCGGGTTCGTGAGGTTCGGGTCGGAGCCGTCGGCGCCGGAGCCCGGACCGCCCGTCCCCGAACCGGGCGGGAAGCCGTCCACCGATCCGGGCCCCTGCCCGGGGAGGTCCTTGCCGCCCTGTCCTGAACCGTCCAGGCCGCCCAGGTCACCCTGGCCGTAGGGGTCCGAGCCGTTCAGACCCAGACGGTTGGTGGGGTCGTCGACGGACAGCCGGGTGGGCGTGCCGTTGTAGTCGCCCCCGCCCGGCCCCGTGACCCTTCCCCCGGGGCCCGTGGGCAGGTTGACGCCGCCGTAGTCGGGCACGGGGAGCTGCATCGGGGTCGGCAGCGAGTGCTGCACGTCCTCGGGCAGTTCCCTGTAGTGCTGGATGATCTTCTCGTTGATCTCGTTGAACCGGTCCCTCGCCCTGTCCTCGGCGCGGTACGCGCCGTAGAACGGGATCTGGTCCGCCCAGTCGGTGTCGTGGTCGGAGCGCGAGTCCTCGCCCCGCTTGGTGACGATGTTGCGCTGGGCCCAGTTGAGCGTCTCGGAGTAGCCGCGCAGCGTGGTGCCGACCTGCCGCATCTTGCCCGCCAGCTCGCGGATGCTCCCGTGCAGTCGCTGGAGTTCCTTCTGGGCCTCGACGCTCTCGGCTCCCTTATAGGTTCCGGCCAGATCGGTCGCCCGCTGCTTGAGGGTGGCCGCGGCCTCTTGGAGCAGGTCGTGCGCGGCGACGTAGTAGTCACCCGCGCGCTTCACCGAGTTCGGCTGGGTGGCGTCCACCCACTCCCTGACCTGGTCCTTGATGCTGTCGAAGAGCGTGACCGACAGGTGCGTCTCCTGCGGCTCGATGCCGTACTTGAGCCGGTTGGAGCCTGTTTCCGCCATGATGGCCTCCCTATCAGGCGCCCGTCTTGGGAGCCGTGCCCTCGTTCGCCACCTCAGCGCCGTCGTAGGCCTTGGCGATCTCGTAGAGCGTGTCGATGACGGCCTTGTACTGCTCGATCGTCGAGGAGTACAGGCCGCCGCCCTTCTGGCCCCGCTCTCCGACGAGAACCGAGTAGGACGTGTTGATCGCCATGGTGAACTGCTGGGCGGTCAGCCACTTGCCGAGGTGTTCGTCACTGAGCGCGCACTGCAGTTGCAGGTCGGGAAGCGACCCGCCCCCCGGGGGAGGCCCCGGCAGTTCGGCGCGCTCTCCCCTGGCCGTCGCCACCGCGGTCGCGGGGGGCGGCGTGGGGGTCGTCAGCTTCTGCAGCGCCTTCTCCAGCAGCCCGGCGATCTCCTTGATCGTGGCGCGGTTCAGGTCGGGACCGCCCTTGCCGCTGCTGTCGCTCTTGACGGTCAGACCGGGCCAGTCGGGATCGAGCTCGATCGCCATGCCGCACCTTTCGGAAAGTTCGGAAAAGTCAGGTGATGACCGGGGGGATCACGTCTCCACGGGAGTTCCAGACGTCCTGATCCTCGGACAGCCAGGTCGTGCGCTCCTGGCCTTGCTCCTCGGCCCCGCCGCCCGCGCCTCCGCCCGGCGACATGAACGGCATCATCGGGGAGCCGCCCCTGCTCGCCGGGGACGACGCCCCGGGTACGGCTCCCGCCCCGCCTGTCCCGAGGCCGGGACCGCCGAATCCGGGGCCGCCGATCACCGTGGGGGCGAGGGGCGGGCCGGACGTCGTGACCGGGGACACGGGCAGGACCGTGTGCTGCTGGATCGTGGGCGGCGCGACCAGGTTGGTCGGGGCGAAGCTCGCGACCTCGGTCCTTCCCGAGCCGTGGGTGGCGCCGGTGCCGTCGGACGTGGTCTCGTGCCCGCCGATCACGGCCGGGGCCGTGCCGTCCCCGCCCGAACCCGGGCCTGCCGTCTGGCCGCCGGGGCCGGTCGGTCCCGGCTCTCCCGGGGAGCCCTGGCCGCCGGTACCCGAACCGGGGCCGGTCGTGCCCGAACCGCCGGTGCCGCCGGGGTGACCGGGGGTGCCGGCGCCCTGGGAGCCGTCGTCCGTGCCGTCCGGGCCGCCCGTGCCGCTGTGTCCGCCGTTCGTGCCGCCGGTGCCGTACGGACCGTCGGCCGGTGAGCCGCTTCCCCGCCAGGGGCCGGTGTCCGTCCGCGAGGTGCTCCCGTTGCCCCGCGAACCGGTCGGCCGTCCCACCGAGGAGTAGTCCGTGGTCGTGTAACCGCCGGTCCCCGCGGGTTCCGCGGCGGCCGGAAGCGTGTAGGTGAACTCCTCGGGGATCTTCGCGTAGAGCTCGACGATCTGCCCGTTGAGCTTCTTCAGGAGGTTGCGGGCGTCGACCGTCCCGTCCGCCTCGGGGGGCTGCGGGCCCACCTGAAGCGCCTTCGCCCGCTTCGTGCGCAGGCCTTCCATCTCCTGGCGCGCCGCGGGCAGGTTAACGCCCCCGTACGTCCGCAGGACGGTGCCGACCTCCTTCATCACCGCGGCCAGCTCGGTGCCCGTCGTGTGCAGCATGCGTATGGCCTTGTGCGTCTCGACGGCGGCCGGGCCGCCCCAGACCTGGGCCAGCCTGGCCGCGTTGCCCTCCAGGGCACCGGTGACGAGTTCGATGACGGCGGCCCCGTTGGTGAACCCGAAGCCGGCGTTCTCGATCTCGGCCGGCGAGGTGCCCTTGAGCCAGTCGTCGATCGCCGTGAAGGAGTCGCCGACCTCCCCCTGGACCGGTGCGGCGGCCGAACGGACCCGCACGGTCCGTTTCTGGGTGTCCACTGCTCCCCCTGTCACCCGTTCCCGGCGCCGTTGGCGGTGTTGGCGCCGTCGTACTCTTTCGCGCTGTCCCTGATCGTCTTGATGACCTGGGCGTACTGCGCGACGAACTCCGCGTAGACCTGGGCGAGGACCGCGATCCTGCCGTCCGTGGAGGCTCCCCCGGCGACCGTCTGCCCGAACGTCCGGGCGGCGGGCCACTCGCCGACCTCCTGGCCGCTCAGGTTTCCGCTGGTCTCGACGCTGGCCGCGGAACCCGTCGTGTAGCCCTCGAAGAACGCGGGGCCCGCGAACCCCGCGGCGTACTCCTCAAGCTCCTGCGCGACCTTTCTCATCTGGAAGGTGTCGAACTCGGTGATGTTCGCCACGTCGTCCAGACTCGGCCACTCCGATGCGCTCATGCCTCTCCTCGGCGCGCCCGGCGCCACCCCGGCCGCCGCGTACGGCGGCGGCCGGAGAGCACCAGCTCACACGGCGACCATGTCAGTGGTTGCTCCAGATGGCCTTGTTCCGCGCCTCGGCGGCCTTGTAGTTCTCGCTGGCGATGCCCAGGGCCTTGGCGGCCTCGTTGAGCTGACGCCCCATCTCCTGCTCCGCGGCGTCCCAGACCTTCCTGTGCTCCTCGAAGAAGTTGGCCGCGTCACCAGCCCAGTGTTCCCCGAGCACCTGCTGGAGCTTGGTGATGAGGTCGTCGGTCGCCTTGTCCATGGCGGTGACGACCTGGAGGAGGCCCAGCTCGGCCTTCTCCATCTCCACGAAGTTGACCTTCGTATAGTCGGACACTCTGTTCTCCGTCCTCGACTGCGGGATGGGGCCGTACTACCTGGCGCCGGTGTTGATGAGCGCGTCAACCCGGTTCATACCGGACTGCACGTCCTGGTCGGCCGCGTCGTAGGTGACGGAGCTGTCGCCCAGGTTCTGGGCGATCTTCTCCAGGTCACTCCGTACGATCGTCATCTGCCGGTCCCACTCGCGCATGGCGCCCAGGAACTTGGCCGAAGCAGTGCCCAGCCAGCCCGAGGCCGTCAGCTCCTGCGTGGTCGTCTCGACGCCCTTGCGCAGGCCCTCGACGTACTGCGCGGTGTCCACGACGAGCTCGGACGCCTTCTTGATCTGTGCGGGGCTCGCACCGAAAAACTCCGCCACCGGTCACACCTCCGTGACATAAGGCCTGCTTGTCCGTGGTGGTGTCACGCCCCCGTGCGGACCGTACGGCCCACGCGATGCCACCCGGATGGCCAGAGAAGCCACACGAGCGGACAGAAAGGACTACCCCGACGAACATCATCAGACGGCATGCTAGCCATCAGGGATCACATAGCTAACATGCATTCATATTACGGAAAAGTAAACATTTAGCGTCTTATCTATAAACGAGCAGGCCAGACGAGTGCGTGACTCCTCCATCACGGAAAGAAGTCGGCGAAAAAACGGCGACGTTCCGTGATCTGGAAAGCCGTCTACGTGAACTCACAGTTCGAGACGACGCCGGATGCGGTCGAGTTCCCCCATCACGTCCTGGAAGGCACGGTCGTAGGCGACCCCCGCCTCCTGGACCTGCTCCAGCGGCCCGTCCGGACCGCCGAACGTCCTCAGCGGATTGTCCCCCTCGCCGAACGCCTGATCCGCGGCCTCGGCGAGCTGTCTCTGCAGGTCCCTGGACGCCTCGGCGAAGACCTCCTTGATCCGCTCAGCCAGTTCGCCCGAACTGAGCCGCATGGCCTTGGGGTGCAGTTCGAGCCCCCGCAGCCCCTCCGCGGCGTACTCGACCGCGACCAGGCCGTCCTCGTCCTGGGCACGACCGACGAGCGTGGTGATCGTCCTCTGCAGCTCCTCCATTTTCGCGAATTGCGAACTGTTTCCAGAGAGCAGCTTTTCCACGTCTATGTTGGCGAACTCACCGAATTCCATCTCGCTCCTTGATATGGCGCTGCCTGCGGCAGCGCGGGTTCGGGCGCTCCGAGCCGACGCTTTCCCTCGTCGCTCATCCGCTTCGCTCCTTCGCTCCTCAGTCCAAGCGCCGGCGCGCCCGAACCGGAAACTCCTCACGCACGGCACCGGTAAGGCATAAAAAGCCAAACCCCTCACACCTGGCACCGGGGAGAATCGCAGGTCAGCCGGCTAGGCCTCGGATCCAGGTGTAAAGGTCCAGGACACCAAGGGCCAGGGGGAAGAGGGCGACTATGAGGACGATCTCCAGGATGTCGGCCGCCCTGCCCCAGAAGGGGGAGGGTTTGCCCGACTGCAGCCACAGGCCCATGCCCGCGGGTACGAGCGCGACGCACAGCAGGCCCATCGCCACGGCCAGGGCGACGCCGCCGCCGACCAGGGCTCTGGAGAACGCCAGTACGGCCAGCCCGAAGACGCCGGAAAGCAGCAGCCACAGTCGCTGCCCGGTTCCCTGGAAGACACGGGCCCGCATGAGGAGCGTCAGTGACAGCGTGGCCGAGGTGGCCAGGGCGACCCAGCCGGGGTCGAAGGCCAGGTAGACCTGCGCCACCACCGAGGTCAGGCCGATTCCGGCGACGAAGCCGGTGGCGTAGCGCTGTGCCTGGGCGGTGCGCTCCATGATGGCCGGGCCGTCGATCCGCTGGTTGTCCAGGCGCAGTTCCTCGGCGTTGGTCGGCATCGAGGGCATCGGCAGACCGGCGAACCTGAAGGACAGCATCGGGAACAGCGGGCCGCACGCCAGCAGGACCGAGGCGGCGATCGCCCCCACCCCTGCCGGGGGTGCCTGGGCGAACATCACCACGGCCGCGCAGACGGCCCCCGTCGCCGAGGCGATGGACACACCGAGGAAGGCCTGCACGCCGTCCGCGACGGCCAGTGTGCCGATGGTCGCGACCAGGCCCGTCGTCGCGAACGCGGCCAGCATGTGCGCCGAGCCGAGCCCGGCCAGCCCCGTGTCCCCGGCGGGCGCCAGCAGTCCGGCGAGGAAGGCGTACGGCAGCGCCGCGCAGCCGATCATCGCACCCGCCGGCGCGTCGCCGACCGCCCTGGACAGCAGGCCGCCCGCGACGGTCAGCAACAGCGCGAAGGCTCCGGCGAAGACCGCCGAGACCCGCCAGGGTGGTCCGGAGAACAGCAGGACGAGGGCCCCGACCACCAGGAGGGCGGTCGCGGCGCCGACCCCGACGAAGCGGGTGTGCCTGACGCCCCAGCCTCCCGGCGCCTCCCTGAAGCCGGTGGCGACGACGTCGGCCACGTCGTCGAACATCGCGGGCGGCAGCACGGCCTCGCGGGGCCGCAGGTAGAGCACCTCCCCGTCGAGCACCCCGAGGGCGCCCAGGCTCTGGCCGATGTCGAGGGGGGAGCCGCCCGGCCGTTGCAGCACCCATCCGGGGGCGGCCGCGGATTCACCCCCGACCTCGCCCATCGCGCGTAACAGGCCCGGCAGGACGTGCGGGAGCGGGATGTCCGCGGGCAGCGCCAGATCGGCCTTCCTGCGGGGGGCGACGATCGTGATGTGGCACATGGGAGGCAACGGAGCGGCGCTCTGAACTGGGAGACCCGGTGTGACGGCCCCCTGGGGGGCCTGAGCCAGCGACCTCACGGTCGTCCTCCCTCTTGGTTGCAAGCATCGTGGAGCATCACGGAAACCACCGATATGCCGGATACGGTAGCGGGGAGAGTAGGGATCACGCGCGACATCCGTCGGCAATCGCTTTCGCCACAGATGTGCACAAACCGACCAGGAAGGCACCTCCAGGGTGAGCATCGTCGTCGTACGGCGCCCAGAGCGCCGTCCCCCGCCCAAGCCCCCGCGAGGTGAGATCCTCCTGGAGTCTCCCCCGGAGATCCCCGAGGTGCAGCCGCAGGGACTGACCGGTCTGCTCACCTACCTGCCGATGGCCGCGGGCGCCGCCGGAATGGGCCTGATGTTCACCGCGGGCGGCACCGGAAGCCCGATCATGTACGTGGCCAGCGGCCTGTTCGCCGTCTCCATGATGGGCATGACCGCCGGTCAGCTCGGCCGCCAGTCGGGCGAGCGCAAGAACCGGCTGAACGGCCTGCGCAGGGACTACTTCCGCTACCTCGCCCAGGTCCGCAAGAAGGTACGGCGCGCCGCCAAGCAGCAGCGCGAGGCCCTCGAATGGAGCAGTCCCTCCCCCGACTCCCTGTGGTGGGTGGCCCTGGGTCCCCGGCTGTGGGAACGGCGCCCCCGCGACGACGACTTCGGCACCGTACGGCTCGGCACCGGGGTGCAGAAGCTCGCCATCCAGCTCATCCCGCCGGACTCCAAACCGGTCGAGGACCTGGACGCCCTGTCGGCGGGCGCGCTGCGCAGGTTCGTCAGGGCCCACTCGACGGTCTCCGAACTGCCGGTCGCCGTCGCCCTGCACTCCTTCGCGCGGATCAACCTGACCGGCGACCCGGTGGCCGTGCGCGAACTGGTCCGCGCGATGGTCGCCCAGACGGCCGTCTTCCACTCCCCCGACGACATGCGGATCATGGTGTGCGCGGGCGAGGAGTGGATGGCCCAGTGGGAGTGGATCAAGTGGCTGCCCCACGCGCTGCACCCCGAGGAGACCGACGCGGCGGGCCAGGTGCGGCTGATGACCGACAACCTGGCCGAGCTGGACCGGCTGCTCGGCGGGACGCTGAAGGAGCGGGCGCGGTTCAGGCCAGGCGCCTCGCCGGACGCGCTGCCGTACCACGTGCTGATCCTCGACGGCGGGCACGTACCGCACGACTCGCAGCTCGGCACGGACGCCATCCAGGGCGTCACCGTGATCGACCTGTCCGGCTCCGCGGGGCCGATCGAGGAGAAGAACACGCTGCGCATCGACGTGCGGCCGGAGGGCTTCTTCATGGTCAAGATCGACCACGCGGGCAAGCGCAGCTCGACCCGTCTGGGCGACCCGGACCGGCTGGACTTCCTGCGCGTGGAGGGCCTGGCCAGGCAGCTCGCCCCGTTGCGCGCCTCGACCGTCAAGGGCGGGGAGACCCAGGACGCGCTGTCGGTGAACACCTCGCTGACCGACCTGCTCGGGGTCGGTGAGCCGACCCTGCTGGACCCGGCGGTGACCTGGCGGCCGAGGGCGGGACGCAACCGGCTGCGGGTGCCGATCGGCCTGGGGGTCGACGGGCGCCTGGTCGAGCTGGACATCAAGGAGTCCGCCCAGGGCGGCATGGGACCGCACGGCCTGGTCATCGGCGCGACCGGTTCCGGCAAGAGCGAGCTGCTGCGCACGCTTGTGCTCGGCCTGGCCATCACCCACTCGTCGGAGATCCTGAACTTCGTCCTCGTCGACTTCAAGGGTGGCGCGACCTTCCTCGGCCTGGACACCCTCTCCCACGTCTCGGCGGTCATCACCAACCTTGAGGACGAGCTTCCCCTGGTCGACCGCATGTACGACGCGTTGCACGGCGAGATGGTCCGCCGCCAGGAGCTGCTGCGCGCCGCGGGCAACTACGCCTCCCTGCGCGACTACGAGCGGGCCCGCGAGCAGGGCGCCGACCTGGCGCCGATGCCGACGTTGTTCGTCGTCATCGACGAGTTCAGCGAGTTGCTGACCGCCAAACCCGAGTTCATCGAGCTGTTCGTGATGATCGGACGGCTCGGCCGTTCGCTCGGCGTGCACCTGATGCTGGCCTCCCAGCGCCTTGAGGAGGGACGGCTGCGCGGCCTGGACACCCACCTGTCCTACCGGATCGGCCTGCGGACCTTCTCGGCCATGGAGAGCCGGGTCGTGCTCGGTGTCGCCGACGCCTACGAGCTGCCGTCGGCGCCGGGCAACGGCTACCTGAAGTTCGAGACGACCGGGATGACCCGGTTCAAGGCCGCCTATGTCTCCGGTTCCTACCAGCCCGACCCGCTGTCCTCCGTGGCGCGGGGCGGGGCGGCGGGCCTGCACCAGGTCGTCGAGTACGGTCCCGGCTTCGCCCCGGTCCCCGTCATCGAGGAGCCGCCCAAGGAGCTGACGACGGGGGAGATCCCCGTCGAGCGCGCCGCCGCCAGCCTGCTCGACCTGGTGGTCGGCAGGCTGGCCGGGCAGGGACCCCCCGCGCACCCGATCTGGCTGCCGCCGCTCGGCGACCCGCCGACCCTGGCCCACCTGCTTCCGCAGATCTCGGTCACCCCGCAGCTCGGGCTGAGCACGCCGAGCTGGGCGGGCCGGGGCAGGCTGCACGCCGTCATCGGCGTCATCGACAAGCCCTTCGAGCAGCGCAGCGACCCGTTCTGGCTGGACCTGTCGGGAGCCGCGGGTCATGTCGGCGTCGTCGGCGGCACGCAGAGCGGCAAGAGCACGGTCCTGCGCACCCTGATCACCGGCATGGCGCTCACCCACACCCCACGTGAGGCGCAGTTCTACTGCCTGGACTTCGGCGGTGGCTCGCTGGCCGCGCTTGAGGCGCTGCCGCACGTGGGCGGGGTGGCCAGCCGCCTGGACGGTGACCGGGTGCGCCGTACGGTCGCCGAGATCTCCGCGCTGCTCCAGCGGCGGGAACGTGACTTCGCCGAGCAGGGCATCGACTCGATCACCGCCTACCGGCAGCGGCTCGCGGAGGGGGCGGAGGGCGACGGCTACGGCGACGTGTTCCTCGTCGTCGACGGCTGGCTCACGGTCCGGCAGGACTTCGAGTCGCTCGAACCGGTCATCACCGACCTCGCCGCCCGCGGTCTCGGGTACGGCATCCACGTGGTGGCCGCGACCAACAAGTGGTCGGAGTTCCGGCCGGGCATCCGCGACCTGTTCGGCACCCGGGTCGAGCTGAAGCTCGGCGACGCCTACGAGTCGGAGATCAACCGCAAGTCGGCGCTGGCCGTGCCCGAGGGGGTTCCCGGGCGGGGACTCACCAAGGAGGGCCTGCACTTCCTGTCGGCGCTGCCGAGGATCGACGGTGTGCGCAAGGCCGACGACCTGTCGACGGGTGTGCGCGCGCTGGTCCACGCGATCAGGGACGCCTGGCAGGGGCCGCCCGCCCCGCCGGTCCGGCTGCTGCCCGCCGTACTGCCCGTCGGGACGCTGCCCGGCGTCGAGCAGACCGGGCGCGCCCGCATCCCGCTCGGCATCGACGAGGCGGCCCTGTCGCCGGTGTTGCTCGACTTCGAGGCCGACCCGCACTTCATCGTGGTCGGCGACACCGAGAGCGGCAAGTCGAACCTGCTGCGGGTCATCACCGAGGGACTGGTCGCCAGGCAGACGCCGCAGGAGGCCATGATGATCGTGATCGACTACCGGCGGTCGCTGCTGGACTCGGCGGCGACCGAGCACCGCATCGGCTACGCCGCGTCGAGCGCCGCCGCGACCGACCTGATCAACGACGTCCGCGGCGCGCTGCTCAAGCGGCTGCCCCCGGCCGACCTCACCCCGGAACAGCTGCGGGACAGGAGCTGGTGGCAGGGCTGCGACCTGTACATCGTGGTGGACGACTACGACCTGGTCGCGACCTCCTCCAACCCGCTGCTGCCGCTGGCCGACCTGCTGCCGCAGGCCCGTGACATCGGTCTGCACCTGGTGATGTCCCGCGCGATGGGCGGTGTGGGCAGGGCGATGTTCGACCCGATCATCCAGCGGGTCAAGGACATGGCCAGCCCCGCGGTGATCCTGTCCGGCAACAAGGACGAGGGCTTCCTGTTCGGCAATGTCCGCGCCCATCCGCTGCCGCCGGGACGGGGTTACTACGTCGACCGCCGGTACGGCTCCCGCCTGACCCAGACGGCCTTCTTCCCGCCTTCCGAGGAGACCTGATCGAACCCCGGTAATTGTCCTAATAAGGACACACTTATAGGTCAACCTGCGGATATATGAGGCGCGTCTCCTCGGTGTTCACCGTTCATCCCCACACGCTGGGAGCGCTCCTTGCTCAGACGTCTCGTGGTCTCCGCGGCCCTGACCGCCTCCGTGCTCGTGCCCACCACCGCCTCGGCCCTGGTGGCCGCCGCCGCGCCCGCGGGCGCGACGGTCTCGTGCACCTACCAGCGCTCGGGCAACCACTGGAACTGCGTCACCCCCGGCGCCTACTGCCCCGCCGCCGCCCACGGCAGGTACGGCTACGCCAAGGCCACCGGCCGTAAGTACACGTGCACGCGCTACCCCAACGGGCGGTGGCGCTGGAAGCGCGCCTGACCGAGGCACGGCGCCCCGCCCCACCGGCGGGGCGCCCGTCACACCGTCAACGGGAAACGGATTTATTTACAGAGAGTAACCACCGGCGTCCGAACCATATCTTTCACATATAAGATTTGGTTAATACCCGTGACGCAACCGCTCCCCCGTGGATCACATTTCCGTTACGTAACATCAGAATCCAGCCCATTTTCTTAGACTTTTTTCACACGGCGCCCCTAATGTTCGTGCGCATGGAAGAAACCAGCGCACCGAAACCGAACCGCCGACAGCTCCTCATCGCGGGCGGGGTCAGCATCGCCGCCGCCGGTCTGGGCACCGGCTACCTGGCCTCGACCGCGTCCGCGAGCACGACGGCCGGTGCCGCGCACACCCCCACCCCCACCGTCCCCACTCCCACGAGCAAGCTCTGCCTGCCGCTCTCCAAGGAGACCATCGAGGGGCCCTACTACCTGGACTACGACAAGTACCGTTCGAACATCACCGAGCACAAGCCCGGCGTCCCGCTGCTGCTGCGCATCCGGATCGTCGACTCGGAGAACTGCAGGCCGCTGCGCAACAAGGCCGTCGACATCTGGCACTGTGACGCGCTGGGCATCTACTCCAGCTACGAGAAGGCCTCCTCGGGTGACGGCCCCGGCTTCCCGACCGCGTTCCCCACCGCCTTCCCGACGGACATGCCCACCGGCGCCCCCGGCGGCGGCATGCACGCCGAGCCCGACAGCGACACCACCTACTTCCGCGGTTTCCAGATGACCGACAGGAACGGCTGGGTCACCTTCAGGAGCGCCTTCCCCGGCTGGTACATCGGCCGCGCGATCCACATCCACGTCAAGGTCCACGTCAACGGTGTCTTCCGGCACGGCGCCTACCTGGGCGGCAACGACTGCCACACCGGCCAGCTCTACTTCCCCGAGAAGCTGATCGAGGCCGTCTCCGTGCTGAGGCCGTACTCGACCAACACCAAGACCCGCACCACCAACGAGCAGGACATGCTCTACACCGGCGACACCACCGCCGACGGCATGCTCGACGTGCGCTACGACCCCAGGCACGTGGCCAGGGGCATCAGCGCCTCGATCACCCTCGGTGTCGACCCCGACGCCGTCCACGACGGTCAGGACTGGCCCGGCGGACCCTTCCCGCCGTTCCCCACCACGCCTCCCGGGACCCCGGCCCCCTCTCCGGCCCCCTGATCCCGCGCGGGTCGATCTTCACCCCCGGCACGCCGTACTTCCATCGGCGTGCTGGAGACCTCCCGGCCTCCTCGTGACCACACCGAGGGCCCGAACGTCTCCATTCCTGTCCGATCGGTCAGATCTGACCGATCGGACAGTTATCATTGGGGCATGGCACGTCCCCCTTCCGCTCTGCGTGAGCACATCCTGCGCTCGGCGCTGCGGTTGTTCTCCGACAGCGGTTACAAGGGCACCTCACTGCACGACATCGCCCAGGTCGCGGGCTGTTCGAAGGCGGCGTTGCTCTACCACTTCGCGAGCAAGGACGCGATCCTCACCGAACTGCTGACCCCGGCGGGCGAGGGCCTGGCCGCGCTGCGGACCCGGCTCGTCGGACTGGACGGTGAGCAGGCCGCGCGGGCGGCCGTCACCGGCTTCGTCGACCTGGCCCTGCGGTTCCGGCTGGAAGTCCGGATCCTGTTCCAGGACATCCCCACGATGACCGTCCACCCGGCGCTCGGCGCCGTCCCCGCCACCATCAGGCGGTTACTCACGGCACTGGCCGGGGGCTCGACCGCGCCCTCGGACACGATCGCCGCCTACATGGTCCTGGGCGCCGTCTCCGTCACCGCCGCCGACGATCTCGGCGTGCCCGAGGAGGTCCTGCGCGCCGAGATGATCCGCGGCGCGCTGCGCACCCTGGGCCGCGAGCCCGACCACCCCTGAACCACCCCGGACCGGCCCGGCCTCCGCCGGACGCCGGACCTCGCCTGAACGGACCCCTCCCCCTCCATGGCTGCTGTGCTGTACCGGCTCGGCCGGTTCTCCTTCCGCAGGCGCGGGCGCGTACTCGCCGCCTGGCTCATCCTGCTCGCCCTGCTCGGCGGGGCCGCCGCCGCGTTCTCCGGGCCGACGACCGACAACTTCACCATGCCCGGCACCGAGTCCCAGCGTGCGCTGGACTCCCTGCGGCGGCAGTTCCCCCAGGCCGGCGGCACGACCGGCACCATCGTCGTCGCCGCGCCAGAGGGCGGCAAACTGGACCCGGCCGCCCTCGCGCCGATCGTGCGTGAGGCGGCGGCCGTACCCGGGGTGCTGGCCGCGATGGACCCCTTCCAGGTCGGCGCCGTCTCCCCCGACGGCCGCCACGCGCTGGTCCAGGTCCAGTTCGACAGCCCTCTCGACAAGATCACCGACGCCCAGCGCGCGGCCTACGAACGGGCCGGGGCCACCACCCCCGGCCTGCGGGTCGAGCACGGCGGCGAGATCATGAAGGCCGAGGTCGAGATCGGCTCGACCGAGGCGTTCGGCGTCCTGATCGCCGCCGTCGTCCTCGTCGTCACCTTCGGCTCCCTGGTCGCGGCGGGCATGACGCTGCTCAACGCCCTGATCGGCGTCGGCGCCGGGATGGCGGGCCTGTTCTCCCTGTCCGGCGTGGTCGAGCTGAGCAACGTCGCCCCCGTCCTGGCGCTGATGCTCGGTCTGGCCGTCGGGATCGACTACTCGCTGTTCATCACCTCCCGCTACCGCCAGTACCTGGCCGAGGGCATGGAGGCCGAGGAGGCCGCAGGACGGGCGACCGGCACCGCCGGATCGGCCGTCGTCTTCGCCGGGGCCACGGTCATCATCGCCCTGGCGGGCCTGGCCGTGGTCGGCATCCCGTTCCTGAGCGTCATGGGTCTGGCCGCGGCGGCGACGGTGGCTCTGGCCGTACTCGTCGCGCTGACCCTGCTGCCCGCCATCCTCGGCTTCGCCGGCGCGCGGGTGCTGCCCCGCAGGCAGCGCGCGGGTGCGGACACGGGCACCGGCGACGACCGCGAGGCCATGGGTTTCCGCTGGGGACGGCTCGTCACCCGTCTGCGCGTCCCGGTGCTGGTCGTCGCCGTCGTCGTGCTCGGCGCGCTGGCCCTGCCCGCCAGGGACATGCGCCTGGCGCTGCCCGACGCGGGCACCGCCGCCGAGGGCTCGACGGCCCGCGAGGCGTACGACCTGATCAGTGAGGGGTTCGGCCCCGGCTTCAACGGCCGTCTGATCGCCGTCGTCACCGGTGACGACGCCCAGGCGACCGCGAACGCCGCCAAGCAGGCCGCGGGCGCCATCCAGACCACCCCGGGAGTGCTCGCCGTCACCCCGCCGCAGGCCAACGCCCAGGGCACGACCGCGCTGCTGACCGTCATCCCCAAGACGGGTCCCGCCGACGCCGCGACCGAGCAGACCGTGCACGCCATCCGCGAGCGGATGAACGACATCCAGGGCGCCCGCGTCGCGCTCTCCGGCGTGACCGCGATCGGCATCGACATCTCGGCCAAGCTCGCCGACGCGATGCCCGTCTACCTGCTGCTCGTGGTCGGGCTGTCCATCCTGCTGCTCCTGCTGGTCTTCCGGTCGATCCTGGTCCCGCTGAAGGCCGCGCTCGGCTTCCTGCTCACGATCGGCGCCACGTTCGGCATCACCGTGGCCATCTTCCAGCAGGGGCACCTGGCGGACCTGCTCGGCGTCGGCAGGCCGGGGCCGCTGGTCAGCTTCCTGCCGATCCTGCTCATCGGCATCCTGTTCGGCCTGGCCATGGACTACGAGGTCTTCCTGGTCTCACGCATGCGGGAGGACTTCGTCCACGGTGACACCGCCCGGCGGGCGACCGTGAACGGCCTGGGCCACAACGCCCGCGTCGTCACCGCCGCCGCGCTCATCATGACCTCCGTCTTCGGCGGCTTCGTCTTCATGCACGACCCGATCATCAAGTCCATGGGCTTCGCCCTGGCCGTCGGCGTGCTCATCGACGCCTTCGTCGTCCGCATGACGCTGGTTCCCGCCGTGATGTCCCTGCTCGGCCGCGCCGCCTGGTGGCTGCCCCGCCCCCTGGCCCGCGTGCTGCCCAACCTCGACATCGAGGGCGAGAGCCTCTCCCGGCGGCCGGAGGAGCCCGCACCGGCGGTGATCGGGGCCGGCTGAGCGGGATTCACCTGGAACGGACGGGAGGCCAGGCCGTGCGGCCGCTTGAGCTCGTCGCGCTCGCGACCACGACATTGTCGTTCCTCACCCTGGCGCTGCCACGGCTGCGCGGGATGAGGCCGGTGAACCACGTGCCGCCCGTCGCGCTCCTGGCCGCCGTGGCGCAGGTCGTCGTCGAGGGCGCGCGCTGGCAGCTGTTCCCCGCCTACGCGCTGGCCCTCTCGTTCTTCCTGGTGTGGTTGTGGGGACGGCGGCTCAGGGGCCTCCTCGGTGTGAGTCCCGGTGTCCTGGGACTCCTCGTCGCCCTCCCGCCACCCGTCGTCCTGCCGGTCTTCACCTTCCCCGAGCCCACGGGCCCGTACGGCGTCGGCACCGTGACGTACCACTGGACGGACACCTCCCGCCAGGAGACCTTCAGCGCCGACCCCGCCGCCCGCCGTGAGCTCATGACCCAGGTCTGGTACCCGGCCGCGCGTTCCTCCGGCGGGGAGCGCGCGGTCTACGCCGAGGGCGTCGAGGCGCTCGCTCCGGCGCTGGCCAGGATGATCGACCTGCCGTCGTTCACGTTCGACCACCTGCGGTACGTGACGACGAACGCGAGGGAGTCGGTGCCGGTGTCCGCCGGCGTCCATCCGGTCCTCGTGTTCCTTGAGGGCTTCAACGGCTTCCGCCAGATGAACACCTTCCAGGTGGAGGAGCTCGTCTCCCACGGATACGTCGTGGTCGCCGTGGACCACCCCTACATCGCGGCCTCGGTGACCTTCCCCGACGGCCGGCATGTCACCGGTTTCCGGAAGAACGAACTGAACGCCCTGGTACAGCAGAGCGTCAGCCCGTCGAGGACCGCCCCGACGTTCCAGGGCAGGTCCTATCCGGAGGGCATCGTTCCCTATCTCGTGCGGGACGTCTCCTTCGTCCTCGACCGGCTGACGGCGTTGAACGCCTCCGACCCCGAGCGCCTGCTGACCGGGAAACTGGACATGCGGCGGGTGGGCGCGTTCGGCGTGTCCCTCGGCGGCATCGTGGCCGGTGAGGCGTGCCGTACCGAGACACGGTTCGGCGCCTGCCTCGTCATGGACGCCCCGATGCCCGACGACGTCGTGTCCCCCGGGCTCGGGCGACCGGTGCTGTGGATCACGCGGGACGCGCGGACGATGCGGCAGGAGAAGTGGAACAAGGTGGACATCGTCCAGCACCAGACCTCCATGCGGACCGCGTTCGGCAACCTGAAGGGCGACGGCTACTTCGTCCAGGTGCCGGACATGTTCCATGTGAACCTGACGGACGTCCCCTCCTGGTCACCGCTGTTCCCGTACCTGGGGGTCACCGGCCCCGCCGACCCCGGGCGGGTGCACGAGATCGTGAACGCCTACTCGACGGCGTTCTTCGACAGGCATCTGCGCGGTTCTCGGGAACCCCTCCTCGATGGGCCGTCGGACCGCTACCCGGAGGTCGTCCTCCACCGTCGGCGACCCTAGGCACAGGTGGCCTGGTAGGGGTAGCCGGGGAAGTGCGTCGCCCATTCGGCCAGGTCGAGACCGTGACCCGCTCTCCGGCAGACCGTCCGCGCCGCGACTTCCAGATCGAGGTCGTATCGCCGCAGGGGAACGTGCTCACCCGCCACGTACAGGGTGTCACCGTCGATCGTCATCCCGGCGACGAATCCGACCGGGGTGGAGATGGGCGCACCGATCGGCTGCCAGGTGGCGGTGTCCCACAGCTGTACCGTGCCGTTCGCCATCCCGGCGGCGAGAACGCTCCCGTCGGCGGAGAAGGCCAGGGAGCTGACCCAGTCCGAGGCGTACGGCGAGGCGGGGATCAACGTGCCCAGCTGGCGCCGTACGGTGCCGTCCCACAGAGTGGTCTGTCCCGTCTGGTCACCGACGGCCAGGAATCTGCCGTCGGCGCTGAAGGTCAGCACGCTGGCCGGATGGAAACCGTTCGCGCGCACGACGGCGCGGTCGGAGACGAGATCGGTGACCTGCCCTCCGGAGGTGACCAGCAGACGCCCGTCGGGGGCCAGGGCGATCTCGCCGCTGACGCCGGGGACGGTGGCGGTGGCGGCGCCCCGTTTCAGGTCCCACAGGGTGAGCGAGCCGTTCATGGGCGGCTCGCTGATCAGCAGGGTGCCCGAGTCCCAGGTGTAGGCGAGAGACCCGGCACTGGCGAAGGGCCCGAACCTGCCGACGACGCGCTGACCGGCGAGGTCCCACACCTGGACGCTGAAGGGTTTGACATAGGTGTCGCCGTACGCCAGGCCCTTTCCATCGGGCCGGAACGCCGCCGTCATATGGCATTCCGGCATGTCGGAGTTCAGTGCCTTGCAGGGGACCGGAGAGGGGCCGGGAAGCCGTCGTCCGGTCCTGGTGTCACGGAGCTCGACCCGGTTCGCGTAGACGGTGGCGAGTGTGTTCCCGTCAGGGCTGAAGAACGCCGACAGGGCGCTCGCGTTCTGCCATCCGGCGTCGACGACGGAGTTCAGCTTCAGCGTCCTGACGGTCGCGGGCCATGAGCCCGCGTTGGGCGAACCGGCGAGATAACGCACCCAGTCGGCGGCCGGATCGACTCTGATGTCGAAGGCGTGCTCGCCGGCCAGCGGGTGACGGAACAACGCGGTGTCCAGCGTGCCGGCCCTCCACACGAGGAGTTCGTCGGAGTTGGCCGTCGCGAAGAATGCGCCGTCCTCGCTGAAACCGATCTCGCTCACGCCCGGTTCCCTGACGGCGGGGAGTTCCCTGCCCGACGGCAGCTCCCAGAGCCGGACCTCCGCGTCTGCGGCCATCAGCAGCCGTCGCCCGTCGGGCGACAGGTACAGGCGCTCCTCGCCGCACTGCTTGGCGGAGAGCGTGGGCATATGGGGAACGTCCAGCTCGCGGCCGGTCCTGAGGTCCCACACCCGCACCGGCCCGCCGGGAACGCAGAGCGCCATCGTGGTGTCGTCGGCGCTGAGTGTGGCGTCCGGGACACCCACCTCGGCCATGGAGCGTCCGTCCCTCGCCGCCCTCATCGCCATCAGGATGGACGGCCGCTCGCGTATCCGCTGGGCGGTCCTTCCCTTCCTGGGGGTTCGCACCTGCGCGATCAACCGCCCGACGGCGGCGTCCCAGACGCGGACGCGATAGTGGGAGCCGTCCGCGTGGTAGGTGATGAGACGCTGTCCGCTCGGGGCCAGCTCGACGCCCTGGTTGGCGCCGTCGAGAGACTTCGGGTCGCGCCGACCGGTTGTCACGTCCCACAGCCTCACCCCGCTCACCTTGGAGGAGACGTCGGAGAGGAGGGGCAGCCAGCGAGGGCTTTCCCGATCCTCCTTCGTGACGGGCGAAACCGGTGTGGTCGTGATGGCCCGATGGGTTTCCACGTCCCAGCGGACGGCCCGGTCCGCACCCAGGCTGTACAGGGAGCGGCCGTCGGGGCTGAGCCTGCGCATGGTCTCCGCCCCGGTGTCCGGATCGGTGAACACCTCCTGCTGAGCCTGGAGGCTGGCCGTACGGAGGTTCGCCCGCGTCTCGGGAAGGTCGGCCAGGCGCCAGGCGGCCAGGCTGAGCCGCATGGACAGCTGCGGGTCGGTCTGACGCAGGCCCGCGGCGATCCCGGCGGCCCGGCGGGCCTGCGCCTCGCGCTCCTGCCGGTCGCGGATGAGGTTCTGCTGCCAGGCCAGCAAGCCTGTGATCATCACGACGGTCGTCAGCACACCGATGAGGGAATTGCGCAGCCTGCTCCTGCGGCGTTCGCCGCGGCGCCCCGCCGTACTGGCGGCGAGGAAGTCCCGCTCCAGCGGGGTGAGCTCCTCGGCCCGCTCGGCGAGGTGCCTGCGCGCCAGCGACAGGCGCAGCCCCCGGTAGAGGCCTCCGGGGTCGCGGGCGTGCGCCTGCCAGGCGTCGGCCGCCTCGGTGAGGCGGCGGTGCATGCGCAGGCGTTCCCGGTCCTCCTCGACCCAGGAGCGCAGCCGGGGCCAGGCGGTCAGCAGCGCCTCGTGCGCCAGGTCGGCCGTTTCGTCGTCGAGGGTGATCAGACGGGCACACGCCAGCCGTTCCAGCAGCAGTGGGCTGGGATCGTTCCGGCATCCGGTGACCAGTTCGGCGCACGCGGCCGGGCGCCGGGTGTCCTGGGCGCCCGCCTCTCCCGGGGTGACCAGGCGCAGCAGCAGGTGGCGCAGCCGTTCCCGCTGCTCGGGGGTGAGTTCCTCGTAGAGTTCCTCCGAGGTGCGGGCGACGGCGCCGCTGATGCCCCCCGCCGCCTCGTACGCCTCGACGGTCAGGGCCTTGCCGTGGTGACGCCGCCAGGTCTCCAGCAGGGCGTGCGACATCAGCGGCAGCCCGCCGGGCTGCCCGGCGACCTCGTCGAGGATCCGGTTGGTCAGTTCGCGTTGCACGATCAGGCCCGCCGCCGCGGCGGGTTTGACGATCGCCTCACGCAGTTCGGCCGGGCTCATCGGGCCGACCGGGACGGTGGCGTCCCTGACGGCCTCGACCAGGTCCGAATGGTGGGTGAACTGGCCGAAGAAGTCGGCGCGTACGGCCAGCACCACCCGGGTGCGCCGGTCGTCGCCTCCCGCGGCCACCAGCGCGTCGATGAAACTCCGGCGCTCGGCCGGGTCCTCGCACAGGGTGAAGGTCTCCTCGAACTGGTCGATCACGAGTACGTCGGCGGCGTCACCGGGCAGTCGCGGGTGCGCACCCGGTGTCAGGACCCGTACGGCGCGCCCGCGCAGGGCCGGCACCAGCCCCGCGCGCAGAAGAGAGGACTTGCCGCTTCCCGAAGGGCCGACGACCAGCACGAACCGGTGGGCCTCCAGCAGCGTGACCAGCCGTTCGACCAGCGCCGACCGGCCGAAGAAGTAGGCCTGGTCCTCGGTCTCGAACCTCGCCAGCCCCCGGTACGGCGCCCGCGCGGTCTCGCCGTTCCTGGCCGCGTGTTCCCGCTGGGCGGCGCGGGCCTCCTCCCACCTGGCCCGCCACTCCTGAGTGTCCCCGTCGCACGCCTCGACGTAGGCCAGCGCGACCGGCAGGGTCGGCATTCTGTCCCCGGCCGCGGCCTGGGCCAGCGTGGCGGCCGAGAAATGCGCGCGCGCCGCCATGGCGCGGTAGGTCGGGCCGCCCGCCTCCTCCCGTAATTTGCGTAACTCCACGGCGAATGCGGCCGCCGGACCATCGGTGGGATCGACCGGCCGTTCCCGGCGCCCTGCGCGTTCCCCCAACTTACTCTCCCCGAATGTGACCAATTCCCATCAGACACACCAAACCAGCACAAAATACATAGCCAAACCAGGGCAATCAAGCTTGTTCAGAGTGACGCACGAGGGTTCCAGACAATTCCCGATCCGCCAAGACTTGCAGTCGTAAGCCCCCCGGCCTGCGACAACGTCACGACCGGGATATCCGATGTGCTTCGCCCGGCGCGCCATTCGTTTTCGAACACACCCGCGCCCCAGAAGCAATGCGACGAAAGAAACACACATGCAAAAGAAGATCATGATCGGCCTGGTGGCGCTCGCCGGCGCCGCCGCACTGATCGCGGGGCCCGCCGCCGGCGCGGCCACAACGGCGAGCGGCACGGCCGGCAGCACGGCGGCCTGCAACGTCCAGCACGAGCCGTGGTACACCATCGGCGGATACCGTCACGTCCGCCTCCAGAACGAGTGCAACTCGAAGAAGACGGTGTGCATCGCCATTCCCGACCGGCCCGCCTGGTTCCCCATCCCCCGCTACACCCTCAACGCCTATGAGTGGCGTGACGTCGCCTACGCCCCCACCTCGATCAACCAGGGCAGCAGCGTCTATTACTGCTAGGCCGTGTCACCGCTCCTCACCAGCACACATTTCAGTGAAGGGGAAAACATGATGGCAAGAACCAGGATCGCCGCCGCGGCCGTTATCGCGGCGCTCGCGTTCACCGGCACCGGAATGACGGCCGGCGCGGCCTCCGCCTCCTCAACCGGCGCGGCGGCCTGTGGCGTCCAGCACGGGGAGTGGTACTCCTCGGGCACCACCCACAAGGTGGACGTCTACAACGAGTGCAGCACCGGAAAGTACGTGTGCGTCGAGATCCCCTATTGGGCGGACTACGGCCCCAAGTACATACCTGGCCGGACCACCGTCACGCTGCTCTACGCTCCCATCGTCGCGCCTGAGGGAAGGTCCATCTACTACGCCGCGTCCTCCAGCAGCTGTTAGAACGCCGACCCGCGCGAGGCGTCCGACCTCGCGCGGGAACCGGTACCGGAAGGGGTGGCCGAGCGCACGGGCGAGGACGGCTCACCGCCGCCCGGGGTGCCGGTGGCCGAGGTCATGGCGGGCCGCAACAGGGGCCGGACCCGCCAGACCCCCGGGCCGCGGCACCGGCGGCCGCCCCGGCGCGATGAGAACGGCCCCGCGTGAGTGGCCGATCGACATGCGCGGCGACGGACAGATTCGGCGAGGCGGGCCCGCCTCCCCCATGAAATTGACGGGCTTTGTCAGAAAGACCAGGAAACAGGCGATTGATTTACGGTTCTTTCCGTTCTCGTTGCCGCCGAACGAAGGCCTGAACCGGTGGCCACCAAGAAGATCAAATTGTGCGCCTCAAAGGGCACAGGGGAACCACCGAGGACAACGCGAGGAAACCTGATCCATGAATGTCAAACGCCTCATGTTCACCGCCGCCGTCGCCGCCGCCTCACTGCTGGGCGGTCTACCGGCCTCGGGCGCGCAGGCGGACGACGCCCTGCTGACGACGACCCCGTCGGTCGTCTCCCCCACCGCCGGTGGCGACGTCGCCTTCGCCGTCGAGGGCCGGTCCTTCCCCTCCCTGATCAAGGTCGCCGTCAACAGCACGTCGCTGAACTCCTCGTGTGAGGACACCAACCTCAGGCGGGTCGTCCTGCGGGCCGACCGCAACGGCTACTTCAACCTCGTCGGGGCGGCCCGTGGGTGCGTCAGCGGCGTCTACCGGGTCGAGGCCACCGAGCTTGAGTCGCCCTACCGCACCTACTCCGCCAGAGTGACCATCGGCCATCCGCTGCCCGGCACCGGTGCCCCCGCGCTCAGGACCACCCCGGCGACCGCCGACGCCGACGGCGACATCGCCTTCGTCGTCAACGGCTACGGCTTCGCCGAGAAAGGCTACGTCCGGTTCACCAGCAACGGCCTGAACGAGGCCTGCATCGCCACCAGTCTCAGGGACGGCACCCGGCTCAGGGCGGACAACAACGGCCGCTTCGCGCTGCCCGTGCTGGGCAGGGGGTGCGTCCCCGGCCGCTACCAGATCGAGGCCACCGAACTGGTGACGCCGTACAGGACCTACACCACCACGGTCGCGATCACCCCGGCCAAGTAGCCCACCTCGGGCGGCCCTCACCCGGTGCCGGGAGGGCCGCCCCGACACATTGAGCGATCTGCCCCTTATGATCGATTAGCCGGTCTCGCATAGGGGGTAGAAGTGGCGGGGATCGACTACAGCTACGACGCGCTTGAGCAGTGCCGTACGACCGTGCACGAACTGATGAAGAACTTCGGCGAACTGGGTGGTCCGTATCCGGCCAAGACGACCGACTCCACCATCTTCGGCAGGCTGACCGACTCATCCGCCCTGGCCGAGTTCCTCGACGGGATCGAGAAGACGGTCGACGGGGAGCTGACGAACGTCACCGGCAAGCTCAAGGACGTCGAGCGCGCCCTGAACGACATCGAGGACAACGTCCGTACGGCCAACCGCGCGGGCGGGGAGCGGTGACCGCGGACACGACCGAGGCGATCTCCGGTCTCCCCGGCGGCGGTACGCTCTCCGACCTCCTGAACAAGGTGAACGCCGACGCCGACGCCGTCAGCGCCGTCGCGACCCGCTGGCGTGGTACGGCGGGCAAACTCAACGAGCACGCCGGGCGGCTCGGCACCGTCGTCAACGCGGTCAACGACGCCTGGCAGGGCGAGTCCGCGGACGCCTTCGACACCTACATGCGCAAGTACGGCCGCGCCGCGGAGGCCCTGCACGACGCGCTGGCGGGCTGCGCCAACACTCTCGACACGGCGGCCGGGGTGCTGCGTGGCGCGGAGGCGAAGGTCCGCTCCATCTGCTCGACCCTCCTCGACGACGTGTCCGCCTACCGCACGGCCAACCCGAAGGCCGAGGAGAAGGACCTGCAGCCGCACATCACCTCGCTGGTGAACGGCGCCGTCACCGGAGCCCGCCCCCACATGGAGGCCGCCGACAAGGCCGTCACCCAGGCGCTGGCCGCCGTCAAGAAGCACATGGCCGAAAGGAAGATCTCCTTCGCCGACATCCCGGCCCCCCTCGACCAGACGTTCGTACCGGGCGCCGGCCGTACGGTCGTGTGGGAGAGGACGGTCGGCTACCGGCCGCACCTCGCGCCGCACGGCGACACCGGGACACCGAACCCGGTCGCCTCAGGAGGTTACGGGCCGAGCGGCGCGCCCCCGCCCGGTGGCGGCCCCGCGCCGACCGGGAAGCTCAAGGAGTGGATCGACCAGGCGCTGGAGATCCTCAGGTCCCACGGCTACCCGCCGGAGAAGATGAACCCCGCCGACATCGCCATGATCATCCAGCACGAGTCGGGTGGCAACCCGCACGCGATCAACCTCTGGGACTCCAACGCCGCCGCGGGCACCCCGTCCAAGGGGCTGATGCAGACCATCGACCCGACCTTCGGCAGCTACAAGCTGAGCGGGTACGACGACATCTACAACCCGGTCGACAACATCATCGCCGGGGTCCGCTACGCGATCAGCCGTTACGGCTCGGTCTCGAACGTGCCCGGCGTCGTCGGCGCCAAGACCGGCACCGGCTACGTCGGCTACTGAGCGGCCTGCCTAGGCTGGGACGATGAAGCTGACGAAGTTCACGCACGCGTGTGTCCGCCTTGAGAAGAACGGCTCGGCCCTGGTGATCGACCCCGGGGCCTTCAGCGAGGAGTCAGCCCTCCAGGGGGCGCGGTCCGTGCTCATCACCCACGAGCACTTCGACCACGTGGAGGTGGAACGGCTGCGCGGGGCGGCCGAGGCCGAGCCGTCACTGGAGATCTGGACCAACGAGGCCGTGGCGGCCGACCTGACCGACGTCCCGGCCAAGATCCACGTCGTACGGCACGGCGACACCTTCGACACGGCGGGCTTCGCCGTACGGGTCGTCGGAGAGTGGCACGCCCCCAACCACCCGGACGCGCCGATCGTGAGCAACGTCGGTTTCCTGGTGGACGAGGAGGTCTTCTACCCCGGCGACGCGTTCACCCCGCCGGAGACCGAGGTCCCCACCCTGCTCGTGCCGACCAACGCGCCATGGCTGAAGCTCTCCGAGACGGTGGACTACCTCCGCCAGGTCCGCCCGGCCAGGGCCTTCTCCACCCATGACGGCCTGCTCAACGACGTCGGCCTCGGCCTCGTCGACAGGTGGCTGGCGATGGAGGCCGACAAGCAGGGGGCGGAGATCCGCCGCCTCGCGCCGGGTGAGTCCGTCACCCTGTCCTAGCCGGGGGTCCGGCCCTACCGTGGGAGGCGACGTGATCTCCCCGGCGAGAGGAAGGGCGGCATGGACCCCAAGGAGCTCCGGCGGCGGTTCGAGACTCTGACCACCGCGCATCTGACGGACGGCTGCCTGCGCGCCGGGGTTGCGGTGCGCTGCGCCCCGGCGGGCACCCGCTCCGCGGTGCCCGGTGGCCGTCTGGCCGGACGGGTGTGCCCGGCCAGGCACGCGGGCAGCGTCGACGTCTTCCTTGAGGCGTGCGAGCTGTCCGCGCCCGGTGACGTGCTCGTCGCCGACAACGGAGGACGGCTCGACGAGAGCTGCATCGGTGACCTCGTGGTCCTTGAGGCCCGGGCCGCCGGGCTCGCGGGGGTCGTGATCTGGGGGCTGCACCGCGACACGGCCGACATCCGGGCGATCGGGCTGCCGGTCTTCAGCCTGGGTTCGATCCCGACCGGCCCCCTGAGCCTGAACGAGCGTCCTGAGGGCGCGCTGGAGTTCGCCGCCGTCGGGGAGTGGACGGTCGGCCCCGACGACCTGGTCCTCGGCGACGACGACGGCGTGATCTTCATCCCGGCCGGACGCGCCGAGGAGGTGTTCACCCGCGCCGAGGCGATCCGCGACGTCGAACGGCGTCAGGCCGACCGCATCCACGCGGGCACCTCACTGCGCGAGCAGGTGGCCTTCGGCGCCTACCTGGCAGGACGCGCCGAAGACCCCTCCCTGACCTTCCGCGCCCATCTGCGCGCGGTCGGCGGAGCCATCGAGGAGTGACCTTCGCCTCCCGCGAAGGTCACACGGCCCTGGCGATCGTGGCGGACCCGATCACGGTGTCCTCCAGGTAGAACACGGCGGCCTGGCCCGCCGCGACCCCGGTCGCGGGGGTGTCCAGGGCGACGTGGACCTCCTCGCCGGACACCTGGATGCGGCAGCCGTACACCTCACCGTGGGCCCGGAGCTGGACCGTGCAGGCCAGCGGCTCGTACGGCTCGGCGACGGGCCCGTTCCACACCGGGCGCACGGTCTCGACGGAGGTGACCTCAAGGGCCGAGCGCGGCCCGACGGTGACCGTGTTGGAGACCGGCTCGATGGACAGCACGTAGCGCGGGCGCCCGTCGGGGGCGGGCCGGTCGATGTGCAGGCCCTTGCGCTGGCCGACCGTGAAGCCGTAGGCGCCCTCGTGGCTGCCGACCACCTCGCCCGAGGCGTCCACGATCGGCCCGGGGGCCGTGCCGAGACGCCTTTCGAGGAAGCCCCGGGTGTCGCCGTCGGCGATGAAGCAGATGTCGTGGCTGTCGGGTTTGTCGGCCACCATGAGCCCGCGCCTGGCGGCCTCCTCACGCACCTGGGCCTTCGTCGAGTCGCCCAGCGGGAACATCGCGTGGCCAAGTTGTTCCCTGGTGAGCACGCCGAGCACGTAGGACTGGTCCTTGCCCTCGTCGGGGCTGCGGCTGAGCGCGCCGTCCACGAGCCGGGCGTGGTGGCCGGTGGCCACGGCGTCGAAGCCGAGCGCGAGGGCCCGGTCGAGGACCGCCTCGAACTTGATCTTCTCGTTGCAGCGCAGGCACGGGTTGGGCGTACGGCCCGCGGCGTACTCGCTGACGAAGTCCTCGACCACGTCGCGTTGGAACCGTTCGGCCATGTCCCAGATGTAGAAGGGGATGCCGATCACGTCGGCGGCCCTGCGGGCGTCCCGGGAGTCCTCGATCGTGCAGCACCCTCTGGCGCCGGTGCGATGCGACTGCGGGTTCGCGGACAGGGCGAGGTGGACGCCGGTGACATCGTGACCGGCCTCGGCGGCGCGGGCCGCCGCCACCGCTGAGTCGACGCCGCCGGACATGGCGGCAAGCACGCGAAGTCTCATAACACCCTTGAGCGTACCCGCGTGGGAGCCCTCTCCGCCGGGCCGGGCGGCGCCGTCAGATCAGGCCCGCCCGGCGGGCGCGCTCGACGACGCCCGCGATGACGCCGGTGACCCTGTCCACATCGGACGGCGTCGAGGTGTGCCCGAGGGTGAAACGCAGTGAACCCCGTGCCCTGACCGCGTCGGCGCCCATGGCGAGCAGGACGTGGGAGGGCTGGGCGACGCCCGCCGAGCACGCCGAGCCCGTCGAGCACTCGACCCCCTTGGCGTCCAGGAGCATGAGCAGCGCGTCGCCCTCGCAGCCGGGGAAGGAGAAGTGCGCGTTGCCGGGGAGCCGGTTGGCCGGATCTCCGTTGAGGATCACATCGGGTACGGCCTGGCGGATCCTGGCGACCAGGTCGTCGCGGAGCGCGGTCAGCCGGGCGGCGGTCTCGGCCTGCCGGGCGACCGCGAGCCGTACCGCGGTGGCCATGCCCGCGACCGAGGGGGCGTCGAGGGTGCCGGAGCGCACGTCGCGCTCCTGCCCGCCGCCGTGCAGCACGGGGACCGGGTCGATCCCCCTGGCCAGCAGCAGCGCGCCGGTGCCCATCGGGCCGCCGACCTTGTGCCCGGAGAGCGTGAGGGCGTCGACCCCCGAGTCGGCGAAGACGACGGGAAGCTGCCCGATGGCCTGGACGGCGTCGGTGTGGAAGGGGATGCCGTGGTCGCGGGCGATCGCGGCGAGCACCCTGACGGGCTGTATGGTGCCGACCTCGTTGTTGGCCCACATGACGCTGACCAGGGCGACGCTGCCGGGGTCGCGCTCGATGGCGGCGCGCAGGGTGTGCGGGTGCACCCTGCCGTACTCGTCCACCTCAAGGGACTCCACGACGGCGCCCTGGTGGTCGCCGAGCCAGTGGGCCGGGTCGAGCGCGGCGTGGTGCTCGACGGCGCTGATCAGGATGCGGTTGGCGCCCTTGGCCCTGCGCGACCAGTAGAGGCCCTTGATGGCGAGGTTGTCGGCCTCGGTACCGCCCGAGGTGAACACGACCTCGCTGGGCCGGGCGCCGAGCGCCTCGGCGATGCTCTCGCGGGCCTCCTCGACGACCTGGCGCGTACGGCGGCCCGCGGTGTGCAGTGACGACGCGTTGCCGACCCGCCCCAGCTGAGCCGTCATCGCCTCTACCGCTTCGGGAAGCATCGGCGTGGTCGCCGCGTGATCGAGATAGGCGGACTCCACTGCCGCACTTCCCTTCCCCAGATCGTTTGTCCCTTCCAAGGGTATCCGTGCCCGGCGGGAAGCCCATCCTCGGTTTGACCACTGTACCGTCCGGACGGTACAGTCCTCTGCATGAGGCGGGAGGAGTTGCTGGACGCGGCGGAGAGTCTGCTGTGCGACCAGGGCTCCCAGGCGCTCACCCTGGCGGCCGTCGCCGAGCGCGCGGGCTGCAGCAAGGGCGGGCTGCTCTACCACTTCGCCACCAAGGAAGCCCTGATCAAAGGCATGGTCGAGCGGCTGATCGAAGACTTCGACCAGCTCGTCGCCACCCAGGGCCACGACACCTACACAAAGAACTATCTGCACGCCACCTTCGCCGCCGTGCGCAGTGGCAGGCTGCGACGCTGGGCCGTGGTCACCGGCGCCTCGGGCAACCCCTATCTGCTCGCCCCCCTGCGTGAGGCGATGGCCCGCTGGCACCGTGAGGGGCTCGACACCGAGCCCGACCCCACGACCGCCCAGATCGTGCGGCTCGCCTGTGAGGGGCTGTGGGACGTGGCCACCCACGACCCCGCCCTCTACGACGACGAGCGCCACGCCGAGCTGAAGCGGCGTCTGCTGGCCCTGCTGCCCGCCTGACGGCCGGGCCTCCCGCGCCGCCCACGGCGCTCGTGCTCCCCCAAGAACACTGGCGGTCGCTTCCGCGTGCGGAAGCGACCGACTCGTGTGTCCCCGTTCGTTTTAACGTGTAAAAAACAAGTTTTTATGGGTTGAGTTTTTTAAACCGCCCAAAGGGAAGACCCCAACC